>CBFIAF010000006.1:0-64822 GCA_965660545.1 Alphaproteobacteria bacterium | reverse complement strand
AGCTGCGCCCAACCTATTCTTCCGTCTGTATTCGCTTGAGTGAAGGAGGCCAATTCGGTGGTCTCGTATATCGTTCGACGCACTTTATTGATGGCCATCACGCTGATTGGCATGTCGATTATCATCTTCGCGTTGCTGCGCCTCGTGCCGGGCAACATTGCAGATATTCTGTTTGATTCAGCGGGCTTCGTTGATCCTGAAGAAAAGCGCCTGCTGGAAGATGAGTTAGGGTTATCAGACCCCATCCCCGTTCAATATTGGAACTGGATCGTTGGCCTTGTGCAGGGCGATCTGGGCTTTTCCTACGTTTCGGAATTGCCAGCGATTGATGAAATCGCGCCGCGCATTCCAATCACAGCGAAATTGGCCGCATTGGCCCTCTTTTTCTCTGTCCTTTTCGGCTTGCCGCTCGGCGTTATCAGTGCGGTCAAGCAGAATACGCCGCTGGATTATATGCTGCGGGTCGTCAGCCTCTCGGGGCTGTCGCTTCCGTCTTTCTGGCTGGCGCTGCTCATCCTGATGGCCTTCGTCACATGGTTTGGGACGATCCCGATCTATACAGACCCGCCGGATAATTTATGGGACGAGTTGCTGCTCTATAGTATCCCAGCTGCCGCGGTCGGGTTTAGGTCGTCGGCGCTGATAATGCGTCTTACGAGATCATCGATGCTAGAGGTGATGCGGCAAGACTACATCCGCACCGCAAAGGCAAAAGGCGCCAGCGATCGTTCCGTCAATTACAATCACGCGCTTTCCAATGCGGTTCTGCCGATCGTGACGATTATCGGCATTGAGGCGGCGTTCCTGATTGGCGGGCTGATTGTTACGGAGACGGTGTTCAACATTCCCGGCGTCGCACGCTTCCTAGTGGAGGCGATCCAATGGCGGGATTATCCGATTGTGCAGAATTTGGTGATGTTCATCGGCGTGATCGTCGTGCTCACAAACTTCCTGGTTGACCTGCTTTACACCGCGCTCGATCCCCGCATTAAGTACGAATAGAGGAGGTTCAGGTTATGGCGATCAAACCAATCGATCACGAAGCTGAGCTCTCCAAAGCTGGCGCTGGCGTTGAAAGCCGCATAGGAAAAGCTTGGTTCTTAGCGAAAAGCTACCCGCTCGGCGCAGTCGGCTTGCTGCTGTTTTTAGGGCTCCTGTTAACAGGCATCTTCGCGGACATTCTGGCCCCGATGGACCCGGTCAAGACGAATGCTGACACCTCGCTCGCTGGTCCTGGCGGCGCCCACATGCTGGGCGCCGATATGATGGGCCGGGATCTCTTGTCCCGTATTATCCACGGCGCGCGCATATCATTGGCAGTGGGGCTTGGCTCAACGATCTTGGGCTGCTCGCTTGGGGTCGTTATAGGGCTTGCATCAGGCTATCTGCTTGGATGGTTTGACCTGATCACCCAGCGCATCATCGATATTATGCAAGCTTTGCCGCTTTTGGTGCTGGCGCTGGTGATGGCCGCGTCCCTCGGCCCCAGCCTTGAAAACACAGTGATCGCCATTTCGATCCCGCTGGTGCCCCACGTCGCTCGCGTGATTAGATCGAACACCCTCAGTTTGCGGGAGATGCCGTTTGTTGAGGCGGCGAAAGCCATAGGCATGAGCGAAACGCGCATCGCGGTGAAGCATGTTTTGCCTAACACCCTAGCGCCGTTGATCGTACTGGCGACGGCGCAGCTTGGCTCGGCCATCCTGACGGAAGCGTCGCTTTCTTTCCTGGGCCTAGGCATTCCAGAGCCGCATCCGTCATGGGGCCGCATGCTCTCTGAAAGTGCGGCTGAATATGTGCGGACAGCGCCTTGGCTCGTGATTTTCCCAGGCATCGCCATCAGCCTCGCCGTGTTCGGCGCGAACCTGCTAGGCGACGCTGTCCGCGATATCCTCGATCCCCGTCAGCGCAGCTAAGGAGCAAATCAAATCATGGCAGATGCTGCGCAAATGAATGTCCCGACCGGTTCTTCGGCCAACCAGGCGGCATTAGAGGTTAACGGCCTCAAAACCTACTTCTTTACCCGTGAAGGCGTTGTCCGCGCGGTGGAGGATGTATCATTCTCCGTCGCGAGGGGGGAGACGCTAGCCATTGTTGGTGAGTCCGGCTGCGGCAAGAGCATGACCGCGCTTTCGATCATGCGCCTCATTCCTGATCCGCCCGGCCGTATCGTCGGTGGCGAGATCAAGTTGGACGGTCAGGACTTGCTAGACTTGTCGGAGGCCGAAATGCGCGGCGTTCGCGGCAATGATATCTCCATGATCTTCCAGGAGCCGATGACCAGCCTCAACCCGGTCATGCGGATTGGCAAGCAGATCAGCGAAGCACTGATCTTGCACCAAAGCATGTCGAAAGAGCAGGCGATGGCTCGGTCTGAGGAGATGCTGAAGCTTGTCCGCATCCCAGAGCCTGAACGTCGTGTCAAAGAATTCCCGCACCAGCTTTCAGGCGGCATGCGTCAACGCGTGATGATCGCCATGGCTTTGGCCTGCAAGCCTAAAGTGCTAATCGCGGATGAGCCGACGACCGCGCTGGATGTAACAATTCAGGCACAAATCCTCGACCTAATCGTGAACCTGAAGGATGATCTGGGCGCCGGCGTAATCTTGATTACCCATGATCTTGGCGTCGTCGCAGAGACTGCCAACCGCGTCATCGTGATGTATGCGGGGCGGAAGGTCGAAGAGACGGATGTGATGACGCTCTTCGCCAATCCACGCCATCCCTATACGCGAGGGCTGCTGGCGTCTGTGCCGAGCCTCGCCATCGTGGTTGGTGAGGAAGCGGCAGCAGAGCGGTTGGAGGAAATCCCCGGCATCGTCCCGCCATTACATTCGCTGCCGGAAGGCTGCGCGTTCGCGCCCCGCTGTCCGCAAGCGATTGATAAATGTCGGCAGGTCCGGCCTGAATATGAAGAAAAGCGTCATGGCCATTGGGCCGCATGCTGGCGTTCAGACGAGTTATATGGAGCGAATGATGGCTGAGGTCGCATCAAAAGGCGCCCCGAACGCGTCAAGCGATGAGCCGGTGTTGGAGGTGGAGAACCTCAAGAAGCATTTCCCCATCCAAACCGGTGTGCTCAAACGCACGACAGGGCATGTTTATGCCGTAGACGGTGTCAGCTTCTCCATTGGGGAAGGGCGAACCCTTGGGCTTGTGGGCGAGTCTGGTTGCGGCAAATCTACTGTTGGCCGCACCGCGATGCGTTTGCTGGAGCCGACTGACGGAACCATCAAGCTTTCCGGCACAGATGTTACGCATCTTGGAAAGAAGGAGCTCCGGCCCTATCGGCGGCAGATGCAGATTATCTTTCAAGATCCTTTCTCCAGCTTGAATCCGCGGATGACAGCAGGCGAAATTGTGAAAGAGCCTCTCTATATTCACGATATCGGTGACGAAAAATCCCGTCAGGAAATGACAAGAGCGCTCTTTGATCGTGTGGGCCTCCGCCAAGCGCAGATGAACAACTATCCGCATCAGTTTTCTGGTGGACAGCGCCAGCGCATCGGCATCGCCCGCGCGCTTGCATTGAACCCGAAGCTGATTGTCGGGGATGAACCCGTCTCCGCGCTCGACGTTTCGATCCAGGCCCAGGTCATCAATCTGATGATGGACCTCCAGGAGGAGATGAATGTCGCTTATCTGTTTATCGCCCATGACCTTGCCGTGGTGGAGCATATCTCTGACGACGTGGCCGTGATGTATCTGGGCCGTATTGTTGAATTTACGGATAAGAAGACCCTCTTCACCAACCCGCAGCACCCATATACTGAGGCACTGCTCTCTGCGGCACCGATCCCGGACCCGACAGTCCGCCGGGAAAAGAAGATTCTCCAGGGCGACGTCCCAAGCCCGATCAACCCGCCCAAGGGCTGCCACTTCCATACCCGCTGCCCCTACGCGACAGACCAATGTCGCATCGAAGAACCCGTCCTGAAGGACCTAGGCGGTGGCCATACGGTTGCGTGTCACTTAAGGTAATCTGTTAAATTTAATTGATTTTCTATGACTGCACATCGTTTAGCAAAAATGTCCCTTATATGTTTCTTTTGCGACATTCTTTGGAAAACGATCCGATGCTCATCGCACTGAACAAGACACTCGCAGCCAACCACGTCGCTGACCAGAACGACGCTGACGATATCAAACAGGGTCTGCACCGTCTCGATTATTACGATGTAAAAGAGCTTCACATTCTGGATGTGCCAGACACCCGCATGTTAAACGGCCTCGAAGCCTTCCAGAAGGACCATGGCCTGAAACAGGATCGCTTCGCCCGCCCCGGCGGGGAAACCGAAGCGAAACTGAATGAAGCGCTGGCGAACCGTCTGAATTCGAATTCCCTGAAGCGCGCGTGACCAGTTCTGTGCCTCGATACCGGCCTGAAGGCCTCTAAGCCCGTATTTTTTAATGTGGGATTATAGCATCAAGCAGGCGGCCTTGGCGTTCGCCCTGCCTATTCCCAGCCATCCTTGTCGCCGAGACAAAGCGGTGGCGTTTATATTGAGCCGACCGACTGGCGCCCAACCTCGATATCGCGTCAGATAGAACCCACCATAAAGCATGATGGGGTGCACACGCCGCATACAGCCGATCGCATTGGCGGGTCGAGGAGAGCGGCGCTGGATATGTCGATCCAAAAGCCGAGGGCGAAGGCGCTGAACGAATGTTGAAACGCATCGCTGATGGCGGCGAACTAATTGGTTATGACTAATCTGCGAGAGCACTGCGCCTGTTCCGTGATGGTTCTGGCGATCCAATCGTAAGATAGCGTGATTAGGTTCTGGAGGTTAAAACGTTTCAGCAAAGACATCAGAAAAACTTCGAGCAGACTCTTGATGGATTGCGGTCGTTGGGAGTTGGCGGGAACTCAAAAACGTTGGCACAAATACTGGTGCTCAAGAGCGGTTACGCCGAATTTGTAGATGATGCAAAAGTAGAAGGTCAAATTCGTTTGCCGATTTGATGAGCCCATCAGAAGCAGACGAGGCGCGCGCGTTTGGCAATAGCACGTTGAAGGGCAAAAAAAGAAAATTTTGCAAGGCAGCACGGGAGCCAAATAAAAATTGTCGGAGTGATGGGGCATACGTGGGCTGACTACTATGATTTTTATGGCTACCGCGAGGGAAGTATTTACATCCATCAATCACTTGATCAGCCATATATAAGGAATCAATGCGCGCGTGCCTTACAGGCGTATTCAAGTTAGATGGTGGATCACGAGAAGCATCATAAGAACGAAGATCAGCAAGCCTATCCGCGCGGCAAGCGGACCGAGTTTTGCGACCGGATATCAGATTGGCCTAATGCTCGGCGTTGAGGTATCCGACAGCGGCGTCGGCGACTGCAAGATATCTCTCCACTATTTCTTAGGTCCGGGACCTTGGGTACCGGAGGAGCAGGCGGTTAACCGTCCGCGATTTTACGCCATGAAAGTTCGCGGTGGTAGATGATGCCGTTTATATCCTTGGGCGGCGGTTGGAGGATCATCAGGCCATTTTCAAAGCGGACTTTGCGGATTTGGTCTGTGTGCATGCGGGCAGGGTCTGAGCAGGCATCGACGCGGGTGATGAGTGTTTCGCCGTCGAAAGTGAAGGCGCCGCAATAGCTTGTGTATTCTCGTGTCGCGCCTTCAGGGAGCTTGGGGCGGCCATCGATTAGGACAGCGGCCATCCGGCCATCGCGGGTCAGTACAACATTCCCGATAGCTTTCTCGCCCCCATAGGGTGGTGGGAGCGACGCGCCGTTTGGGTCCTTCGACTGGCCGCGCACTAGCTTCCACGTGCCGTAGACGCCCGCCAGTGGGTCTTGCTTTGCATCAGTCATCAAGGAAATCCTTGAGCAGGGTATTGTAGGTGTCGGGCTGTTCCATATAGGCGGCATGGCCAGCGTCCGCGACGATCTCCAGCCGGGCACCGGGCACAGCTCCGGCGACGGCTTTAGTTTGAGGGGCGGGCGCAATCCGATCATTTGTGCCGGCAATTACCAATGTTGGTTGGTCTACTGTAGGCAGGATCGCGCGGTTATCCGCCCCTTTTAGCAGAGACAGGGCAGCGGCGTATCCTGTCTCCCGGATTTCACCGGCAATGCTTGCGACTTCATCAAAGACCGGGCTTGCCTCCCCGACCATGCCTTTGGCGCGGGCTTCACCGAACATGCGGTCATCCATTGCTCTGCGTTCGGCGAGGCGCATATCGTAGCTCGTGGGGTTGTCGGCGCCGAAAGAGACTTTGGTGGCTGACAGCACGACTTTGCCGACTCGCATTGGCACCAGGCGCGCAACCCAAGGCCCGACAGCGCCGCCCATAGAATGGCCGACAAGGTCGAAATCCCCAATGCCTGCTGCATCAAGGGCCGCCAACAAGGTCTTTGCGAAGTCATGGCAGGTAGGTTTACCGCTCGGGAAATCATCGGAATCACCATAACCGGGGCAATCCCATGCGATGACGTGGCGGATACTTGCCAGGTCTTTCAGTTGCCGGTCCCAGGATTTTGAGGACCCACCGAGCCCATGCAGCAGAACCAACGCGCGGCCTTCGCCAGCTTGTCGAAGTGCGATCTGTCCTGCCTGTATTTTGTGTTTGGTGACCCTGCCGCCGCTCATGGCCTGATGCCTCGCTGTTTGACAATCTCGCGGCGCCAAATGTACAGCCCCGCTGACGCTACGATAGCCGCACCAATCACTTTCTGCAGCCCCGGCGTTTCTCCCCACACGATGTAGCCAATGCCTGCCGCCCAGATGAGCGACAGGTATTTGAGTGGTGCTACGACGGCACCGGATGCAAGTTTGAATGCTGCAATTGTCAGTCGGTTGGAGAGGGCTAACATTGCGCCAGCCCCAAGCAGCAGCACCCAGGATCCGATTGAAACCGGCGTTGTGCCAAGCACGGGCAGGCTGGCAAACCCGCCTGCAGTCGCGATCAGCATCGTCCAGAGCAGGATGGACGGACCGCTATCAATCGCGCCTAGCTTTCTGGTAGCGATATCACGGAGCGCCGCCGTTGTTGCAGCCATTAGCGGTGCGGCCACCCACCACCCGATCTCACTAAAACTGGGGCCGACGATGAGAAGCGAGCCCAAAAAGCCTAAGATCGTTGCGGTCCAGCGCCGCCAACCGACGGGTTCATGCAGCAGGATCGCGGACAGTGCCGTCACCAAGAGCGGCGAGACAAATATCAGCGCCAATGCATCCGCCAGCGGCAACACCTGGAATGAGAGAATTACGAACACGCTTGTGATCAGCGCTAAAATACCCCGTAAGAAGGTTTGCCAAGGCGCGTTGCTCTTCAGGTTGGATACAGTCGCGCCTTCGTATTTCAGGATGACGAAGATAAATGGTAGGGAAAGTAGGCCCCGCCATGCCACTACATCACCTGGATGCAGTGTATTCAGCAGCCATTTGGTGATGGCGTCATTACTGGTCAGTAGCATGGTACCGATGACCATGCAGAGAATACCTTTGGCAGGTGCGTTCGTCGCTGCATTGGCAATAGGCTTCGGGATTGTCATAGAAAGTGTGCCTGAACTTCGTGGCCGGTTTATCATCCGGCGCTGGCACTATAGCATGGTGCGCCCGAACCGAAGGAACGCCAATGGCCATGGATGGACCGATTAATAAAGCTGACGAGACCCGCGCCCGCTTCCCAAGCGACAAGCTGACCGAGATTCCCTACGACCTCTATACGGACGAGGGCATCTACCGCCAGGAATTGGAGACGATCTATCGTGGCCCCGTGTGGAATTACCTAACACTGGCTTGCGAAATCCCGGAACCCGGCGACTACGTCACGACCTGCATTGGCGAAACGCCCGTCATCGTAACGCGAGATCGCGATGGCCAAATCCACGCCATGGAAAATCGCTGCGCTCATCGCGGTGCGCTAGTTTGTTTGACACGGCGCGGCAATGCAAAGCTTTTGACATGCGTCTACCACTCCTGGACCTATCGCCTTGATGGCAGCCTGCGTGGCGTCGCGTTTGAGAATGGCGTTGGCGGGGAGGGTGGCCTACCTGACGATTTCGACAAGGAGGCGCACGGTCTGAAGCAGCTTCGCGTGACAGAGTTCTGTGGCCTGATATTCGGTACCTATTCAGACGCGACCTTAGATTTCGAAACCTATATAGGCCCTGAAATCGCAGCACATATGAGCAGTATTCTGGGCAGGCCCCTGAAGTTTCTGGGGCGCAATGTGCAGGTGCTACCGAACAATTGGAAAATCTACAACGAGAACTTGCGGGACAGTTACCACGCGAGCTTGCTGCATACGTTCTTCAACACCTTCAAGCTCAATCGGTTAAGCCAGGAAGGAGGAATTGTTGTGGGTGCAGGCGGCGGTAGTCATATCAGCTACGGTAAAAGCAGCACTGGCTATGACCATGACGCCTACAAAGAAGAAGGCATTCATTCGCTAAAAGATATGCAGTTGCAGGACCCAACTTTGCTGGATGCTGTGGACGAGTCTGGCGAAGGTATGACGACGCGCATCATGTCCGTATTCCCAACATTCGGGCTGCAGTGTCATTACAATTCCATCGCTGTTCGCCAAGTTCTGCCGAAGGGTGTGGGTGAGACCGAACTGGTTTGGAACCATGTGGGCTACCAGGATGACGATACCGAGATGGACCAGCGCAGGCTGAAGCAATCCAACCTAGTCGGCCCGGCTGGATATATTTCCATGGAGGATGGTTGCATCGGCGGCTTCGTGCAAAAAGCGATCCAGGGGGTGCATGGAGAAATTGGAGTGGTGCCGATGGGCGGTGAGACAGTTCAATCCACTAAAGGCCGGGCCACCGAGGTCTCAATCCGTGGTTTTTGGAAAGCCTACCGCGCGGTCATGGGCGTATAATGGCTGCCGCTCAAACCTATTTCCTTGTCGAACGCCTGCTCGCCGATTATGCCCGTGCCATCGACGATGATCAGCTTGAGGCCTGGCCAGATTTCTTCACACCGGACTGCCTCTATAAGATCATTTCGGCGGAGAATTTTGACCAAGGCCTTCCGCTTGGCATCATCCATGCCGATAGTCAGGCGATGCTGCAAGACCGGGTTTCTTCCATCCGTCGCGCCAATATCTTCGAAGATCACCGCTATAAGCACTTTATTTCAACGACGCAGATCACAGACTTTGACGGAGATATTGTGCGGGCGACATCAAACTATCAGGTGATCCGAATTGACGTCCGCGGCAACGCGATGTTGTTCAGCGTTGGCAAATATTTGGATGTGGTCGACTTAAGCGGCGACCGCCCGCTATTCCGCGAGAAGGTGGTCGTGTTCGATAACGAACGCGTCGACACCCTGCTCGCTTTGCCTTTGTAACGGAGGGAATTCAATGACCGCAACTTTACCCGGCCCGCTTGTTTCAACGGAATGGCTGGCGGCTAACCTGGATGCTCCAAACCTTCGGGTGTTGGATGCAACAGTGCATCTGCATCCAGCAGAAAATGGTGGCATGACGATGGAGTCCGGCCGGGCTGACTATGACACTGGTCACATTCCTGGCGCTATATTTGCGGACCTGACGGTTGATCTCTCCGATGACAAAAGCCCCCTGCGCTTTACTTTGCCGACAGCGGATCGGTTCGCCTCTGCTATGGGGCGATTAGGGGTCGGGGATGATACACCGGTCGTGATTTACTCCGGCGGGTCCATGTCCTGGGGGCCACGCCTTTGGCTGATGCTGCGTGCATTCGGCTTTGAGAATGCGGCGGTATTGGATGGTGGATGGCGCAAATGGTCGGCAGAGGGTAGGACTGCTGAAACCGGGTCCAATAGCTATCCTGTAGCCGCCTTCACCGCCAATTACCGTGACGGCGTATTCGTTGACCAAGAATCGGTCGAAGCCGCGCGCGGGGACGCAAACGCCCGCGTCGTAAACGCCCTTTCACCGGCGCAACATGCGGGCACGGGAGGCCCGCATTATGGCCGTGAAGGGCGGATTACTGGCAGCATCAATGTGCCTGCGTCTGCGATGCTGAACCCAGATGATTCTGCCTTCTTGCCGCTCGATACACTTGCCGAGCGCTTCGATGAAGCTGGAGCCACCGCAGACAAAGACCTCGTGATCTACTGCGGCGGTGGCATCGCCGCATCCCAGGTCGCCTTCGCCCAGCATCTATTGGGTCGCAAGCCAGCAACCGTATATGATGCTTCGCTTCAAGAATGGGCGCGTGATCCTAATGCGGCGATGGAAGCTGACGGGTAGGTTTACCCCTGCAGCTTACCCGCAATCAGCTTGTAGACTGCTGAGCTATCAAGGTTCGCGAGCCCCGCACCGTCGGCCAACGCATAAACTTCTGCCGCTTGTGCGCCGAGCGGGCTGGCTTGTCCGATCTGCTTGGCCGCTGTTTGCGCAAGCCGAAGGTCTTTCAACATCAGTGCAATCGTGAATCCGGGTGCGAAATCTCGTTCGACGGCGGATGTTGGGCTCAGGCCTTTGACTGGCGGAGAGTTCACGCCCTGCGCCGTCTGCCCGGATGACGTGCTGACGACATCATACAAAATCTTCGGGTCGAGCCCGAGACCTTCACCAATGGCATAGCATTCAGCGACGGCAATGGTCGCGATACCAGTTACCATGTTGTTGCAGATCTTGGCCGCTTCTCCCATACCTGTTGGGCCACAATGCACGACTTTGGCACCCATGGCTTCAAGTTGCGGGCGGACAGTCTCCAGGTCTGCCTCATCGCCGCCGACCATAAACGTCAGCGTCGCGTTTTCCGCGCCTGGGACACCGCCAGATACGGGCGCGTCAATCATGCGGAACCCACGGGCTTTAGAGGCGATTGCAACTTCCTGCGCAGTCGCAACGTCAATCGTGGAGCTATCGACAATCAGCGCGCCGGGCGCTGCTTTATCCAGCACACCACCTGCATCCAGCAGTAGTGCTTTCACGTCTGGCCCGGCTGGCACCATGGTGAAGACGACGTCAGCACCATCCAGAACCGCTTCAAGGCTATCGGCGACTTCTGCGCCGGCATCCCGGCAGAGCGCCGCCGCTTCTGGTGAGCGATCAAACACACGGATCCGGCGGCCAAGGGCGTTTGCCTTGCGGGCTAAGTTCTGCGCCATCGGGGCGCCCATGCGTCCAGTGCCGATAAAGGCTGTTACGTCGCTCATTAAATTGGTCCTTGCCTGATTTTCTGATTTGTTACTACAAGCATTCAAGCGTGATTCTAGGCCTTGTCAAACAGTGGCCATATTTCAGCCCTTGGTTTACCCGTAAGGGGCGCTAGTTTGCCCGATACGGTCTTTCGATTAAAACATTTGGTTAACTTACTGCTTGTTGTGAGTGGGGGCACATTGCCTTTGGCAAGCGGTATCGATGCCGCGGGCCAAAGGCCTCAGCATTCCAGAGCGTATGGCCTACATCGCTAACGACCTGCGCGGTGCCGATGATGGCTATTGCATGTTGGGGCTTGAAAAAATTGATGTTGACTACAGACCAGCACCTTTCATGACGCCGAGTGGTTGCGGCAATAACCAAATGTTCGGCGATGGTTGCAATGATGTGTTGTTCGGCGCTGCTGGGTCTGACGGCCTCACCGGCGGCTCTGGCCAGGGTATATTCTTGTTCAACACTGGTATTTCGGATGCAGACAGGGTCGAAGATTTCGATCTGACGCAGGACCTCGTTCGCTTCGTGAACGGTGGCCCGTCAGACTTCGCTGCACTCGTACCTCTGCTCCAGCAAGTTGGTTTCGACAATATGATCGACTTCGGCGGTGGGATAGAACTGAACGTGGCGTTTACCGACGCAAGCGCTCTAAACCCTACGGACTTTCACTTCGTCTCATAGAAGCAAGACGGACGGCCCTAAGCGACACTGCAAAAAAAGCCGGTAGCCTAGAGGTTACCGGGGGGGGGGCTTCATCTGGCCAATAGGTCCTTGAGCAACAGCAGAACTGCTTCTGTTTGCTCCTGCTGCACCCAATGCCCTGCACCGCTGATCAGGTGCGTACCGCGATAATCTACAGACCCACGGTTCTCCATTGCTTCCAATGCGCCAGGCGTTTGGCGCACACCCCAGTCTTGGGCGCCGGCGATGAAGGCCAGAGGGGCAGCCATAGGCTTGCCTGCATGAACCTGCAATTCACGGTTATAGGCATCTTCAAACCTGCATCGATACCAGTTCAGGCCACCCTGGAACCCGGTTCGGACGTATTCGGTCGTGTACGTGGCGAGCGAAGATTCCGTCATCCATGCGTTGCCAGATATCTCGCGATCATTCGGCATCGCGTCGGCCACAGCCTCTGGCATGCTATGGGCGGCATCCATCACGTAATATGTGGGCATCTCGGCGATAGCCTTGGCTGTCCAGCTGCCCAAACTGTGGGGTGCGTTTCCGGCCCAATCGGCGCTTTTCATATGGAAGTAGGCGCGCATGAACGCGTGCAGGCCACCGGGCGCGGTCATCATATCCTGATTGGCGATGCGCGTTGAATAGTAGTGTTGATAATGTTTGCGCGGGCGAGGCAGCGCAAGGAGTGCAGCGGCGATATCATCGGTGTTTGGGTCCGGCGCGCCCACAGGCAGGGCAGTCGGGCTTGCGAACGGCGCGCTCATGACCGTGACCTGGCGGAAAATATCGGGACGGAGCAGCCCGGCCCATCCGGCAACAGAAGCGCCAAAATCGTGGCCGATAACGTGCGCCGCATGCTCATGGCCTAGCCGGAATATCAGCCCCATTGCATCCCGAACCAGATTTGGCATGCGGTTGGTGAACAAGTCTTGATCATAAGCGTCAGACCATCCGGTCGTCCGCCCATAACCTCGCTGATCAGGCGCAACGACGTGGAAGCCTAGTTCCGCCAGTGGAACCATGAGATTGCGCCAGGAGAATGCGAGCTCGGGAAACCCGTGTAGCAATAGAACGAGTGGCCGCGACGCACCCCCCGCTTCAAGATAATGCATATCCAGGCCGTTCACGCCTTCAACGACGGCTGATTGGACCCCATCGGGCAGCGGTAAGGGCAGAAGGTCTCGCAGAAGGCTCATGATCAGTAACCGGCCCGGCGGGTTTCATCTGTAACGTAACGCTCTTCAAGCTCCTTCACCTCATCCATGCCCATCAGGTCAAAGAATTCCTGGAAGGATATGATGTCATTCGCGAGGGCCGCTACATCGCCGGTTTCTTTGAGGAGGCGCAGTGTCCGTTGGATTGCGGGGATGGCGGCCAGCACGACGAAGTTTGGATAAATGACAACGCCAAAGCCCATTTTCTGAATTTTAGACGTCGGCAAGAATGGTGTCTTGCCGCTAGATGCCATGTTGTACAGCAGCGGCTTTTTAAACAATTTAGGCGCTTCTTCCAGCTGTTCCATTGTCGTCATCGCTTCTAGAAACAGTACATCCGCGCCCGCTTCCTCGCAAGCATGGGCACGATCAAGCATCGCATTCCAGCCCTCGACCGCAAGTGCGTCAGACCGGGCTACGATTTGGAAGTCTTCGTCCCTCCGGGCATCAACGGCTGCCTTAATTTTCGCCACCATGTCCTCTTGGCTGATAACGGCCTTGCCCGCCAAATGGCCGCAACGCTTCGGCCATTCCTGGTCTTCCAGGTGAATGCCGGCTACGCCTGCGCGTTCATAGGCCTGTACTGTGCGCCGCACATTCAGCGGGCCGCCCCAGCCTGTGTCGGCGTCTGCCAGCAGCGGCAGGCCGGATGCGTCGGCGATACGCCCTGCATTATCCACCATCTCGGACATTGTCAGCAGGCCGACATCTGGCATGCCCAGGCGATTGGCGGATGTGCCAGCACCTGTCATATATATGCCGTCGAACCCCTCGGAAGTGACCAGTCGCGCGTTCAGCGCATCGGCGACGCCCGGGAGCACCGCTAGGTCTGGTCCAGCGATCATCTGCTTCAATTTCGTCGTCGCCCGCTCGGTCATTCCGACCTCCTCTGTGCGCATGCTTCTTCATGATCATGCCGACTTGCGCAGACCTCTCAACCCCCATACGATTTTGGTGAAATCAAGGGATCGCTGACCATGTCCGCAGAGCGGGAATTGACACTCTACGAAAAGCGCGTCGACGCCTTATTGCAGCTTCTGCCGAGCACTGATGGCGCTGCGCGTGAGACCTTTTTGGAAACGCAATTGGCGCTCAAAGCGGCTTCTGATCAAGCTGAGTATTTTGACCGGTGGGTCGAAGCTTTGGCGGAAAAATTGGTCGCGAATGGCGTGATTTCAGCGAATGAACTGGCGGCGAAGCTCGTGGATGTTCGCGCAACCACCGTCAAATGGGATACAGCTACGGAGGCTGCGGAATGACCGCCACACCGAAATTCCAGCCGGGGGACCTTGTGATGGTAGATGATCGAGACCACACCGGTCATTGCCGCACACCAACGTTTGTGCGAGGCCACAAAGGCCGCGTGAGGCAGATGCTCGGCCTCTACAAGAACCCGGAAGAGTTGGCGTATTATAAGGACGCCGCTGAGCTACCGCTTTATGACGTCGTGTTCGAATGGCGGGAAGTATGGGGCGAGGACAGCCCGGATGAAATCGCCGCCGATATTTATGAACACTGGCTGAGCCCAGCCTGAGGGAGATGACGGATGTCCCATGATGGTCACCATCACCACGAAGACCACGCGCCGATTGAAGATGTTGAAGCCATCGGCGAGTACGAAATCCTAGAGCAAGCTATTCGTGAATTGCTAGTCGAGAAGGGCGTGCTGAGGGCGGACGCTATACAGACACAGATCGACGAAATGGATAGCCGTACCCCCGTCGCTGGCTGCCGAATCATCGCCCGCGCCTGGACGGACGAGGCCTATCGCGCCCGCTTGATCGCAGACCCCAAACCGGCACTTGCTGAAATGGGTGTGACCAAACTGGACCATAATCCTGAAGTGAAGGTTGTTGCTGATACGGCTGATAGGCATCACGTCATCGTCTGCACGCTATGCTCGTGCTATCCGCGCGTGATCCTGGGGATGCCACCTGCATGGTACAAAAAGCGCGCTTATCGCAGCCGTGTTGTCAAAGAACCGCGTCAGGTCCTGGCTGAGTTTGGCACAGAACTGCCAAACAGCACGACGATTGAAGTGCACGACAGCACCGCTGACCTCCGCTATTTGGTTCTGCCCATGCGCCCAGAAGGCACGGATGATTGGAGTGCTGATCAACTGGCTGAACTGGTGACTCGTGACATCATGATCGGCGTCCGCCTGCCCAAGGCAGCTTAGCGCCGGATACCAGAGCGATCCCTATGGTCACTGAAAGGATCGCCAGCGCTTCCGCCGGTCCAATCGCCTGGCCAATAAGCGGCCAGGCGAGGAGTGCCGCGAAGCAGGGCACCATCGCGGCGAAAACTGCGGCTTCTGACGCGCCCAGAATGCGAATGCCATAGACATAAAGAAACATCGCGACGAGGCCGTTCAGTACGCCATGATACCCGATCTGAAAAGCTAATTCCGGGAATGAGAGGGTGGTTAGGCCGGTGTCGCCCACCAGGATCCAAATTGGCCCATAGACTGCTGCTGCGCCCACATGGGTGATCGCGAGTGAGTGCCAGGGCGATAAGCCGGTGATCCGCACAATAACTGTGTATACAGCCCACATCCAAGCGCAGCCATGGAATGCTAGGTAGCCCTGAAGCGCGCCCTCATTCCCGGCGGAAAGTGCCACCCAGCCGATAATCACGACACCGAGGACGATAGCCCCTAGTCCTATGAACCGGCGGAGCGAGGCTTTGTGCCCTAGAAAAATTATTCCAATCGCAAAAACGAGTGCGGGAAAACACCCCGGTACAAAAATCGCTGCATGGGCAGCTGGCGCATAGCGGATGCCGTAGCCAATACCCAATGCAAATGGTCCCGACAGCGTCGCCAGTATGATGAGCGTGCCGAACCACCCTGCGTTCCCGGCCTTAATGCCGTGTCGCAGCACAATTGGTAGCAATACGATGGCACCAGCGGAACAGCGCAGCAGCGGCATATCCCACATCTTGATGGTACCGCTGGTGACACCAAGCTGTGTTACTGGAAACCAGCCGCCCCATAGTGTCGTCGCGAAAATGAGTGCCAGAACGGCGCTCAGCCGCCGTGGCTTTGATGCCAGGTTGGGTGCCTCGATCAATAGGCCCTGGAAACGCAGAAATCGGCGACATCTGCCAGCGTTTCAGCCAATTCGCTTTCGCCATCAACGGCTAGTAGCGCTTGCTTGGCATCTTCGGCGCAGCGGGTTGCGGCCCTGGCGGAATCCGTGATCGCATCGCTCGCTTGCATCAGGCTAAGCGCGTGCTCCATATCGCCATCTTTCTGATCCAGGTCCTCAATCACCCGTCGCCAAAACTTCCGCTCTTTCTCATCACCGCGTGCATAGGCAAGCAGAACGGGCAATGTGGCTTTGCCTTCCTGGAAATCATCACCGACGGTTTTGCCAAGTGCAGCCTCCTCAGCGTTGTAATCAAGCACGTCATCGACAATTTGGAAGGCAAGGCCAAGGTTCATGCCGTAAGCTTCCAGATGATCGGCATCGGCGTCTGGGCGACCGGCAATAACAGGGCCCACGCGGGACGCCGCGGCGAACAGCGCTGCAGTCTTGCCGCGAATAACGTCAAAATATGCGGCTTCCGTTGTTGTGGGATCATTTGCTGTCGTCAGCTGCAACACTTCACCCTCTGCGATGGTTGCGGATGCGTTGGCAAGAATGCGCAAGACCTCAAGCGATCCAGCATCGACCATTAACTGGAATGATCGGCTGAACAGAAAATCACCGACCAACACACTTGCCTGGTTACCCCAGAGCGCATTGGCAGAGGCTTGGCCACGGCGGAGATCGCTTTCATCCACTACATCGTCATGGAGTAGGGTGGCCGTATGAATAAATTCAACACATGCAGCGAGACCAATGTGATGATCACCAGTGTAACCGCACATGCGTGCAGTCGCCAGCGTCAACAGCGGGCGAAGGCGTTTGCCCCCTGCGGCGACGATATGGCCTGCGAGTTCAGGGATTAACGCGACGGGGCTGTGCATCCGTGCAACAATTTCCCGATTAACGCCATCCATGTCACCTTCCAACATATTGGCCAGGCGGGAAAGCGCGTCATTTGGCGCGAGGTCTGATGGTGCGGCGTGGTTCAACGCTGGAACTCCGGAGGGTGCCTGTGAAATAGTGCACTTTCGGGCCGAGCATATGCCGACAGTCATGCCGGTCAACGGTCTTAAGCGTCGCGGAGAGTGAAGCCATGCAAGAAGTACTAAGAAAAGGCGATCCAGTCCGCCCTCCCCGGGCAATAGCGACCCTGGCTGACGCTGGCATCGAAGCGATATTGGCAGACCTGAACACCCATATGCTGGAAGGTACAGGTGTCGCAATTCCGCGCCGGGTGCTAACGGCGAGCGAGGATGCCAGCCGCGCGCGCTGGGTGTTGGAAGGGAATTATCTAATGAAATTAGAATTTTGATGGCCTTGGAGACTTCCGAAGACGCATGGCTTGGTGGTCGGCTCAGGTTGAAGCAGCCAAAGCGTGGCTACCGCGTCGCTATTGATGCTGCCTTGCTGGCAGCGGCCACGCCCTTGTGTGCCGGCCAGCGGGCGCTCGATTTGGGGACGGGCGTTGCTGCAGCGGCGTTGGCGCTTGCGATCCGGGTCAATGACGCCCAGGTCGATGGCATTGAATTACAGCCTGAATTTGCAGCACTTGGGCTAGAGAATATCCACCTGAATGACTTGGGAAGCCGTGTTCGATGCCTGCGAGGCGATGTTTTGGGTCTACCGACCGAAGCAAATATTTATGATCAAGTAATGATGAATCCACCTTATCTGGTGGATGGTGGCAATGATACTGGCATGGACGCAGCCAAGCGTATCGCCACGATTGAAGGGCCAGCACGGTTGGATGATTGGGTGCATGCGGCGGGATCAGCTTTGAGGCCGGGAGGCGGGCTGACAATCATTCACCGTGCGGACCGCTTGGGCGATATTCTAGCTTCGGCGACTGCAAACGATTTCGGCAGTCTGACGGTGTTTCCACTGTGGCCCAAATCAGGTGTCGCAGCTCACAGGATGATCGTGCACGGTCGGAAGGCGAATGGCGGCAGGCTGGCGCTGGCTTCTGGGCTCGTACTACACCAAGCCAATGGTGCGTATACGCCGGAAGCTGACGCCGCATTGCGCGGTGCCAGTCTAGATTTCGCCCCACATTCTTAAGAGTTTGGAATAGGCTTTTTGCAGGCGGGTGGCTTGAGGGTGTTCTGTGCCGTCCCAGGTATTATTCTGCATGAAGTTAATGGATTACGCGATATTAAGTAATGCCTGCCTTTGATTCGGATCACGTACCATGCTTTGCGCCCAGCCAACCATCGCCCGCCGCTCGCCACTGATAACCGCATTAACCCGATGCAAAACGAGCGTCGAGTAGATGACAACGTGGCCAAATGGCAGCTTTAATTTTTCTGGTCGCATATTTGTGTTTAGTTCAAGCTCACCGCCTTCGTAGCTATCTGGGTCGGCGGGAAACAACGTGAATGATAAGTCCGACCGCCAGATATTGCCGCTAGTGCAGCCCATAACAGTATTGTCGGTGTGACCGCTGCATAACATGCCGTACCGATACCGGCTCAATAGAATATCGCCGACGAGATTCGGTTGGACGGTTAGGATGAAGTCATTATGGGCCTGAAGCGCTTGCTGGACTTCGTCTGAGAGTTCTTTACACAAGGTACTAGATGTTTGGATCTACTCATTGCGCTTCTGTTTGATGAAGGTAGCGAAACTGTTTGTCAGCCTTCAACGAACGCCCCCGAATCAAAAGTCGACTTAAGTTTATTGAGCAAGGTGGTTGGCAGTACGCCAAGCAGAACAAAGATCATGGTTTCGTCCAAGTAAAATCAAGTAGCGGGCGGACTTCATCAGCAAACCGTCGGGCCTGTATGACCCTTTCTTCCGGTGTGCCAAGGAAATCAAATTCGAAGAACCGCACGCCCGCTTTATGGAACTCAGAAAGCCTTTCCGCAATATCTTGTGGCGATCCAAGGGCGACATAGCGCTTTGTCGCCCGGCTGAAATCCATGTCGTAGCGTTCGGATAACAATGTATTGGCGCTGTCGAAAGCAGCCTCATAGGTGTCATCAAGACGACAGAATAACAGATGGGCGGACCCGTATGACGGGATATTCCGACTGGAATTCGCATATTCCCGAGCGATTCCTTCCAGACCCTCGCGATACTGTTTTGGTGTTACGACGTAGGAAATCCATCCATCGCAAAGCGTGGCGGCCCGTTTTAATGCTGCCTTAGAGCGTCCGCCGACCCATATGGGCGGCCCGCCTGCAGGTTCCGGTGCGGGGCGAAGCTGTGTCTCTGGAAAGCTATAGAATCGGCCTTCATGCGCAACAGGCTCGCCCGTCCACAATTTGCGAACTACCTCAATACTTTCATTCAGTCGCGCACCCCGTTCGTTGTGCGGGATGCCCGCAAGCGCAAATTCGCCTGGAAACTCACCGCCGACACCGACGCCAAAGATAAACCGCCCCGGTGCCATGCGGGCCAGGGTTATCGTCTGCTTGGCCACGAGGGCTGGATGGCGCAATGGCAGCAGATAGACCGAGGTCGCGATGGTGATTTTCTCTGAAAGAGTGGCGATCATGCCAAGGCCCAGAATGGAATCATCAATGGGTAAGGCGAACGCAAGGTGATCACCAACAGCAATGCTGGTTAGCCCAGTTTCTTCCGCCAGTGCCGCAAGTTCCCGGGCATAGGCGGGGTTTGGCACGCGGGAATGCAGGCCGAAACGGGTGATGTCATCAAGTGGTAGATCGACCATCTGAAGCTCTCTCGTTTTGTAGAGTGGGAATAGACTATCATCAGTAGCGTTATTGGGGAGAGGATGATATGAGCAAAGTTCTACATCGCAATCTAGCTTCGCCGCCGCCAAAGGCGGTTCGCGCTGAAGGTGTACGCATATTCACAGAAGACGGCGGGAGTTTTATTGATGCCGCTGGGGGGGCTGCCGTCTCCTGCCTTGGCCATAGTCACCCGGCGATTCTGGCCGCAATGCATGAAGCTATTGACCGTCTGCAATACCTTCACACTGGCTCATTCACCCATGATGCGATGGAGGAACTGGCCGACGCGCTGCTTGAAGACGCACCGGGCGATCTATCCCATGTATTCTTTGTATCCAGCGGGTCCGAGGCGGTTGAGTCGGCTTTAAAGCTCGCCCGCCAGTATTTTCTGGAGATAGGGCATCCAGAGCGATACCGGTTCATTGCCCGGCGGCAGAGCTATCACGGCAACACCCTGGGCGCACTGGCTATTGGTGGCAATGCGATGCGCCAGGCACCTTACAAACCGCTACTGATCGATGCGGCAAGCCATATCGCCCCTTGCTATGCCTATCGTGACCAAAGGGATGGTGAATCACTGGAGGTCTATGGCCGCCGGGTTGCAGATGAACTTGAAACAGAATTACTCCGGCTTGGCCCAGAAACGGTCGCTGCTTTTGTGGCGGAACCGGTTGTCGGCGCGACGCTGGGCGCGGCGCTGCCAGCACCTGGTTATTTCCGCCGTATCCGCGAGATTTGTGACCAATACGGCGTACTATTTATTGCTGATGAGATCATGTGCGGTGGCGGTCGATGCGGTGCCATGTTCACGATTTCGAATGAAGACGTGGCACCCGATATTATCACGGTTGCCAAGGGCTTGGGCGGCGGATACCAGCCAATTGGGGCGATGCTTTCTGCTGTTCATATTGCAGAGGCGCTAAAACTTGGGTCCGGAGGATTCCAACATGGCCACACATATTTGGGCCATCCCATCGCCTGCGCCGCAGCGCTTGCAGTGCAAAAGACACTCCGGTCAGATAATTTACTCGCCGCCGTATCACGCCAGGGGCAGCGACTCATGGCTGGGTTGGAAGCCAAGCTTGGGCAACACCCGAATGTTGGTGATATAAGGGGCAAGGGGCTCTTGCAGGGGATAGAACTGGTTGCTGACCGGGATACGAAGGCACCGTTTGATGCGTCACTGAAGCTCAACCAGCGGGTCAAGGCGGAAGCAATGGCGCGCGGCGTTGTTGTGTATCCAATGCCGGGCACGATAGATGGCGTCCAAGGCGATCACATCGTGCTAGCCCCTCCCTTTATTTCAACGGACGCGGAGATAGAAGAGATCATAGAAGCCGTTGCCGCTGCAATTCCCGCTGCAATCTCATCAAATTGACGATTTCGGCTCTTAACCTATGCACAAGGGAGTCCGCCGCATTATCAGGCGAGCCTCGTGAATTGGGATGCGCCATGAGCAGTTTGACAGTCGCCGACGCTAATAAGCGTGTCCTTGATCCGTCTTTGCAGAACCCAGAATTGACAGCGATCAAGATTACGGAGCTTTTCAAATTAAAGGCACTTGATCCGACAGCCACAAACATGATCGAGGAAATCCTGAGTATTTTTGCCCGTGACGCAGCTATCAGGGCAGGCCAAGCTTTGAGCTATGGCGATGCGCCATCAGGTTGCTCCAGACTTAAGTGATGCACTTTTTGACCATGGCGACGAGAAGACCGTGACTACCTTGCTGGCAAACGCGGGCAGCCGCCCAAAGGACACAGGCATGATGAATGCCTTAGACAAGTTCACCGACAGTGATCGCGTCTAGGTGCCACTGGCCCGGCGCGTAAACGTGCCATCAGCTGTCCTCATGCGGATGATCACGCTGGTCTCAGCCCATGTGCTCCAAGAACTGAGCAGCCGGAAGGACTTGCCGCCGGACCCCGCGGCAGACACCATTTCGCAGGCGGAGGAGCGGGCATTTTTCAGTCTGGCCGATGAACATGCCGACCCGGAAGAAATGGGTGCGCATCTTGTGAAGGCGGATCGATTGTCCTGCAACTTTGCAGTTCGCGACCTGGTTTCTGGCGATTTTGAGTTCTTTGAGCATGCGATGGCCAATTTAGCGGGGCTAAGGCTGGATGTTGCGCGCTCGCTGATCCACGGCGCTGGAACCCTGGGCGTGCACGAACGTTGCCAAATGGCGAAAACGCCAGAACGATCGACTGAGCTGATTGTAGCAGTGATTCCCACCACCAAAGAACTTGGCTTTCGGGATTGAGAAATGGATCGCGGCCGCTTCCAATCCCGCATGATCGAGCGGATGCTTATGCATTTTGAAGCCTTTGCGACGATCTGGCCGTCAATGGCGTGGACGATTTGATCGATCAGTTGCGTGCGCCTGCAGCCGCCTAAAAACTGAAGTCGCCTTCCACCAGGCTCGCTTCTGTGACGCCAACGACACGGATCGTATCCGTTGCCGCAATCTGGATAATGGCACACAGCGGTATCAGTCGTAAGCGCCTGAATGTCCACCAAGCTCGTGAAAGCGAACGGGCTTAAGTCTAGCTGATCGACGACGCGAGGGCCAGTGCAGAAATCTTGAATGACGTCTGTTCCAGCACCCGCCAAGAAACGGTCATTGCCGTTGCCACCTATGAAATCATCGTCCCCAACGCCGCCATTTATGATGTCATCGCCATCAACGACGCGGATCAAATATCACCTTGGTCACCATTCAGGCTGTCGTCGCCGTCTAGGCCGAACACTTCATCCTCACTTGCGAGGGCTTTTATGAGACCGGCATCAGCGGTGCCAGTTACCAAGCGGCATGGCGCGCACCATCTGCATTCATACTTCGTTAAACTATCTATCGGGATCAGTCGCGATTGCCCACACTGGCTTGGCAATAGTCAACACTCTTGGCTTAAGCCACGTCAAAGGCAACTGATACACGTTCCTCGTCACCCTCAAACGGCTCTGTCCAGTGCCAAATATAGGATGGGAAACAGACCAGCAGGCCCGCTTCAGGGGCCAGGAAGCGCATTGGAGGCGGGCGGACGCTCGGGATGTCGTAACCTGGCAGGCCAAAGCCTAACCAGCCTGCATGACTATTATCACCGGTCGAAACCGCTTTCGGAACCTTTGGGTAATAAACACCGCTCATCCAGCCAAGGTTATGGATATGCGCCGCCTGTACGCCTTGTCCTGGCATCAGGTTGGCCCAGGAAATGATTTCCAGCGGCGTCTTGGCGCGTCTTCCAAGAAATGGATGGCTAGGAGTATGGCTTAGCTCTTTTGCGATATCGTTTACCACGTTGATAATTATTGCTCGGAAAGCTTCGATCGCAGGGGAAACAGGAATGGCTTCACCAAACAGATTCTCGGTCACACGTCCGCCACGGGCCGCACGCTGGGCGATATCCCAGGTGTCCGTCAGGGTTGGGTGGGTTTCAAATGCGGTGACGAGATCCTGATTAAAAGCTTCGATGTTATGATATCCGCTAGGTGCCGCAGGTTGCCGTGTGAATACGAATTGTTCCGGGTCAAGTAGGGCAAACGCCTGGCTGTCTTCCCCCAGTTCCCAGAGCGCCTGTGCTCGATACGCAGCGACGTTTGCACTCGTTGCGCCGGTATCTCTGTGTCTGTCTGCCACCTCCAGTGTTTCCCGGAACCGACCAAGTTTAAGGAGGCAGGCGGCATAATTGCTGAGCTGAGCTGGGGTGCCGCGGCTAGGCTCTAGTCCGTCTGCATACAGATGACTGGCGCGATCTAAATCACCTATGCTTTGAAGAATGTCCGCCAGGTCGAGCTTCGCGGGTGTGTAGCTGGCGTCAGCTGTGATGGCATGCTCGAGCAGTTTCATTGCAGCCTCCTGGTCGCCATAGCGCCGTCCAATCCCGGCTAATCGTCGAAGCGCAGCTGGATGCTTAGGGGCTACATGAAGAATTGATCTATAACCTTCTTCTGCAGAACGGAAATCACCTTCCTTTTCTGCAGTAAGTGCAGCTTGCCAACGGGTATTTAATTCAGCGGCGGAGCGTATCATGGCGGGCGGCTTTACCATTCGCCAATAATGAAGCCACGCTTCACCTGGCCTGGCCTTCCTGCGCGGGCGGCGAGCGCAGTGTCAGAAATTGTTGTGCGTGTGCGGCGGGCGCGGAAATGGGCGAACAGGCGCTCATGCAGATCTGCTTCAGCCGCGTGGCCTTGCCCGGCAAGATCATTCTGTTCTTCAGGATCATTAATGCGATCATATAGTTGCGGTGGGTTTTTCTCCCAAAATATGTACTTCCATTCTGCGCTGGCGATCATGTATCCGCGCGCTTCCGTTGGGCTGAGGCTCAGCCGCTTGGCGGCGTCACGCATGGCGAAATCTGTTTCAGAAACAACGGTGTCACGCCATTCCTTCACGTTGCCGCCGTCTCTCAGTAATGGCAGGAGTGAGCGACCTTCGAGCCGCTGCCCTTCATCAGTTCCACCCAGCGCAGCAAGGAAAGTTGAGGCCAGATCGATGCTCTCTGTCAGGCGGTCATCAACGCTACCTCGCGTGGTGTCTGCGCGCGCGTCTGGATCATAGATGATCAGCGGCACGCGCACACTTTCATCGTGCATCAATTCTTTCTCACCAAGCCAGTGGTCACCCAAATAGTCACCGTGATCACTTGTGAAGACGATCATCGTATCGTCCATTCGCCCGCGTTCTTCTAAGAATTGGAAAAGCTGCCCCATCCAATCATCAATCTCCCGGATCAGGCCCATATAAGCTGGAATAACTGCCTGTCGCACTTCATCCCGCGCGAACGTCGCACTTTCGATATGCTCCATAAATGCGCCATGGACGGGGTGCGGATTATCTCGCTCGGCCTGCTGTTTGTTGGCAGGCAGGATCTGATTGGTGGAATACATGTCGTGATAGGGAGCTGGCGCAATGTAAGGCCAGTGCGGTTTGATGTAGGATAAATGGAGGCACCAGGGCTCTTCGCCCGCCTCATCAATAAAATCAAAGGCCCGCTTGGTCATATAGGCCGTTTCTGAATGCTCAGCCGCAACACGGGCGGGCAGGGGTGAATGGCGCATACTCCACCCTGACAGAACCTCGCCGTCTGGTCCTTCGGCGGAATTTGCATAATCATTCCATGGATTGTTGCCCGGATAGCCCTGCTCATTCAGCCAGCGATTATAGCGAAGGTTCGGATCGACGCTGGGATGCGGATGCAGACCGTCGTCGCGCTCATACGGCTCAAACCCGCATTGGGATATCAAAACGCCAAGCTCTGAATTCCTTTCAATGCCAAGCCGCGCCATGCCTTCTGCATCCGCCGCCATGTGCGTTTTGCCGACAAGGGCGGTGCGCACGCCAAGTGGTCTCAGATAATCGCCAATCGTGTGCTCTGCGACGCTGAGGGGAATGTTGTTCCAATGCGCCCCGTGGCTGGTCATGTAGCGACCAGTATAGGTGCACATGCGGCTGGCACCGCAAATTGGGGACTGGCAGTAGGAATGCCGGAACAGCACGCCCTTTGCAGCTAGTGCGTCCAGAGCCGGGGTCTCCAGCGTCGGATGGCCGCTGGCACCTAGGTAGTCCCAGCGCTGCTGATCAGTCATGATGAACAACACATTGCGGACAGCACCCATGGCGAAAACTCCACATAAACCGAACAAACACCGGAACCGTACGCCGGATATCCCAAAGCGATCCCCCAGGAACCGCTTTAACCGGCGTCGAGTAGAGCCTGGCAGCTACGATTCTGTCGAGGGTGTTCAAACCCCGAACCAATATTTTGGCATCGCCCCGGATATTGATCTGACGACGCGTTTGCTTTTTCAGGACCGCATGCTGCTGGTAATCGATAAACCAGCGGGCATTCCCTGCCATGCAGGCCCATCGGGCCAGCTGAACCTGGAAGCGGGGCTGGACCAACTGCGTTTCGGCTCTAAAGACCGCCCGACATTGGCGCATCGACTGGATCAAGATACATCCGGCTGCCTCGCGATTGCGCGTGGCCCGAAGGGTGCCAAGCGCTTGGGGCGCTTGTTTCAGGAAGGCCTGCCGCAGAAGACTTATTGGGCAGTTGTTGAAGGCGGGCCGGCATACGATGCCGGCCGGATTGATGCGCCGCTCTTAAAAATCAGCAGCAAAGAAGAAGGCTGGCGGATGATTGTTGATCCAGCCGGTAAGTCCGCTATCACAGAATGGAAGGTGCTTGGCCGGGCGAACGGCCAAGCTTGGATCGAATTCAAGCCGCAAACTGGCAGGACACATCAAATTCGCGTGCATGCCACACATCTTGGCTGCCCGATCGTCGGCGATATCCGCTATGGCGCTTCAGACGAATCGCTGCTTTGCTTGCTGGCGCGCTCGCTCATTTTGCCCGTCTATCAGGAACGTCCAGACGTTGTGGCTGAGGCCGAGCCTGCCCCACACATGGCGGCAGCTTTAGAGGCTTTTCCTACCGCCGCCACGCCTTAATCCGCTTCGCCGCCTCCTGCACGTCCGCGCGGCTGGCGCAGAAGCTGAAGCGGGCGGATTGGCTGCCGCGAATGGGGTCGAAATCTAAGCCAGATGTGGCTGCGACGCCGGTTTCATTCAGCAAGGATGTGCAAAAAGTCGGGCTGTCATTAGCGACTGGTGACGTATCCACATAAATGTAGAACGCCCCGTCGGGCGATGCTACAGGGGCGAGGCCACGGGCGCTGAGTGCATCTAGCAAGTCCATGCGGTTGGCTGCGTAGACATCACGGTAGCCTCGTAGTTCTTCATGGCAATCAAATGCAGCCGCAGCAGCAATCTGAGAGATTGTAGGCGGTGAGATGAAGAGATTTTGCGCCAAGCGTTCGATCGGCTTAAACAGCCCTTTCGGCAGGATCGCCCAGCCGATTCGCCACCCGGTCATGGCGAAGTATTTGGAAAAGCTGTTGACGACAATCGCGGAAGGCGACCCCGCCGCTGTTTCGCCGTCTTGGCCATATGTCAGGCCATGATAGATTTCGTCCGAGATGAGGCGGATGCCAGCCGTGTGACACCAATCCGCCAAGCGACCAAGCTCACCTGGTGCGAACATAGAGCCCGTAGGGTTGCCAGGGCTCGCTACTACAACCCCATCCACCGGGCCAAGCCCTGCAAGGGCTTCTGGTGTTGGCTGAAAGCCCGTTGAGGCATCGACGGGGATCGCCACAGCCTCGACGCCAACGGCTTTGAGGATATTGCGGTAGCAGGGGTAGCTTGGGTCCGCCAGTGCCACCCGGTTGCCCGGTGCAAAGCAAGCCAGGAACGCCAACAGAAACCCGGCGGATGACCCGGTCGTGACCGCAATGCGGCTCTCATCAATGTCCATGTTGTACTGGTCACGATAGTGCGCGCGGATTTTGCTGCGCAGGTCCGGTTGGCCAAGGGCACTGGTATAGCCAAGCGTTTCCGTTTCAAGCGCCCTTGCTGCAGCAAGCCGCACGCCCTTTGGCGCTGGAAAGCCGGGCTGGCCGACTTCGAGATGCAGAACATCCTTTCCGGTGGCCTCGCGCTCTGCCGCTGCGCGCATGACTTCCATCACCAGGAACGGAGAAACATCGCCCCGATCGGAAAGTTTCAGAGCCATTGAATTTACCTTACTGTGACGGCAAGACCATTGCCGCGCCAATCCGTCCGGATGTCGCATAAATCTTGGTTCGCAGGCAGGCCGCGCGGACAAGAGGCACCATTGATCAGGCCAATAGAGTTGCCTCCTTCGATCTTATACCCCCGCGCTTTCAGTGCTGCCCTCGCGGCCGCTCCTACGTCTTTCTCGACGGAGACGGTTGCCGCGCCGCCGGAACGGCTGAAGCGTGGTGCGCCGATGGCAGGATTAATCTGCGCACCGCCAAGCATGATTTCTGTAGCGACAGTAACCACTATCGTCGCCGAACCGCTGCCAGCGCCTGCCAGTGCCAGGTAGAAATCGCCGGTGTTCTTGTTACCAATAATGATTGGCCCAATGGAGCCGGACAGTATGCTCGGCGGTGGCAGCAGAGCTGGCGGCGCGCCAATGCCGGGAAGCATGCGCCCGGCACCAAATGGCCGGAAAAGCGTGAAACCGCAGGCTGCCGCATTGCCTCTTTTATCCACGGCGACAACGGATGTGCCCGATGATTCGCTTGGGATCGGCTTTACGCCTTGCAGCCATCTACTGATCGGCTGGGCATTGTTGGGATCGAAGGCCTTGAAGCGGTTTTCAACGCTTTCCAGGGATGCGTCATCGAGGACAGCCAGATCAGAGCCAGGTAGGGTTGCCCACGCGGCGTAGTCAGCATGGGCAGCGACCGAGGCCTCAGCGATCACATGCGGGCGTTCGTCGCGATCCGCACGGGGCAGGGCCCGGTTTTCTGCCAATATTTGCCAGAGCCTCGCTTGCTGTGGACCGTTGGAGTTCGACATTGGCAGGAACGCGATAATATGGTTGCCTACCGAACGCTCAATGGCTGGAATGGCGCGTGGTGTGTAGGCGCGCAATCTTTCTATATGTAGATCGCCGCCAATCGCAGCTGCGGCTGCTGCATACTTGTGGGCTAGCGGACCACTGAAAATGGCACCGGCGCCGCGTTGGCGAATACTTGAAAGTGCTGCTGAAAGCTCCAGATGCTGAATCTGGTCGCCTTCCTTGGCGAATCCACCGCCTGGACGGCCAAATATCGCAACCATGCTTGGGGACTTCGCCAACTCACCTGCCCGGGCTTGAATGTCAGTCGCAAGGCTCCGAGAGACCGCATGCCCAAACCTAGCAAGCGTTTCCGCCGGGCCGATAAGCTCTGCCCATGGCATTTGGCCATAGCGAGCCTGCATTGCCGCCATGCCGCGTACAGCAGCAGGTGGTGCGATTAGGGGTCTGCCAGAAGCGCTTTGCTGTGTTGGTCTTGGCATGAAGTCATAGGCTAAAAATTCTTCCTCGTCGGCCGCGAAGTGAACGCACCCGCCGACCGCACCCAGGCTGGCCATAGAAGGCTTGGTGACCGTTAGCGTGAAGAACATCGCTGTCGCCGCATCCGCAGCAGACCCGCCCCGTCCCAGAATATCCCGACCAACAAGCGCTGCCCGCGGCTCGTCTGCCGCGACACCGCCAATAAAGCCAGTGATGAAACCGGGTTCGGGAACTTTCTTGCTTTCGCCGCATGCAGATAACGCCAAGGAGGCCGCTATTACGGTCAGCAATAACCGGACTGTGCGTTGACGTCGGATGGCGGGATGCCTAGGTGTGAGGGGTATGTGCAGGGACAGGTTCAGCATGAAACTCACGATGCGAATTATGTCAGCCGCCGTTGTGCTTTGGATGGCGCTTCAGCCAACCACGCTCAGCGCCCGGCCGGCTGTAATCCGGGACGCGGAGATCGAAAGTATCATCCGCGGCTACGCGACGCCACTGCTTCAAGCAGCGAGCATAGCATCAGGTGATGTTCGGTTGATACTGGTCCGGGATAATCAGATCAACGCCTTTGTCGCTGGCGGCATGAATATCTTTATTTACACAGGCCTTTTGCGCAGCGTTCACAGCCCCGATGAGATTCGTGGCGTGCTTGCTCACGAGATTGGTCATATCGCGGGTGGCCATATCGCTAGGCTAGGCGGAGAGCTGGAACGGGCCTCTTCGCAAGCGCTGCTAAGCACAATCCTTGGCGTCGCAGTCGCGGTTGCGGCTGGACGGGCGGACGCTGCAGCGGCTGTGATCGCTGGCGGAGCAGGCTCGGCACAGCGAAGCCTATTATCCCACACACGCACTCAGGAAAGCGCCGCGGATCAAGCGGCGTTTCGGTATCTTGAAGGCAGTGGATATTCTGCGGCGGGTATGGTCGCCATGCTGGACCGTTTGGCAGGACAGGAACTTTTGCCAGACACCTATCAAGATCCTTATGTCCGAACACATCCGCTTTCCCGTGACCGCTTGCGCTCCGCCAGAGCGTTTGTTGCACGGACCCGCAATGCAGGTCGTGTTGCTACTGCAGCAGAGCTTGCGACCTATGATCGGATCAAGGCCAAGCTGGCAGGCTTCATTGACCCGCCACAACGCACATTGGATCGCTATGCCGCACATGATCCAGGCGTACCTGCGCAATATGCCCGCGCCATCGCCCAGTATCGGCGCGGTGATCTTGTTGCCGCTATACAAGGCATTGATAGGTTAATTCAGCGAGCGCCGAATGACCCATATTTCCATGAACTAAAAGGCCAAATGCACTACGAGAATGGGCGTGTTCAAGAATCCGCACTGGCGTATGAGGCTGCTGTGGACTTACTGCCAAGTGACCCTGCACTGATGGGACCAGCAGCTAAAGCTATGATGGAAGCCGGCGGCGAAGGGCGCACGGCGCGCGCAATCGAGATGCTGGAACGCGTGACGCTGCTTGAGCCACGCAATCCTAGCGCATGGCTGCACCTCGGCATCGGCTACGGCAAGATGGATCGGATCGGTGACGCTTCGGTGGCGTTGGCAGAAGCAAATATGTTGAATGGTCGAAGGGCGGATGCTGGGCTGCAAGCGCGCCGCGCCCAGCATCACTTGAAAGAGGGTACGCCTGGATGGTTGAAGGCGGAGGATATTCTGCGCACGATTGAGCAACAGAAACGGTAAGGCTGGCGAGATGTCCGACTTCGAAACGATCCGTTACGAAAATCCTTCACCTGGCGTGGCGCGCATTGTCCTGGCGCGCCCTGATGCTCGGAATGCGCAAGACTTGTCCATGACTTATGAAATCGACGAAGCATTCAAGCTAGCTGGCGCAGATGATGCGATCAAAGTCGTTATCTTGGCGGGCGATGACCCGCATTTTTCATCCGGCCATGATCTTCGTGGTAAGTCCATCAGGACCATGGATGATTTCGAGCAAGTCACGATGTGGGGCGCCTTCGACGCTGGTGGTGCTGAAGGCCGTTTGAGCCGGGAGATGGAAATCTACCTCGGCATGAGTAAGCGCTGGCGCGACTTTCCCAAGCCGACAATTGCCGCCGTGCAGGGTAAATGCATCGCAGGTGGGCTGATGCTTGCTTGGGTGTGTGATTTAATCCTGGCTTCAGACGACGCGCAATTCCGTGATCCTGTGGTTGATCTTGGTGTCTGCGGTGTTGAATGGTTCGCTCACCCCTGGGAACTTGGTTGGCGTAAGGCCAAGGAATTGCTGTTCACCGCAGATTGGTTTTCTGCTGAAGAAGCCCGTGAATTCGGCATGGTCAACCGCGTGATCCTGCGCGCTGAGTTAAATGATCACGCGTTGCAATTGGCAGAACAAATCGCCAGCAAGCCAGCGTTCGCGCTGAAGGCGACGAAACTGGCCATCAATCAGGCGCAGGATGCTGCTGGTTTCCAAAATGGCATGAACACTGTGTTCGCATGGCATCAACTCTGCCACGCGCACAACATGCAGATGTTCAATCTGGCGGTCGATCCGTCCGGCCTCGCACCATCTGTGAAGGGCCGAACGGACGCCCGCCTAGCGCCAAGGAAGTAGGCGCTTATTTGACGCTGGAAAATGCCGTCGGCTGCAGGAATGAATTTGAGTAGCCGGAGACCAATGGGCCATTTTCTTCAGTTTGAGCACGCTTGGTCGCCCATTCTTGGTCAACCATGAACTTGCCCCATTTCTCCTCGCGGTCCGCAAGTGAGTCCCAAGCTAGCAGGTAGTAGAGGTTCTGATTGCTTTCACCGACAAGGACGGTCCAGAAACCTGCTTGGCGAATGCCCATGCGTTCCCAGATTTTCAGTGTGATGGTGTCGAACCGCTTAAGCAGTTCTGGCATGCGGCCAGGCATGGCGTGATAGACGCGCAGTTCATAGATCATCGGCTTTGTCCCAAGATATGTGAATGGATGACAGGTAGCTTGGAGCAGACCCCAGCGCCCCGGCAAGTGCCTTAGCTGAACGCAATCGCGACCCAACCGACTACCAGCACTGCAATTGCAAACGGGGCTAGCTTGCGGACAATTGCGGCTTCTTGGCCGATCAGCCCAAGTGCGGCTGCCGCCATCGCGACGCGCATGGGCGACAGCATGGTGTAGGCGCTGGCGACGACGTTCTGCGTCGTGATGGAGATTGTGCCGCCTTCGCCTGTGGCAGCACCAAGTGCCGCCTGAAGCTCTGCCAGCATGCCGTGGGCGGCTGCATTCGACCCTGTCAGCCACCCGGCAAGTGCGGCGAAGATCGGCGTGGCATAACCCGCACTTTCGCCAAGTGCGCTCGCCACGGCTGATGCGATGACTGTTTGCGAACCGGCACCGGACATACCTTCACCCAACATGACAAAGCCTGCCGTCACCAATGTTGGAATCCATGCCAGCTTAAGAGCGGCCTTCGCTTGTGTACCGATGGACCTGGGGGGCATGCCCTTCGCCAGGCCAAACAAAATTCCAATGATAATAAGCCACGTTGCGGCGTGCGCTGCTGGGGGGAAGCCGTGCAGGTCTGACCAAGGTTGGATCGTCCATAGAGAAGCCAGCGCTGGCGTGATGCCGGGTATCAGCCGCAAAGCGATGAGCGCTGCTGCCAGGATCGCGAATGGCCCCGCACGCAATGGTTCCCGTGCACGCGTCCGGTCTATCAGCCATCGAAACGCAAACAACGCGCCGCCCGCGATAACGCCAGCAAGATCGACAAAGCCCATGCGATTCGCAAAATAGAGGATCGTCAGCATTGCGGTAAGCCAGAGCGCTTCCGGCAGCATGGCAGATGGCTTGAAGCCCCCTGGCGCCCAAAACCAGAACAAGGTCAGTGCTGCTGTCAGCACCGGTATGGAGAGGATCGCGCTGTCGGCACCGAGTGTGGACAAAGGCGTATCGGTCAGCCCTGATGCGATCTGTGTGCCTATAGCGAGCGCGCCCCAGGGCACGAGCGACAAGGAAAGCAATGCCAGCGGTGCAATTCTGTCGCGCGGCAGCCCGGAGCCTTGCAGGACTGCTACTGCAGCAACAGCGCCAAGGCCGAATCCGCTGGCGCTTTCCACAAATACGCCAAGCAGGAATATGGCTGCAAAGGTCTGGCGTCGGGCGTCCGCCTCTGTGGCAGCAGTCTCCGCCGGTGCAAACGCTTCTGGTGATGAAGTCAGAGCGACCCGCTGGAAAAATAGGCCTGTGATGATGATTGAGATCGCCTGCCATGCGACCCAGAGGCCACGCCCAGCAGAATTTACGCCAGCAAACAAACGCGCGAATGCATCGCCATCTGTTACGAATGCCACATAAACCAGTGCGATAAGCGCGCCGATGCACCCAGCGCGGGCGATGCATGCCCGCCCGCTCAACACCAAGGTAAATGCAGCTGCGAGCGGCAATAGCGCGAGCAGCAGTGCCATCAGGCTATTGCTACGCAGCGATGTGGCGGCGGATCGCCTCCACATCCGGCGCGTTGGCCACAGGGCCAACCATTGTAAGGGTCGGCGGGCCACTCAATGCTTTGGCAGCAAAGGCGCTGACGGCGGCTGCGTCGACTGCATCCACCCGGTCCCGCACTTCTTCGGTGGTAAGCGGGCGGCCATGGATCAGTATTTGCTGAGCTAATTGTTCGGCGCGCATGGAGGTGCTTTCGCGGGACATCAGCAGGCTGGCGCGGAGCTGCGCCTTTGCCCGGTTTACTTCATCCTCGCCAGCATGGTCAGCAACAGACTTCAGCTCATCAATTGCGACCTCAAGCACTTGGCCCGCTTGCTCACCATCAGACCCCGCATAGATGCCCATAATGCCACTATCTGTCATCGCAGATAGAAATGCGTATATTGAGTAACATAGGCCACGTTTCTCACGCACTTCCTGAAATAAACGCGAGGACATGCCGCCGCCATAAAGGGTCGCGAAAACGTGGCCTGCATAGTAATCCGGTGCTGTCAGCGCCACGCCTGGAAGGCCAAGCAGGACGTGTGCTTGTTCAGACTCTTTGACGATTCTGGCTTCGCCGCCTTGGTATTCAGACGCGGCCAATGCAGGCGCTTCACCGGCTGGTATGTCGCCGAAAAGGGTCGTCGCCAGATCAACGAACACGCTGTGATCGACTTTGCCTGACGCACAAACGATCATGTCGCGCGGTTGGTAGCGCGCGGTCATATACTCAACAACACCTTGGCGCGGCATGGTACGGATGATCTCGGGCTCACCCAAAATGGGCCGACCAACAGACTGTCCTGGATAGGCTACGGCCTGGAATGCATCGTGAGCTACATCTTCTGGCGTGTCAGCGGCTTGGCCGATTTCCTGCAAAATGACGGTGCGCTCGCGGTCAAGCTCATCTTCGGCGAAAGTGGAATTGCGCAGGATGTCCGCCAGGATATCAAGTGCCAGCGGTGCGTCCTCTTTCAGCACACGAGCGTAATACGCCGTGACTTCGCGGCTTGTATAGGCGTTCAGATGTCCGCCTACGGCTTCAATCTCGCTAGCAATATCTGCGGCGCTGCGGCGCTCTGTGCCTTTAAAGGCCATGTGCTCCAGTAGATGGGCGACGCCGTTATTCTCTGCTGTTTCAGAGCGCGCACCGCTGCCGACCCACACGCCGAGCGCAGCGCTTTCTACTCCATCAATCCGATCCGTTGTGATGGTGAGGCCATTGTTTAGGCGGGTGACGTCTACAGTCATGAAGTGCGGTTCCGGAATTTGCGGACATGGTTTTGGATGACAGAAAGGGTATTCGGTAGCGTTGTGTAGTGTTCTTCTTTAGCGAATACAGCAGCTAAGCGTTCAGGCAATTCGGGCTCTGCACCGGTCGCTTCCCTAATGGCCCCAGCGAACTTGGCCGGATGGGCCGTCGCTGCAACGATCATAGCTGTTTCCGCCGCAGGCCGCGCTTCTGCCGCAAGGAGACCGACCGCTGTATGCGGGTCCAGAAGATAGCCGCTGGATTTCTGCCTGCGGGCGATACCTGCCATTGTTTCCTGGTCATCAAACCGGGCCGCGCTGAACATATCCGTGGCCGCCGCATGGCGATTTTCGCCAACTTGCAGCACGCCAGATGCCCTGAAGGTCTGCATTGCTTCTGCGGTTGCAGCCCCGTTCCGGTCGTACAGATCAAACAAAAGACGCTCGAAGTTGGACGAGACTTGGATATCCATGGACGGGGAGATTGTCGGCTTAACCGGTCGCATCGTCATGTCGTCGGCTTCAAAGAAGCGCGTCAGGATATCATTGGAATTTGAGCCGATAACGAGCTTAGCAATGGGAAGCCCCATCTGCCGGGCGGCATAGGCCGCGAACACATTGCCGAAATTGCCAGTCGGCACTGCGAAAGAAACTCGCCGGTCAGGCGCACCGAGGCGCACAGCGGCGTAAACATAATAGACAATCTGGGCCATCACTCGCGCCCAGTTGATCGAATTGACGGCAGACAGATTGACTTCGTCGCGGAAGCTTGTGTCCGCGAACATGGCTTTGACGATATCCTGGCACGCGTCAAAATCACCCTCGACAGCGATGTTTGAGACGTTCTGAGCTGCAACAGTCGTCATCTGCCGCCGTTGCGCTTCAGACGTTCGGCCGCTTGGATGCAGGATGCAAATATCTATGTTGTCGCGGTCGCGGCAGGCCTCAATCGCGGCGGAGCCGGTATCGCCGGATGTCGCCCCGACAATCGTAATCCGCTTGCCTCGATTCTCCAGCACATGGTCAAACAATCGGCCCAGAAGCTGCATCGCAACGTCTTTGAATGCCAAAGTCGGACCATGGAACAACTCAAGCGCCCACAAATCTGGGTCAAGCTGTACTAGGGGTGTGACGGCTGGATGGCCAAAGCTGCCGTAACTTTCCGTCAAGATACGGCGGTAGGCGTCTGCATCAATGGGGCCGCGCACAAACGGCCAGGTCACGCGAAACGCGGTTTCGACATAGTCCAGGCCCCGCAAGTCGCGCAGCGCCTGGGCGCTTAGCTGCGGCCATTCTTCTGGCACATACAATCCACCGTCTTCGGCCAAGCCCGCCAAAAGTACGCCTTCAAAGTCAAGCACCGGCGCTTGGCCGCGCGTGGAGATATATCGCATCGTCAAGTCCGCTTCGCTGTGAACGCTAAGTTTGGCGCTGCAAGGGGCGAGGAATATACCTTTCCCGCCAGAGCGTATAGGGAGTAGCTTGATTTGCTCTGATCCAGGATTTTCCCGTTTATGGCCCGCGCATCAAATCGCCCGATCTACGGCATCGTCATGATGCTGATTTCAATGAGCTGTATCGCAATCGTCGATGCGCTGGGCAAGCGCGTTATTGCGACCATGCCGCAGCTTGAAGTAGTTGGTTTGTACTTCCTGATCATCTGGATATTGTCCCTGCTTTATGCCTATGCGAACAGCGTCCCGGTGCGGTTGCTAGTGCGCACAGAAGCGCCGTTTTTGCAGTTCGCTAGGGGCATGATGCTTGTTTGCTCGCTCTCGTTACTGTTCATTGCGCTGAAGCATTTGCCGCTGGCAGAAGCGACTGTAATCAGCTTTACCTCACCGTTATGGGTCGTTGCGTTCTCGGCACCATTCCTGGGCGAAAAGGTTGGCTGGCAGCGCTGGGCGGCTGTGGGCGCTGGGCTGATCGGGGCGGCTATCGTAATGCGCCCTGGGACAGAGATATTCCAGTGGATGGCACTGCTACCGCTGATCGGCGCGATGTTCTTTGCCGGATACACAATTATCACCCGGATGCTGGCCGGAACGGATCGGTTTGAGACAACGCTGTTCTACAGCTTTCTGGTCGGTTCCACTGTTGTTATCGGCGCTGCATATGTTGTCGGCTGGCAGGAACCGACGTTCGCGGAATGGATCCAGTTGGCCGGTATGGGCGCGCTTGGCATGATCGCCCATCTCACCATGCTGCAAAGCCTGGAATCTGCGGATGCGTCCCTCGTAGCGCCATTTAATTATGTCCGAATCATCTGGGCAGTCGTGCTGGGATATCTTTGGTTTGGAACAACGCCTGGAATGGCGACCGTTATTGGCGGCGGGGTCATCGTTGCGAGCGGATTGTTTGTTTTGTGGCGTGAAACCCGCTTAAAAAATCACCTGAATAGATAGGAGCGAACGCATGGAATTAGGCTTACAAGGCAAACGCGCTATCATAACCGGCGCTAGCCGCGGCATTGGCTTTGCGATTGCAGATGCGCTGGCGGCTGAAGGCTGCGCAGTATCTATCTGCGCACGGGGACAGGCCGGACTGGACGCAGCGGCGGCAAAGATCAGCGCGCGCGGTAACAAAGTTCACGCGGAGGCTTGTGATGTATCTGACAAGGGTGCGCTTGAAGGCTATATGGATAGCGCCATTGGTTCGCTCGGCGGGTTGGATGTGCTGGTCAACAACCCATCTGGCTTTGGCCGCACTGATGACGAAGAGGGCTGGCGCGTCGGGCTGGATGTTGACCTGATGGCGCTTGTGCGCGCCTCTTGGAAAGCCTTGGATGCGATGAAAACTATTGGCGGGGGATCTATTGTCCATATCTCGTCGATATCTGGCCTGACGTCATCCACGCGCACACCGCCCTATGGTGCAGTGAAAGCGGCAGTCATTCAGTACACATTAACCCAGGCTGCGCAGCTGGCACCGGATGGTATTCGGGTGAATTGCATCGCTCCTGGCTCCATAGATTTTCCTGGCGGCACCTGGGATGACGCGCGCCAGAACAATCCGGCCCTGTACGAAGATATTCGCCAATCGATCCCATCTGGTCGCTTTGGTGCGCCGGAAGAGGTTGCGAACCTTGCCGTATTCCTAGCTTCAAATGCGGCTAGCTGGGTGACGGGGCAGACCATTGCGGCAGATGGTGGGCAGATGCTGTAAGACACTGCTGCAAGGGCGCTCAGCGCTTCAGCGCCTTATCGGCGATCTCGAATATATCGCGTGAGATGTCCTTGGTGGCGAGTATCCGCTTTAAGGCGGCTTGCATCTGTGACTTGCGGGCTGAATCCATGCGCTTCCAGCGGCCAAGTGGGGCTAGCATTCGGGCTGCCGTCTGCGGATTTAGCTTGTCGATCGCCAATATTTGTTCCGTGAAGAATTTGTACCCAGAGCCGTCTTCGGCATGGAATGCGGTTGGGTTCGATGCTGCAAATGCGCCAATCAGGGACCGCGCCTTGTTCGGATTGCTGAGCGTGAATGTCGGGTCGGCCATCGCTATCCGAATGTCCGCTAGTGTGTGGGGTCCGGGCGCTGTTGCTGTCAGGGCAAACCATTTGTCCAAGGTGAGCGCATCGCTGGCATAGCGAATATGGAAAGCGGCCATAGCTTCAGTGCGCTGAGCGCCGGGCTGATCGTTAAGTGCAGATAAGGCGGATATGCGATCCGTCATATTGTCCGCTGCATGATAGGCGTTGAGTGCGCGTTCCGCGCCGCCAGGTAGGGTCGCCAAGTAGCCCAGGGCTGCAGCACGTTCAGCGCGCTGACCAGCTGAAGCAGCAACCGGAGAAAACTGCCCGCTACCGTGGGCCTTGGCAGATATGGCATTGAGTTTCGCCTCGAATGCCTTCGCGAGCGCGCGACGCAAGTTCTGCCGCACTTTGTGAACGGCATTCACATCGCCAGTGTTCATGGCATCCGCTAGATTGTCCTCACTCGGCAATGTCATAAGCAATGCGCGGAATGCGGGATCAATTGACGTGTCCGTCAGCGATTGGCCCCAGGCAGTGATAAAGTCATTAGAAGCTTTAAGGCTATTGCCGGATTGTTGCTGAATCACCATCGACCGCATTGCGTCAATCGCAAAGCGCTGCCCGGCTTCCCACCGGTTGTAGGGGTCGCTGTCGTGCGCCATGCGAAATGCGCGGGTTTCAGGCGCTTCCTCCATTTCCAGACGGATAGGCGCTGAAAAACCTCGGTTGATGGACAGCACAGGCTTGGTCTGGAACCCGTTGAATGTCCAGGATTGCTGCGCGTCTTTGAAGATAAGTAGTTCAGTCGCGATGTCATTCCCATCAGGCCCGATGAGACCAAGCCGGATCGGCATGGTGAGCGGCATGGGAGAAGCCTGTTTGGCAACCACTGGAGTCTGCTGACGCAATGTGAGTGTCAGTGTGCCGTCTGCAAAGGCTTCGTCGACAGACACGACTGGCGTGCCTGCTTGGGAATACCAGCGGCGGAATGACGTCATGTCAAAGCCGCTGGCACTCTCCATCGCGTCCACGAAGTCATCGCAAGTCGCGGCGGTGCCATCATGACGGTCGAAGTAAAGATCAATGCCTTTGTAATAAGCGTCGGACCCAAGCAGGGTGTGCATCATACCGATCACTTCCGCACCCTTCTCATAGATGGTTGCGGTGTAGAAGTTATTGATTTCTATGTAAGAATCAGGGCGTATAGCATGGGCCAGAGGGCCTGCATCTTCCGGGAACTGGCGTGCGCGCAGGCGCTTCACGTCATTTATCCGCTGCACAGCCGTAGAGCGTTCATCCGCTGAGAATTGTTGGTCCCGAAAGACTGTCAGGCCTTCCTTAAGCGCAAGTTGGAACCAGTCACGGCAGGTTATTCGATTGCCTGTCCAGTTGTGGAAATACTCGTGTGCGACGACGCTCTCGATGAAGGCGTAGTCCGCATCTGTGGCGGTATCAGGTTCAGCCAGAATGTACTTCGCGTTGAAGACATTCAGGCTCTTGTTTTCCATCGCACCCATATTAAAAGCGGAAATGGCGACAATATTGAACTGCCCAAGATCATACTCCAGGCCGTATACGCGCTCATCCCAGACAAATGAGCGCTTGAGCGCATCCATTGCGTAGGCGGCTTTATGTTCTTGGCCAGGGTCAGTCCAAATATGGAGGTCAACGGCCTGGCCGGATTTCGTCGTGAAGGTATCCGAAATTTTTCCCAGATCACCGGCGACGAGCGCGAAGAGGTAGCAAGGCTTGTTCCAAGGATCACGCCAGCGGGCGAAATGGCGACCGTCATCCAACTGACCTTCGTCAACCAAGTCTCCGTTAGAGAGGAGGGTGGGCAGAACTTTGGCATCGCCGCGGATTTCGACATCATACGCGGTCATCACGTCGGGCCGGTCCAGGAAGTAGGTGATACGCCGGAAACCTTCGGCCTCGCACTGGGTGCAGTAGATGCCGTCCGATAGGTAGAGACCTTCGAGACGCATGTTTTTCGCCGGATTAATTTCAACTTCGGTTTGAAGTGTGAATGGTGTCTGCGGTGGGGCGAATATTGATAGCGTTTCTGGCTTGATGGTGTATCTGTTCGGTTTCAGCACCTCGCCATCAATGGCGATTTCGTTTAGCTTGAGTTCTTCGCCATCAAGTATGAGTTCGCCGCCTTTCGAGCCTGGCCTTTGTTCAAAGCCAATGTCTGCCGTGACTTTAGTTGCTGATGGATCAAGGTCAAAGATCAGTTTAACGTATGTTATGGTATAGGGGGGCGGCGCGTAATCTTCCCGCTTGATCGTGACAGGCTCTTCCGTGCGCATGGCCGGACTCCTAAACGCGTTCGGACAACCAAATGGCTAATTTTGAACCACGTTTAATGACATGAGACAGTATATCATAACCCGGCGCTAATTCCGCCTCCCTTTCCAGACCGATATCGCGATGCTCCAATTCCTCAGCGCGGAACTCTTCAATCGCCTCTTTTAATGAGGCTTCCTCTGAGCTGAGCGCATCGAGTTGGCCTTGATAATGCTCATCAATCGCTTCTTCGACAGCGACCGTACAGGCCATTGCAGCACGGGGGCCCATCAGTGCCGTTACAGCACCAAGTGCGAAGCCTGCCGCGTGCCATACCGGCAATAACGCTGTCGGGCGAACGCCGCGATCACCAATCGCGTTCTGAAAATACTTGAGGTGCTTTTCCTCTTGTTCCGCCATATGGCGCAGAATCGGGCCATGTTCGCCTTCGCCCAACACGGACAATTGGCCTGCATAAATGCGCTTGGCACCGTATTCACCAGCATGATCAACGCGCACAAAGCGCTCAACCATCTCTTCAGGGCGGAGATCGCCGGGCAGGCGTTCATGGGTGGTTGGTTTATCTTTGCTCATGTCGAAATGGCGCGTCCTTGGCGGATCTTTAGAGTATCTATAACGACGATATAGAGTGCGCCAATGCCTGCGGCGAGAGCAACCAGGCCATTCCATCCCGCCATCGAAATACCGAGCATTGACCACGGCACTTGATCACATCGCACCATGGGGCGGTTCAGCAATTGCTCGCGCAAGTCTGCAATGCCGCCTTGGCCGAAGCCGCTGAAACCAGCACCGCATGCTTTTGTTCCGGCCCACCATTGCTGTTCGACGCCGACATGGAATGCTGCGACGCCTGCGCCAATCAGAGTTGCGATACCGGCAAGCGCTATTAAGGCTAACGATACCGCAATCCGGCTTTTGCCCTCTGCAAACAATGCGAGCGTTGCCAGCACAACGGCTGCAGCCCATGCTTTACGCTGTTCAATGCAAAGATTGCATGGCTCGAGCCCGCCCCAATATTGAAAGGCTAAGGCCGCCCCCAGCATGAGCAGCCCAATGGCTGCAATGAGACCAGCAGCATTAAACCGAGACAAGTTCAAAAGTCTGTGCATAGCAGTTTTATAGCCCGATACAGCCGCGCCGCATCAGCGACGCGTCGTCTCATACTTGCTGCTTAATTGGGGCGCGTGATGATTACGCCTTGATTGGCCGGCTTTTCACCTGCGATTGCGCTCCAATTGCTTTTAAGCGCTACAAGCGATTCACGCTGGCGTTCGGTATCGATGATAGCTTGGACGGACATGCCTGCACGTAGCAGATCCAAGTTGGGGCCCGGCTTAAGCCGCAGCCTGACCGGAAGTCGCTGGACGACTTTCACCCAGTTTCCAGTCGCGTTCTGTGGCGGCAATATTGCGAATTCAGCACCCGTCGCCGGGCTAATGCTTGCGACGACTGCCGTGATCTTCACGTCGGGGTAAGCGTCAGGCGTCACTGTCGCTTTCTGGCCAAGTTCAATATGCGTTAGCTCTGTCTCTTTCAAGTTGGCGACTACCCAGTGGGTATGATCTGCGATCAAGCTAAAGGCTGGGTCACCGGTCTCAAGATGCTCACCGACCTGGAGGCGCATATTGGAGATAATGCCAGGAGTTGGCGCACGTATGATTGTGCGCGCCAGATCAAGCTTCGCGCCTTCGAGTACTGCAGCGCGTTCGCGATAAAGCGCGCGTTGGGACAGCGGTAGGTCTGGATTGCCGCCAAGTGCCGCTTCAAGGCGCTGAACTTTAGCCCTGGCAGTTCGCAGGCGTTCACGGGCAACGGAAAGCTCCAATTCAGCTGCATCCGCCGTGGACCGTGTGGTCACACCGCGTCTGAGCAGGCTACGTTGGCGTTTAACTGTCTTGGTGTAATAGCCGATCCGGCTGCGGAACTCGCCCACTTCGGTTTTCGCTTCAGCCAGTTCCGCCCGCATATGCATGATCGTCGTGGCGACTTTTGCCAGATCAGCTTCCGCTTTGTCGACAGCAATACGGAAGAGGGCAGGGTCCAGGCGAAACAGCACTTCGCCAACATCCACCTTGTCATGGTCGCGGACCAAAACATCTGATACGCGGCCGTCCAGGTCAGGGCTGATCTGAACGATATCAGCTTTGACATAGGCGTTCTCGGTGGAGACAAAGCGACCGCCAGTCAAATAGAAATACGCGGCAGTGCCGATGACGATGGCTGGCACGCAGAGCAACAGAACAAATCGTAACGCGCCACGTGATAATCTTTTCAAAGCCATATCGGTTACTCCGCCGCTGCTGAGGCTGCGAGCGTTGCCGGCGCGCTTGCGCTGACAATGCTGGATAGGCGAGCGCGCACGGATTCCATCAAGTTCATCAATATCTCTTGTTGTTCTGGGTTTAGGTCGCTCAATGCGTCATCGACAATGGCGTCAGCGACGGCACGCATTTGGGCTTGCTGGCCAGTCGCTAGGTCGGTCGGGAATACGCGGCGGACGCGCCTGTCTGTTGGGTCCGGTTCGCGGCGAACAAGGCCGTTTTCTTCCAAGCGGTCAACGAGGCGGCCGGCGGTAGCACGCTCCATTTCCATCATATCGGCCAGTTCAGTTTGGGAGCACCCGGGGCGGCGCGCAAGCCGGGCCAGCACCATCCATTGCGCCCGCGTGACGCCAAGTGCTGAAACCTGGCGGTCAAACTCCGTCCGCATCAAGCGGGAAATGTCAGCGGAAAGAAAGCCGACATGCCGATCATCATCAAATTTTGGCACCATGCTTCGGGCCCTGCTAGGGTCTATCATACATACTAGAGGGTCTTTATAAGGAAGGTGTTTATTGTCGTCCAGATTATTGTTGCAAGAGATAATGTAATGCAGGTTACTTTTTAGTGAGTGCGTCCGGCAAATACCAAGCAGCCATCGCCAAGGACACGCAAATCATAGCGCCAAATCCAACCTCATATGACCCATTGGCAGCAAGTGCAGCTGACAGCGCTTGAGGAAACGCCATGGACCCAAGGAAGGTCAAAGCTAGCACGCCGCTTGTCGCCATGCCGACTTGGCCGGGCGGCGCTTGACGGGCGACCTCTGTCAACATCAGTCCGTTCCAAGCGATCACAGTTGCGCCCAAGCTAATGGCAACGGCAAACACTGCCAAAATGTCCCAAGAGCTATCGACCGTGATAAGCCCGATCATGGCAAAAGCCATGGCGATAGGCAGCAGCATCAAGAGGACGGACGTCCGCACACAGTCAGCGGCACCGCCCCACAAAATGCGTCCGGCAATGGCAGTAAAATTCGCGATGGCAAGCGCTTGTGCTGCTTGTTGGTTGGAATAGCCGTGCTTCGTTTCCAGATAGACAACCATGAACGAAGTCACAGTGACCTGGACACCGGCGAAGGCCAAGCTGGCGCAAGCGATGCGTCGGAGGCGACGCACAGCCCACACCATACCAAGGGCCAATCTGGCACCAGCGAAGCCGATCCGTGCTTCTGGGCTTCGGTCCACATCCAGCGTCGCAACGGTAAGACCGATGAGAATGGCTGCGATCCAGCAAATAACCGCAATGATGATAATCGTCATCTGCCAGCCATAGATTCCATTCAGGATGGGGAGTGATATCCCGGCGAGTGCATACCCAATCGGCACGCCCGTCTGCTTGATCGACATGACCAGGCCCAGCCGATTCGCCGGGGCCCAGCGGGATAGGACGATTGAACTCGCAGGCGTCATAGGGCCGTAGCCAGCCCCGATGATGAGTGCTGAAGCAATAAACGCTAAAGGGTGGCCGATCGCGGCAAATGAAAGTCCGATGGCAGTCAAAAGCGCGCCGATCTGAACGGCGCGCACACCGCCATACCGAATAATCAGTCCGCCGCCGCCAAGCGTTGCTATGGCTGAAGCGAGGAATACGGTGCCGGTGTAAATGCCGATTAAGCTGGCTTCCAAGCCGGTATCCGTCGCAATAAAGGTCGCGAGGACAGCTGGCGATAATTGTGCGGCCGCACCCAAGGCTTGCCCGCTCATGGTCGCGGCGAGTGCGAGCCAAGTGCGGCTATCCCATTGTTGATGAGTGGTGTCGTCAGGCGTGCTTGCGGTCACTCTTGCATATGCCGGGTGTCAGTGTGGCGCGCCCGCAGACTATCGGCGGCTTTGCCGACAATGCGGCTGATTCGGTCTGGGGCGAATGCCGTTTGGCTAAGTGCGATGCCCATATCAAACACTTCATCGTAGCGCCTGATCATGCCCTCATTCAGTCGGAACCGGCTCATGCCCTCAAACATAATGCGCTTGCCGACAGCACCTTTCAGCCTCGATTCGTAGGAGAATGACCAGTTGGAATAGCCGATGCCGCCGCCCTCAAGTGGTTCCCGCATATCCCAACGGAAAGCCTTTGCATCCCGCCAGAAATGATTGTCCAGCATATCCTGAATGGCATCCCGGCCTTTGAATTCGCCGTAGAATGTATCGTGGTAGACGCCGTCTTCCGTGAACAAAGCAGCCAGCGCTTGACCATTGCCTGCTTCAACGGCTGCTGTGAACTGGTCCAGGATATCTAGGAAAGCCATTGCGCCTAACCGTGGAGCTTTGCGCGCAGGAACGCCGTCATCGCATTGAACGCCTTTGCGGCGTCCGCGCCAGTGATGCGGGCGCGGGCGAACCCATGGATCATTCCTTCGGCCCGGTAATATCCGGTCTCAACGCCGAAGCCCATGAGCTTCGCGGCATAGATCAAGCCATCATCCAGCAAAGGATCAAATTCTGCGACCAGCACATAGGCTGGCGGCAAGCCCGTGAGATCAGCGGCAACCATGGGCGTCGCAAGCGGGTCTGTTGATGTGCCGGACATCGCTTCGCCCAGATACATGTCCCAGTATCCGCGCATATTGGATGTTGTGAGGCCGGGCGCATCCGCATTGTGCTGATAGCTATCGAATTCCAGCTTATCGGTCAGGCAGGGATAGATCAGGCCTTGGCACTTGAGAGCCGGGCCACTGTGGTCCCGCACCCAAAGCGCGACAGCTGCAGCGAGGTTACCGCCCGCACTATCGCCAGATACGCCGATGCGGTTGGCATCCACGCCATAATCGCCAGGGTTCTGCGCGACATGTTCAAGGGCTGATGCGCAATCGTGGAGTGCGGCAGGGTAGGGGTGCTCAGGTGCCAAACGGTATTCAACGCTGATGACGACAGCACCAGTTTCAGCCGCGAGGCCCCAGCCATTGGTATCACTGGTATCGCAATCGCCCTTAACAAACCCGCCGCCATGATAGTAGAGCAGCGCTGGTTTTGCCCCAGCGCCTGCTGGTGTGTAGATGCGGATTGGCACGGCATTGCCGTCGCGCCCTGGAATCATGCGGTTCTCGACCATCATGCCAGCGGGCGGCGGAACGGCATTCGCGCGCGCATACTCGGACCATATCTGCCTGTCTTCGGCCAAGTTCTGGCCTTGCGGCAGACTTGCGCGGGCCGCGATCAGGGGCTGGACATCGGGGTGAAGGTCAAAGCTCATGGCATATCCTCATGTTTCGCTTGCTTTAATAATGTCGCGGGGTCTGCTGCGCCATAGGCTTCTGTTGCTGCATCTGCCGTCACGTACCCATCCAGCAAATCCAAGCCGATTGCGGCTGGATCCCGCCCGCTAACAACGCCGAACCCGCCGGACCCTGGCGTCACCATATCAACGACCGATCCTGCTGGTGCTGCAAAGGCACCTTTGCTTGGTAGACCGCGAGTGGCACCGTCGGGTGTCGTCACCGTCACGGTCGCTGGAATGCCCGGTGCACCGCCAGCTAGGCCGAAGGGTGGGGAGGTCATCCGCTCCATGCATAAGGCACCGGTTGCGTCTGCGCCTTCAAGCATCCGCCATGTACGACGGGCACCTGCACCGCCGCGATACTTCCCGGCGCCTCCCGAATTAGGCTGAATTTCGTAGCGCTCCACACGCACAGGGAAAGCCATCTCCAACACTTCAACGGGCGTGTTCATCGTGTTGGAAATACCACTGGCGACGACGTTGATGCCGTCCTTATTGGGTCTGGCCCCAAACCCACCTTTGACGGTTTCATAAGACACATAGCGCCGCCCATTGCGCGGATCGAGGCCGCCCAACGTCAACACCGCAGACGTACCTTGGCTGCAAGCCATTACCTGGTCTGGCATGAATTCAGCCAGCGCTCCCATCACCATATCTGCGGTTCGGTGAGACATTTCGTGGTTCGCATAGACAACTGGTGCCGGGAATTCGACATTGACGACGGTGCCTTTGGGGGCAGTGACTTTAATCGCGCGCCAGCAGCCTGAATTCGGCGGGATCAGGCTGTTGGGGTCAATCGCCGTTTTCAATCCACAGAAAACGCCAGATGTGGAAACGGAAAGTGGCGCGTTCATTGGGCCAGCGACCTGTGCGTCTGTACCTGCGAAATCAACGGTGATCCTATCGCCGAACTTCTTTACCCGCATCCGAACCCAGAACGGCGCGTCTCTGCCGTTTGCGTTATCTGGAATGCCGTCGCCGTCGCAGAAATCTTCGAAATAGCCTTCGCCGTCTGGCAGTTCGCGAAGGGCTGCGCGCATCAACCGTTCAGAATAGTTCATGACATCGGCCATATACTCGACCAGCCGTTCAGCGCCGTATCGGTCTGCCAATGTTTTCAGCCGCTCTGCTGCACGAAGCGTTGCGGCAAGTTGAGAGCCAAGGTCGCCTTTGCGTTCATCCGGCGTGCGGACATTCGAAAGAATGACGGCCTCCAATGCTTCGTTCAGCACGCCCTTGTCGTAGAGGCGCACTGGCGGCAGGCGAAGCCCCTCGCCATAAATTTCCGTAACGGCACCGTAGCTGCCGGGTGTGGCGGAGCCGACATCTGGCCAATGGGCGCGAAGACATGTGAAGCCCAAATGCATGTTGTCGTGGAAAGCCGGCCGAACGACGTTCACATCTGGCAGATGGCTACCGCCGAAGTATGGGTCATTATGAATAAATACGTCACCCTCATGGACATCATCACCAAAGGCTTTCACGACTGCACGCACTGCATCCGGCATGGAGCCTAGATGGATTGGGAGGTCTGGCCCTTGCGCCACCATATCGCCGGCGCGGTCAAACACGCCGCAGGAATAGTCACCGGCGGACTTCAGGATTGGCGAGTATGCGGTTTTCGCCAGCACAACACGCATTTCCTCCGCGATTTTGTAGAGGCTGTTTTTGACAATCTCAAAGGTCGCTGGATCATTCTGATTTTGGGTGCTCATGCGCTTGCTCCCGTAATGCGGATATAGCCATCGCTGTTCATTTCGGCCTGCCATCCTGGTGGTATCAGGATAGTACTTTCTAGCGATTCGATGACAGCGGGGCCTTTGGCTATGCGGCCTTCAGGCATTTTTACACGGTCCAGAATTTTAGCCTTTAAAGTCTCGTCTTTGAACAGAACGGCGCGATTGCCCTTCACTGGCTCTGCGCCAATCTGTGGTTCCTGGCGGATTGCGAGTGCAGGGATTTTCCCAATTGCGGAGACGCGTAGGCTGACGATTTGCACTGGCTCGCCTCGGTTATCATGGCCGTATGTCTGCCGATGCCGATCATGAAACGCCTCTGCGGCGCTGGCCAACGCGCTTTCATCGAAGGATGATGCGGCAGGCACGCTTAATTCGTATGACTGCCTTTCATAGCGCGCATCCATGGTGCGCTGGAACTCCCGGCGCTCGGGCGGTGTTCCCGCCCTGTCAAGCATGGCTGCACCTTCCGCTTCCAAATCAGAGAACGCAGCCTCCATCGTGGCGGCGTCAGCGGTATCCGTGGTGACATAGACTGTGCGGACATAGTCCCGCTGCAAATCGGATCCGACCAGGCCAAGCGCGGAGAACGCGCCTGGGATCGGCGGGCAGATCACCTCTGCCATGCCAAGTACTTCCGCAAGCGCCACGGCATGAAGCGGCCCAGCGCCGCCGAAGGCAGCCAGTGTGAAGTCACGTGGATCATGGCCACGCTCAACGGAGACGATCTTTAGCGCCTCAGCCATGGCGTGGTTCACGATATCGATAACTGCTGCCGCGGCTGCGCGGGCTCCTATCGCAAGTGGCTTAGCCAGCTTTTCGGTGATGGCAGCTTCAGCGGCATCGAAATCAATCTCCATCTCGCCAGCCAGCAGCGAGCTTCGATCCAAATATCCAAGCAGGAGATTGCAATCGGTCACCGTGGGTTCTGTGCCGCCGCGCCCATAGCAGACGGGGCCAGGTTCAGCGCCCGCGCTTCCGGGGCCAACCCGGAGGCCGCCTGCTGCATCGACCCAGGCAATAGATCCGCCACCAGCGGATACTTCCGCCAAATCGATCACGGGTACCCGAATTGGATGGCCGGTGCCGTTCATCCAGCGATTAGCGCTCGCGCCGCCGCCGACCTCATATTCCGGCGTAGTTTCATATTTGCCGTTCTGGATCAGGCTGGCTTTAGCCGTTGTTCCACCCATGTCGAATGAGAGCAGATTAGGCCGCCCGCATTGCGCTGCCGCCAGTGCTGCTGCGACAACGCCTGCTGCCGGTCCGCTTTCCACTGCCATGGCTGGCATAGCCACACCTTCGGCGGCTTCAAATACGCCGCCGTTTGAGCCCATTACATACATTGGCGGCAGGCCAAGCGCTTCTGTCGCTTGGACAAGGCGATCCAAATATGAAGCCAGAATGGGGCCGACATAGGCGCAAACGGCAGTTGTGGATGCGCGCTCAAATTCCCTGATTTCAGGGAGGACTTCGCAGGAAAGGTACACAGGAACGCCTGGCAACCCTGCCCGCAATCGCTGGCCAAGGCGCTCTTCGTGTATGGGGTTCAGGAAGCTGAACAGCAGGGATACCGCTATGGCCTCTACCTTATCTGCTTTAAGCGTCTCAATCAGCGCGTCGATTTCATATTCCGCCAGCCGGGTGACGATTTCAGCGTCTGCTCCAATCCGTTCCGTGATCTCGAAGCGTCGGCGGCGTGGGGCCAGTACGGCAGGCGCATCTTGGAACAGGTCATACAAGTCTGGCCGGGCGGAGCGGCGGAGTTCCAGAATGTCTCGGAACCCACGCGTCATGATGACGGCGGCACGGGCACCTTTTTCTTCAAGCAGCGCATTGGTGACGACTGTAGTTGCATGTGCCAAAAGCCCAACATCTGTCGCTTGGACGCCATACCGCTCCATCGCTTGGGCGAGTGCGGAAAGCACACCAGCGGCAAAATCCTGCGGCGTTGTCGGTGCTTTCGCAACGCCAATCTCGCCGGTCGCGTCATCCACGAGGGCCACATCTGTAAACGTGCCGCCAATATCCACGCCAATTCGCCAAGCCATGCGTATGCTCCAGAAACTCCGATGTGTGAATGCTATGCGGTATCGACCGACAACGGCAATGGTTGAAGGTGTCAGCCATGGCTTGGCGTCATCTGTTTGCTAGGGCAAATTGGATCATCAGTTGCGAGCGAATCATGTCAACCAAACGAATTGCCGTTATCGGCGCGGGTGCTGCTGGGCTGTGCTCGGCGAAGTATTTGAAAGCTGCCGGGTTTGACGTCACGGTCTTTGAGATCGGCAGTGAAATTGGCGGAATGTGGCGGTATCAGAACGATAATGGCCTCTCAAACGCCTATCGCACGCTGCATATCAATACATCGCGCAACGTTACCCGGTTCTATGACCTGGACTTCGATGATGGCGTGCAGTCGTTCCCTGATCACGCGGATATGCATCGTTACCTAACCAAATATGCCAAGCATTTTGAGGTAGAAGCGCTGATACGGTTTAACACGCCCGTCAAACTCATTGCGCCTGCCTTCGATCCGGCCAAGTGGAAGGTGCCGCAATGGACGGTCAAAACCGATGGCGGCGTGGAAAATTTTGATGCGGTTCTGTGCGCAACAGGCCACCTATCCAAACCGCGCCATGTGCCGCTGTTTGAGGAAGGCTTCGGCGGGGAATATCTGCACAGCTTCTACTATCGCCGTCCGGAAGATTATGTCGGCAAGCGCGTCTGTGTAATCGGCGTTGGCAATAGTGCGTGTGATATTGCGAGCGATGTGTGTGTCACCTCCGCACGCACGGTTCTGGTGGCGCGGTCCACGCCGATGATTCTGCCGAAGCTAATGTTTGGCCGACCGTTCACAGAAATCACGCGCAAAATCCAGCGGCCTTGGATTCCGGCGGGTATCCGCAGGTACCTAACCCGCTTTCTGGCTTATGTGGCCCATGGTGATCTGACGAAGCTCGGCTTCCGACCGCCATCCCCAGAGCGCTTGCACGTCACATCCAACGGCACAATTGTGAACGATATCGCTTATAGGCGCGTGGACTTGAAACAGGATATTCAGCGGATTGACGGCAAGACCATTCATTTCAGTGACGGCTCATCCGATGAGTTTGATACTCTCATCGCCGCAACGGGATACAAATGCGACCTGCCCTTTCTGGCAGATGGTCTAGTCACTGGCGATCCGGAGCAAAACCAGTTGGACCTATATAAACGTATCGTGCCGCCGGAATGGCCGGGACTGTTTATGATCGGTTTCTTTAATACAGACACTGCGCTGAACATGGTTTTCGAACATCAAGCGCGCTGGGTGCGGGATATTATTGCGGGCAAAGTGCAATTGCCGTCATCTGAAGTGATGCGCCAGAATGTTGAGGCGAAGGCGGCATGGGTTCAAACGCACTTTAAGCAAACGCCGCGGCATGGCATTGAAGAAGAGCATGTGCCGTACTTGGCGGAACTGAAACAAGCAGGCGCACCGCCCACATGATTGGCTGGCCTAATATTGGGAGCATTTCGGAATGACAGAACTTCTTGACGGCCATTTGGCTTTCGTTACCGGCGGTGGGTCGGGCATTGGTCAGGGGATCGCTGAAGGATATGCGCGGGAAGGTGCACGGGTCATTGCGGCAGATGTGAATCTTGCTGGTGCGGAAGAGACCGCCCGCAACATCAAAGATGCTGGCGGCGAAGCCTGGGCGATGAAGCTTGATGTCACGGATATGCAGGGCGTTCAAACTGTGAATCGCAAGGTCGAAGCGGATATCGGTCCTGTATCCATCTTGGTGAACAATGCCGGAATCGTCCGCCGTGCCACCATCGATAGCGGTAGTGCGGTTGATGATTGGAATAACACGGTTGCGGTCAATATCACCGGCCTTTTCAATTGCGTGCATTCCTTCCAGGACCAATTGAAGGCGACCAAGGGGCGGGTGATTAATATCGGCTCGATCCAGAGCTTTGTGCACACGCCAAACTCCGTCGCTTACACGACATCTAAGGGTGCGGTGAAGAACTTCACGATTGGTATGGCGGCGGAATTGGCACCATTTGGGGTGCGCGTAAACGCGATCGGCCCCGGCCTTATCTTTACGCCGCTGAATGAGGCTGGCATCCAGCAGCAGCCAGAGATGCTGGAGCGCTTCATGCGCCACGTCCCCATGGGCCGCCCTGGTAAGCCAGAGGATATAGTTGGTCCTGCAATATTCCTCGCCAGCGATCTTTCTCAATATGTCACGGGCGTGCTGATCCCAAGCGACGGCGGCTATTTGACGGTATAGCGAAGGCGTTGGAAATATCGGATGACGCTAGCCCTAATGACTTTGAATGGCGAGCCTGTGCAACTCACGCCGGAAGGTGGGCTATTCTTGCCTGCATGCCGTACGCTTGTCACATCTGATCTGCACTTTGAGAAAGGTTCGGCTATGGCAGCACGGGGGCGGAGGTTGGCACCGCCTTATGACACGACGGTAACGCTGGACCGATTGCAACGGCTGGTAAGGCGGATGCAGCCGAAGCGTGTCGTGGCTTTGGGGGATAGTTTCCACGACGACGCTGGGCCGCTTCGTCTGGGGAAGGGCGATGTTAAGCGCATTCAGGCGCTTACGAAGGCTGTCGAGTGGGTGTGGATTGCGGGCAACCATGATCCTGATCCGCCAGCAATCCTTGGTGGCACAGCAGCGTCAGAGCTTTTGGTTGGTAGCCTGTTGCTTCGCCATGAGCCACGGTCTGGCCCGCGTCCGGGCGAAGTCGCTGGGCATCTGCACCCGAAGGCCGCCGTCGCCACATCAGCACGCCGTATCAGCAGTTTCTGCTTCGTGACGGACGGACAGCGTATAATTTTGCCAGCATTCGGCGCTTATACCGGTGGACTTGATGTGCATACACCCGTCATCAGAGACCTATTCAAGCAGGGTCTGAAAGTATTCCTTTTGGGGCAGGAGAGGCTTTATCAGTTCCCGATGAGCAAGCTTAGCAAACCACGCCGTGCGTCTAGCTTGTAGATAACTTCTGATGTTTGGATTTGCGGCGAGCGGCGGCATCCGCTATCAACCGACGCAACATCTTGTATATAATAAGCGGCCTAAGCGCATGACAGCTACTGCCTGGATTCTCAACGGCCCCAATCTTAACATGCTTGGCGTCCGCCAGCCTGAAATATACGGTTATGCGACACTGGCAGACGTGGAAGCTATGTGCCGAACAAAAGGCAAGGCGCTTGGGTTTGATGTTGAATTTCGCCAATCCAACCATGAGGGCGACTTGATCTCATGGGTTCAGGAAGCGCGCACTGCCGCCGCTGGTGTCATTATTAATGGTGCTGGGCTGACCCATACGTCTGTCGCACTGATGGACGCGCTGATGTTGATCGAAGCACCCGTCATTGAAGTGCATCTTTCAAATATTCATCGGCGTGAAGCTTTCCGGCATCACTCATTTATTTCCAAAGCTGCGACTGGCTCTATTGCGGGCTTTGGACCGAACACCTATGGGCTGGCCATGGACGCGCTCGCTGGCTTAATTGGCGATAAAGACCCCGAAGGAAGGATCACCGCATGAGTGGCTTTGACATCAACGTGGGGGCCGTGGCGGCACTCGCCGGTATTCTGGAAGACAAAGGCCTTGGGGAAATAGAATATAAGGACGGCGAAAACTTTATTCGGCTGTCTAAGGCTGGTCCGGCCGCTGTCGCTGTCGCCGCTGCTGCACCTACGCCAGCACCTGTTGCTGCCGCTGCTTCGCCGATGGTAGCCCCGGCAGAAGCAAAGACGTCGGACCCGTTGTCAGTTGGTGCTGTCACTTCGCCTATGGTTGGCACGGCTTACCTACAGGCTGGCCCAGGCGAGCCACACTTCGTGAAAGCAGGCGATCGGGTAAAAGCGGGTGACGTGCTGCTGATCATTGAAGCCATGAAGGTCATGAACCAGATTACGGCGACGCAATCTGGTGTCGTGATGGAAATCAGCGTGGAAAATGCGCAGCCGGTCGAGTTTGGCGAATTGCTGATGGTGGTCGAATGACCTTGGCGGGCTTGCCATAATGTTCCAGAAAATTCTTATCGCTAATCGCGGCGAAATCGCGCTCCGTATTATCCGGGCCTGCCGGGAAATGGGGATTGGCACCGTCGCCATCCATTCCACGGCGGACGCGGAAGCCATGCATGTGCGTATGGCTGATGAGAGTGTGTGCGTCGGTCCACCTGCGGCGCGGGATAGTTATCTGAATGTGCCGGCTATTCTAACAGCGGCGGAGATCACTGGTGCCGATGCAGTGCATCCAGGCCTGGGATTTCTTGCTGAGAATGCGCGATTTGCCCAGATCGTGGAAGATCACGGCAAAGTCTTCATCGGTCCGACGCCAGAACAGATCGAGATGCTGGGCGACAAAATTCAGGCAAAGCGCGCTGCAGAGGCGGCAGGGCTGCCTATTGTACCAGGCGGTGTTGAGCTAATTCCTGACGCGACAGCCGCCGCCGCCGCCGCGGATGCTGCAGGTTATCCAGTACTAATAAAAGCATCAGCTGGTGGTGGTGGTCGCGGCATGCAGCGGGTTGAGCGGGCGGAAAATCTGGCACGCGCATATGAGGTCGCCTCCAGCGAAGCAGAAGCGGCGTTTGGCGATGGCTCCGTTTATGTTGAAAAAGCCATCGACCGGCCTCGGCATATCGAAGTCCAGGTGCTTGCGGACGGCGAAGGCCACGCGATCCATCTGGGGGAGCGTGACTGCACCGTGCAGCGCCGGTTCCAGAAGGTGATCGAAGAGGCGCCGTCGCCGGTTTTAATGCCTGAAGAGCGCGCCTCAATCGGAGAGCATGGCGCGGCACTGGCCCGCAATATCAACTACCGCGGTGCAGGCACAGTCGAGTTCCTTTATGCCGAAGGTAGTTTCTACTTCATCGAAATGAATGCCCGCCTCCAGGTGGAGCACCCGGTGACGGAGCTGATCACGGGCGTTGATATCGTCGAGCAACAGATAAAGATCGCAGCTGGCGAAGGCCTGCCGTTGCAGCAGAGTGATATCGAGTTCCGTGGCCATGCAATTGAAGCGCGGATCAACGCGGAGGATCCAGAGCGCTTCATCCCAAGCCCTGGTACGGTCGAGCGGTATCACCCGCCAGGTGGATCTGGCGTGCGGGTGGATAGCCACATGTTTCAAGGTGCCAAGGTGCCGCCGCACTACGATAGCCTTGTCGCGAAGCTGATTGTGTACGGTGAGGATCGTGAGGCCTGCCGGGCGCGGATGCGTCGGGCGCTGCATGAATATGTAATCGACGGGATTGCGACAAATCTGCCGCTGCATGCGCGGATTATCGATTCTCAAGACTTCATTGACAGCGCTATCGACGTTGTCTGGCTTGAACGTTGGCTGAACAGCCAGTAAGGCGGATTTGACACCCATGAAAGCTTGACCAATTGAGTAGCAAACCTTATAGCTGAGGTTCGTTATTGTTTTAATTTAGATTAGATTAGGGGTTCGCCATGGCTCGCAAGTGCGCCATTAGCGGCAAAGGGGTAATGGTTGGCAACAATGTCAGCCATGCCAACAACAAAACCCGCCGTACTTTCCGTCCGAATGTGCAGCATGCCACGCTGCTGTCCGATATTTTGGGCGTTAAAGTACGCCTGAAACTGACAGTGCAGGGGCTTCGCACGATTGAGCATAACGGGGGCCTCGACTCCTATCTGCTCAACACCGGCTCATCCCGGTTGACGGAAGAAGCGGCGAAGCTGAAGCGCCGCATCCAGCGCTCCAAAGCACGTGCTGAAGCGAAAGCCGCCGCCTAACAGGCGAAGAGCTGCTAAAGCTGCAATACTATCAGGCGGCGGACCATTAGGTCCGCCGCTATTTTGCGTGATGCCCGTCATATGTGCTGTTGTGGTTTAGCTAAAGACGTCGGCTAGCTCTTGAAGGCTGGCACATTCTTTAACGACCCGGAAGCTGCTCCCAACTCGATTGGCTGTTAGGCATTCTGTATCATCGCAGAAATTATGACGGTGAGAAGGAGCGCGCACGATCATCGGTAAAATCCAGCAATTTAGCCTTGCTGATAAGGTCAGACTTGCGGCTTAGCAGCAGGCATGATGTGCTGCCAGCCACTCCGATTTATGAGGCGATTCCATGACTGACCCGCGTGATAACCTGCTCGATAGCCTTCTCGTTGGCGAGGGTGGCTCGAATGTCGAGCCCGCCAGCGATCCAGCACTATATGGCCACGTGACACTGGATGGGCAGACGGAAGGCATTGAGGCGCGCAGCTATCAAACGTTTCGGCTGACATACACAGTCGGGCGCTATGGTTTGGATGATACAGGCGCTATCCGCATCGCTTTTCGCGCCATGTCAGACTTTGGCCGCCTGCAAATGGTGGACCCGACAGCTGCTGGCTACACAACAGCCACAGCTAGCAATGGCTGCCGTTTGGCGCTGACCTATGAGCCACGTGGGCACCACCGACCGCGTTTTAAAAGCCTGACCATCGCTGTCGGCGGCGGATATTTGCGGGAGGGGGATACGATTACGGTCGTGTTTGGCGATACGTCCAAAGGCTCACCCGGCATGGCAATGCCGACATTTATTGATCCTGCATTCGAATTCAAAGTGTATGCCGACGTAGTGGCGACGGGGCATTTCACGCCCGTCCCCGGCACGCCCGCTGTTGAAGTTCGCCCAGGCCCGCCGGTTGTGTGGCGCGCCGTGCTTTCAAGCCTGCGGCGCCCAGGGGAGTCTTTTGTGTTTGGTGTCAAAGCAGAAGATAAATGGGGCAACCCGACTGAGCTAGCCGAAGCCAACCTGGTATTTGAGACAACACTGCCTGTTAACGGCCTGCCGAGTATTTTTGCTTACGAAAAGGGCAATCGTTCCCATGCCTTTGAGAGGCTGTCTGTCGATGAAGAAGGCATCCTCCGCATAACTGTTCGTAACGCTGACACTGGCGAGGCGCTGGCTGAATCCCATCCGATGGCTATCCGCAAAGGTGCCTTTAGCGGCTATTGGGGCGACATGCACGGACAAAGCGGCGAGTCTATCGGCGTCACAACTGCTCGGCATTATTTCGATTTTGCTCGCAATAAATCCTTCCTGGATGCCACCAGTCATCAGGCAAACGATTTCCAGATCAACAACGCGTTCTGGGCTTACTTGCAGGAACTCGCAGCTGAATATAATGAGCCGGGTCGCTTCTGTGTGCTGCCTGGGTATGAGTGGTCTGGTAATACCGGCGTGGGCGGTGACAGGAACGTGTTCTTCCGGGAGGAAGGCCGCCAAATTCATCGCTCCAGTCATGCGCTGCTGACGGATAGGTCCGACATCAACACGGACGCACCAGACGCCAATATTCTGTTCGAAAAGCTGAAAGCTGAAGACGTCTGCATCTACGCCCATGTCGGCGGCCGCTATGCGGATATCAACTTCGCCCATGACCCTAAGCTTGAAACGGCCATGGAAATCCATTCAGCCTGGGGCACATTCGAATGGCTGCTGACGGATGGCTTTCCGCTTGGCCACCGTTCTGGCTTGGTTTGCAATAGTGATGGCCATAAGGGGCGTCCAGGCGCCAGCTATCCGGGTGCAGCAACATTCGGCGCTTATGGTGGACTGACATGTTTCATAACCGATGAACTTAACCGCGACGGATTGTTCGATTGTCTGCGCAAACGTCATCACTACGGTACCACTGGCACGCGCATGCACTTGGATGTGCGGGCCAGTTTTAATGGCGACACCGCGTTGTTCGATAAAGACCCGAACGCCTGGGATGGCGCGCAATCCACCCCTGCAGATAGCATCATGATGGGTGATATCGCGAAGGTCAGCGGCGATACCGCAACAGTTTCCGTTGAGGCCATCACCCACGCGCCGATTGAGCGGATTGAAGTGCGGAATGGCATGGATGTCATTCACACACTCCGTGGCTTCGATAAGCCGGACCTTGGTGCGCGGTTTCGGGTGATCTGGAGTGGTGCAGAATATCGTGGCCGGGGCCGTCAGTCTGAATGGCGGGGCCGGGCGCGCTTTGGTGGATCAACCATTAAGCGCATGTCCAAAATCAACGCCTGGAATTTGGAACGTCGCCTCGAAGTCTCCAGTGCAGACACCATTGCGTTTGACGCCATGACCACGGGCAACTTTGGCGGGTTTGATGTTTGGCTGGATGAGGACCCAGACGGCATGATCGAGATCGCGACCAATCACGGCACCTTGAAGGTCCGCGCGGGCGATGTTGGGATGGAGGATACGGCACTGGATGCTGGCGGCCTCGAACGCCGCATTCGCATCTTCCGCCTGTCAGAAGACAACACCTGCCGCGAACTCAACAGGCAGGTGGACGTGCCGCTGAAAGCAGAAGGCGACAACCAACTTTGGGTTTGCGTCACGACCGAAGACGGCTTCCAGGCCTGGTCCAGCCCGATGTTTGTTTTCAGGGACTAGGCTCGCTTATAAATCGCCGCGGGCCAGCACCAGTTCGTAGAGGCCAACGATTACCTCGCTGTCTGCACAGTGGCTGATCTGCTCGGCGACATTCGTCTCCTGAAGCGCTGTATGAGCGGCTGCTTCTGAGGTTGCTTCGATCATAACTGTCCATACAGGCGGGTGTTCTTCGTGCGCGCGCAGTTGGGCTTCTGTAGTGCCAGCGGCGGCGTCTGCTTGGCTAGGTCGCCATGCCTGTGCGGCCACAATGCCGGGATAGGTCGTTAAAGTCTTCACCAATTGCGTGAGGCCTGCTGATAAGGCGTCCACTAATCCGTCTGCGCAGTTGAAGCATAGGCTGACGGCGATGCAACCAAGGCCGCCGCCGGATTTGGTGATCCGGGCGGAGGTGACGCGGGTGACGTTTAGGAACTCCGGCATGATGCGGGACGTCCACTCCGTCGGGTTGGCCTGGCGGGCACCATAGGCGTCACTGCCAAGCACGTCCGGCGTCTCCACTTCATACCAAGCGAGATATTTCGCGGGCGCATCTCCGATCGCTTTATATCGGCGGCCATTCAGAAAGCCTGGAACACCAACGCGCTCTTCCAGATGCTGGTGGTCATACCAGTGATTAAAATCATCCTCCGCGTCAGGCTTGATATCCGTCCATATGACGAGCGCGCCTGCGGTGTCCGGTTCAATGTGCTTCACTGGATATCTCTGCCTTTGCCTGAAGGCCGCAAGGATTGTCGCCAGCTTAGCCGCTGTCCACAAGAAACTTCGCGGATGACGGCTGCAATATTCATTTATTGAAATTAGACCGGCTAAAACCTGCGCCTGCTCGAATGCAGTTGCGTGAAGGCGCTAGCCGTCAGATTTTGCAATTCAATTGTGACGGAGTTGGAGACCCGCACCAACCATCGCGTTTTCAGGCCGCAGCGGGGGAGTTGGGTGAGGCGCAGCCGTCGGAGCTTTGCCCTAGCGGTTTAAACGACCATTTCAGCCGCCAGCCCACCTATTTCTAGTCATCCAGGCGGTGGTGGTTATACGAGTTTTGACTTGGCTGGTGGCGATAGCTGTGGTGTTGGTTCTGGTCAGGACACACTGGACCTTTAAGACGCGACAAGTGGAATCATTGAAAGATTCGATTTAGGTTCAGTTCGCAATGGCTCGGGTGATAACGCGTCTCAAACCAGCATTGAGGAGATCACGGGTGGGCATTTTGCCGATATTTTGTTAGCAATAGTGCAGTAAACCGCCTGTTTAGCCGCTCCGGTGATGATCAGTTGACGGCACTAGGTGGCGACGACCAGCTTTTCGGTGATATGCGCTGCGTGGTGATGCTGGCAACGACGTTCTGCGCGGCGGCAACGGCAATGACACGGCGCTTGGTGGCGCCGGTCGGGATCATCTCGAAGGTGGGGCGGGCAATGATCGCGCGTATGGCCAAGATGGCGACGATACGCTGATTGGTGGTGACGGCGCTGACCGCCCCGTGGCGGTGCGGTCGATGACACAATCAGCGGCGGCGACGGGAGTGACCAAATCATTGGCGGCCCAGATGCGAACACAATTGACGCGGGATAAGGGTTCGACCGCATCTTCGGCGGCACTGGCGCAGATGTCTTCGTGATGACAGAAGGGTTAGGCTACAATCGCATCTTCGATTTTGAAGACGGCGTGCACACGATCAATTTCGCAGATCACAGGGCTGTTCCAAGTATTGCAGACCTCACGATCCGTACGTTTAACCTTGGCGCAGATACCCGAATTGACATTGCTGCCGGTGATTTATCGTTCTGGTCGGTGTGGATGTGAGCAATGTGACGGCCAGGGATTCGGTATTTTAGAGGGTAGGGTGCCCTTCAAGCGAGCCCAACCGCGCGCTATACGGAATACATGGCCCAAGATATTCCGAAATCCGTAGATGTGCTGATTGTGGGCGCGGGGCCAACGGGCCTCGTCGCTGCCAATCATATTGCCTATGCAGGTCAGTCCGTCCTGATTGTGGACCGGAACCCAGCGCCACTGAATCTACCCCGCGCGATTTCAATTGATGATGAAGGCTGCCGCACCATCGCTGCCGCTGGCCTAGCAGAACCATTGCGGGCAATCCTTCGGCCCGGCGCTGGATCCCGTTATGTAGATGAGAATGGCGGCATTGTTGGCGAAGTCGGCCCAGGCCCGGTCGAGTACGGGTGGCCCCGTCGCAACAATTTCCACCAGCCGGACCTTGAGCGCGTGCTGCGCGAAGGCTTGCAGCGTTTCAGTCACGCAACGCTGGTGGATGGCGCGGATATGACCAGTTTTCGCCAGTCGGCGGGCGGCGTGGCGGCGATAGTCGCGGGCGTGCCGGTCGAGACTGCCGTCATGATCGCAGCCGAAGGCGCACGCAGCCAGACGCGGGATGCGCTCGGCATCGACATGCCGGGAGAGGCCTATCCCCAGGACTGGATTGTCATGGACCTATACCGTGACGATGACCAGGAACCGGTCTCCAAGTTCTTTTGTGACCCGGCCAGGCCCTGGGTCTCAATTCCAACTACGTTCGGCGGCAGGCGATACGAGTTCATGCTGTTACCCGGCGAAACAGCAAATGAAATGCTAAAATTCGACACGCTGCAACGCCTGCTTGCACCCATCCGCCCGCTTGCGCCAAACGATATCATGCGCGCGGTCGTATATCGGTTTGAGGCGCGGATCGCAGAACGTTGGGGTGAAGGCCGGGTGTGGCTTGCAGGGGATGCAGCCCATTTGACGCCACCGTTCGCTGGCCAAGGCATGAATTCTGGTATTCGAGACGCCCATAACCTTGCGTGGAAAGCCGTTCTTGTCGCTGGTGGCGCTGATCCAGCCATTCTTGAAAGTTATCAGACGGAACGTCGTGCGCCTGCCAAAGCCATGGTGCAGCTGGCAGTCGCTATGGGCGAAGTCGTGATGCCGGTCGGCCAAGGCAAGGCGCTGTTCCGGGATGCTTTGATGCTTGGCCTGGAACGCTTTCCAGATGCCCGCGACTACATCATTGGCATGCGCTTCAAGCCCAAACCGCGCTACACGAATGGCCTGTTCATCGGCATGGGCGCGCCAGAAGAGCCGCCCGCCAGCCTGATCGGCGCCATGCTCCCCAATCCAATGCTGGCTGATGGATGGCTAGATGATCATCTCGGCCCCGGCTTCGCCTTGGTCGCCCAAAACGCCGAATGCCGCGCATGGCTGGAGAACACGGATTTGAGCGGCTGCGCGGTCTCGATTCAGCCAGTATCCTTGCCTGATGATGCTTGGACCACGGCCCTGGAAACCTTCCGCCCTCTTCGCGCCCACCGTGATGCGCTGATGCTTGTGCGGCCAGATAGGTATGTGATGGCGGCGTTCCAGCCGGAGGCTGCGACGACAACATTAAGCGCGACGTGCAAGGCTTTTGCAAGTGCCTGATGAGTTGCCACAACTGCCCGAAGGCGTTGGGGCAGCACAACGATAAAGAGTTGAAACTGAAGCTCGCTGGAGAAAACCCTCTCGCAATCTTCTCGGACCTTACTGGTCCAAATACGGTTCTCCCAAAGGCTTCATTCGCCCCTCATGTCGCAACTGGCGCCATAATCATGGCGGTATTTAATGAGATGCTTCCAGATTGCCGCACCCTCCGCCATGAATTTCACGCGCTGCCTGGAGAAGAATAGCGGATACAGTCTGCAGATGAGTCGATGCAAACCAAGTACAGCCAATGGTGTGCGGCTGCTGCCAATGACTGGTGCGAGATTAGGTGACTTTTGGGATACACAGAGGCGGATATGAAAATATCCATCGTATGGAAAACGCGGCGACAAACATCGAGGTAATCAAAGTCTTTGCACCCTGCGGCACCGTGGATTGACCGCGCCGTCTCTCCGCAATACCTGTTATAATGTTCAAGTTGTTTGTGCGGCAGGGAGATTGAGGCATGGTGGCTTTACCGGAACCGGATGCGGGAATTCTGGCAGCGCGGGACGAAATTTTGAACGATCTTAAGGGGCTGATTGCGGCACCTGATGGCGTGATTGATCACCCGGATGAGATCAAGCCCTACGAAACCGATGCGCTCACTGCCTATAAGCAAACGCCGCTGGGTGTGGTGCTGCCGGAAACAACGGCTGAAGTTGCTGCAGTCATGAAATACTGCCATGAGCGGGGCGTGAAGGTGGTTGCGCGCGGGGCTGGAACTTCGCTGGCTGGCGGGGCGCTGCCAATGGCGGATGCGATTGTTATCGGCGTCTCCAAGATGATCGTTATTCTGGATGTTGACTACGACAACCGCACCATCACTCTGCAGCCCGGTGTCACGAATCTTGGCGTTACGGACATTGTGAGCCCGGATAAATTTTTCTACGCGCCAGATCCATCATCCCAGCTTGCCTGCACCATTGCTGGCAATATCGGCATGAATTCTGGCGGTGCGCATTGCCTGAAATATGGCGTGACGTCCAACAACCTTATGGGCGTTGAGATGGTGATGACGACCGGTGATATCGTTCGACTTGGTGGTAAGCACCTGGATGCTGGTGGCCTGGACCTGCTTGGCCTGATCACCGGGTCCGAAGGCACGCTTGGCATGGTGACGGAAGCGACTTTGCGCATTCTGCACTCGCCCGAGGGCGCGCGGCCAATCCTCTATGGCTTTGAGACGAGTGCGGTGGCCGGCGCATGCGTGGATGCAATCATTTCATCGGGCATCATACCGGTCGCGATTGAGTTCATGGATAAGCCCGCCATTCACGCGACAGAACGGTTCGCCCATGCCGGCTACCCATTGGATGTTGAAGCCCTGCTGATCATTGAGGTTGAGGGTTCCGACGATGAAATTGACACTATGCTTGGCCGCATCCAAAAAATTGCTGCGGACTTTAGTCCCGCTTATGAGCGCGTGGCGAAATCTGCGGCGGAGAGCTTGGCGATTTGGAAAGGCCGGAAATCTGCATTCGGTGCTATCGGTCGTATTTCACCTGACTATTTCTGCATGGATGGCACGATCCCAACGGGTAAGCTGCCAGAAGCGCTTGATCGGATCAGCAGCATTTGTGACGGCTATGGCTTTGAGGTTGCGAATATTTTTCATGCGGGCGATGGCAACTTGCACCCTCTCATCCTGTACAACGCCAATGAGCCGGGCGAGACGGAGCGTGCTGAGGAATGCGGGGGTGATATCCTGAAGCTCTGTGTTGAGCTTGGCGGCTGTCTGACGGGTGAGCACGGCGTTGGTGTCGAAAAGCGGGATTTGATGGTCGAGCAATTTACGCCTGCGGAGCTTGATTTGCAGCGCAACATGAAGCGGGTGTTTGACCCCAAATACCTGATGAACCCGCATAAGGTCTTCCCGCTGGTGGATAATCCAGGCCTTGCCGGTCCTATTCTTAGCCCGGTGCAGGTGGAAGCGGCGGAATGACTGGCGCTGTCCTGAAGCCAGGGACTGTCGCAGACGTTCAAGATGCCATTCGAGACGCCGTCATGGATCGTATGCCGTTGGCGATTGAAGGCGGCGGCGGCCTTTCTGGTCTCGGTCGGCCCATGCTCAGCGAACGAACGCTCAAGCTGGATGGCCTTACCGGCGTCGTTGAGTACAGCCCGTCCGAACTCTACGCCACCTTCCGGGCTGGCGAGACACTGGCCGACGCCAGGGCAGCGCTTGCTGAAAAACGCCAACGTGTGCCGTTTGATCCTCCTGACCTGACAGGCCTTTATGGTGATTCCGGTGGACCGGCTACCATAGGCGGCGTCGTTGCAGCGGCGCTCTCTGGGCCTTCCAGGATCGCAGTGGGAGCTGCGCGGGATTATGTTGTCGGTGTTGGGTTTGTGGACGGGCAAGGCCAGGCGCTGAAAAGCGGTGGTCGCGTGATGAAGAATGTCACTGGATATGATCTCTGCAAGCTAACAACAGGCGCATTTGGAACCTTGGGCGCGATTACAGACGTGACCTTCAAGGTGCTCCCGTTCGCCAATAGCGAAGTCACGTTACTGGCTCATGGGCTTAATGATGCTGCAGCGCAGGCAATGATGTCTGCGGCATTCAAGAGCCCGTTTGAACCCGTTGGTGCAGCGCATCTGCCTGCAAGTGCGGCTGCGGCAATTGGCGGTTCAGCAGGGGCAAGCGCCATGACAGCGCTTCGGTTTGAAGGTTTTCCAGACTCGCTCTCCTATCGGATGAATGCGATCCGTTCCTTTCTTCCTTCAGGTTTGGAGCTGACGGAGCTGGAAGCCGAGCCCTCTCAATTGTTCTGGGAGGGTGTTCGTGAAGTAGTGCCATTCAAAGCGCCAGACCCGCGCGCCCTTTGGCGGATTTCAACTTCGCCAACACAAGGTCCAAAGCTGGTCGCGGAAATCTCACAATCACTAGAAGTCGAGGTGTTTTATGATTGGGCAGGGGGGCTTATTTGGCTTGCTGTCGCACCTGATGCACTCAACGCAGGCAATGATGTGATCCGGCCACTGATCGGTGCCTATGGTGGCCATGGAACAATAATGCGGGCAGAGCAGAGCGTGCGCGTGGCGGTGGAGGTTTTTGAGCCCCTGTCCGCACCATTGCTGCAATTGACGCAAGGGCTTAAGCGAACGTTCGATCCATTTAAGGCTCTGAACGCCGGCCGTATGTATGCAGCAGTATAAAAGGATTATGCTTTAGTTGCTGTAAAATAAGCGTTTTCTGGGAAATCTAGGCTTACTATCCGTCGGTTTAGTCATCTGTATCCACCGCAGAAGGATGACGAGCTTGATAGTAAATATGCACCAAAAGTTAGAACAGGATTTTCCGAATTTTGCTGAAGAAGCGCTCGCGCCTATGCGGGTCAGTCTATGTTGTCAAAACTGGTGGATGATTACCGCATGGCCTGCTAGGACGTTGAGCGACTGCTTGAAGCAACGTGCGTCACCCATGAAGGCTAACTGCACTGGATCAGCCCCCCTAAGTTGGTCCAGCTAGAGGGATATTATTTATCGCCTCAGAGGAGGATGAGAAGAAGGCAGGCAAGCGCGG
>CBFIAF010000005.1:0-169859 GCA_965660545.1 Alphaproteobacteria bacterium | reverse complement strand
CCCAAAATCATCATCGAACAATGGCGACAGCACTATAAACGCAAGCGCCATAACAGAGCTTTGGGCTGGCGGCCGCCAGCCCCTGAAGTCGTCATGCCCCTAGAGCAGAGACCGTCCATGCACTAATATTACACCCGGATCACTCAGTGGGGGCTGACCAACCATGCCTCCTGGGTCCAGCACTTTTGACTCTTCGAGCAGATAAAGCCACTTTGTTCCCACACTCAAACAAGATTTACCAGCAACTAGAATGAACACCAACGAACGCATATAGCTTTACCTATATGTAATATATGCTTTAATTAGAATACCGGCGAACAACGGAGAACATAGGAAAACGATAGTTTTACGGAACCTCTTTCCGCTGGAGGGCGAGGGGACCTTCACGAAGGCTGAGGGCCAGAGAAAATTCGCCCGCCTTTACCGTTTCCCCCTGGCATCCACCGGCCAGATATCGATCAGCACATCGCCCCGACAGACGTGATAGCAATCATGCAGGTTGATGGTTGGGTCGCAGTGCGGGGTCACGCATTCCACGGCGTCGCCGATTTTTAGGGCGGAAGCACCTTCAGGCAGCGTCACCCGGCCATGTTCATCGCCGGACCAGCCGTATGTGGCACCTTTCGGTGCGCCTCTCGCAATCACGGGCATGTAGCCCTCTGTCGCAAAGCATTTAAGGCCAGCATCCGTCGTCACGAATCTCTCGTGCTGGGCGGAGACTACGCTGGTGCGTAGGAATAGTGCGTCTTTGAAAGGCCGCTCGCCGCCGCCGCGCAAATCAACCCGGTTATAATCCACATCCATCACGATGAAGGAGCCGGCCTGAAGCTCGCCAAGGCCATCTGCATCGGCTTCGATTGCGTGGGTGCCGGTGCCACCGCCTGTCAGTAATGGCGGTGCGATGCCTGCCTCCTTCAGGGCCGATTCTACCTGGCGCATATGCCGGGCGACTTCTTCGGTACCGCGTTTGCGTTCCTCAAAATCCACAATGTGCTGCAATTGCCCAGCATAGCCCTGGATACCGCCAAAACGGAGCGCGGTTGCCACATCAATATCGCGCGCAAGCGATGTCGCCTGTTGGGCGGACGGCACGCCGGTGCGATTGGCACCCACATCATTGTCGATAAACACCGTCAGCGGCTTCCCGCCTTTTGCTTCCGCAGCCGCTGCTAGCATTGCGACATTGATCGGGTCATCTGTGACGACGGCCAAATCATCCGCGATTTTATTTAGCGCTAGCAGCCGGTCAATCTTCGCGGCCTGAACAACGGGGGAGGTAATCAGCACGCCTGGAACACCCCCGCCTGCCAAAGCTTCAGCCTCACCCAATGTGGCGCAACAGGCGCCTACCGCACCTGCATCCACTAGCATTTTCGCAATCGTGACTGATTTATGCGTTTTGGCGTGCGGCCGGATGCGCAGGCCTTTGGCATTCGTCCAGCTCAGCATAGTGGCGATATTGGCCTCCATGATGTCCAGGTCGAGCACCAAAGCTGGTGTCGACAGCGCCGCGCGGGAGCCCGGTTTGCCCACCAGATGCGCGTTCACGGATAGGGTTGTGAGATCTAGGGGCATGGTGGTGTCTTTCTTTTAGGACCCCCCCACGGGGGAGTGCAGGGTGAGGGGGGCGATTGCAGGCAACATATCAAGTCAACCAGTGCGCCTTCAAATGCTCGGCCATCGCCAAAACCTCGCCTGTGTCCAGTATGATCGCGTCACTCAGGGCAGGTAGTCCAGGCCAGCCAGAATCTGCGTTCTCGGCACCATTAAAGTTTCGCGCCGCCGCATAGCGGGGGATCACGTGATAGTGGACGTTCGGGTCCATCATCATCAGCATCAGATAATTGATTTTGTCGTAGTTAAATGCGACCTTAAGCGCTCTTTCAATCTCCTTGATCGCTTGGGGCAGCGCCGCAAACGCTTCCGCTGAGATATCGGAAAAGGCCGCTGCATCCTCCGTACACGCCAGCACCAGCGAGCCCCAGGTTGGCTGCGCCGGTCGCACCAGCACGACCCACGGCCCATAGTCTTTTACCAGGGATACGGGCCAGCCAAATGCGGCGATGGTTTTGTTAGCAGCTTCAGATGGTAATGAATTAGGCATGGGCCGCCTGCGCTTTCGCATCCCGGCGTAGGGCGGAGAGTGCGCCGCCGCGCATGACTTTGCCTGGCAGGTCATGGCCGACAATATCTTCGGCAAGACGCGCGCATTCGATCAGGGCTTCCAGATCAACACCGGTTTCGACGCCCATTTCATCGCACATGAAGACGATGTCCTCGGTGGTGACGTTGCCTGCTGCCCCCTTGTGGCCCGCAAATGGGCAGCCGCCGAGGCCTGCGACGGAGCTATCGTAAAGGTCGACGCCCATTTCCAGCCCCGCATAAACATTCGCGATGCCGCACCCGCGCGTGTCGTGCAGGTGCAGGCAGATGCGTTTATCTGGCCAGCGGCTGCGAACAGCACCGACGACCTCTTTGACGGATTTAGGCGTGGCCCAACCAACTGTGTCAGCGAGGCTGATGATGCCGATGTCGATACCGGTTTCAGCTTCAAGCCCCAGCAGTTCTTCCAGCTGCTCGACGACGCGTGTAGGCGGGATATCGCCTTCGAAATTGCAGCCCCACGCCGTCATGATGGAAGCACGCGTCACCGGGATGCCATGCTCCTGATACATAGCGATCTGGTTCCGCTGAACGCCAACGTTTTCTTTGAACCCGCGATTGGTATTCATGCCCATGAAGGTCTCAGACGTCGTTGTCGAGATTGAGCCGGCCATATAGATGTCATTTGCTGCAATCGCCCGCTGCAGGCCTTTTTCGTTCAGCCACAGTACGTGATGCGCAACACCTTCCTTGCGTTTAAAGCCTTTCACGACCTCATCGGCATCCGCCCAGCCCGGCACCCGCTTTGGGTTGACGTACGACGCTACCTGAATTTTCTTCAGGCCAGTTTCCGTCAGCGCGTCAATCAGTTCGATCTTGCGGGCTGTCGCAATTGGCCCCGGCTCAATCTGAAAGCCCTCACGCGGGCCTTCTTCCTGAATATAAATACGGCTTGGCAAATCGTTCATGGGGTCGTTCCTCGACGGTCGTTCGGTGTTCGTTTTTTTGAAAAGCCTAACTCTTGACGTCTCCGGCTCCAAGTGTCCGCCCTTCGAAGCCTTTGGGGACGGCGCGGCCGCTGTCTGTGAAGGCTTTTTTGACAGCTTCCACATTGCCAGCGAGCACCGTGGTGCGGTTCTCTTTGGTCCAACGGTTGCTGTCTATGATGGTATTAAGGGACCCTTGGAATTTTGGCGCAACGTAGCGGCCAAACAGTTCGTAGCTTCGCAAAATTTGCTCCCGCGTTGCCCATTCATTGGCGCGGAACAGCATGCCGCCGAACCCGCCATGGCTGAGCTCCAGCAGGTATTCGATACCTTCGGAGATTTTGTCTGGCGAGCCGATTAACGTAGTGCCCATCTCGACACCGTCTTTCAGTGGATCATCTGCGCGCCCCGGCGGGCGGCCAAGGGTTTCCTCAAAATAGGTGATGGTTTCTAACCGCTCGCCAGCACGGACTTCATTCAGCGCCTGCTCATCATCCTCTGCGCAGTGCATGTTAACGACAACGCGCCAATCCTTGCGGTTCATCGTGTGGCCATGCTTGGCGGCCTCTTCCTCCGCGATGTTCCATTGTTTCGCCAGCATTTCTGGTCCGCCTGGAATACCCGCACCAATGGACAGCACACCAATGCCGTGCCGCCCTGCAGCCATCATCCCAAACGGAGTAATAGTGGAAGCAACGGCGACTGGAAACCGATCCTCTGACCAGGGTGCCAGGTGGAGCCGGGCTTCGTTCAGGGCAAACCAGTCGGTTTCCATGGTGACGGGGTCTTCGCATTTCAGCAGGGCCATGATCGCATCCAGGGATTCAATCATGCGACGGCGCTGGTCCGTTGGTTTGATGCCCATCATGTATGCGTCAGATGGCAGAGCGCCTGGCCCGCAGCCAAGCATGGTCCGGCCCTTGCTCATATGATCGAGCTGTACAAAGCGCTGCGCCACCAATAGTGGATGGTGATAGGGCAGGGAGGTTACGCCAGACCCCAGCTTGATATACCGGGTCCGCTGGAGGGCCGCGCCTATGAAAATCTCAGGGCTGGCAATGGTCTCCCACCCGGCGGAATGATGTTCGCCAACCCAGGCTTCATCATAGCCAAGCTGATCTAAGCGTTCGATCAGCTCCATATCCCGTTCCATGGATAGCGTTGGGTTTTCGCCAATTGCATGGAACGGTGCTAGGAATACGCCAAAGCTCATACCGCGTCGGGGCATGGGAAGGTCCTCTAATGGGAGCAGCAAACTGCTCTATTCGGGAAGTCTGATATGGTGGCGCATAGCTTAGCGACGCGCCCGAAATTGCCAAGTGGCGTAGGCTAAAGGTGCCTAATTGTTCATCAGGGACAAGGTTTGGCGCCTACCCTTTGTGCGATTTGTGGCCGTTAAATTCTGGGAATTGCTGCCGAACCCTAGAACGCCAAGGCTTATCGCAAATGGCACGGCGCTTGCTGTCTCAGCCTTAAGGGCAAGGACCGGAAACAGAGGATAAGACTTCCATAGACTATGGCGCTAACCCTGTTCTGCAAAGCGGCACGTGATAATGCTCATGCTGACTTCTAGCCTGATCAGAACTGGGCGCACCCCGTGATCCAGTTCCAAGCAACATAAGCGCCGCTCACTCAGGGCGGCTTTTACGCAGGAGAGCTAACTTGAAGAAAACGATTGGACTGTTGGGCGCAATCGCCCTCGTAGCTGGAGCCTTTTCCGGCAGCGCGCTGGCCGATAAGCACGCCATGAAGAAAGAATACAACGTCGCCCTAGATGGCACGTTCGCACCCCATGCCATGCCCAAGCTTTCTGGCGGCATTGAAGGCTTCAACGTCGATCTCGCGAATGAAATCGGCAAGCGCCTTGGGGTTAAAATGAACATCACGGCAGCCCAGTGGTCTGGCCTAATCCCGGCAATGCAAGCTGGCAAGTACGACTTCCTGGTGGCCCCAACAACAATCACCGAAGAGCGCGCGAAGACCATGCTCTTCACCGAAGGCTATCTGAACACGGACTTCTTGTTTGCTGTGAAAAAAGGTGCGCCCGTGATGGTGACCTTGGAAGATTTCAAGGGCAGGGTAATCTCGGTCAACAAAGGCTCGGTTTATGATAGCTGGTCACGCGGACTTGAGGATTCAATCGGCTGGAAAGTGCAGTCTTATGGCACGCAGACAGATGCCATTCAGGCAGTCATATCCGGCCGCGCGTTTGCTAACGTCGCAGGTAACACTGGTGTCGCATGGGCTGTAACGAAGAACCCGCAGCTTGAAGTTTCCTACAACTACTCCACTGGCAAAATGTTCGGTATGCCGTTCCGCAAAGACGATGCTGAAACCCGCAATAAGGTCGAGGCCGTTATTGAGTGCATGAAGCTCGACGGGACCTTCACGGCGATGAGCATGAAGTGGTTCGGCCTGGCGCCAAAGCCTGGTTCTGCTGCTGTGACGGTCCAGGGCGGTTATGGTCAGCCTGGTCTTGAAGGATTCGAAGCGACGCCGCACGCACCTAACTGCGACTAATACACTGCCACTGGCCAGGCGATATGCGCCTGGCCAGCACCTGTTTCTTTTTTGCGCCGATGGAGCATTTGGCCCTTGAGCGATTCCCCTATTCTGAATGTCCAGGGCCTGCGTAAATCTTACGGTAAGCTAGAGGTACTGAAGGGCGTTGATCTGGCCGTGCGTGAGCGGGAGCTGGTGTTTATCATCGGCCCGTCCGGCTCTGGAAAAAGCACGCTGCTGCGATGCTGTAATCGCTTGGAAGAATCAAACGGCGGCGCTGTGGTCATTGACGGCGTCGATATCACTGCCAAATCCACCAATATTAACGCCGTTCGACAGAAGATCGGCATGGTTTTTCAATCATTCAATCTCTACCCGCATATGTCGGCGGAAGGGAATGTTGCGCTGGCGCTGCGCAAGGTCCTGAAACGCCGTAAGGCAGAGGCGCTGGAGCGTGCGCGCGCCGCACTCGACCGGGTCGGGTTGAGCGACAAGGCCGAAAATTATCCGAACCAGCTTTCCGGTGGCCAGCAACAGCGCGTCGCCATCGCGCGCGCTTTGGCGCTTGAGCCTAAAATGGTGCTGTTCGATGAACCAACCAGCGCGCTTGATCCTGAACTGGTCGGCAGCGTGCTTGAGGTCATGCGGGATTTACGGACGGCGGGCATGACCATGCTGGTCGTCAGCCATGAAATGCGCTTCGCCCGCGAAGCCGCTGATCGCGTCGTCTTCATGGATGAAGGGCATATTGTTGAAGAAGGCCCACCAGACCAAGTGTTTGGTGCCCCGCAAATGCAACGCACCCGGGATTTCGTCTCCCGGATTGATCACTGACGCATGAACCCTGATATCACTCAATGGAACCGCTTCCTCGCCAGTTTCTTTGATCTGGCGGTGATGCAGAAATACCTGCCGAATATCGTGGATGGGTTCCTGCTGACGTGCCATTTGGCGATATTGATCGTCATCTCCGGTTTGGCACTTGGTTTGATCCTGGCCGTCATTCGTGCCTATGAATTCTGGTTGACGAGCTGGCTGATTGTCGTGTTCGCAGATGTCATGCGCGCGCTGCCGCCATTGGTGTTCATTCTGCTGCTCTATTTCGGCCTGCCCGGCGTTGGCCTTAATTTGAGCGGCTATGCGGCAACATATATCACGCTTACTTTGGTCCTGGCCGCCTTCTCTGAGGAAATTTTCCGCGCTGGGATTCTGGCGACACCCAAAGGCCAGTGGGAGGCGGCCCGCTCTACCGGTCTCGGGTTCGGCCAATCGCTGGCCTATGTGATCATGCCTCAGGCGATCCGCATGACGGTCCCGCCGCTCACAAACCGCACTATCGCCATTGCCAAAAATACGGCCCTTGGCACGGTTGTCGGCGTTGGCGAAATTCTGAATCAGGCGACGACGGGCCAGTCGTTTTCCGGCAACGCCTCCCCACTGGTTCTGGGGGCGCTGGCATATCTCATTCTATTCATCCCAGTGGTGATTTTTGGCCGGTGGGTTGAAACGCGCTTCGCCTGGCGTCGGACATAGGGGGGGGCGAATGGAATTCATCCTCCAGAACTTCTTCAACTGGGATATCGTGACCCAAGCTTGGCCGTTGCTTCTGCGCGGCTTCGGCATGACGTTGATCCTGATGGCTGCTGTCATTCCCGTTGGCTGCATTGGGGGGCTGACGGTCGCTTTGCTAAGCCAGTCGCGCTTCCTCACCGTGCGCTGGCTGACGATTATCTATGTGGATTTCTTCCGGGCATTCCCGCCATTGGTGCTGCTGATCTTCATCTATGCGGGCCTGCCGTTTGCGGGTATTGATCTGCCGGCCATCGTCTCGGTTTGCCTGGCCTTCCTGCTGAATTCATCCGCATATTATGGCGAGGTCTTCCGCGCCGGGATTGAAAGTGTTGGCATCGGCCAGGCAGAAGCCGCACGGTCTACGGGCCTTAGCGGATTCCAAACAACGACCTATGTCGTCCTACCCCAAGCCGTCCGCAACGTCCTGCCAGACCTTGTTAGCAATACGTTGGAGGTCGCCAAACTCACGTCGCTGGCCAGCGTCGTTGCCTTGCCGGAGTTGCTATATTCCGCAGACATGGCCCGCTCTGTCACCTTCAACGCAACACCCATCGTGATGGCAGCGGTGCTATACCTAGTCCTACTATGGCCTCTGGTCCGCCTCCTCTCCCGCATCGAACACCGTTCGATGGTCAGCCGTTAGCCCTCAGCAAAAGTCAAAACTACCTGGTCCGCGGCCAAGCTGGCACCCGCTTCGGCTTCTACCGCTGCGATTTCTGCTGTTTTTTCTGCCCGCAGCACGTTTTCCATTTTCATGGCCTCGACGATGGCTAGTGCCTGGCCGGGCTCGACCGTGTCGCCTGCTTCCACCATCACGGCTTTGAGAAGGCCTGGCATGGGGGAGAGGAGGAGGTTGGAGGTGTCTGGCGGGAGTTTCTCAGGCATCAGCGCGTGCAGGGCTGCGATGTCTGGCGTCAGCACCAGCGCGCGGGCTTCGACGCCGCCATGGGTGATGATGTAGCCGGGGCCGTCGCGGTCAATCTGCACGGCAACCTGGATAGCGCCGACATCGCCTTCGAACAGCAGCTTTGCGGGGGCCAGATCACCCGCGACGCGGATGGTCTTGCCGTCCATCACTACTGCCGCCCCGTGGGAATCCAGAGTGACGGAGACCTCGCGGCGCACGTCCGCCAGGAGCACGACGTAATCATGTACGAGCGGCGGCGGCGTGAGTGCGGAATTGGCTGCAAGTGCTCTATCACGCGCAGCATTGGCGGCGTGGCGGGCAGCGATCACGGGGGCGATGATGTCCATCCGTGCATCGACCAGCAGGTCATTGGAGAACCCATCTGGGAATTCTTCTTCAATAAACGCGGTTGAGATATTGCCGGAGCGGTGGCGGGGATGGTCAACGATTGCTGACAAGAACGTCAGATTATGGCGGATGCCGCGCGTCTGGAACCGGTCTAGCGCCAAAGTCATGCGGTTGATGGCCTCATTGCGGTCCACGCCGTGGGTGCAAAGCTTGGCCAGCATAGGATCATAGAACATCGAGACCTCGCCGCCTTCTGCGACGCCGGTATCAACGCGCACGCCGTCTTTCTCCGCAGGCGGGCGATAGCGGGTTAGTCGGCCAATGGAGGGAGAGAAATTGCGGGTGGGGTCTTCGGCGTAGAGGCGACATTCAAGCGCCCAGCCACTAATTTTGAGATCATCCTGGGCAAAGCTCAGCTTTTCGCCAGACGCCACGCGCAGCATCTGTTCCACCAGATCAAGGCCTGTGATGAGTTCCGTCACCGGATGCTCGACCTGCAGGCGGGTGTTCATTTCCAGGAAGTAGAAATCCCGGTTGGGGCCGACGATAAACTCCACCGTCCCAGCGGATTCGTACCCAACGGCGGCGGCGAGTGTGACGGCCTGGGTGCACATGGCGGCGCGTGTTTCAGCATCCAGGAACGGACTCGGCGCTTCTTCAACCACTTTCTGGTGGCGGCGCTGAATGGAGCATTCGCGCTCAAATAAATGTACCGTATTGCCGTGGCTATCCGCCAGCACCTGGATTTCGATATGGCGGGGATCGACGACGAATTTCTCAACGAATACCCGGTCATCGCCAAAGCTGGATTTGGCTTCACTGGCAGCGCGGACAAGTCCATCACGGGCTTCTTCATCATTGAAGGCAATTCGCATGCCCTTGCCGCCGCCGCCGGCAGACGCCTTCAGCATGACGGGATAGCCAATTTCATTGGCGATGCGGACAATCTCTTCCGGGTCCGTGATCGCATCGTCAGAGCCTGGAACCGTTGAAACCCCAGCTTCTTTCGCTAGTCGCTTGGATTCAATTTTGTCACCCATCGCGTCAATCGCAGATGGCGGCGGGCCAATGAACACGAGGCCTGCTTCAGCGACAGCACGGGCGAACCCGGCATTCTCAGAGAGGAATCCGAAGCCCGGATGGATCGCATCCGCGTCGGTATCCTTGGCCGCCTGGATAATCCGGTCTGCTACCAAGTAGCTTTCAGATGCAGGTGCCGGTCCAATGGCGATGGCTTCATCGGCTTGCAAAACATGGGGGGTGCCCGCGTCAGCATCGGAATAGACGGCGACGGTTTTCACACCGAGGCGCTGTGCGGTTTTGATAACCCGGCAGGCGATTTCACCACGGTTGGCAATCAGGATTTTAGAGAACATGTGTGTGCTCAATCATTCTCGTTCGGTGCATTGAAGATGTGATACTGCCCATCGCCGACTTTGACGACTATGGGTACAGTCTTCATTCCAGCCGCTGCTGCCAATTGGCCAAGGCGAGCCTGAATAGTTTCGGCGCTGACGTCTGGGAAGATGCGGGCGTTGAACTCTGAAGGGCGCCATTTCTTACGGAACAGCCAGCCTGGCTTCCAGCGTGGAGCTGCCGGACCCGCAGTACCTAAGCTTTTTGCCACATAGCCCGCGATCCGTTCGGCTGCGAATGCGCCGTCCTGGGCCGCGAAAAACTCCTCGAACCTGGCGCGCTGGGTGGCCTGTGCCTCTGGATCGGTCTCACCAGCCAGACCCCCCCGGGCGCGGGCGATCACGGCGTCCTCGTCTTTGCCGATAGCGCCAAGTGCGCCGGACAGGAAATATGTGTGCAGCGGCGACGGGATTGTTTGATAGCAGACGGCAGGCTTGTCTAGCGCAAAGGCCTCCGTCGCCGTCGTGCAACTGGTGTGGACGAGCAGGTCACAAGCGGAAAGCCACGCGGCTGCAGGGCCTTCGCGGACGATGTGTATGCCCTCGGCACCCGCCAATTTCTTCTCATACGGCTCTAACTTTTCCGTCGGATGCGGGCGCAGCACGACCTGATGATCTGGGAATTCCTTGCGCAGACGTAAAACCAAGGGTGCTGCTGCGGCCAAGTTCGCTGTTTCAAATGCAACCAGATCATCGATGAAGGCTTTGTCGTCCGGCACATCCAGATTAATGCGGCCATCGCGCGTTAGGCTGCGAATTAGCCCGTCTACCGTGTTTTTTGCGGAATTGACGAGGCCGATATTCGTGTTGACGAGAATGAACCTGCCGTATTTCGTCTGGATCGCTTTGGCGTCTTCCGCATACATGGAGCGGAGCTCTGGGCGCAGGAAATCCCAGCGCGGGTTGCCGGTGATGGTTAGCTTTCTGCTATGGGTCGGATATTTTTCTTCTAACGCGCGAACATGGCGTGGGCCAAGGCAGAAAACGGTCTCACAAGCTGCCATAGATTTTGGGTGCACCCAGCGCAGCCGCCCGCTGCCCTCGCCAAGACCTGGCATTTCCTCGTCAATGGCAGAGATACGATGGCCAAGCTTTTGAATGCGACCCATGGCTTTGGCGTCGCCCGGCGTTAGCGTTTTGAATATCCAGAACCCTCTCGGCATGGCACGCGCGTTTTTCTGCAGTAACCATTTCTGCCCGGTGACGACTTCGACCCCAGCCTCCGTCGCGTACAGAGCGATCAGCAGCCGGGAATCCAATTCCCTCGACGCGATTTCCATCGGCATATATAGGAAGGGCGGTTGTGTCGCGGGCACGTCGGGGGTGGTTCCAGTGAAATGTAATACCGTCCGTTGATCTAGCGGCAACAGCCGGGCCTGTCTACAGAATGGCTCCTGTCAGACGGAGCGTGAGGCGCTAAAGCGTATGAGCAAGCTGCTTACTAAGTTTCTCCCCAGTGAGATTGCCGCCCGGCGTCTCGCGAATAAGGTACAGCTTTTGGGACCAAAGCAAGTTGGCCCGACGCTGCTGGTGATGAACCGCGCCGTGCTGTCTAGTGATATTCGAGCCGTTGCAGCCCGATCTAGCCAGAATTTCGCCACTGTCAGCGCGGCCCAGTTTGAAGCGCTGACGGCTGGTGTGGTTCCAAAGGTGGATCAAACCCAAACATTTTTTAATCCCACATACTGGACCGGCCCTGCCGAACGCAGGGAAAAACTAAGAAGCATCACCCGCGCATTCTTGGATAGGGTCAACGACCGCATCGGCTTTGACGCCGTTGTCGTCGCGAATACTGACTATTGGCAGGATGAAGCGGTAAAGGACGCCTGCCGGGACATGGGGAAGCGGTTTGTTGTGCTCTGCCGTGAAAACTATGCCGTGCCGCTTGAACAAAAGCTGCTGGATGACCGCATCCGGCAGACCGGCTTCGTATTTGCAGGCGATGCAGTCGCTGTCGCATCAGACATCACCCGAGACACCATGCTGGCGACCGGAGCATTCAAACCGGGTAGTGTCCACACGATTGGATGGCCGCGGTTCGATAGTTGGCTTGATGCGCCCAGAACCGCGCCGGACGACCGCAAGCTCATCACGCTGGTGGCATATCAGGAGCCATTGTATCTGGCACCGAACAATTTTTTTGACGTGCTGCACGCCTTCGTTGCTGCCGCCAAAGTGTCTGGCACGCCAGGGCGTTTCTGCATCAAATTGAAAAAGGTGGGGCATTTGAGCGCGCTGCTTAAAGCGTGCCCAGCGCTGCTGTTCTCCGGCATCAGAATCCACACCAAACGCCCGCTGGATGAGCTGCTACGCCAATCAAGCGTTGTGATCGGCTACAACACAACAGGGATCTTAGAAGGCTATCTGACGGATTGCTCCGTGATCGTACCTTGGTGGGCGGACGCGCCGCGCACCCATGAAGACTGCCTCGTCACCAAGGATACGGCCCTTGATCTGGCGACCACGTATTTCCCGGAATCCGTTGAGGACCTAAAGGCGCTGATCGGCGACGCATTCGCTGGCAAGCTCCCGCCACGAGGGACGGATGCCGAACGCATCGCGCAATTCCAGCGCTTTATCTGGTTTGACCGCGCGGTCACTGCATCCGCCCGCTTTGAAGCGGTGGTAAAGGCGGCCTTAACGGCAGATTAAGGGGCTTTAGTTCGGCGAATCGCAGACGACGGTGCCCATTTTGCCTGGCGTCGAGAGTTCGAGGATATCTAAATCCTCGGACGTGCCGTATTCGTTGTGTTTCATGCCGCCGGGGATAAAAAGGCTCTCACCTTCTTTGATCCGCAATTGCTCTCCGGTCTCAAATTCCAGATCGACCCAGCCTTTCAGCACATAGACGAACTGACCTTCGCATTCGTGATAGTGCCAGCCGGTGGGCTCCGTCATGCCGCGAATGGCGGTCATGGTTTGCGCGCGGAGAGCGCCGCCCGATGCTTCCATCACACCTAAGTCCCTGTAGCGAAAGAAATCGCGGCGACCTTCGACCGGCGGCGCGCTTTCGCGGGTGGCGTGGGCAATGCGGCCTTTAGCGTGGGATTTTGCTGAATCAGGCATGGTAAGCCTCCTGTTGTGCGTGATCTTCAAGGACAAGTCTAGCGCGGATTTGCAGCGCCGCGCCAGTTCACGGGACGATTCTTCTGCGCTAGCCTTAAGTTCAGAACCTGACCCGCAAGCCCGACCCAGAAGTCCAATCCAGAAGGATGAGTTATGCGTATTGTCTGCCAGCTGCCCACTGACAATTGGAACCGTGCGGGGACCCGCGCCAAGTGGGCGGAGGGCATTGGTTATGATGGCGTCACTACCTCTGAACTCGCCCATGACCCATTCATGCCCTTGGCGATTGCAGGCCATTCGACGGACCGTGTCGCACTTGGCACCTCTATCGCCGTGGCGTTTCCGCGAAGCCCAATGATTGCTGCCAATATGGGGTGGGATTTAAATGCGCAGACCGGTGGACGGTTTGAGTTTGGTCTTGGCACCCAGGTCAAAGGCCATAATGTGCGCCGGTTTTCAACGCCTTGGGTCGCACCTGTTGCACGGATGCGGGAATACATGCAGGCCATCCGCGCCATTTGGAACGCGTGGGAGCATGGCGAAAAGCTCAACTTTGAGGGCGAACACTACAGCTTCACCCTAATGACGCCAGAATTCTCCCCGCCTAAATGCGGCCTCCGCCTGCCGCCGCTAACCGTCGCTGCTGTTGGGCCAGATATGCTCAGGATGGCTGGTCGTATTGCTGATGGCGCACGTCTACACGGCTTCTGCACACGGAAATACATCGAGAATGTGTGTATGCCGAAGGTTGAGGAAGGCATGGCCCGCAGTGGCCGGGACCGCGCATCCTTCGAGATTTCGGGTGGTGGGTTCGTCGCCACGGGTGCAGATGAACAAGCCGTTGCGGAGAAGCTGGATTGGGTGCGGTATCGGGTTGGTTTCTATGGCTCCACCCGCACATACTTGCCGGTATTTGAGCAACATAGCCTGGAAGACCTCGGCCTCAAGCTCCACAAAATGTCCAAGGAAGGCAAGTGGAGTGAGCTTGCGGCCCAGGTTTCGGACGATGTGGTTCGCCTGTTTGCCGCTGTCGGCACATATGATGAGCTGCCCGCAGCCGTCGCCGAACGGTTCGGGGGCGTTGTCGATACGCTCCGCCTAGATTTATCGGATGATATTGACCATGATCAGCATAAGGATTTGATTGGCAAACTGCAGGCGACGCCGGTGGTTTTTGATGGCTTTAAGACGGCAGTTTAGAGTCAGAACAAAACCAAATCTGGAAATTATTCCGCATAAGGTTTAAATTCGCCAAATACGTGAACCTATTTCACGTTTCTGGAGAATGCACTGATGCCTGATATCCCGCCAAACGATGATCTGAAGCCGCTTGATTTCCGCATCCTGAACGCGTTGCAGGGAGATGCGCGTGCAGGACTGGAAACCATAGCCAAAGATGCAGGCTCATCCCGCACAGCCGTATGGAACCGCGTCAAACGTTATGAGCAGACGGGTCTGATACGCCGTTATGCAGCCTTGCTGGACCCTGAAAAGGCTGGCGTCGCAGAGACATTTTTTGTATCCGTTCGCACGGATCGCCACGACGCGGAATGGCTTAACGCCTTCAGCGCCGCCATTCAAGACATGCGCGAAATCACCGAAGCGCACCGCCTAGCAGGTGCGGAGGATTATCTGCTGAAGGTCCAGGTGCCCAGCACCCGCGCGTTTGACGCCTTCTACCGGCGTTTGATTGAGCGGATCGGCATCCACACCGTTTCATCCAGCCTGTCCATGGAGACCATCAAGCCAGCAACGGCGTTGCCGCTGCCGGAATAGTTCAGCTATACTTGGCTGCCTTTACTAAATCAGGCCCTGCGTGCGGGCCAAGAGCTGCTGCGACGCCCACTTTGGTGTCCTTTAAGGCTGCAGCGGCGCGGGGGTTTTCCATGATTTTGTTGAGAATGCCCTGCTGCGCATCCGCAAAACTATCCCTGTGTCTGACGACGTGTTCGCGGGATTTCCGGTAGGCGTCCAGCATGCCGTTCAGCTCAGGTGCCACATAGCGCATCACCAAATCCCAGCTCTTCATGGTGTTTTCGCGGTTGGCCCAGTCATGCACGAACCCAACTGTGACGCCGTATCCGCCTGTCAGTTCAATTAGGTCCCGCAGGCGTTTGATCAGATCATCCGGTGTGCCGATAACTGCGGTCGCTCCCTCTGAAAACGCCATTTTCTCAACGCCCTCATGGGGTGTAGCGAAGGGGCCGACGCCAGGCCGTTGTAGCGTGCCGACATTATATTCGTTGTGCCAATGGAACAGGCCGTCCTTGCACTGTTCAATCGCCTGCTCACGGGTTTCCGCCAGGTGCCATTGCAGGATAATACGCCAATTCTTGCGATCGACGGCATTGCCATGTTTCTCGGCAGATTCCTCTGCGAACGACCATTGCGTTGGTAGTGCGTTCAGCCCTGCTGATGACATGGAACCAATGGAAAGCACGCCCGTATTGTACTTGCCCGCCAGCGTCATGCCCGATGGGCTGACCATGCTGGCGACAGCAAACGGCAGCTCTTCCTGCAGGGGCAGTAGGTGCAGGCCGGCGTCATTTAGGGTGAACCAGTCTGACTTATGGCTGAACCGTTCATCGCCGCGCAGCAAGCGCTGGATCACACTAAGCGCTTCATCCTGCCGGTCACGCTGGGTCACGGGATCAATGCCTAGGACATAGGCGTCAGACGGCAGGGCGCCAGGACCAGAGCCAAACATCGCCCGCCCGCCGGTCATGTGATCAAGCTGCACCATGCGCTGCGCCACGATGAACGGGTGATGGTACGGCAATGACACAACGCCCGTGCCAAGCCGGATGCGATGGGTGCGCTCACCCGCAGCCGCCAGGAACATTTCCGGTGAGGCAATGGTCTCCCACCCGGTAGAGTGGTGCTCCCCACACCAGAACTCATCGAATCCAAGCTGATCCAACCGCTCCACCAAGTTCAGATCAGACCGGTGCTGCAACATCGGATGCTCACCAATAGGATGATGCGGCGCCAAAAACGCGCCAAATTTCATGCGGGACATAGGGGGAGACTCCGGCGTTTGGAATTAATGGTTTCTTGATCGTAGACGCGTCCGCAAGGGGCGGTGCCAGCTGCAGGGACTAGAATAGTGCCGCTGGCATTCATTTTCTACTCAGACGTTCTTAGCGTCTTTGGTAAGGCACCGGAGTCACACTGGCTCTCTAAAAACGGCGGTTTAAGCGAAGGGTGTTATGACCTGTAATGATCGCTGCCAGACGAACTCGGCGCTCGGGATTGCCGATTTTGTTAGTCGCAGCGAAGAAGGTGCAGCCGCTGGGTGGGCAGGTGCGGATGTGTAACCTCTGGCCAGTGGTGCGGGATGTGTTTGTTATTTTGGGCTCTACCAACTTTAATGATAGGCATAAGGATGGCAGCCCGGGCTGGCTTGATGCCTTCGAGACTTATTTCAAAGAAGTGCCGCTGGTGTTGATGGGCCAGATAGCACAGGCCTTCCTTGAAGCCGATAGCGTGCTGGAAGTCTCTGTCTGGAAGGTCATCGGTGATGATATCATATTCCAGGCAGAACCGTATAATGCCGAAGAAGCGCTACCGCTGACGGAAGCGTTTTATTGCACGGTTGACGCCCGCTTGTTTGAGCGCTGGCCGCTGCGTATCCGCGGCTGCATCTGGGCGGCGCGTTTCCCGGATCAAAACATCGCCATCGAAATCCGTGAGATGGCGGATATGGGCGGTGGGGATGCCTACGTGGATTACCTTGGCCCCGATATTGATCTGGGGTTCCGCTTGAGCCCGCACGCGAATTTCGGCCAAGTGATTATGTCCATGATACTGACCGAAGTCCTGGCGCGCATGCCGAACCGGCACGGCTTTCACTTCTACTACCTTGGCAAGCAGGTGCTGAAGGGCATTTATCGGGGGCGGCCCTATCCGCTATTCCTAGTATCCCAGCCCGATTGCCTGCCGGAATTTTGGACCTGGTAGGTCGAAGGCCCGCCGCAATATCGCGCCGTCTGGGAGGACCCGCCTATGCCAGCGCCAGACCTGATTGAATTGACCGGTAAGGTGCGCGATCATCCAAACAAGGTGGCGAAGCTTGGGCTTGAGCCGCTGGATTTCTAAGTTTTCACAGACCTGACGATTCATATTTCTACTTTGGGAGAGAGACGCATGCGCGTAGTGGGCCTCGGCATTGGCTGGGATGAACTGAAAGCTGGCGATAAGCTGAAAACCATCAACCGCACCATAACGGAAGCGGATTTGGTGAACTTCATCAACACGACCGGCATGGTCGAGATGATTTTCACAGACGCCACATTTAATGACCGACATGGCGCTATCAAAGGCGGGCGCCCTGTACCTGGTGCCCTGGTCTATTGCTTCTGCGAGGGCCTGCTGGTGCAAGGCACCATGCAGATGACTGGCCTCGCCATGCTGGAAACCTCCATGAAGACCGTCGGCCCAACCAACGTTGGCGACACTATTCATTGTGAATTTGAGGTCCTGTCCGTCCGCGAGACGAGCAACGGCGGGCGGGGCATCGTCAAAACCCGCAATGACGCGATCAACCAGAACGGTGAAATCGTGCTGACCTATGAGGCAGTCCGCATGATGGCCAGTCAGGAACAGAGGGATGCGGCAGCGCATTAGTTTCTGCTAGGCGCAGCGGCCCGCATAAAGTAGCTTTTGAGGGGCTGAGAATTCACTTCAAGAATTGGGATGAGACCAATGGCGACGACCGGAATGCCGCTTTCGCGGTATAGGGTGCTGGACTTAACGCGGGTGCGATCCGGCCCCACATGTGTGCGCCAATTGGCGGACTGGGGCGCGGACGTTATCAAGGTTGAGGCCCCACCTGATGGCAAAGAAGGCCTTGGCGGCGCTCGCGATGGGTTTGATTTCCAGAACCTGCATCGCAACAAGCGCTCCCTCACGCTGAATCTGAAAGCGCCTGAAGGCTTGGCGGTGTTCTACAAGCTGATCGAGGAGGCCGATGTTGTGGTTGAGAACTTTCGGGCGGACGTGAAAAACCGCCTGAAGATCGATTATGACAGCCTGGCCAACATCAACCCTGGCATCATTCTGGGCTCAATCTCCGGCTTCGGGCAGGACGGGCCTTATGCCGACAGGCCCGGGTTTGACCAGATCGCCCAAGGCATGGGCGGCCTGATGAGCATTACTGGCGAAGCTGGCGGCGGCCCGATGCGCGTGGGCATTCCTGTCGCGGATTTGTGCGCAGGTATGTTCTGCGCGCAGGGCATCATGCTCGCCCTTTTGGAACGGGAAGCATCTGGCCAAGGGCAGTGGGTGCAGACATCACTGCTTGAAGCGCAAATCCAGATGTTGGATTTCCAGGCTGCACGGTATTTGAAAAATGGCGATGTGCCGAAATCAGCCGGCAATGACCACCCAACATCCATCCCGACGGGCGTGTTTGAAACGGCGGACGGCCACGTGAATATCGCCGTTGCAGGCCAGGAAATTTATGAGCGCTTCTGTGATGCGCTCGGCGCGCCGGAATTGAAGGATCATCCTGATTTCGCGACAGGTCCGCTTCGGTCTGAAAATCGCGAGGCCATGAATGCTGCGATTGATGCGGTTACGCGCACCAATTCGTCAGATCATTGGATTAATCATCTGAACGCTGCCGGCTGCCCCTGCGGTCCGATCTATTCCATGGATCAGGTTTTTGCAGATGCGCAGGTTCAGCACGTGCAGATGGCGACGCCGGTGCAGCATCCACGCATGGGCGAATTCAACATCGTCAACCAGGCGATCAAAATGTCCCGCACGCCATCCTCCATTCGCACCGTCACGCCGGAGCAGGGCGAGCATACGGATGAGATCCTGCAGGACCTTGGCTATGATGCGGCTGCAATCGCAACATTGCGTGATGGCGGCGCGGTATAAAGCCTGAATTGAAAGCAAAAGCTTATGAAACTTGATTTCGGTACGGAGAAGATGATCGTCGAAGTGATCGACGGCGTCGGCTGGGTCACCTTCAACAATCCTGAACGGCGGAATGCCGTGATGTGGGAAATGTGGGTCGCTATCCCGAAGATTTTCGCGGAACTGAGCGCGCGGGACGATGTGCGCTGCTGTGTTGTGAAGGGCGCTGGCGATAAGGCGTTCGTATCTGGCGCGGATATTTCTGAATTCGCGGAAAAGCGCACCGGCGAAGAGCAGTCCAAGCTCTACAACGCAACCAGTGATGCCGGCTATTCGGCCATCGAAAGCTTTAAAAAGCCTTTGATCGCCATGATCCAGGGCTTCTGCATTGGTGGTGGGCTGGCGGTCGCTCTCTCCGCCGATATCCGTATCGCTGCAGACAATACGGTCTATGCCGTGCCTGCAGCCAAGCTGGGCCTGGGCTACCGCTACCCTGGTATGAAACGTTTGGTCAGCCTGGTCGGACCGGCCTATGCGAAGGATATCTTCTTCACGGGCCGGAAATACACGGCGGATGAGGCCTTTCATATGGGCCTGATAAACTACCTGACGACGCTGGATGGCCTGGAAGCGAAAACCCGCGAATATGCCGGGATGATTGCTGAAAACGCGCCACTTACAATCGCTGCGGCCAACTATGCCGTCCAAACCGCACTGGCCCATGAAGCTGACCGCGACTTTGCTAAGCTCGACGCTATGGTCGACGCCTGCTTCGCCAGCGATGACTATAGAGAAGGCCAAACTGCGTTCATGGAAAAGCGGAAACCGGCGTTTACCGGCCGCTGATTGAGCCAAGCGGATGCGAGTCAGTCAATTGTTTGGCTTGGACCGCTTGAAGGCATTTATCCGGGCGTTGTCGACGCCGGGTGCCGTTGAAATTGCATGGAAATCCTCGATCGCGTTGGTAATTGCGGCAGCGGTGATGGTGGGCGTTGCAGTTTATCTGCCCCCCGCCCCACCGCCGCTCGATTATGGCGTCAGCTTCTGCAAGGAAGATGCGGCGGGGCTGTGTCTGCCGCTGAACCAGGTGGTGGGTGAAGCCGGGGATTTGCTTGACGCAGGCCAGGCGCGCATTGGTCATGTCTGGGTGCGGTTTGGTGCCGCTAAATATGGCCCGGGTGCGGCACGCGGCGGTGAATCAGTGGCGCTGCGCTGTTCGGAGACGCTTTCCCTACCCACCAAGCCCATTCTGCCGCCGCCTGGAGAGAAAGCGGCTTGTCCGATGGATCATGCCGCCGATGCGCCAGGGCATCCGCTCCATGCCGTCAGTGTCGCTATCTTTGGCACAAACCATTACCGCCTCCATATGATCTGTACATTCGCTGATGGCGCTGTGCTGGCTGTAGAGGATGGGGCCGCGTGCAAATCCGCCAATAGGCAACCGCTCAAAGGATTGCGGCTAGAGCTTCGCCAGAACTATTTCAGCATCTTGCAAGATGCTGGCTGCAAGTTTGCTGGCCTTGGCTGCGCGCCAGGGATTGAGACGGGACGGTTTGGACCGAACCGGAAGATTGCTCCGCCTACTGATCCGAAAAGCTCTTAGCGCCACGCCAGAACCGAAAAACCCCCAGCGATCGAACGCTGAGGGTTTCTCAAGGCAGGTAAATCAGGAGCGAATTCTGTTTGGCAGGCAGGGCGTCTACCGCAAGGAGCGGAAGTCAACTCAAATTCGATGACTGGACTAAGCCAGACGCTGCCTAACGCCTTTATGTCCGAAACATGAAAGCTTCGTAATGTTGTCCCCGCGCACCGGCATGGCGCGCGGGGACAGTCATTACGTCAATTGCCAAGCATGTTGTTCGGCAGCCACAGCACGATGTTCGGGAAGGCCACGAACAAGGCGACTGTCAGCACGTCACAGATGAAGAACCACCAGATACCCTTAAAGATAGATCCTAGAGGTATATCCGGTCTGACCCCAGCTACAACGAAACAGTTCAATCCAATCGGTGGGGTAATCAAGCAGATCTCCACCATTTTCACGACGATGATGCCGAACCAGATTGGGTCGAACCCAAGGGCGATGACCAGCGGCTGTACCAAGGGCAACGTCAGCAAGAGCATGCCGATCGCGTCCATGAACATGCCAAGCACGGCGTACATGAGAAGGATGATCAGCAGGATCCAGTAGCGGTTCCAGCCAAGGCTGGTGATTTCATCTTTGATGACGTTGGGCAAATCAGAGAAGCCCAGGAATCGCACCAAGATCAGAATGCCCCAGATGATGGTGATGATCATCACCGCCGTCTTGGCGCTTTCTGCAAGGCCGCTGAGGAACTGGTCCTTATTCATGCCGTTCTTGAGCGCGAGCATGAACACGACGAAGGCACCGATAGCACCGGATTCCGTTGGCGTCATCCAGCCGGAATATACACCACCCATGATGATGCCGACAACGAATAGGATGCCCCACATCTGGCTCAAGGAGGCGAAGCGATCCTTCATGGTGACCTTGCCGATGGGGTCACCAGCCAGCTCTGGGTTTAACTTAACCCGGACCATAATCGAGCCCGCATAGATGATCGCCGAGAGGATGCCAGGGATGAAACCGGCCATCAGCAGCTTACCGACAGATTCTTCAACGATGATCGCGTAGATCACCAGAATGCCGGACGGTGGGATGAGTGAGGCAAGTGTGCCGCCAGCAGCCACAACACCAGCAGAGAAGCCGGGGGGATAGCCGTACCGCAGCATTTCCGGGATGGCGATGCGGCTGAATACGGCAGCTGTTGCTGTCGACGCGCCGGATACGGCGGCGAAGGCTGCGGTCGCGAAAACGGTCGCGATAGCAAGGCCGCCTGGCAGATGCCCGAACCACATGCGCATGCAATAGAATGCGCCCTGGGTCAGCCGGGCATGGAATGCCATGTACCCTATTAAGATAAACATTGGCAGCACCGAGAGTGAGTAATGCGCCAATTCAGAGAATGGGATGGTGCCAGCGTTCTTAAGCCCAGGCTCCCAGCCTTTGTCCAGAATATCCCAGAAGTCGCCCGTATCGCGCACACGGCGTGCGCCAATGGTGACAACAATGCCCATCAAGCCAACAAGCGCGCCTGCATAGGCTACTTGCATGCCGATGACGACAAGAATAGCGAGACAGCCGAGGCCGATCAGGCCAACGGTAATGGGTTCGATCATCATTGGCCGGACCCCTTAACGCGCGTCTCGTCAATTTCGTCTTTAATCGCGTCGCGCGCGACCTCCGCTTCGCTTTCAGCAATATCGGCGACTGTCGGGCTGATAGGTACTCCAATCGGCTCTGCATCCGGAGTGCGGATCAGGCGGATGTAACCAAAGAAAGCGATAGAGCATCGAATAAAGAGTAGGCAGAAGCCAACTACAATGATCAGTTTTGGCGGCCACACAGGAATTTCTGCGTCCATGCTGCTGTCGCCAAGCACCCAAGCGTTTAGGAAGTTCTCCCAGGTGCCGAAAATCATCACAGAAACAATCGCGAGTGTTGCAAAGTTTCCGCAGAATTCAAAAATCCAGAGAGCTCGGCCTTTTAATCGGTGGATGAGCAATTCCATTCGCACATGGCCAGCTAGACGCTGACAATATGCTAGACCAAAGAAGCCCATGGTTGGAATCATAATCTCTACGAGATCTGCTTGTCCGTGGATGGGCGAGTTGAAGAGCTTGCGCATGAGCACTTCGGCGCAACCCAGAAGCATCAGCGAAAATAGGAAGGCGGCGGCTACGTAGTTCAGCGCTTTCTCAATCGCATGATAGCCGCGATCAAGTTTGGCGAACGGCGTGTCGCTTAATGGCAAAACCATGGCGTTCACTCCGGATCCGAATGCAGTTTATTCACTGCCAGGTCGGTTGGTTAAGAATTCTTACAGACCTGCCTGACCAAGCGACGTGTTGCGTCCAGCTTGGCCAGGTAGGGATAGTCAAAGGCGGAGAGATAGATTAGCCGCCATGCTTCTTAATAGAAGCCATGATGGTGTCCAACAGCTCTTGGCCGTTGTAGCCTTCGTCTTCAGTCATGGCTTTTGCCCAGTCTTGCCAAACAGGTTGGCCACCGATTTGTTCGAACCCTGCACGCTCTTCCTTCGATACCTTCCATTCCGTTAGGCCAGCTTTTACGAATTTAGCTGGGGCTGCTAATTCGGCTGCTTCGAGGCTGGTGATTTGGGCTTTATAGCCGGCTTCGCTCGCACTGAATCCTGTTAACAGATTTTGATACTGCGGCGGCAGTGCGTTGTAGTCATCCAGGTTCATCAAAGAACCACAGGCAATAGAACCAACGGCCAAGCCGTTAGTGAACCAGTTGCCGAGTTCGAATGTCCGGTATGACTCATGAGCGTAGTAAGCAAAACCGGCTGCATCAAGCAGGCCGCGGTCAAGCGAGGTATAAACTTCTGGTGCTGGAACGCTGGTAGGCACCGCACCTAGCTTAGCCATCGCCTTGCCCTGCTGGCCGAGGGAGCGAATGCGCATACCTTTGAAATCATCAAGAGACTTCGGCACGTCGCCTTTGCCTACGATTTCATAAAGTGGCAAAAGCGAAGACATGTGGAATCGAGCATTCCATTTTGTCATTTCGGCCTGCAGCGTCGGATGATCATAATAATCATGCGTCACGTTTTTCAGCATGTTTAGGCCCTTCATCGGCAGGAACGGAAGGTCCATGCCGGTGTGTGCCGAAAGCTTGCCAGGGTAGTAAGACGCACAGAAGGACCCCATCTGGAAGGAGCCAGCTTTCAGATTGTCCAGTACCGCACGAGGCTTGGAAAGTGTACCCCAGTGAAGTTGGAACGTAAACTTGCCGTTGGTTTTCTCCGGCAGGTACTTTTCCATGTTCTCAAGATAACGTGTAATGGCCCGAGGCTTACCCCAGATTGCATAGTCCCAGTGAACCCGTGGACCATCGACTATCTTGGCGTGACTATCAGCGATGGCAGGGCCACTAGCGAGGGCCATGGCAGCGGCACCAGTTAAGGCGACTTTCCAAATTTGCTTCATGTTAAGGATTTCTCCTCCCAGTTTGGCCGCTGGATCACGGCCGATTTTGTCGAACATTGAGCGCTAAACAAGCGCGCCGTTCGCACGGAACGGACGGGTAAACCCGCCTCTGCTGCAGAGCCTAGACAAACTTGTGTGACCTTTGCAAGCAGGGTTAACTACGTCGAAGGCGTAGAAATGAGCAGCTTTTGCAGCCTCCTGCCTGCGTGTAACATCTGAACTGCACTATGCTTCCAAAAGGAAATAGGCCATGAGCTTGCGCGACATGCTTGGATTCGAGACGCCAATATTTGCGTTCTCACACTGCCGTGATGTTTTGGTGCAGGTGACGAAGGCGGGCGGATATGGCGTGCTTGGCGCATCCACATTCAGCCCGGAACAGCTGGAAGTCGAACTCGCATGGATTGATGCCCACGTGGATGGTCGTCCCTACGGCGTCGATGTGATTATCCCCGGCAATTACAACACGGAAGCGGAAGATTCCTTCGGCAAAATTGATCTGCATGACCTGATCCCAGATGAGCACAAGTACTTCATTGACAAAGTGCTGGATGACGAAGGCGTGCCGGAATTGCCGGACGATGACCGCGCCCGCATTAATGATGAAATCGTTGCAGGCCGGGGTGCGATGACGCCAGATGGCGCGCGTCGTTTGTTAGAGGTCACTTTGCGCCACCCCCAGGTCCGCTTCGTCGCAAGTGCGCTTGGTGCGCCACCGCCAGATGTGGTGGAGATGTTGCGTGCCCATGACATCACCATTGGCGCCATGTGTGGCCGGCCAAAGCATGCTGCACGCCATAAGGCGGCGGGCGTTGACGTGATTATCGCTCAGGGGACGGAGGCTGGCGGCCACACGGGCGAAATCGCAACGCTGGTGCTGGTCCCCCAAGTGATTGACGCCGTGGGTGGCGAGATCCCGGTAATCGCTGCTGGCGGATTCGCGCGTGGCAGCCAGATTGCAGCCGCATTGGCGCTGGGTGCGGAAGGCGTGTGGTGCGGCACGGTATGGCTCGGCACGCGGGAGAGCGAGCTGACGCCGTTCAAACGCCAGGCCTATTTCGATGCAGAAACTGAGGATGCCGTGCGCCGTCGCTGCCGCACCGGCAAGACCGTGCGCATGCTGCGTTCCAAGCTTTCGGAAGTATGGGAAGCGCAGGGTGCGCCCGAATACCTGGGCTCGCCGTTGCAAGGCATCCTGTTCAATGAAGCGACGGCCCGTGTCATTCGGGCGGGGCGGGCGGACCTCTATTCCTTCCCTGCAGGGCAGGTCGTCGGCGCGATGAAGGAGGAGACTAGCGTGCGCCAAGTTATGTACGACATGCAGGTCGAGCTTGCAGACACGCTGGAGCGACTGTCCAAGAACAGCTTTGGCGGGTAGCCTTTGGGTCATGCACGTAATTCTTTGGGCGGAAAAGGAACCACGCCATGGCGGATAGTTTGAACGGTAAAGCGGCCATTACCGGTATCGGCGAGACTGAGTATTCCAGGGGGGCCGACAAAAGCTCTATCGGCCTCATGCTCGAAGCCTCATTGAAGGCGATCCTGGATGCAGGGCTGAAGCCTCAGGACATTGACGGCGTTATCCCATACTCGCTTGGTCCTGTGGGTGAGGAGATCATGACCGGTCTGAACCTGACCGATGTTCGGTTCTCGGCCCAAACACCCATGGGGGGTGCCAGCCCTGTGGCGGCATTGCAATGCGCCGCTGCCGTGATCGCAGCCGGTGTGTGTAAGCATGTGTTGGTGGTGCTTGGCCGCCGTGGATCATCCGATTCCCGGGTCGCAAACCGGATCGCAGCCATGCCGCAATTCCGCCAGATCAGCGAGTTCGAAAACCCTATCGGAGCCATCGCGCCCGCACAGCTCTACGCGCCAATGGCCCGGCGCCATATGGAGCTTTACGGCACGAATGAGGACCAGTTCGCTGAAATCGCCGTCACCATGCGCGAACATGCAATGCTGAACGACAACGCTATTATGAAGAAGCCGATGACGGTGGAAGATCACCACGGTAGTCGTATGATCTCTGACCCTTTCCGCCTGTTCGATTGCTGCCTAGAGAGCGACGGCGGCACGGCGGTTATTGTTAGCGCTCTGGACCGGGCGAAGGATTCGCGCGCACCGGTCACCATCCTTGGCGTTGCGGAAGGCCATCCGGATTCCCCCAGCACCATCACCCAACGCCCGGACCTGATGACCCTTGGTCTCGCAAAGGCCGCACCGCGTGCGTTTGAGATGGCGGGCGTCAAACACGCCGATATCGACGTGGCGCAAATCTACGACTGCTTCACCTATATGGTTATCTGTGAGCTGGAGGACCTGGGTTTCTGCAAGAAGGGCGAAGGTGGGGCTTATGTTGAAGGTGGGCGTATCCGGCTTGGCGGCGAATTGCCCACGAACACCCATGGCGGACTGTTATCCCAGGCGCATATCGCAGGGATGAACCATGTTTATGAACTGGTCCGGCAGTTGCGCGGCGAAGGTGGGGCAGCGCAGGTCACAGACGCTGAAATTGGCCTCGTCACTGGCTATGGCGATTTGGGCGACGGGTCTGTCGCAATCATGCAGAAGGCGTCCTGAACCATGAGCGAACCTTATCTGAAGCCGCTGCCAGAACCGTCCATTGATTCCCAGCCCTATTGGGACGGCCTGAAAGATCGGCGTGTTATGCTGCAGCGCTGCTCGGACTGCGGCACAGTCCGGCATTACCCAAGGCCCATGTGCGGCGAATGCCATTCAATGGAAGTCGATTGGATTGAGGCCAGCGGCAAAGGCGAAGTCTATAGCTGGACCGTGGCCCACCACCCGTTCCACATCGGGTTCAAGGCTGAAACGCCTTATATCTTGGCGACAGTTGAATTGGAAGAGGCTGTCCGTATCCAAAGCCAATTACTTGATATCGACCCGGCTGATCTGAAAATTGGTCTAGCTGTTGAGGTCATCTTTGGCCAAGAAACGGATGATTTGGTGCTGCCGTATTTCCGTGTCGCGAAGTAGGACGAGCCATTGCAGTGGAGCCATGAACATCTGGAACTGAAGCGCACGACCCAGCGCATCGTCGAAGAACACATCAACCCCTATGTCGATGAGTGGGAGGAAGCGGGCCGCTTTCCAGCACATAAGGTGATGAAGGTTTTGGGTGATGCCGGGCTGCTCGGCATTTCCAGGCCAGAGGAGTTCGGCGGGCTGGCTCTGGATTATTCCTATGAAATCGCGTGCGTTGAAGAGCTTGGCCACATCCAGGCTTACGGAATTTCCAGTGCGATCGGCATTCAGGCAACCATGTGTACGCCCGCTTTGGCGAAGCACGGGTCTGACGAATTGCGGCGGGAATGGTTGGTGCCAACCATTGCGGGCGATGTCGTTGGCAGTCTTGGCGTATCCGAAGTTGGGTCTGGGTCTGATGTGGCGAATGTCAAAACATACGCTCGGCGTGATGGCGATGATTACGTCATCAATGGCTCTAAAATGTGGACCACAAACGGCATGCAAGCGGATTGGATGTGCATGTTGGTCAACACCAGCCCAGATAACGGGCCGCACCGCAATAAATCATTGATGGTCGTGCCGCTGGATGTGCCTGGCGTGACGCGGCATGAGCTGAAAAAGCTTGGCCTGCATTCATCCGACACAGCGCAGACTTTCTTCGACGACGTCCGCATTCCAGCCCGTAATTTGATCGGGGATGAGAATAAGGGCTTCGGCTATCAAATGGCGCAGTTCCAGGAAGAACGGCTTTACGTCGTTGGCCGGTCTATCGGCCTGCTGGAAGACGCAATCGCTGACACCATTGAATATACGCGGGAGCGTGAGGCCTTCGGGAAGTCTATCCTGAACAACCAATTCGTCCACTTCCGCTTAGCGGAGATGCAGACTGAGGTTGAAGCTCTGCGTGCGCTCTTCCACGCCGCCGTCCAGGCATACATTGACGGTGAGGACGTGACCAAGCTTGCATCTATGGTGAAATATAAGATGGGCCGCTTGGCGGAATGGATCCCCAGCGAATGCCTACGCTTCTGGGGCGGTCAGGGCTTCATGGCTGAAAACCGTATCAGCCGAACCTACCGGGACATGAAACTTGCTGCGATTGGCGGTGGGGCCAATGAAATCATGCTGCAGGTCATCGCCAAACGCATGGGCATGACCTGAGCCGATAGGTGGTTAGGCCAGTGTGAAGCCTTCATAGTTCTTCGCGGCCACGTCAGCACAGATCTCACGATACCGCGCCATCCCACCGGCATAGGCGAGGAATGCCCTCGGTTTTCCGGGCACGTTCGCGCCCAGATACCAAGATGTTTCCGCCGTCACCAATAGCGTCACATTGGCTGCATCGTTAACGGTCTGCCCCCATGCGGCTGCAGCGTCTGACTGTGGCTCAATCCGCTCCAGGCCTTCGGCTCGCATATGGGCGATGCAATCGCTGATCCATTCAGCGTGTTGTTCAATTGCTACCGGCATGTTGGTCAGCACGGATGGGCTTTGCGGCCCGGTGATTGTGAATAGGTTCGGGAAACCTTCGACTTGCAGGCCGAGATAGGTTTTTGGTCCAGCTTCCCAAACATCGCTCAGCGCGACGCTGTCCCGGCCTTTGATATCGAGATGAAGCAGCGGGCCGGTGACGCCATCGTAACCCGTCGCAAATACGATCACGTCCAGCGGATAGAAAGCATCTGCTGTTTGAATACCATCCGCCGTGATTTCCTGGATCGGTGCCGAGCGCACATCAACGAGCGCCACGTTATCCCGGTTATAGGCCTCGAAATAATGGGTATCGATGATGGGGCGCTTCGTCGAATAGGCATGGTCAAAATTAGTGAGCTTGCGGGCTGTCTCCGGGTCTTTGACGGTTTCTTCGATTTTGCGTTTGACGAAATCGGCGACAACTTCATTCGCCTGCTTATCAACCAAAATATCCTGGAAGGTCGCGCGGAATTGCAGTCCGCCCCGCTCCCAAGCTTCCTGGTAGAGGCGCTCGCACTCATCCGCTGGCGTTTCATGGGTACGCCGGTCTGACGGAAACCAGGGATGGCCGCTCAACGTGTTTTGCATCGTATCGCGAATGTCGCCAGCGTTCTCTTTAACGTGGCGCTTGAATTCTGGCGTCAGGGGGCCGTTGCGGGCAGGCACGGAATAGTTGGGCGTGCGCTGAAATACGGTGAGGTGGGCACCCTGTTCCGCGATCACTGGCGTCGCCTGCACAGCGGTTGATCCAGTACAAACAGGCCAACGCGTTTGCCCGTGAAATCAACGCCTTCGTGGGGCCAATTGCCGGTGTGGCACCATTCGCCCGCGAAGCTGTCACGCCCCGGAATATCCGGCACGTTCGCGGCAGACAGGCAGCCGACCGCCGTTACCAGGAATTGGGCGGAAAGGCGCTTGCCCGCCTCCGTCGCAATGCGCCAAAGGCCAGCTGCATCATCCCATGCCGCACTCGTGACGCGGGTTTCGAATTGGATATCGCGCTTCAAGTCCAGTTCGTCCGCGACGTAATTGATTTAGCGCACGATCTCTGGCTGCTCGGGATAGCGCTCGGACCATTCCCAGCCTTTGTAGAGTGCTTCGGAAAAGGTGAAGCAGTAGCCGTGGCTTTCGGTATCACAGCGGGCACCCGGATAACGGTTCCAGTACCAGGTGCCGCCAACCCCACCGCCTGCCTCAAGCACGCGAGCGTTCAGGCCGAGTTTGTCGCGCAGACAATGCAGTTGATAGAGGCCAGCAAAGCCAGCGCCAATAATCAAAGCATCAAAGTGATTGCCGCTGCTTGTGTCTTGCTGCTGGGTCATCATCCGCCCTCAATCAGAACTGTGTGCGCGGGCACAATAGCGCTGATCTTTAAAGCCGGACACCCGCTAAGCGCCATGGGCTGATAAGGCCGCAGGCGCTTAGCGGGCAGTCCAGTTAGTCGTTTTTATGGCCAGACATGCCGCCGGAGATTTCTTCCGTGGACTCGTCTGACAGTTCCTGGGGCAGGATCAAGTTCAGCGCGATTGCCAGGAAGGCTGCCGGAAGCAGGCCGGAGCTCAGCAGTACGCGCGCCGCACCGGGCACATGTTGCAGCGCTTCTGGCACCAGTTGCAGACCAAGGCCGATGGAGAGCGAGATGGCGAAAATCAGCATATTCCGCCGGTTCCATTCAACGTCCGCCAGCATCGATACGCCCGCCGCAGCGACCATGCCGAACATGACAATGACGCCGCCGCCCAGCACTTCAATCGGCACTGTGGATATGATCGCGCCCACTTTTGGCACGAACCCGGCGAGGATCAGGAATATAGCGCCAAACGTCACCACATGGCTGCTCATCACGCCGGTCATGGCAACCAGGCCGACATTCTGGCTGAAGGAGGTATTAGGCAAGCTGCCGAACACACCAGCGATAGCGCTGCCAAGACCATCCGCATATGTAGCACCAGAGATTTCCTCACTGGTGGCTTCGCGTTTGGCACCGCCTTTGGTGATGCCGGAGACATCGCCGACGGTTTCAATCGCGGAAACGAACGCCATCAGGCAGAAGCCCAAGATCGCCGCAAACGTGAACTCAACACCGAAATGGAACGGATCTGGCATTGCGAACGGGGCTGCGCGCCCGACATTCACAAAGCTCACCATCCCGAGCGCATAGGCAACGACATAGCCGACGATCAAGCCGAGTAGCACCGCCGCAATCGATATCATGCCACGGGTGAAGAACTTGATGCCGAGTGTGGTCACGATCACAACCAGGGCGACGAACCAGTTTTGCAGGCTGCCAAATTCAGGCTCGCCCATCGCTGGAACCCCACCCGCAGCGTACTGAATACCAACTTTGACCAGGGCGAGGCCGATCATCAGTACAACAAGACCCGTCACCAGCGGCGGCAATGCAAAGCGGATACGGCCAATGATCGTGCCAAGCAGCGCGTGGAAGATGCCGCCAACGATGACACCACCCATGACGGCGGCCATGGCGTCTAAGCCTTTGCCAGCGACCAGCGGGATCATGATTGGCAGGAACGCGAAACTCGTGCCTTGAACAACGGGCAAACGCGCGCCGATTTGCCCAACGCCGATTGTCTGAAACAGGGTGGCGACGCCTGCGAACAGCATGGCCATCTGGATCATGTAAATCATTTGCGGGAAGTCCGGTGAGTTCGACCCGAACCCAAACCCGGCTGCGCCCGCGACGATGATCGCAGGCGTGACGTTAGACACGAACATCGCCAGCACATGCTGAATCCCAAGTGGGATCGCCTGCATGAGCGGCGGCGTATAGTTGGGATCACGGAGTTGCTACGGTGTCCCGATTGATGAGTTCAGCGCCATCTTATGTACTCCCTCTGTTAAAGTTGTCTCCAATTTCAGCTGCGCCGCCCCCCTCTAGCGCGACTGTCTCTTACTTGCCGCCAAACGGCTTGAGCCGCGCATGACGGTTCACGTCCTTGTAGAGTAGATAACGAAAACGGCCCGGCCCGCCTGCGTAACAGGCCTGCGGGCAGAAGGCGCGGAGCCACATAAAGTCGCCCGCTTCTACTTCCACCCAATCCCGGTTGAGTTTGTAGACAGCCTTGCCTTCCAGCACGTAGAGACCGTGTTCCATCACATGGGTTTCCTCGAACGGGATCAGCCCACCCGGTTCAAACGTGACTATATTCACGTGCATGTCGTGGCGAAGGTCATCGGCCTCAACGAAGCGGGTTGTGGCCCAGCGGCCTTGGGTATCCGGCATGGCGTTCATCTGAACGTCGTCCTCATGGGCGACGATGGCCTCAGGTGCCGGAATGCCGGGCGCGGCTTCATAGGCTTTGCGGATCCAATGGAAACGTGCGGGTGCAGCACCCGTTCCCCGTAACGCCCAAACCGCACCGGGCGGAATGAATACGTAATGACCGGGGCGTAGCGCGTGGTCCTGACCGTCAATCGTCAGCGCCAGGGTTCCTTCAACGACGAACAGCACGCCTTCCGCTTCGGGGTCAGGCTCAGGCTGGTCGCTGCCGCCGCCGGGCTGCACTTCCATGATGTACTGAGAAAATGTCTCCGCGAAGCCGGAAAGCGGGCGCGCAATAATCCAGGCGCGGGCAGCTTCCCAATGGGGCAGTACGCTAGTGACGATATCGCTGTAGACGCCTTTCGGGATGACCGCATAGGCCTCCGTGAATACGGCGCGGCCCGTCATGAGCTCCGATTGCGCGGGCAGGCCGCCGGTTGGTGAATAATATGAGGAGGCAGTCATGGCAGCATATCCTGGAGACGGAGAAGGGCGATCCGCTCGACCTGACGGCAAGCGGTTTGGAATTCAGTATCGCGGTCGTTCTGGATGCGGCGCTCAAAAGCGTCGAGGATCTGGGCCTTATTCAGGCCTTTGACTGCAATGATGAAGGGGAATCCGAACGCATCCGCATAGCGGGCGTTCAAGTCCGTAAAGCGGGTGCGCTCATCGTCTGTCAGTGCGTCAAGGCCAGCGCTGGCTTGTTCCGATGTTGATTCAGCGGTTAGCCGCTTCGCTGCTGCCAACTTGCCTGCCAGATCAGGATGCGCCTTTAAAACGCCAAGCCGTTCGGCTTTGCTGGCGGTCCTAAATTTGCGGGCCAGGGCGTTGTGGAGGCCGATGGCGGTGTCGTGAGCGGGGCTAAGTTCATCGGCAAAGGCGCGATCTGCGATCCAGCTTGAATGCTCAAATACGCCGCCGAATTTGGCCGTGAAGGCTTCAAGCGCCATGGCGGAGGGGTGATCTGGCCTGTTCTGATAGGGATGGCGATCCTGCCAGTGCCGGGCGATATCAATGCGGCGGCAGAACCAGACATCGCTATGGCTTTGGGCATACTCAATGAAGCGCTTGACTGCCTGGGCTCGGCCTGGCCGCCCAGCGAGGCGGCAGTGCAGGCCAACCGACATCATTTTCGGCGCGCCATCGTCGCCCTCAGCATAAAGCCCGTCGAATGTGTCTTTTAGATAGGTGAAAAATTGGTCGCCAGAATTGAAGCCCTGGGGCGTTGCGAACCGCATGTCATTAGCGTCGAGCGTGTAGGGCACGATCAATTGCGGGCCATGGGGGCTTTCGTGCCAATAGGGCAGATCATCGGCATAGGCATCAGCGACATATGCGAACGCCCGGGTTTCTGCCGCTAGATCAATGGTGTTGATAGAGCTACGGCCCGTGTACCAGCCTTCGGGCGCTTCGCCGGTGACTTCGGTGTGGAGGGCGATGGCAGCCTGCATATCCGCCCGCTCATCATCTGGCGCATAGTCTTTGTATTCGATCCATTTGAGGCCGTGGGACGCGATTTCCCATCCTGCATCTTGCATCGCGGCGACATGAGATGGGGCGCGGGCTAGGGCAGTTGCCACGCCATAAACTGTCACGGGGATATCGGCGGCTGTGAACATCCGATGCAGGCGCCAAAACCCGGCGCGGGCACCATATTCGTAGATCGATTCCATATTGGCGTGGCGTTGGCCCGGCCATGCAGCGGCGCCGACAATTTCTGAGAGGAAAGCTTCTGAAGCGGCATCGTCATGCAGAATATTGTTCTCGCCGCCTTCCTCGTAATTAATCACGAACTGGACAGCGATCTTCGCGCCGCCCGGCCAATCAGCATCGGGCGGGGTTGCGCCATGTCCATGCATGTCACGTGGATATCGGTTCAACGGAGCCTCTGGTCAGGCTGCTCGGAACAGCCAATTGTACGTTAATTCAAAACAAACCATGCCATTTTCAAAAAAACCGCGAAAGACATATCTCGGTTACACAGGACCGCTTTCAATTAAACTAGCCGCACATCACGCTTGGGAGCGCCTGCATGACCACCGCAAAAGGCTATTTAACGACCCATGTTCTGGACACGGCCAAGGGTCGTCCAGCCGCTGGAATGAAGATCACGCTCTACCTGATAGAGGGCGCTGAACGGAGAGAGCTGGCCAACACACAAACCAATGCAGATGGCCGGACGGACAAGCCGATCCTTCCAGCAGCAGATTTCACACCGGGCTTTTATGAGTTGGAGTTCCAGGCAGGCGCTTATCTGCGAGAAAGCGCCCTACAGCCAGGCGCGTTTTTGGACGTCATCCCGATCCGCTTCATTATTGAGAAAGCGGAGTCCCATTATCACGTGCCGCTTCTGCTTTCCCCATATGGCTACTCGACATATCGCGGGAGCTAATGCTGTCAATCTCCGCTTTGCATTTTTCGATCATGAAATCGATGAAAAGACGGACTTTGGGGTCTTGGCGGCGCTTGTGGGGATAGAGGCAAGCAAGATCTACCGGTACCGGTGGCGTTGCTTCGGCAACAGGCAGAAGTGCACCGCTATCTAAGTGATCGCGGACTTCAAAAACAGGTTTGTTGACGATACCGCGCCCATCGAGCGCCCAGGCGGTCAGCACGTCGCCGTCGTCGGATTCAAACGGTCCCGATACGGCGAAACTCTTTGACCCATCAGGTGTCTGCAGCGACCAGCGAAATTCCGTGGAGCCCGGATATCGCAGCAACAGACAATGGTGTTTCTGATCGACGATATCTGCGCCGTCCGCGGGTGTGCCGGTATAAGCCAGATACTCGGGCGATGCACAAAGCACACGTGGGCATTCCGCAATGACGCGCACACGCAGGCTTGAATCCGGCAGCACGCCCAGCACAAACGCAACGTCCAGGCCTTCGCCCGCAATATCAATTTTGCGGTCGGACAAGCGGAGCCGCACATCGACTTGGGGGTAGCGGTCCTTAAACGCAGGGATATGCGGCGCGATGATGCGCTTGCCAACGCCAAGGGGTGCCGCCACGAAAATAGAGCCGCGCGGGCTTTTGGTGACATCTTCGACCGCCGCTTCGGCCTCCGCGATTGCTTCCAGAATATTAACAGCACCCTTGTAGAAAATCTTGCCATGCTCTGTCGGTTGCAGGCTGCGCGTCGTGCGGTGGAACAGGCGCACGCCCAGATGCTTTTCCAACTCAGAAATCCGGTTGGAGACAACGGCTGGCGACAGCCGCAGATCCCGGGCCGCAACTGACATGCCGCCGAGCTCAAACACACGGACGAATATCTGAATATTGCGGACATAGCTCATGGCAGAAACGGTATCGCTTTATTGGAAATCTTGAAAGACTTCGGCATTCTTTCGGGATTTACGAATACGCGCAATTCCGCCAGGGTTTCTGCGGATCTCTATCAAGGACGCCGCTATGTATGATTTCGCCGCGATGTGGGACTGGACCGAGTTCGCTGCCCGTTGGCTGCATGTGGTCACGGCCATCGCCTGGGTTGGCTCCTCATTCTATTTCATCGCGCTGGATCTTGGCCTTAGAAAGCCGCTTGATCCTGCCTCTACGGCGAACGGGGAGGAATGGCAGGTTCACGGCGGCGGCTTTTATCATGTCCAGAAATATATGGTGGCACCGGAAGCCATGCCGGAACACCTGACCTGGTTTAAGTGGGAAAGCTACGCGACCTGGATGTCTGGCGCGCTGCTGCTGATGATCATTTATTGGGCGGGCGCGGATCTTTACTTGATAGACCCCAGCGTGGCCGCGCTCTCTACATTTGAAGCGATCCTGATCTCCGCCGGATCATTGACGATCGGCTGGCTGATCTATGACTTCCTTTGCAAGAGCCCGCTTGGAAACCATCCGACAGCGCTGATGCTCTTGCTGTTCATCCTGCTGGTCGCGATGGCGTGGGGCTATACGCAGGTGTTCACGGGCCGTGCATCCATGGTGCATTTGGGGGCATTCACGGCGACGATTATGTCCGCGAATGTGTTTTTCATCATCATCCCTAATCAGAAAATTGTGGTGGGAGCTTTGAAAGCCGGGCGTGCGCCAGACCCGAAATACGGCAAAATCGCCAAGCTCCGCTCGACCCATAATAATTACCTGACGCTGCCCGTTCTGTTTCTGATGCTGTCGAACCATTACCCGCTGTCCTTCGCCTCCCAATACAACTGGGCGATTGCGGGGCTGATCTTCCTGATGGGTGTCACCATCCGCCATTACTTCAACACGCTGCACGCCAGGAAGGGCAATATCTTCTGGCTCTGGATCGTGACGGGCATCTTGTTTGTGCTGGTAATGTGGCTCTCTACAGCGCCAATGTTCCATCGTTTCCAGGAAGACGTGCCGAAGGCTGCATTGACGCCTGCCCAAGAAAAATTCGCCACCGCCAAAGATTTTGCCGCCGTGCAGGACATGGTGCTCGGCCGTTGCTCCATGTGCCATGCGCGCAAACCTTCCTGGGAAGGCATGCATTGGCCACCAAAGGGTGTGCGCTTGGAGACGAAGCGGGACATCATCATCAACGCCCAGCAGATCTACCTACAGGCAGGCCTCACGAACGCCATGCCGCCAGCCAACCGTTCCCATATGGAACCAGCAGAACGACGCCTCATCGTTGCCTGGTACAAGGATGCGACGGGCGGCGCTTAACTAGCTGCCGGGAATGCCGCTGCGGGCCAGTTCGTCGGCGCGCTCGTTTTCGGCGTGGCCTGCGTGGCCTTTGATCCATTTCCAGCTGATCGTATGTCCGGCTGTCGCTGCATCGAGGCGTTGCCATAGGTCCACGTTTTTCACGGGCTTTTTGGCGGCGGTTTTCCAGCCATTGCGTTTCCAGTTCGGTAGCCAGCTCTTGATGCCGTCGAGCACATATTTGCTGTCGGACGTGAGTGTCACCTCGGTCGGGCGCGTTAAGGCTTCGAGCGCCGCAATACAGGCCATCAGCTCCATGCGGTTATTGGTGGTTTCAGCTTCGCCGCCTGCGAGTTCTTTTTCGGCATCCCCATAGCGCAGTATGGCGCCCCATCCGCCAGGGCCCGGATTGCCGCTGCAGGCACCGTCTGTGAAAATTTCGACTGTCATAGTGTGTGGTCCTGATGCCAGCGGAGCTGGTCCCGTTGCTGCAAAGGGTCTTTTGGGGTTGCGAGCGCGTCCTCGCGCGGGTTTAGCCAATCATAGAGCCGCGTTAACAGAAACCGCATGGCGGCACCCTGCAGCAGAACGGGCATGGCCGCTTGTTCTGCTGCGTTCAGTGGGCGGACAGATTGGTATCCGGCCAACATCTCTGTGCTATGGGCAGCACTCCAGCGATTATCCCTGTCGAAGCACCAGGCATTCAGGGTGATTGCCAAATCATAGGCATAGGCGTCCGTGCAGGCGAAGTAATAGTCGATTACGCCGGAAAGCTTGCCGTGCTGCAGAAACATATTGTCCGGAAATAGGTCCGCATGGATGGCACCAGATGGCAGGTCTTTGGGCCATTGCACCAGGATGCCAGACAGGCGTTGCTCAATTTCGGCACCAAGCCCATGTTCGACGCTGTCGGCGCTAGGGGCGGAGGCGTCATACAACGCCTGCCAAGTATCTGCACCGAGCGTATTTTTGCGGACCATCGGAAATTCCGCTGCAGTCAGGTGCAATTGTGCAAGTGCCCGCCCAGCTTCGTAGGCGTCCGCTGCTGAAGGGTCGAGCGGCCAGTCGCCTTGCAGGAAGGAAACCACAGCGGCAGGTTTGCCAGAAATTTCGCCAAGTACGGTGCCGTTTTTGCCTTTTATCGGCAAAGGGGCTGGGAAGCCGTTCCCAGCCAGATGCGCCATCAACCCTAGGAAATAGGGCAGGTCTTCCAGTGCGGCGCGGCGTTCAAACACTGTCAGCACGTATTTGCCGCCAGTGGTCTCCAGCATGAAATTGGAGTTCTCGATGCCTTGTAGAATGCCGGTTAGCCGGACGGGATCGCCAATTGCGTATCCATCCAGAAATCCCTGAAGGGCTGCCGGGCTGACATCAGTATAGACGGCCATTGGGGGCTAGCGCCCTTTCGGAAGAGATGCGGAATGAGAGGGAGGTATCATGCTTCAGTTAGATTTGGCGACCTGAAACAAGGCGATCATTTTTGAGAGTTGGCCTAAACCCGTGCTGAATGCTATTTGGACTAGTCATCCCCGAATGCGTGAGCGAGCCTTAAAGTCATGTCCGATATTGTCGCCCAACTGGAATCTATGCGAGACGCTGCAAAGCTGGGCGGCGGACAACGCCGGATCGACGCGCAACATGCGCGCGGCAAGCTAACGGCGCGGGAACGGCTGGATATTCTACTGGACCCAGGCTCCTTCGAAGAACTCGACATGTTCGTGGAACACCGCTCGTTTGATTTTGGCATGGAAAACCAACGGGTGCCAGGTGATGGCGTTGTCACCGGGTCCGGCACCATCAACGGGCGGTTGGTGTTTGTTTACAGCCAGGATTTCACGGTATTCGGCGGCTCGCTGTCAGAAGCGCATGCAGAGAAAATCTGCAAGGTCATGGATCAGGCGATGAAAGTCGGTGCACCCGTGATCGGCCTGAATGACAGTGGTGGTGCCCGCATCCAGGAAGGTGTGGCATCGCTTGGCGGCTATGCCGAAGTGTTTCAGCGGAATGTTCTGGCGAGCGGCGTCGTGCCCCAGCTTTCCGTTATCATGGGGCCATGCGCTGGCGGCGCCGTGTATTCCCCGGCCATGACGGACTTCATCTTTATGGTGAAGGACACCTCATACATGTTCGTCACCGGTCCAGATGTTGTGAAAACAGTCACCCATGAAGAAGTGACCCAGGAAGCACTTGGCGGCGCCATTACCCATTCCGCCAAGTCCGGCGTTGCCGACATGGCGTTTGAGAATGATGTTGAAGCCCTGCTAGAAACCCGCCGTTTCTTCGACTTCCTGCCTGAATCCAACCGCGCGCCTGCACCGGTGCGCCCGACCAATGATCCAGCCAACCGCCAGGAACTCTCGCTGGATACGCTTGTCCCGGCGGATCCGAACAAGCCGTACGATATTAAGGAACTGATTGAGAAGATCGTGGACGAGGGCGATTTCTTTGAAGTGCAGCCGAACTATGCCGGAAACATTGTTATTGGCATGGCGCGGATGGACGGGCAGACAGTCGGTATCGTCGCCAATCAGCCGATGGTGCTGGCAGGCTGCCTGGATATTGATAGTGCCCGGAAAGCGGCGCGGTTTGTGCGTTTCCTAGATGCGTTCGAAATTCCCATCGTCACACTGGTCGATGTGCCAGGCTTCCTCCCTGGCACAGACCAGGAATTCAACGGCATCATCAAGCACGGCGCTAAATTGCTGTTCGCCTATGCAGAAGCGACGGTCCCGAAAATCACAGTAATCACCCGCAAAGCCTATGGCGGCGCTTATGATGTAATGGCGTCCAAGCACCTGCGCGGGGATGTGAACTACGCCTGGCCAAACGCCGAAATCGCCGTGATGGGCGCTAAGGGTGCTGTGGAGATCATCTTCCGCCAAGACATTGGCAACGACGAGAAAATTAAAGTCCGTACCGATGGGTATGCCGCCGCATTCGCCAATCCTTTTGTCGCCGCCCGCCGGGGCTATATCGACGACGTCATCCGCCCCCACAATACCCGCGCCCGCATCTGCCGCAGCCTAGCAATGCTCAAAGACAAGCAACTCGCCAACCCATGGAAGAAGCACGACAACATTCCGCTTTAGGGTCCTGACCTTAAGGACTAGGATTGAGTTAGTGATTTGCCTTCTGAATAGCCCGCCAAACCCGTTCTGGGGTGGCGGGCATGTCCAGATGGTCGATGCCGAGGGGAGCCAGGGCGTCGATGATGGCGTTGATGACGGTTTGGGCCGATGCAATCGCACCAGCTTGGCCGGAGCCTTTGACGCCAAGCGGGTTTGCTTCGGTTGGGGTCGATAGGAATTCGATATTGAACATGGGCAGAATGCGGGCCAGCGGGGCGGCATAGTCCATCAAGGTTGCCGATAGGCATTGGGCGGTTTTGGGGTCGTAGACGATCTGCTCCCCAAGCGCCTGGCCGATACCTTGCACGAGGCCGCCGATTACCTGGCCTTCTGTCAGTTGTTCATTCAGCAGAATGCCGTAATCGTCTACGCCGGTATAAGCCAGCAGTTGCACATCGCCCGTTTCCGGGTCGATCTCAACTTCTGCAGCATGGCACCCAGCGGGCCAGGTGATTGGTGCGTCCTCCCAACTGAAGAAGCTATCAAGACCGCCCTCAAGGCCGAATTCCGGCTGCCGCGCAGCAGTGGCGACATCTGACAGAGAGACGGTGCGGCCATCCCCAGCAACAAAGTCGCCACCGGTGAAATGGACTTGTTCTGGCGGTGCCTGGAGCATGCCAGCGGCGACGCCTTTGCCTTTTTCCATGGCGATTTCAATTGCGCCGACAACTGCCGTCCCGCCCATATGCATGGACCTCGCACCGCCATGGCCAGAGCCCATCTGTGTCTCGCGGGTGTCGGCTTGTATGTAATGAACCTCATCTATCGGACGGCCAAGGCGATCCGCGACGAGCTGCGTGAAGGTCGTCTCATGCCCCTGGCCGTTGGATTCCGTACCGGGGCGGACTTCGATCATGCCGTCCTCAGTGAAGCGCAAATCCGCCCCTTCGCTTGGCGCGCCGCGGGCGGATTCCAGGAAGCTTGCGAATCCAAGGCCACGTAACTTGCCGCGTGATTTAGCCTCTGCCCGGCGTGCATCGAACCCGGCGCGGTCGGATGATGCCTCTGCTCGGTCCACCAGTGCCTTGAAATCACCTGTATCGACTTCAAAACCAAGGGCCGTGGTGTCCGGGAATTGCGATATGGCGTTTACACGGCGAAGTTCTACGGGATCGAAACCGAAGCGCCGCGCCGCCGTCTCCACCATCCGCTCAATCAAAAAATTACCTTCAGGCTTGCCGGCACCACGATAAGCATCCACGGGGGCTGTATTGGTTAAAACGCCGGTGGATTCCATATAAACGGCTGGAATATCGTATATGCCTTGAAGCGACCGGGTGACAGATACGGTACCGCTGCCGGGCGCGCCGTTAGAGAGATATCCGCCTAAGTCCGCCGTTAGATGCGCGCTCAGCCCAAGGATCTTTCCAGCTGCATCGAGACCCATCCGTGCCGTCGAATTGACCGCACGACCATGGGCACCACCCAGCACATCTTCAGAACGCTCCGCCACCCATTTCACGGGCCGGCCAAGCTTTTTGGCGGCGTAAAGCACCAGCGCCCATTCCGGGTAGGCGAAGTTTTTCGAGCCAAACCCGCCGCCCACATCATGGGCCATGACATGCAGCTTTTCTGGCGGCAGGCCAAAAACAGGGTCAGCCAACGCCCGCCGGATACCATGCACGCCTTGGCCCGTGAGCGTCAGCAGCAGTTCATCTTTAGCAGCGTCATAGGTGCCGATTGCGGCGCGCGGCTCCAGTGGAAGGGCAGAGACGCGGTGATTATCCACCGTCATTTCCAGCACATGGGCAGCGCCAGCAATGGCGGTGTCAGCAGCGGCTTGGTCACCGGTGCGGAAGACGCAGATCAGATTGCCAGGCGCTTCTTCGGCAATTTGTGGCGCGCCTGCGGCCAGCGCTGCAAGCGGATCGATAACGGTGGGCAGATCCTTGTAGTCTAAAAAAATGGCTTCAGACGCATCCTGCGCCGCCGCCTGGCTTTCCGCCACGACAAAGGCCACGGCCTCACCCACATGGCGAACCTTACCACGCGCCAGGACGGGGCGCGGCGGGTGGACCATCGGTGGGTCACTTGGGATCTGGGATGTGTTTTGAAGGTCGCCAAGGCCATCGGCGGTCAAGTCAGCAGCCGTGATCACTGCCAGCACGCCGGGCATTGCCGTTGCCTCATCAACGTTGATGCTTAAGATTTCAGCGTGGGCAAATGGGCTTCGCAGGACGAAACCATAAGCCTCGCCATCTCGCTTAAGGTCGGCAGTGAACCGGCCTTCGCCCGTTAGAAAACGGTGATCTTCAAGCCGCCCCACACTGGAAGTATTCGCGCCCATCGTGAATTCCTATCAAACCGATAGGGGCATGATATCCCATTCAGTGCTAGGCGTCATGGATCCTATGCCTGGGTTTCTTTCAGTGCGTCTTCTCTGAAGCCGCCTGCGAATTTAGCGCTTGGCGGAATGGGCATTATGACGTCAATCAGGGTGCCTGTGGGGTCTTGGGCGATGAAGTGGCGTTGCCCATAAGGAGCGCTGCGGAGTGATTTTAGGATCAGTATACCATTGGCGGCAGCCTTTTCATATTCTGCGTCAACATCTTCCACCTCGAAGTTGATAAGCATAAGGGCGGTGGCACCACGCACCGCTTTCGGGATGGTTTCATGATCACCCTGGAGGATGGCAATATTGACGGATGCGTCCTCGGCTGCTTGCAGATGCATGTACCAATCGCTTTCGAATGCGGCCTTGAAGCGGAAATTGCGGATGCAGAAGTCTGCGAAAGCAGCCACTTCGCTGGTCTGAATGGCGGGCTAGAACTAAGTGCATTGGATGGGTTTCATCCTACTTAGAAAAAATACAAACTGCATGTGAATATAATTCAACATAAAGGCTGTATGTATTTAAGAGAAAAATGCTCGTCCAACCAATCAGGCCCGCACGGAGGGTACCCGTAAGGCACTCATCCAGGCAGGCCGCGCGCTTCTGGCCGAGAAAGGCTATCCGGGCGATTGACACGGCGACCGGTTGCGGGGCGCTGCGGGATGGCTTGGTAGCGGCGCTGCCAGAAACTACACCACCAGAGAGCGTCAACGCGCTGGCCAATATGCTAGCTGCCGCATTTGATCGCGCGGCAATTGCCATTGCGGCTTGGGGGGGCGGCACCGGCATATCGCGAAAGCCTGAGCCACCTGGTTAATGCGTTGATTGGCGGCGCAACGAAAAACCCCCGCTGACCCAAGTCAACGGTGGTTCGTCGTCTGAGATAGGAGAGAAGGCGTTAACCAGCTGCGCGCTGCTTGTTAGGGCGACGTCCTGCCTTACCTGCAGGCTTGGAAGCGGCTGCTTTCGTCTTCGCGGTTTTGCGGAAAGGCTTGCTGGCGATGCGCCCGGCAGCACCATCTGTATTTGCAGCTTTGCCGCCTGGCTTCTTGCCAGCAGGTGCTGCAGCTTTCCGGCGCATGGGCGCATGGCCGCCATCACCGTCAACCGCTCTGCCGCTTGGTTTAGGTGCGAATTTGCCGCCTTTGCGCTGTCCACGAGGTTTCTCATTCGAGCGCGGACCACGTTGTTGTCGGCGATCTTCGGCCCAAGCGTCAGCGCGAACGGGCGCTTGTACGCGGGGGTCCAGATGGCGACGGCGGCCAATCCGCGAGCTGCCCTCTTCCGGTGGACGCCGTGGCGGGCGGCCATCCTGGGAGCGGTTTTCGCTGGAATGACGGCCTTGAGGCGGCACGCCATCGCGACGCCATTCCTGCTGGCGGTCATCGCGCTGACGATCACCACTGGGCCGACCATGCCAACGCCGACCACCCGTTGGGCGGGCGTTCCTGTCACGGTCACCACCAGAATTGCCATAAGGCGGACGGTCGCGTTGCAGACGATCGCCTTGTTGACGATCACCGCGGGTATGGTCTTCGCGTGGCCGGTCATCACGATACCGTTCACCAGCTGGGCGCGCATTCCTGTCGCGATCCCCGCCGGAATTCCCATAAGGGGGGCGGCCGTTCTGAGGGCGGTCGCCGCCGGACCGGCCGTATTGATGACCGCGGGGTTCGTCATTACCGTGGGATTTAAAGCGGCGGGGCGGGCGATCATCATAGTCCCGGCGCTGGTCTGGGCCGGCGTCAACTTCCTGCGGGCCTGTGCTTTCCGGCGCATCCATGGGCTGGATGCGGGTGCTGATTAGGCGTTCGATATCACGCAGATAAGCGCGTTCCGTGCGGTCACAAAGTGAGATTGCAACGCCAGCCTTGCCTGCACGCGCCGTCCGCCCGATCCGGTGGACATAGCTCTCTGGCACATTTGGCAGTTCGAAGTTGATGACGTGGGACACATCGTCAACATCAATGCCGCGCGCAGCAACATCGGTTGCGACCAGTATGTTCACGCGCCCGCCCTTGAAGCGGCTGAGTGTTCGGTCACGTTGGCTTTGGCTGCGATTGCCGTGGATCGCCTCTGCACGAAGGCCAGCTTTCTCAAGATGCAGCTGAACTCTGTCTGCACCACGCTTGGTGCGGGTGAACACGATGGCACGTTCCAGGCCAGGGTCGCGCAGAATATCTGTCAGAACGCGGCGCTTGGCACCAGCTTCAATGTGCAGCACATGCTGGTCGATCCGCTCAATCGGCTTCGCGCCTTCGGACACAGACACTTCGGCTGGCTTGTGCAGGAATTCGTTCGCAAGCTGGCGGATCGGGCGGGGCATTGTGGCAGATAGCAGAACCGTCTGCCGTTTGCCTTTGATCGCGCCGAGGATGTGCCGGATTGGCGGCAGGAAGCCCATGTCCAGCATCTGATCCGCTTCATCTAGCGCAACCATCTCAACATCGTCGAGGTTAAGTACGCCTGTTTCCATGTGGTCCATCAGGCGACCTGGGGTTGCGACGAGGAACTCGACGCCGCGTGCCATTGCCTTAATCTGCGGGCCAGGCCGCGCGCCACCGACCACAAGGGCTACTGCATGGCGAATGTGCCGACCATGGGAGCGAATGCTGTCAGCGATCTGGCCAGCAAGTTCACGGGTCGGTGCTAGGATCAAAACCCGGCAGCGCTTCGGGGAGGGCCGGGACGGGCGCTCTTCCAGGGCGTGCAGCATTGGCAGCACATAGGCTGCGGTCTTACCGGTGCCGGTCTGTGCGATACCGATAACATCGCGGCCATCAAGGAAGGCCGGAATTACAGCGGCTTGGATCGGGGTGGGTTTTTCGTAGCCCATCGTTTCGATGGCCTGAGTTAGAGGCTCGGCAAGGCCGAGGTCAGTAAAATTCGTCAAGTTTAAAGTCCAATACACAAGGCAAGCCTTATGACCGCCCGCAATGATGCTGAGCGGCGCTTACCGTCTTTTCAAATGGAGCTTGCGTAGATCAGCTGCCGGGTGGCTGTACAGGGCCTTAAAGGGGTCCCGTGGTCGCACAAAAGCCAACGATCTCACGCGCAAATATCGCGAACGTGGTGGTACCGGTTGCTCTAGAGCAGCGCCGCTGACAGGTTGTCGTCTTCTACGCGCGGCGCGAATTGAAGAGCTTATGGACCCATAATCCTGGAAAAGCAATAAAATTATAGAATTAGCGTCACTCCGCCGCGACGAGCCCATCTTCCTGATCGCGGACGGCGCGGGCGTTGGGGCGGTCTGCAGCGTCGCCATATCCGCCGCCTGCAGCGACCTGCACGATTAGCTTGTCGCCCCTTTGCAGTGAGAATGAGGTTTTGGAGAGCAGGTTGATCACCTCATCACCCCGCAGCACTTGGTTTTGGCCGGGGGCACCCTGGCCGCCACCAAACAAACCATCGGCCCGCTGTGTAAAGCGGTCGCCATATGTCGCGAAGGTCACGTTGTCTTCCAGAATTTCATAGACCTTGCGGAACCCAAGCCCGCCGCGCATCCGGCCTTTCCCACCAGAACCGGCAATGTAGCTGTAGTCGATGCAGCGGAAGAACACGTGGTCCATATCCGTTGCTTCAATCGGAATATTGCCGCAATTGGAAAGCGGGCTATCGACACCGTCTGCTCCGTCATTTTCTGGCCCGGCACCATAGCCGCCGCCGAAGATTTCCAAGTAGATGTCATAGCCGTTCGGTGCAAGCCAGGAGAGGCAACAGGCGGTCGTTGTGTCAGTTCCCGTCGCGATAACTCTTGTTGGTGCAGCCGTTGAAAGGGCTTTCATCACGGCATTGAAGGCCCTGTAGCTGGCCAATAGGCGTGCACGCACGGGAGCTGGATAGCGCGGATTGAGGATAGAGCCTTCCGGTGCTTTCACGGTGATCGCGCGGCTACAGCCGTCATTGAAGGGAATATCGGCATCCGTCAGGACGGATTTCGCTGCTGCAACCGCCGCTGCAACCGTAGACGCGAAGGGCGTGTTCATATTGGTCGCGACCTGGAGTGCTGTCCCCGCGAAGTCGATCTCCATGGAATCGCCTTTGATCGTGACTGTGGCTTTAACTGGGACGAGGTCTGACGTGACGCCGTTATCGTCCAGGGCATCTTGGCCAGTATAAACGCCATCCGGAGCATCGCGGAGGGCATTGCGGACGCGGCGTTCGGAATAGTCCAGCATTTCAGTCATCGCGTCGGCCAGCTTTTCGCGGCCGTATTTGTCTGCGAGCGCGGTCAGGCGTTCTGCGCCAACGGCGTTGGCGGCGAACTGGGCATCGATATCGCCCAAAGTGGCATCTGGCATGCGGACATTGGCCCGCACGAAGGCTTCCCAAGGCCCGCCTGCCCAATCCCGCTCACGATTTAGCTTGAGTGCAGGGAAGATAATGCCTTCGGAATGTATATCCGGCGCGTTTGGGTTCAGGCCAGCAGCACCACCGCCCAAGTCAATGTGATGCACAACCGTTGCCGCGAAGCCAATGCGCACCCCTTCATGGAAAATCGGGCAGAACAGGAAAATGTCCTGGATATGCTGGCCGCCTTTGTAAGCGTCATTGGTTATATAGAAGTCACCGGGCTCCAGGCTGTCAGGTGGGCAGTGGTCTGCGCAGTGACGGAATGTGTGGCTGATGGAGCCAAGCTGCATCGGGATGAGTTCCGCCTGGGCGATCACATCGCCATCAGCGCTCATCAGGGCTGCTGAACAGTCCTCAGCCTCACGAACGATAGGCGAATGGGCGGAGCGGATAAGCTTCACGCCCATTTCCTGCGCTGCCGCGATCAGGCTCTGGGCGACGATGGCTTGTTCAACAGGATCTAAAGCGGTCTTGTGAGCCATAGCCTCAGCCCTCCTTACGAATGACGATATTGCCAGATGCATCCAAGCTGGCGGTCCAGCCAGGCGGCACATACACGGTGGCGAGCCCATCATCGATCAGTAGTGGCCCGGCGTCGCCGTCAGTCGACAATCCGGCGCGGGATAGCATTTGGGCGGTGTGCTGGCCTCCACGTTCATACAGGCTGATCGCAGTCGCATTAGCCTCGGCCCGTGTCACCGGCGATTCCGGAAATGCTGGCGGCGGCAGGGAGCCACCCGCCCGGTAGGCCACGATCTCTGCAGGCTCGCCCGACGCTTTTGCGAAGGCATACAACTGGGTGTGAGCCGCGCGGAATTTCTCTTCCAATGCTGCTTGGCTCAGGCTTGGCAGTTCGTCTGCAGAAAGCTCGACGGAGGCCTCGAACGCCTGGCCGCGATAACGCATATCCAGCGTGTATTGGAATCGTGAGGGCGCGTCCAAGCCATGGTCTGCGAAGTGGCTACAAATATCAGCTTCCAGGTTGGTCATATGGCCGCGAACCACGTCCGCCGCATTGGCATCTAGCGGTTGGCGGTCAGTCAGGGCGGCGAAACGGGCATAGTCCGCGACCAGCAGTCCAAGTGCGGATAACACGCCTGCAAATGGTGGGATGATCACTGCGGACAGGCTGATTTCTTCTGCAACGCGCACTGCATGCATTGGCCCAGCACCACCGAATGCGACCATCGCGTAATCCCGTGGGTCACGGCCGCGTTCAGTGGAAACGCGCTGAATGGCGCGCGCGATGTTTGATTCCGCAAGCTGAATCGCGGCGTCAGCGATTTCCAGCGGCGTTTTGCCGAAGAGCTCAGCCAGTGGTTGGAACACGGCTTCCGCAGCGGCGGCGTCCAGGTCCATCTCTCCGCCGAGGAAGGCTGCGGCCTGCATGGTGCCGCGCACGACATGGGCATCGGTGATCGTCGGCGCGCGTCCGCCTTTGCCATAGCAAGCGGGACCAGGGTCTGCGCCGGAACTCTCGGGGCCGACGCGCAACATGCCGCCATCATCCGCCCAGACAAGCGATCCGCCGCCAGCGCCCACAGTCGCCATATCGATCACCGGCGTTTTGACGGGCAGGCCGTCAATTTCGGTCATGGGTGCTAGGGCTGGGCGGCCATCGGGTGCCAAACAAACGTCCGTTGAGGTTCCGCCGACATCCAGCGTGATGAAGTTCTTAAACCCGGACCGCGCCGCTTGCCGTACCGCGCCAATAACGCCTGCCGCGGGGCCGCTAAAGAGCGCTGTGATCGCATTTTCCGCCATCGCGGCGGCTGGCATCCGCCCACCATTGGATTGCATCACGGAAAACGCACCCGTGAACCCGTCTCTGCCGAGTGCGGCCTCAAACCGGTCCAGATAGCGCCCGACAACTGGTTGTACGTAGGCGGAGAGGGTTGTGGTGGATGCACGCTCAAACTCCCGGAATTCCCGAGCGATTTTATAGGAAGGTGCGGCCTGCATATCGGGTGCTAATTCAGCCAGAATTTCGGTCAATCGTGCTTCATGGGCAGAGTTGGCAAAGCTGTTCAGCAAACAAATGGCGACAGCGTCGAATTCTCGCGAAGCCAGTAATTTCTGAATTGATGCGCGTGCGGCACCTTCGTCTAGCTCGCAGGCGACGGACCCATCCGGCCCGATACGCTCAATAATCTCAACCGTATCCCGGCGGCGGACGACAGGCACAGGCTTTTCGTAATGTAGATCATAAATTTGCTGGCGCTGATGCCGCTGCAGCAACAGCAAATCCCGAAAGCCTTCCGTCACCAGCAGTGCGACGCGCGCGCCCTTCCGCTCCAGAATGGCGTTGGTGGCGACAGTGGACCCGTGCGCTAATTCATCTAGCCCCGCCAGATCAACCGCGCCCTTAGCCAACGCATTGCGCGCGCCGATATCCGGCGAGGACGGCGTACTCGGCGATTTAGCGACAATGATCTGGCCGTTTTTCACATACACAAGGTCCGTAAATGTACCGCCGACTTCGACGCCTACTCTAGCAGTCATTGCATGCTCATTCATCTGCGTCCGCCATTTCCCGGCGCAGGAATTCATCGAAAAGTGGAACTGTGAAGTAAGTGGAACCGTGGGACGGGCTATAAAGCATGCCTTTCCCAATAAGGTTTGAGCGGGTTGGCGCAACGGACTGAACGCTGGCCCCAAATTGCTTGGCTATATCGCCCGACGCATGCGGCCCTGTCCCAAGTTGCGCCATCGCTAGCATGTATTGACGTTCACGTGGGGTCATACGTTCTAGGCGCACCCTCAAGAAACTCTCATCCAAGCGGCGAATAGCTTCTGGTTTAGCCGCATCAATGACATCCAGCCCAATGGGCGACTGCTCTGCAGCATTCCAGGCGACGAAAGCCCATTCCTGTAGGAAGTAGGGATAGCCTTCCGTGAGGGCGAATATCGCATCAAGCGTGGGCTCCATGAAGATTACATCTTGTTCGCGGGCCGGTTCAGCTATGGCTTTGTGTGAATTGTCACGTGATAGTGCTTCGACCCGTGGAAAGTCGAACAGCCTTTCTACATCAAACTTTGCATCGCCCATTTTACCAAGAATTTGCGGTAAGCCAGCGCCGATCATCACAATCGGGAGCCCATATTGATTGATCCGATGAATAGCCATGACGAGGGCGCTGATTTCTGGGTCCAGGAGGTGTTGGATTTCATCGACGAGGATAACGACAGCCGTATTCGCCTTAGCTGCCGCCTTTCCGATAGCAACAAACAATTCCGGCAGATCATTCGCCAGGTTCCCGCTATCGGCCTGTCCCGCAACAGACGCAAAATCGAACTCTATGCCGATTTCACCAATGGATATTTTGAGCGCATTGGCAAAGTTGTGTAATGATCCAAGCGCCTTGTCGGCAAGATCGCCGGTTGCGGAGAGCCGATTAATGTTGATCAGGATCGAACGCAGTTGCGGGGCCAGGAGCGCTGCGAGAGTTTCTTCAGATTGTGCTTCGATATGGACAACCTGAAATCCGTTGTCCTCTGCATGTCGGCGAACTTTGTTCAGCACGACGGTCTTGCCTACGCCGCGCAGACCCACGGCGACAAAGCTCTTGCCATGCCGGCCATTCTTCGCACGGCTCAGGGCTATTTCAGCCGTGCGGAAGAGCTTATCACGACCAACGAGGAGTGGCGGCGGCGTTCCAGCACCGGGTACGAATGGATTATCCGCCTCGTCCATTTTCTTCCCTTTACGTTAACAAAATTAACTAAGTTTACTATCTATTATTACGGTTTACAAGCTGATATCCTGACGGATATTGAGGCTTAATGTCTGGGAGACATCTTGATGGCACAAAGTTCGAATAAAGTAGCCGTGATTACGGGCGCAGGCTCTGGCATTGGCAGGGCGGCGGTATTGGGGCTGCTGGCGGCTGGATGGAATGTGGCGCTGGCAGGGCGACGGGCGACGGCTCTATCGGATGTGATCGCTGAAGCGGGCGTTGGTTCGGACCGGGCGATTGGCGTGCCGACGGACGTCACTGTCGCTGCCGAAGTGGCGGAATTGTTTCAGCGCACGGAAGAAGCCTTCGGCCATGTGGATTTCCTCTTCAATAACGCCGGTGCAGGCACGCCGTCCATTCCGTTTGAGGACCTGACCGTTGAGCAATGGCAGGGTTGCGTGAACGTGAACCTGACCGGGCCATTTCTTTGTAGCCAGGAAGCGTTCCGAATCATGAAGGCGCAGGAGCCGATGGGCGGGCGGATCGTCAATAATGGCTCAATTTCTGCCCATGTACCGAGGCCGTTTTCAGCCCCCTATACCTCCACAAAGCACGCAATCACGGGGCTGACGAAGGCGACCGGGCTAGATGGCCGGGCCTATAATATTGCTGTCGGGCAGATCGACATCGGCAATGCTGAAACGGCGATGACCCAGCGTATGAAAGAAGGAGTGATCCAACCGGATGGCTCCATGCAGGAAGAGCCCGTGATGGATGTCAAAGCCGTCGGTGACGCGATTGTCTACATGGCCGGATTGCCGCTGGATGCGAATGTGCAAACGATCACGGTGATGGCGACAAAGATGCCGTTCTTGGGCCGGGGGTAGGGTTTCCTTTCGTCGGGTTCCCCCCCCCTTTTTCTTCGTTTTCCCATGCGCCCATAAGGGGGGAGAGGGCAGGGAGAGGGGGAAGCATGCGGTAAAGAGTTGTTGGAATACTCCCACCCGCTTCCAAGTCAGCCAATCCGGCTCTAAGCTTCGCCGACCCATCGTTCCGAAAGCAGAATTCATATGTCCGATCCTGATCAGTCGAAAGCTGGCGTCTCTAAGGCGCTTTGGTACACCGGCGCGCCGCTCGACCGCTTATCCCATCGCCGCGCTGACGATGGGTGGATGAACAATAAGCTCTATGAGTCCGAAAGCCGCATCGTGGCTGTCTGGAAAGACAAAAGCCTGGTCCGCACGGAAGAAGACGGCGCGCTGCTGCCGACCGTTGGCGAGGCTAAAGAGCTGCTTGATGCGGGTCGGCACCACTCCTTCCTGGGCATGAAGAAGGGCGTGGCCTATTTCGGCGTGGACCTTTCGCACCATGAGGATCCCTACAAGGCCCACCCACACATCGATTCCCACGGTGCCTTTGAAGATTTGCGCAAGGTTGGCCCGGCGTTGGAGCAGGAAGAAGGTTCCATCCTGGCCCACGCGCGGGGACTGATGTTTTGGCACAACAAGAACAGTTTCTGCGGCGTGTGCGGTGCGGAATCGAAGGCAGAGAAAGCCGGTAGCCAACGGCGCTGCGTCAATCCCGATTGCAATTCGCTGAACTTTCCGCGCACTGACCCTGCAGTAATCATGCTGGTCTACAAAGGCGACAACTGTCTGCTTGGCCGCTCCCCTCACTTTATGCCCCGTATGTATTCAACATTGGCCGGTTTCGTTGAGACAGGGGAGACCTTGGAGGAAGCCGTATCTCGCGAAGTGCTGGAGGAGACGGCGGTGGTCGTTAATCCAGAAAAGGTCCGTTACTGGGCGTCCCAGCCTTGGCCGTTCCCGGCTTCATTGATGTTGGGCTTCCACGCGGAAGCCGAAACCGAAGAAATCATGATCGACGAGGAAGAGATGGAGGACGCGCGCTGGGTTCACCGCAGCCAGCTGGATAACCTTGAAGTTATTGGCATGAAATTGCCGCGCCGGGACTCGATCGCCTATCGCTTAATCGTCTCCTGGATGAACGGGGAGGCCTGATCGATGCGGCTCAAAGATAAAGTGGCTGTCATTACGGGCGGCGCATCCGGGTTCGGCGAAGTTATGGCGCGCCGGTTCGTAGCCGAAGGTGGCAAAGTTATGGTGGCCGATCTGAATGTGGCTGCTGCGGAGGGCGTTGCTGACAGTATTGGTGATGCCGCACGTTCCATCAACGTGGATGTGACCAAAGCGGCTGAAGCCGACGCCATGATCGCTGCGACCGTGGATGCTTTCGGTAAGCTCGATATCTTGGTGAACAATGCAGGTGCTCCCCAGTTCATCAATAATTTTGAGGACGTGACCGAGGAAGAGATTGATCTCATCTTCAACGTCAACGTTAAAAGCTGGTTGCTCACCAGCCGCGCCGCCATTCCGCGTCTGGCAGCGAACGGCGGTGGGTCTATCATCAATACGGCGTCCGTCGCTGGGTTACGGCCACGGGCGGGCGCGGCTTGGTATAATGCGTCAAAGGCAGCGGCGTGCAGCCTGACATTGACCATGGCGGTAGAGCTTGCGGCCAAAAACATTCGTGTCAACGCGCTCTGCCCAGTCGCGGCAGAAACGCCTTTGTTTAAAGGTGTTGTCGGCGAGATCACAGACGCGAAACGCCAACGCTTCACCGCCACCATTCCGCTGGGCCGCCTCGCCGTGCCTGATGATGTCGCCAGCGCCGCCGTTTACCTGGCGTCAGACGAGGCGACGTTCATGACCGGGGTTTTGCTGCCGATTGATGGCGGCAGGACGGCGATGTAGAGGGCGGAGCTAGCGGTTCATAGAATGAGGATCAAACCTTCGGCAATTCCGCTGGTCCCATTGTATAAGGTTTCAGAGCCCCGAGCAGCGCTTGCAGTGCAGGCGTTTCGACATTGTGTTCGATACCAAGTGCCACAGCTTTACCTGCCAGCCAAGGCAGTTCCAGGCGATTGCCGCGGAGCAGGTCTATCGTCATGGAGGCGATGCTTTCGGCGTTTTGGCCATCAATCATGGCGAGGCGGGTTTTGGCTAAGTTATTGGCGAGCGGTACACCATGGGCACGGCCAACGGCGGCGACTTCGCTAAGGAGGCGCATCAGTGTCGCCCGTGCGTCTGGGTCCGTGCGAATATAGCCCAAGCGCTGACGGGTGGCTGCTGTCAGGGACGAAACCGAGACCAGGAATACGAATTTTTCCCATAGATCTTTGGTGATATTGGCTGAAATTCTGGCCTCTATCCCAGCCGCCTCGCAGGATGCCAGCAGCGCTTGGACGCGCCCGCTTTCAGTCCCGTCGAATTCGCCGAAGGTCAGGTTCTGGTATTCGCCCATTTGCTGAATACGGCCCGGCGCTTCAATGGCAGCGTTAATGACAGCGACGCCGGGGATGACGGCTTCCCGCCCAATCACGCTGGCCAGCCGGTCTGGCGCGTCGACGCCGTTCTGCAGTGTGATAACGCCCGTATGGCTATCCAGTAGCGGCTTGATTGCTAGGCCCGTCGTCTCAACATCCCAAAGCTTTGGCGTGAACAACACGAAATCGACCTTGCCGATCTCGTCCGCGCTATCTGTCGCTTGCACATTATCCAGGTGGCAATCACCGCGCGCACCGGTGATTGTCAAGCCATCCTTCCGCATAGCATCCAAGTGCGCGCCGCGTGCCAGAAACCAAACGTCTTCGCCCGAACGCGCCAGGGCTGACCCGAATGGTCCGCCAACGCCGCCTGCTCCAACCACTGCTATTCGCATCCGCCATAGCTCCGTTGTATGTTCGATGATTGAGCATAGGAGCAGAGCAATGACTGTGGAACACCTGGAACGGGGCGCTAAATTGGCGCGGTTGGAAACATCGGAACGGGTCGAGTTTAGCCCGATCTCCCATTATCATCCGCTGATGAGCGACGGCACGACTGCGGTCCGTACCGGCATCCAGACAGCAGAGCCCGGATATTGTGCTGAAATGCACCAGCATCCGTATGAGGAATTGTTGTTCATCCTTGAAGGTGAGGCGGATGTGTGGGTTGAAGGCCATGAAGATGCGAAGCGGCGCATGAAAGCGGGCGATATGGCCTCTATGCCACCTAACACGCCGCACACATTTGCTGTCGCTGGCGACAAAACGATGCGCTTGCTTGGTATCCACCATTCCAAAGAACGTATTGTCGAATATGTTGCTAAAGGTACGGATGCAGAAGGCTATTCAGATAAAGGGAATTATAAGTGACAGCAATTAAAACAATTGGTCTGCTTGGCGTTGGCGACATGGGGGCTGCTGTTGGCCGTACGTTGGCCGAGGGTGGACTCAGCGTGGTGTCGGACCTTGCTGGCCGGAGTGTGGAAAGCCGCAGGCGGGCTGAGAAAGCTGGGATTGAGGACGCGGGTTCACTGGACGGCGTAATCGCTGCTGCAGACGCGCTCATGTCCATCATGCCGCCTGCATTTGCTGAGAGTGCGGCTGTTGAGGCAGCAGCGGCCATAATGCGCACGGGCAAGCAGCCCCTCTATATGGACCTGAATGCAATCTCGCCGATCACCATGGCTGCGATCGCGAAGGCCGTAACACGAGCTGATGCTAGGGTTCTGGATGGCGGCATCATCGGTCGCTCGCCGGATTTGGCGACGCCGCGTGTATACCTCTCCGGCCCGGACGCAGAGGCTGTGGCACCCCAACTTGTTCGCCCGGATATGAAAGTCATCGCGCTTGGGCCAGATTTAGGCCAGGCATCAACGTTAAAAATGCTTTTTGCCTCCCTCACCAAAGGGTCCTGGGCAATGATGGCGGCCGTCGGCATGGCGGCGGAGCGCCACAAGCTGCTGCCAGCCCTGCTGAATGAGCTCGAAGGCGGTAATCAGCACGCTTTTACGGGCATGCAAAACTGGGTCGGCTTCCTAGCAGCAGACGCCCACCGCTTCGGCCCCGAAATGGACGAAATCGCTGCCACCTTGGCCAGCGCGGGCGTCACTCCCAAATTCCACGAGGGCGCTGCCTGGGTCTACGACGTCCTGAAAGAGACACCCCTGGCAACCGAAACGCGGGCAACCTGGGACCGCTCAAGGCCAGTCCAGGAATCGCTCAAGGTGTATCTGGATACGCTCGATAAACGGGGCTAAAGAGGGGAATTACAGACGATCAAAGTGATACTGACTATGATTGGCAGTCCCAACGGTTCTCTCTTGCTTTTTTCATTATTCATCCAACTTTGGACCCTTCAGATATCTTGGCCGAGATCGGGTTGGAGGGAATGATCACTCACCGTGTTGGCGATTTGCGCGCCACGCCCAAAGGGGCTCTAACAGGCGGTCGATACAGCGATACCAGATTGCGGTATACGGCACCGCACGAAACCATAGGTCAGTGGTTTATCCAAGAAATTATCGACCTTTTAAGGTTGATTGAGCCGCGTAAATCATTCCTTGAAGAAGTAGATGCCACAGGCCATCAGGCCATTATTATCCTTCAATTTTTTGGCGATATATTACCATTAGAAACGCAAAAAAATTGGTAAAGTTGAAACTCCAGTTCGCAATCAAAGTCTACACGGTGCCTCAGAATGACAATTGAGGATGCGGCGGATGCTTCCCTTCTAAAGCCTATTAGCCGCATGTTCATTTATTGTAGCTGATTCATCTCGATCAGCTGGATCAAGTCTTCGCATGTGTCGTTGAATACGGCCATGCGGACTGGACCGGCATCGGTCGGACTTTGGGTGAACGCTACGCCGAGATTCTGTAGCCGGGTGAACTCGGCGTCCAGATCATCAACCTGGAATGATGTTGCGAGAATGCCGGCTTCTAGCAGTGCTTGTTTGTAGGGCTGGACAGCAGGGTGCCCATCTGGTTCCAGCAGCGATTCTGTGCCTCCAGGCTGAGCGTTGGAGACTACGGTCAGCCAGCGGTGGTCGCCTGCAGCAATATCCGTCTTGAGCGTAAAACTCGGTATTTCAGTTTAGAATTTCAGTGCCTCTGCTTGACCATCAACAAAGACGCTTGTCGCATAGATACGCATGAGTTTTATACAGGTGCGACCGACAGCTTCTTTGGCAAGATGGATACGGCCACCAGAATTACCAGCGCGGCGGCTGCCAGGATGAGAAACAGCGCGTCAAAGCCCCAATTGCTGTGGACGAAGGCGATCATGGGGAGGTATGCGGCCAGCACCGTGAAGCTGACGACATAGCGCACGCCGTAAATGCGGGCACGAGCGGGGTCGCTGGCCATTTTGCCGATCATGAAATCATTGATCGTGATCTGGCCAAATGCGCCCAGCATGAAGCCAAGCGCAACAGCCAGCGCCACACCATCGTGTAAGCCCGGCATCGCGGCTAAGAAGACGATCTGGATGGCGGCGACGGTCATGAACACTTTTTTCTGCCCATGTTTATCGAGCATTTTCCCTACTACGAGCTGCGCCACGGATGCGACGGCGAACACGATGAACGCCAAGATGCTAATAATTTTCGCCGTATCTGATTGGCCTGTTGGAGCTGTAGGTTCGAGCATTCCCGCCAGCCTTCCAGCGAAGCCTTGCAGGCGCTCGTCCAGCATTTTCGGCAGGGCGAAGGTGGTGGATTGGAAGATGATAGAGGATACAGCCGTCGTAAAAAAACACGATGGCCGAAACCCGGATCAACAGCGCTTTGTAATCAGCCGGTAGCGGTGCGGCGGCTTCTTTCTTCGCGGCTTTGTCTTTCGCACCGTCTGCCCGAATTTCATCCCGTTGCAGAACGAAGTAGGCAATCCCGGTCAAGGTGGAGAACACGCCGGGCAGGATGAACGCCATCCGCCACCCGCCATTGTCGACCATGTACCCGGTGATGAGTGCCGCGGACGCGACGCCCAGATTCCCCCATACGCCGTTCATGGCGATGCGCATGCCTGTGTTGTTCCATTTCATGGACACGATCGCGAGATCGACTGGATGATAGATCGCCGCGAATATGCCAATCACGAATAGCGCAACGCCCACCTGGAACAGTGAACCGGCCATACTTGTTAAAATCGCTGTTATGCCGATTCCGACGAAGAATACGCACATCATGCGGTCCCGACTCCGCCGTTCTGCCAGGCAGCCTGCTGGCAAGGAAAACAGGCCGAATGCGAAGAAGCCTGGCGTCGCCTAGGCCAATAATTCGCCGTAGCTCACACCCCATTCCCGGTGCAGCGCTAATGCAGCGACAGTTGCGAACACCAGCATGAACAGGTGATCCAGGAAATGCCCTACATTGAGGAGCAGGAAATACGTCTGGTCGCGATGCATTAGCTTATTCTCCGTTTATTCCGTTCGGGAGCTTAGCAACCGCGTTCTAATCGGCTAGGGTCTGCTTGGCCTTCCGCCGGCATAAATCGGTCCCTTCGGCCCCAACCGTACGCCCGGTCGCAGCCGCATATATGGCAGATCAGCGGGATCAGCGATGACGGGGCCGAGGGCGCGGGCGACAAGCACATCAGCAGCGATGGGTTCGAAATCAGCGCGGAAATGGACAGAGCTTTTCAGGACCAGAATACGTTCATCGGCAGGCTCAATGCCCAAATGGCGGAACATTTCCTGGTCAGCGGCTTGCACCTTTCTAGACGCGATGACTACCCTGGTCGGTGTACCAGCAATGCGGATCAAGGCCATTTGTCCAAGCTGCATGTTGGAGCCCATATAGAACCCGCCTGTACAGGTGAATTGACCGTCGCCAAGCTGTTCGACTGTGGCGCGGATCGGGAAGGGTGCATCTTCGCGCCAGCTTTGCCCGCCGATTTCGAGCTCAATTTCGCCGCCAATGCCTTCTTTGTGCGCTGCTACTGCGGCGGGGGCGTCGATCATTAGGCCTAGCACTGCGTCTGCCTTCGCGGCAACGAGCGCACGGAGCATGCCGGTCGTATCTCCATCGCCGCCACCGCCCGGATTGTCTTGAGTGTCGGCGATGACGATGGGTTTACCGGGGTTCGCGCTGGCGAGTTGCATGGCGGCAGTGGTCGCAGCTTCTGGATCCAGATAGTCGCCGTCGAATTGATCTTGGCGGCTGGTGATCGCGGCCATCTGCGCGTCTGCAGCTGCGTCCGCCGCCGCTTGGTCCCGGCTATAAGCCACAACGCTTGGCCCGCATTCCGCAATGTCTGCTGGCGGGAACCCTTGCAAGAAGCTGAGGCTGAGGTGGGGATCTGCCGCTTCTAGTGCCGCCAGCTCCGCGTACGCCGCTTGGGCCGGGTCCACCAGCGTGCACTGCCAGTTGATGGAAATCAGGAAATCGGTGCGCCGCATAGCTTTCGCTGGCTTGCCCTCCTTCAGGATGCGCTTCAGCAAGTGTGCTGTTCGAGCGCCGGTTTCGGCCATATCTACATGCGGGTATGTGCGGAACCCGACCAAGGCGTCTGTGTGGCGAACCATGGCGTCTGTCACATTGGCGTGCAGGTCCAAGCTGGCGATCAATGGGATGTCAGGACCGATGGCGGCTCGGATGCGGGCTAGCAATTCGCCTTCGCCGTCCTGAAAGCTTTCCGTCACCATAGCGCCGTGCAAGTCTAGATATACGGCGTCGATGGGGCCTGCTTGCCGAGCCAAATCCGCGATCCGAGTGGAGATGCGTTCGAAGGCGTCATCGGTCACATGGGCAGAGGGACCGGCGTTGCACCAGAGCAAGGGTGCCAGCTCAAAACCAAGGGTGTCTGCCGCTTCGACGAACCCGGCGATGGCGATATTTACGCTTGCTGTTGCCTCGGCCATGCCCGCACCTTCGACTAGCGCCGGCCAGCTATCGGCGCGCTCAAACATTTCGTAGGTCGCCTTGGAGGGGGCGAATGTATTTGTCTCGTGCATGAATCCGCCAATGGCGACGCGCATTTGCTCTATCCTTCAGGCCGTGCGATAGCGGCTAGTGTATACGCTCCTCAGAGGCCAACACCATGTCCGCCGCTGCCGAAACTTCAGCGCGTCAGCCTATTAGTGCTGAAATCGTTGAGACGCTGAAGCTCGCAGGCCCGGCGATCATTGCGCGTGCGGGTATGTTGATGATGTCCATCGCGGATACGGTGATGGTCGGCCAATATGATACAGCGGAACTGGCCTATCTTGGCCTTGCATGGTCGCTATCGACGGTGCTGCTCGTTGCCAATATCGGGCTGCTTATGGGCACACTGGTGAAGACTAGCCAGGCGTTTGGCCGGAAGGATTACATCGAGTGCGGTCGCACATGGCGCCGCGCCATGCCGCTTGCACTGATCATCGGCTCCGTTGGCGCTTTTTTATGCCTGGAGGCGGAATGGCTGCTGGTCGCAATCGGCCAGACCTTTGAAGTTGCGGCGGGGGCGGCCCCGGTCACGATTGCATACGGCGTCGGCCTTATTCCGATTGCGATTGCAGTCGGCAGTCAGTTTTTCCTGGAAGGCATTAAGCGCCCTGTTCCGGCCATGCTGGCGATGATTGTTGCAAATATACTGAACATCGGCCTGAATTTTTTGATGATCTATGGAGCAGGCAGCCTGCCCGCCATGGGCGCAGAGGGTGCAGCATGGGCCACGACGGGCGCGCGCATGATGCTCGCTATCGTCGCTGTCGGGTACATTCTGATGATGCGCGATCGGGGGACATTCGGCATGGGCCGGGGCTTCCCTAAGCAATGGTCCGGATTTGGCGAACAGATGAAAATCGGCCTGGCGACAGGGGCGGCGTTGATTGCTGAATCTTCTGCATTCAGCGCGCTGACAATGATGGCGGGACTGGCAGGTGTGTTGGCGCTTGGCGCATTTTCGGCGACTATGAACCTTCTGGCGGTCGTGTTTATGGCGGCGCTTGGCATTGGCGTCGCTACCTCCGTCCGGGTTGGTGCCGCATGGGGGCCGGGGGATACGGCGGGTGCAGAGCGCGCCGGATGGGTCGGCCTTGGGCTCAACACCGTCGCCATGGCCATTATCGCTATTACGCTCGCACCGACAGCCCGCTGGATCGCTAGCCTTTATGGTCTGGAGGATGTCGCTCGGGAAATGGCGGCGGATGCGATGCAGCTTGCCGGGGTCGTAATCCTGGTTGACGGCGCCCAGGCTGTGCTGGCGAATGCATTGCGGGCGCGCGGCGACGTATGGCCAACAACGGCCATCCAGATCGCGTGTTTTGTCTTTATTATGCTGCCAGCAGCGTATGTTTTTGCGCTTGTCTGGTCATGGGGGCCGGTAGGGCTGATGTCTGCGATAGGCTTGGCTACGCTCGCCTCAACCATTTGCCTCGCGACGCGTTTTCGCTTGCTGGCCTTGGCGGATCGACGCAAGGCGCCGTGACTTTTCGCGGCGTATGGGCGATCTTCTGGTGAAATGATGTTCAACAGGAAACCGAAGCCCATGAGCCCGCTCGATGCACCGAAGAAGCCGAAATACTATTCCGGTGTTCGCCCCGGCATATCCGACAGTGACCGGATCGCGCCAGATTGCGCTGGCCTAAACATCTTTGAAATTGACCATCAGTTCCAAAGCCTGCTTCCCCTATATCTGACGCAGGATGAGCTGAACCACTTCACCCCTCATTTTGATGCAATGGGCGAAGTCGCGGGCGGGAGGCTGAACGATCTGGCGATGCAGGCGGACAAGAATGAACCTGTACTGCATCCCCGTGACCGGTTCGGGCGCGATATCGATTGGATCGACTATCACCCAGCTTATCGCGAGATGGAGAAGATCGCCTGGGGCGATTTTCAGATGGCGGCGATGGGCCATCGGCCAGGCGCGCTTGGTTGGCCAGAGGTAACGCCAGCGCCCATCAAATACGCATTCCAATATATGTTTGCGCAAAGTGAGTTTGGCATTCTCTGCCCGCTCTCAGTCTCAGAAACGTCTGCCTATCACTTCGAGTGGGCGGATGATCAAAAGCTGAAGGAAATGTTTTGGGAAGGGCTGACGTCGCTGGATTTCGATAACCGGCTGACGGGCACGCAGTTCATGACAGAAAAGGCCGCCGGGTCTGACGTCGGTGAAGCGACACTAACGGCCTTGCCCGATGGCGACGCGTGGAAACTTTACGGTGAAAAGTGGTTTTGCTCCCATGCCGATGCCGACGTGGCATTGCTGCTGGCGCGGCCTGAGGGCGCTGCGTCTGGCACGAAGGGCCTTGGTCTGTTCGCGATGCCGCGGCGGCTGGAGGACGGGTCCCGCAACAGTTATCGGATCGTCCGTCTGAAGGAAAAGCTCGGTACGAGGAGCATGGCGTCTGGCGAGATCATTTTTGATGGTGCCAAGGCCTATGCCGTGGGCGATCTCGAAAACGGCATCAAGCAGATGTTGCGGCAGGTCAATCTCTCCCGGTTATCCCACGGTGTGCGCGCGGCTGGAATGATGCGGCGCTGCCTGAACGAAGCGTTGAGCGTCGCCCGCTACCGTCGCCAGTTCGGCGAACCTGTCGTCAACAAGCCGCTGATGCAGGGCCAATTGCTCGACATGATCCTGCCGACGGAACAAGCGCTGACGGCGGTATTCTATGCCGCGAGCGCCATGCGCCGGGCTGATGCAGGGGATGAGGCCGGCAAAACAGCGCTTCGTATAGCCACGCCATTGCTGAAGATGATGGCTTGCCGGGACAATGTGCCGGTCGCCACAGCTTCCATGGAGACGCGGGGTGGGCTTGGTTACATTGAGGAATGGATCAACGCGCGATTGGTGCGGGATGCGCAAATTGGCCTTCTATGGGAGGGCACCACGAATATGAATGCGCTGGACGTCATCACTCGCGCCGTCGGCAAGGAACATGCCGAGGAAGCGCTATTGGATGACGTCAAAGGCTGGTTGGATGCGGCGGACGGTTGCCCTGGCCAATTGTGTAGCCGCCTTAAGCAAACCGCCAGCCGCGCAGTAGATTTCGCCCGCGCCGTTGCCGCCGATAGAGGCAATGAGCGTCATTGCCGTCAGGCAGCCGCTGGTCTTTATCATGCGCAAACAGCGGCGCTGATGGCGGCAGAGGGTGCTGTAATCGGTGCAGCAGGCGGCGATGCGCGGCGTCTGCTGATCGCGCGTCTCGTGCTGGATCGACGTTTGGCACCCCAGGACCCGCTGAAATTGGACGAGAGCCCGTTTGAGGCAGAAGCGGCGGGATTGTTATTGAGCGATGCGCAAGTGACGCTAGAGCAGGCGACCGCGCTGCTACAGCGCTAGGGCGGCTATATGAAAATTGGCTGGGGCGCCTGGATTCGAACCAGGGAATACCGGGATCAAAACCCGGCGCCTTAACCACTTGGCCACGCCCCAATTTTCAAGTTGAAGTACGAATATGGCTAAGTGGAGGGCGGAGTTCAAGCCGCTTTAGCTGAGCCTTTCAGTCGCGCTTGTCGCACCCACCAGTCTGGGTGATCGTTTGCGAGCGTTTTTGTGGCCTTGCGGGCGGCCAGTTCAGTTTCAAAAAGTGCAAAGCATGTGGCGCCAGACCCACTCATTGTGTGGGTGAGAGCGCCATCTGTCTGCGCGAGTGCATGCAAACAATCGCCAATTTTGGGCACACATTGAATCGCTGGCGTTGTTAGATCATTGCCAAACATCTTCGTGATTATTGAGAGAGCCACGCTGTCCAGCGGACCATCTGGCAACTCCGCTCGCGCTGAAAACCCGCCAGTTCGCGCTTTGAACACGGCAGGCGTGCTGCATGAGACGCCTGGATTGCACAGTACTGCATGGACGCTTGGGATACCGTCTAGGAATGCCAGCTCTTCGCCAATGCCGCCAATACGGGCAGGCGCGTTGGCGAGGCACATGGGCATATCCGCGCCAAGACTGAGGGCTAAATTCATGAGCGCAGTCTCAGATGTCTGCAGGCCGTGTTGTAGCAGACGCAATACAGCCGCCGCATCAGCCGATCCGCCGCCAATGCCTGCCGCGACCGGAAGATGCTTCCAAAGCACAATTTCGACCGTTGGCCCGCCAAATGCGCTTCGGAACGCTTCTGCGGCTTGCAGGACGAGGTTATCCGCAAGCTCACCCGACAGTGCGCTGGCGAACCGACCGCGCACGCAAAGGCGCGATTCTTTAGCATCCGTTGGCCGGAGAGCCACCACATCACCAATGCTTGCGAACAGGACCAAGCTGTCCAGCAAGTGATAGCCATCATCGCGCTGGCCGGTTACGCGAAGGCCTAGATTGACCTTGGCGGGGGCGCACTCGAACTGCCAGGCAGTCCGGCGCCGATCAGCCGCCGTCACTGCCGCTCTGTTTGGCTTCATCCGTTTTGGGGGCGGAGGCTGCTGGGCAGCCATCGACGCCGCAGCGCAGTTTGCTTTGGATTACGGGAATAAATTCGGCATCAGGCTCGAAGGCAAGCGCGCGGCGCCATTGGAATCGGGCTTCCCGGTAGCGGCCAACCTGCCAGTAGGCGTCGCCCAGATGCTCGTTGATAACGGGATCAACGGGCTGCAAAGCGATGGCGCGTTCCAGCGTGGCAACGGCGGCTTCGAAATCTCCAGCGCGATATTCGGCCCAGCCCAAGCTATCCGTAATGAAGCCATTTTCTGGGCGGAGTTCAACGGCGCGGGCGACCATATCGCGCGCCTTGTCTAGGTTCTCACCCCGGTCAATCCAGGAATAGCCCAGATAGTTTAGGATCAAAGGTTCATTGCCCAGTGTTTCGAGTGCGGCCAGGAATTCCTTTTCCGCCTCTTCCCATCTACCAGATCGTTCAAGGGCGATGGCACGAGCGTAGCGAAGCCAGCCGTCGCTAGGCCCAAGGCCGCCCTTGCGCTTGATCGCTTCATCATAAGCTTCAGCGGCTTCTTCAAACTGATTGGCGGAGCGCAGCAGATGTCCAAGCGAAATCGCAGGCTCGAATTCTTTAGGTGCAATTGCCATCACGTCGCGCATGGCTATGGCTGCGCCGTCGATGTCGCCTGCGTCCGCCATAGCATCGGCTGCCCGTAGTGGCGCGCGCCAGGCGTAGGAACCTGCTTTGGGAACGGCGCGGTATGCGGCGGCGGCAGCCTCAGACCGACCGGACGCCTCAAGAATCTGACCAATCGTTTGCCGTGTCGCCGGGTCAGCGGGGCGGAGCGAATCTGCCAGACGTCCGTATACCAGTGCGCTTTTATATTGCCGGTCCTGATAAAGCCCGCCCGCGAAGTTAAAGAGTGCTTCGCCGAAGCCCTCAGCGGCGGATTTGACGATCTGGCCTACGGCGGCGGTATCATCAGGGTTCTCGACGCCTTCGCCAGCTTTGGCGCGGATTGTAACGGAGGCTTCTGCCGCGTCATTACGGTCATGGAACCCGGCTACGACCTGGACAAGGCGGGGCGAAAGCGGGCGTTCTTCTGATTCGGCTGCAGCGACGGCTTCCTCATACATCCAGCGGGCAAGGTCGGCGCGCTCACCCTGCTCGGCCAGCATGCCCGCATGCAGCATCAGCAGCACCTTCAGGCCCTGGATATCGCGTGCGGCGTCGGTCAACTTGCGTGCACCACCGTCAATATCGCCAGCGCCAGCCATGGCCCACGCGTCTGCCAAAGTCGCGATCACGGGGGAAAGTCCGTTGGCGCGGGGGTCTGCTGCGATTTCGCGAACGCCAGCATAATCGCTAGTCAAGAACCGCTTGGAGATGCGCAGCATACCGATGGGAAAGCCATTTTCGCCTATCGCGCTCAGCGCTTCGGCGTCCTTAGCCGCGCGATCAATTTCCCCTTCTACCGCCAATAAGCCGACAACGCGGCGGCGCAGTCGTGGTGTATCGGGGGCCAATGCCAATGCGCGAGAAAGCTGGCCCGCCGCGATGCTAATTTCGCCACGCTGTTCCGCCACGCTCCCTGCTAGGTAAGCCCCGACGAACCCTTCAGGCGGCTCGACAGCCGATGCTGGCGCTGCAGCTAGCCCCAATGCGGCGGCGGTCAAGCCAGTCAGCAGCAATTGACGGAGAGAGTGCGAAAATTTACGAGCCGCGAGCGCCATCGGCGTCTCCCTTACATATTTGGATAATTCGGGCCCCCGCCGCCTTCAGGCGTCACCCAAACGATATTCTGGGTTGGATCTTTGATGTCGCAGGTTTTGCAGTGGACGCAATTCTGGGCGTTGATCTGCAAACGGGGCAAGCCATTTTCCTCGACGATTTCATAGACACCAGCCGGGCAATAGCGCTGCTCCGGGGCATCATATAGCGCCAAGTTTGTGTCAATAGGCACGCTTTTATCTTTCAAGGTGAGGTGGACCGGCTGGTCTTCTTCATGGTTGGTCGCAGCAAGATAGACCGAGGACGGTCTATCGAAAGTGACTAAGCCATCCGGCTTCGGATATTTGATCGGCTCATATTTGGTTTTGGATTTGATGCTGGAGTGATCTGCTCCATGGTGGGATATCGTCCATGGTGCCCTGCCGCGCAACAACAGCTGATCGATCCCGGCATAGAGTGTGCCTTTGAGCAGGCCCCATTTGAATGCAGGGCGGACATTGCGGGCGTTGTGTAATTCCTTCGCAAGCCAGGAGCTTTTGTAAGCTGCGGCATAGGCCGTCAGTTCATCATGGCCTTCACTGTCATCCATGATTTTCGTAAACGCGGCTTCTGCCGCCATCATGCCGGTTTTCATTGCGGCATGGCTGCCTTTGATGCGCGGCATGTTCAGGAAGCCTGCGTCACAACCGATCAGCGCGCCGCCGGGGAAGATGAACTTCGGTAGGGATTGCACACCGCCTTCATTCAGCGCCCGCGCGCCATAAGAAATGCGCTTGCCGCCTTCCAATACGCGACGGATCAGGGGGTGGGATTTGTAGCGCTGGAATTCATCGAACGGCGAAATGTATGGGTTCTGGTAGTCCAGCCCAATCACAAACCCAATAGCAACTTGATTGTTTTCAATGTGATAGAGGAATGATCCGCCATAAGTTTCCTTATCCAGCGGGTATCCGGCGGTATGCATCACCAGGCCTTCCTGGTGCTTCTCCGGGTCGATTTCCCAGAGTTCCTTGATGCCAATGCCGTAGGTCTGCGGCTCAACACCGTCGCGCAGATTATATCGGTCCATCAGCTGTTTGCCGAGATTGCCGCGCACACCTTCCGCGAAGAAGGTGTATTTCGCGTGGAGTTCAATGCCGGGCTCGTGGCTGGCTTTGGGTTGGCCATCTTTGCCAATGCCCATGTCGCCAGTCGCAACGCCTTTTACCGAGCCATCGTCGTGATAGAGTAATTCTGCGGCAGCGAAGCCAGGATAAATTTCAACGCCAAGCGCTTCGGCCTGCTCGCCCAGCCACCGGCACACATTTCCCAGGCTGACGATATAATTCCCGTGATTTTTCATCGCCGGCATCATCGCGATATTAGGGACGCGGAGGCCACCTTTGCTGTCCAGGAAGTAAAATTTGTCCTCTGTGACACGCGTGTTCAGCGGCGCGCCGCGGTCTTTCCAGTCTGGAATGAGCTCATTCAGGGCGATGGGGTCCAGCACGGCACCGGAAAGAATATGTGCTCCGATTTCGGAGCCTTTTTCCAACACGCAAACGCCGATTTCCGCACCTTTTTCTTCCGCCAATTGCTTTAGTCGGATCGCCGCTGATAAACCGGCAGGCCCGCCACCAACAATGACGACGTCAAAATCCATACTTTCCCGTTCGGCTGAATCACTCATCCGTTACGTCCCTCATTCCAAATCACGTCTTAAGCGCGTATCGTTATGCCATAGTAAAATAAGATAGGGCAGGAGACTTACGGGCGCCATGGCCGATTTGGACCCATATGCGGCTTATTCCAGAGAATCGCTGATTGCGATGCTGCGCTGGCAGCTGGAAGTGGGCGTCACTGAAGCGCTTTCGCCTGAGCCATATGACCGGTTCAGCGCCGCTGCTGCCGTGCCATCTGCATCCGATTCAAGCCAAGAATTGCCGCCTGCCTATGCTCCCACTGGCGATTCGCCGCTGGCCCAAGCCCGGCGCAATAAGGGCCGAACCGCCGCCGCGCCGCCGCCAGCAGCTGTTGAGGCTAAGCCCGTCAACCTTGCGGACCTTTATCAGATCAAAGACTTGGATGGATTGCAGGCCGCGGTTGAGGCGTTTGAAGGCTCAAGTCTTAAGCGTTATGCAACCAACACGGTATTTGGAGATGGCATCGCAGGCGCACGCATCATTTGCGTTGGCGAAGCGCCGGGCGCGGAGGAAGATCGCCAGGGCGTGCCGTTTGTTGGCCCGTCTGGCAAGCTGCTGGACCGTATGCTGGCTGCCATCGGCTTCGCGCGCACAGACGTCTATATTACCAATACCCTTTATTGGCGCCCGCCCGGCAATCGCACACCAACGCCGGAAGAGCGCGCGCAGTGCCTGCCATTCCTGATGCGCCAGATAGAGCTTGTCGAGCCAAGCGCTATTATCACGCTTGGCGGCCCAGCGGCGCAGACATTGTTGAACGAGAAGACGGGAATCACGCGTTTGCGGGGTAAGTGGTTCGATTTCCAGACCCGCCCGGGCCTCGCTGGAGGGTTGAAATTGCCACTTTTACCAACACTTCACCCAGCCTTCCTGCTGAGCCAACCCGCACAAAAGCGGGAAGCGTGGAAAGACTTGCGGGCTGTCAGGGATAAATTGGCGGCTGAGGCTTAAGCCGCCGTTCCGCCAACTGTGACGCCGTCCATCAGCAATGTCGGCTGGCCAACGCCGACGGGTACCCCCTGGCCAGATTTGCCGCATACGCCGATGCCGTTGTCCAGCGCCATATCGTTGCCGATCATTTTCACCTGGCTCATCGCATCAGGGCCGTCTCCAATCAGTGTTGCACCTTTTATGGGGACAGTAACCTTACCGTTTTCGATTCGGTAGGCCTCGGATGCTGAGAACACGAATTTTCCGCTGGTTATATCGACTTGCCCGCCGCCGAAATTGGTCGCGTACACGCCGTTCTTCACGGAAGCCAAGATTTCGGGAGGGTCCATATCGCCGCCCAGCATGAAAGTATTGGTCATGCGTGGCATAGGTTGATGCGCATAAGACTGGCGGCGACCGTTGCCGGTGGCCGCCATGCCCGTCAGCCGTGCATTCATGCGATCTTGCATGTAGCCGACAAGCTTGCCGTCCTCGATCAATACGGTGCGTCCTGTTGGGGTACCTTCGTCATCGAACGCAAGCGATCCGCGCCGGTCCGGCATCGCACCATCGTCAACGACGGTAACACCCTTGGACGCCACCATTTCACCCATCCTTCCGGAGAAATTGGATGCGCCTTTTCGGTTAAAATCACCCTCCAGCCCGTGGCCGACGGCTTCATGCAGCATCACACCTGGCCAGCCTGGGCCGAGGACCACGGTCATCTCGCCAGCGGGTGCGGGCACAGATTCGAGCTTCACAAGCGCCTGGCGCAGCGCTTCGTCGGCAGATGCACGCCAGCCATCTTCCTTTAGGAATTGTGCCAGTGGCATACGGCCGCCGCGACCGTCGCTACCAGTTTCCATCCGATCGCCGCGTTTTACGGTGACAGATATGGACACGCGGACCAGTGGACGGAAATCCGCTGCTTCCCGGCCATCGGCGCGGATGATGCGCACGGCCTGCATTTCCGCATGGATCGAGCCTGAAACCTGGGCTACAAGGGGGTCTTTAGCGCGTAGATACGCGTCGATTTGTTCAAGCACCCCGACTTTGGTAGCAAAATCCGGTGTTTGTGTTGGGTCTGCCGAATCGTACATTCGGGTGTTTTGCATGGGCGGGCCGTCCGCCAACGCGCCACTGCGGCCTTTCCCGGCCTCGCGTGCGGTTTCCGCAGCGCGGGCGAGGGCGGCGTTCGAAATCTCGCCGCCATGGGCATATGCGGCGAATTCGCCAGCAACAGCACGGAGCCCAAAGCCTTGGGAAACATCATTCGATGCTGCCCGGAGCACACCATCATCGAAGCCAAGGCTTTCGCTAGTTGTCCGTTCGAGGAACAGCTCGCCATCATCTGCGCCGGCAAGGCCATCCATCAGACTTTTGCGGGCGGCGGCGGGCTCAAGCCCAGTTTCTTCAAAGAAGAGGCGGTCAGTTGCGCTGATCGGGTCCATTTTGACGCGGTCTCCAAGGGTGAAAATCGGCTTCGGTTAGTATATATGATTTAGCGTTAGAACATTTAATAAGAAATATGCAGGCTTGTTCAAAATGTGCACTTGCGGGCGGTGCTGAAATCGAGCGACATCGGGTCGCATAGGTTCCGGGCGCGTCACAGATAGTGTACGGACAGACGGTTAGCGTAGGGTAGGGGACTTTGCGTCTCCTGGCTGATAGGGCTCCGCCGGGAGGAGCGCTTTGGAGAAAGCAGAACGATGGCAATTGCAAAGCAGACGGCGCGGCAGACCGCAGTACGGGGCGTAGCGGCGGTTGTCGGCCTTTGGGCGGCGGTCGCATCTAGCGCGGCTTGGGCAGAAGCCGGGCGGCCGACAAACTGGGGCATGGGCCTCCAAGACGCTGCCTCACCAACGGCGCAGGCGATCGCGGACTTGCACGATATTCTGCTCTGGGTCATCACCCTGATCACTTTATTCGTGCTGGGCTTGCTGATTTATGTGGTCATTAGATTCAACGCGAAATCGAACCCAACCCCGTCGCGCACAACGCACAACACCCTGATTGAGGTGCTATGGACCGGTATTCCGGTACTAATTCTAGTGCTGCTCGCCATTCCAAGCTTCAAGCTGCTGTACTTCGCAGATAGCATCGAAGACGCTGACCTGACGATTAAAGCGACGGGTCAACAATGGTACTGGGTCTATGAAATTCCAGAGCAGGAATACAAGGGCCGGAAGATCGGTGGATTTGAATTCGAAAGCCGCATCAAGCCAGCTTCAGAAATTGGTCCGGATGATATTCTCCAACTGTCCGTCGATGTGCCGCTGAACTTGCCGGTCAGTGCTAAGGTCCGTGTTCTGGTAACAGGGGGGGCGGATGGCGTGCTGCATAACTTCGCTATGCCGTCTCTTGGTCTCAAGCTGGACGCCGTTCCTGGTCGCTTGAATGAAACCTGGACGCTGATCAATCCGGAGTACCAAGGCACGCGATTTTTTGGCCAGTGTTCTGAGCTCTGCGGCAAAGACCACGCCTATATGCCGATTGAAATCCGCGCGGTTGACGACGCGAAGTTCTTAGAATGGGCAGCTGAGTCAAAAGCCGAATATGCCGAGGTTGACGATACGCCGGCGAGACCCGCCGCGACACGCCTCGCCGCCGTTTCAAACTAGTTCGAAGCCTGGAAGGAAATTATCGCCATGGCGTATGCTGAAAGCGCTCACGGGCACGATGATCACCACGATCATACCCCCGGCTTCTTCGTCCGATGGTTCCTCTCGACGAACCACAAGGACATCGGCACCCTGTATTTGGTGTTCTCCATAATCGCGGCCCTAATTGGCGGCGGATTCTCTATGTGGATGCGGGCAGAACTTATGCATCCGGGCGTGTCGACAATGACCCTGGCCGATGGGTCGCCTGACGGTCACTTCTGGAACGTTGTCATCACGGCGCACGGCCTGATAATGGTCTTCTTTGTTGTTATGCCCGCTTTGATCGGCGGGTTCGGCAACTGGATCGTGCCTATGATGATTGGCGCGCCGGATATGGCCTTCCCTCGCATGAACAATATCAGCTTCTGGCTGCTGGTTCCTGCATTCATACTGCTGCTGGGCTCTGCCGTTATCGGCGGCGGTGCTGGCACAGGCTGGACGATCTATCCACCACTGTCAGCAGCGGGGCCGGGCGGGCACGCTAATATGGCGGTCGATATGGGTATTTTCGCCCTCCATCTGGCGGGCGCATCCTCGATCCTTGGTGCGGTGAACTTCATCACCACGATCTTCAACATGCGCGCACCGGGCATGACCCTGCACCGCATGCCACTTTTCGTCTGGTCCATGCTGGTTACGGCCTTCCTGCTGCTGCTGGCGGTTCCCGTGCTTGGTGGCGCTATCACCATGCTGCTGACGGACCGGAACTTCGGCACATCGTTCTTTAGTCCGGCTGGTGGTGGTGATCCGATCCTGTTCCAGCATCTGTTCTGGTTCTTCGGCCACCCCGAAGTGTATATCATGATTTTGCCGGCTTTCGGCATTGTCAGCCATGTTATCTCGACCTTCTCGCGCAAGCCCGTCTTTGGGTACTTGGCTATGGCCTATGCCATGGTCGCGATTGGCTTCGTAGGTTTCATCGTGTGGGCGCACCACATGTATACCGTCGGTCTGGACGTTAACACGCGCGCCTATTTCACGGCAGCGACGATGGTCATTGCGGTGCCTACAGGCGTGAAGATCTTCAGCTGGATCGCCACGATGTGGGGCGGCTCGATCACGTTCGAAACCCCAATGCTTTGGGCGATCGGGTTCATCTTTTTGTTTACTCTAGGCGGAGTGACTGGCGTTGTGCTAGCGAACGCAGGTGTCGATCTATCCCTGCATGACACCTATTACGTTGTGGCCCATTTCCACTACGTGCTGTCACTGGGTGCTGTGTTCGGCATTTTCTGCGGCATGTACTACTGGGTGGGCAAAATGAGCGGTCGGCAGTATCCGGAATGGGCGGGTAAGGCCCATTTCTGGACGACCTTTGTTGGTGTGAATATCGTGTTCTTCCCGCAGCATTTCCTGGGGCTCCAGGGCATGCCGCGCCGGATCATTGATTACGCTCCAGAATTCGCTGGCTGGAACTATGTGTCCTCCATGGGTGCTTTCATGACTGGTCTGTCATCCTTATTTTTCATCGGCATGCTGATCTGGACCTTGGCTAAAGGTCGGCGTGTAGGCGATAATTACTGGGGTGAGGGCGCTACGACGTTGGAGTGGACTGTGTCTTCCCCACCGCCGTTCCACACTTTCGAAGAACAGCCCATTATCAAGGAAGAGCAGGCGCACTAAGCGCTTGCGTCTTCTCTGGAAGGCATAAACGAACTTATGGCTGAGGCATCAATCCAACCGGCTCGCGCACTACCAGCGGAAGCTGACGGCGGCGAGGCGCGTGATTTTATAGCGCTACTTAAGCCACGGGTGATGTCGCTGGTGGTGTTCTCCGGCCTTGTTGGGCTGGTATTAGCACCCGGATCTATCCACCCAGTACTTGGTATCGTCGCCGTTTTGTGCATCGCGATTGGCGCTGGTGCATCTGGCGCGATTAACATGTGGTATGACGCTGATATTGACGCTGTTATGTCCCGCACCCAAACGCGACCTATCCCAGCAGGTAAGGTTTCGGCCGAAGCCGCGTTGGCATTTGGCTGCATCCTGTCGGCAGGCTCTGTTGCGTTGATGGGGCTGGCTGTGAATTGGCTGGCTGCTGGTCTTTTGGCGTTCACGATCCTGTTTTATGTCGGCATCTACACCATGTGGCTGAAGCGCCGCACGCCCCAGAACATCGTGATTGGGGGTGCCGCAGGCGCATTTCCGCCCATGATCGGTTGGGCTGCCGTCACCGGTGATATCGCTCTTGGTGGCGTGATGTTGTTTTTGATTATCTTCTTCTGGACACCGCCGCACTTCTGGGCGTTGGCGCTTTATCGCTCTGGCGACTATGCACGAGCTGGTGTTCCTATGCTTCCAGTGATCGCTGGTCGGGATGAAACCCTTAAGCAAATCCTAATTTATAGCCTAATTTTGGCCCCCCTGGGCGTGGCCCCCGTGTTTGTCGGGATTGCTGGTATTGGCTACGGCATATTTGCGGGCGTGCTCGGTTCTGGGTTCGTGGCACTTGCAGCAAAGGTGTACCGATCGGACTCTGACAAAGACGCAAAGCGCCTGTTCGGCTTTTCAATCCTGTACCTCTTCCTTCTTTTGACCGGCCTGTTGGTCGATTGGTCGATTGGATTGATTTAGTGCCCTTACCCAAGCCCTCCAATTTCAAAGAAACCACCGCTCGCGATTCAGAGTTGCACCGCCGCAAGCGCCGCCGCAATTTAGCGTTATTGGCCGCATTGGTCTGCCTGATTGGTGTATTTTATCTGGTGACGTTGGTCCGCATTCAAGCTGGCCTCGGAGCGGGTGGATGAGCAGCGGCGCCGCCAAAAATAAGCGGGTTGGCTTGATCTGCGGTGGCGTTGTCGCAGGCATGATCGGTTTGGCGTACGCCTCCGTGCCGCTTTATGACCTGTTCTGCAAGGTGACTGGGTTCGGCGGTACGACGCAGCGGGCTGAAATGGCGCCGGGCGCACAATCCGAACGCACCATCACCGTGCGCTTCAATGCTGATATCAGTGATACTCTGAACTGGCGCTTCAAACCAGTCAGCCGCGAAATCACCGTGAAGCTCGGCGAAGAAAAGCTGGCGTTCTTTGCGGCGACCAATATGGGTACGAAGGCGATCATAGGGACGGCTGTGTTTAATGTGACGCCACAGAAGGTCGGCGGTTATTTCAGCAAGGTGCAGTGCTTCTGCTTTGAAGAGCAGGTCCTGCAGCCTGGCCAGACTATGGAATTCCCAGTGTCTTTCTTCATTGATCCGGAAATTGTCGATGAACGCAATTTAGATGACGTGAAAACTATCACGCTGTCCTATACATTCTTCCCAGCCAAGGACGCGACTGCGTCCGACACGACAGCATCGCTTGCGCAAGACCTGCGCGAGCGCCGTTAAGGAGTACCCCAATGGCCGATAGCCACGTTGAACCAAAGCATCCGTTTCATCTGGTGGACCCAAGCCCATGGCCGCTTATCGGTGCCTTCGCTGGCCTGCTGATGGCCGCCGGTGCGCTGGCTGTCATGCATGCCGGTTCATACTGGCTGCTGATCATTGGCGTGCTGAGTGTTATTGGTGTCATGTTCGGCTGGTGGAGAGATGTTATCCGTGAAGCGGAACACGACGGCCATCATACTAAAGTTGTGCAAGTCGGCCTCCGTTATGGTATGGCGCTCTTTATTGCTTCGGAAGTGATGTTCTTCTCTGCATTTTTCTGGGCTTATTTTGACGCCAGTTTGTTCCCCAAGGAAGCCACGGGCTTCGTCTGGCCGCCGGTTGGCATTGAAACCTTTGATGCCTTCGACCTGCCGCTTTTGAACACGATGATCTTGCTGCTGTCAGGCTGCACTGTCACCTGGGCGCATCACGCCCTGCTGCACGGCAACCGCAAAGATTTCATCCAAGGCCTGACATGGACTGTCATCCTGGGTGCGTTTTTCACCACACTCCAGGCTTATGAATATGCCCACGCAGCGTTTGGTTTCCGGGAAGGCATTTACCCGTCCACGTTCTATATGGCGACAGGCTTCCACGGCTTCCACGTGTTGATTGGTACGATCTTCCTGTTCGTATGCCTTTTCCGCGCGAAGGCGGGCCACTTCACGGACAAACACCATTTCGGTTTTGAAGCTGCAGCTTGGTACTGGCACTTTGTTGATGTCGTGTGGCTGTTCCTCTTTGCCGCCGTATACGTTTGGGGCGGTTGATAACCCGTGGCAGCAACCTGTCCGAAATGCCGTGATGGCAAGCTTTATTCCGGTTTTCTGACCGTCAATGAAGCATGCCCGTCATGCAGGCTGGACTTGCGGGCCAGGATTCCGGTGATACGCCAAAGACCGTTTTAACTCTCGTGGTACGCGCACATTCGGTATTTAGTGCCATCATGATAGACATCGCGCCGACGCCTCCATATTGGCTTCATGTTCCCAATTGGCCTATCTTCGTGTTTGGGCTGACGCTGTGCCCCCTGAAAGCGAAGTGCAAAGACGTTCAATATTGCCGCGGCACGAGCTCCCTATGAAGCGATTGCTTGTTATCGCAATTGTCACTGGGGCCTTGGTGACGCTGATCGGCCTTGGCCTTTGGCAATTGGACCGGCGCGGTGGAAAGCTGGACCTCATCGCTAATCTGGATGCCAACCTGGCCGCACCCCCGGTTGTTATGACAATGACACCCAGCGCAGATAATGCATGGAGGCGCGCGACCTTCACTGGTGTCTGGGCCACCAAAACCCCCGCACGCATTGTGTCACGCACGTTGAACGGTCAAGTCGGCGCAGACTTCGCCGCTCCGCTCATATTGGAGAATGGCGATGTGATCATCGTTCGAATTGGTTGGATGCGTGACCCTTCCGATACGCCGGTCTTGCCTGGAAGCGACGTTACTGTCAGCGGCGTATTGTTTCCGTCGCCCCGGCCAACTGCCTTTACACCAGACAATACGCCGCCAGACCGTTGGCTTTGGCTGGACCCGCAATCAATCGCCACGGCCCTTGGTGCATCGGCAGAACGTACCTCAAGCCTTGCACTCAATCTGACCGATGCGCCTGCTGGCTTAACAGCCAGGCCCTCGCGCCCGACCGTTCCGAATGATCATCTACAATATGCATTCACATGGTTCAGCCTGGCGCTTGCGCTCGCGGTTACAGCTTTTGTAGCTTTTAGGCGGTTACGCTAGATGTCACACTGTATTGAGCGCCCAATCATGCCGGGCGTCGGCTATTCCGGTGATCGATATTAACCGGTTTCCGAACTCCGGTGCTGCATAGCGCCTTAAGTGTCGGTTTAGTGTGCTTTCCGTCCCGCCGAAATCATCGCAGAACTAAGCTTAGATTTTGGACACGACAAGCTCGCCCGATGGGTCGAAGGTTACACCGCGCGGATGGTTCACATAAACGCGCGCTTGCGCCTCCAATTGAATATTGATGCGGCGCGCGTCATAGGTTCCGGCACAAAGGTTGGGGCAGCCGACAGCGCCGCATTCAGGGCATAATGAACGCGGGCATCCTGCCAGTGCGGACGAGTAATCCCGTGCTCAATGTTATCGAGCGAGAGCGCATTGCCGCGGACAGTGACAGCTTTGGCTTTCCAGGGCCAGCTAGAGAACAAACCCGGCTAGGTATCAATGTCTTGTGCAGACGCGACTGGATATGCGGCAAGCACGGTACGCACCACTGCAGCGTTATACAGGTTGATCTAAAGCGGATATTGCCACGGCTTACAGAGTGCTTGGAGGTCCGTTTTGCCCAGGCTGTCTATCTAGCGGGTGAGGTCAACCATATCAGCGCTGGAGAACCCGCCATAATTCATGCGCGCGGTCCCAGCACTATCCAAGCGAACATGCTTCGTGAGCAGTGCAGAACACGGGTTGTAGTCTACGCGGCCGGGCTGCCCTTCGTGAATGCATCCCATCAGGGTAAGGCTTTGGCCTTCGGCGCGAATAGGGATTCTGCCGGACTGAAACCCATCAAGGGCAGGCTCGGTCCTGCGGTGACGAATAAGCGGCGGCTCATTTGGTAAGAATCAAGGGTCCTCCACCCATGAGATAGGTGGCCAGCGCCGATCGTCCCAATCACGTTTGATGAAAACAAAAGTGAAGGTGCCGTGCAGCTTCTGCCCGCCAGCGGAAGCGGCTACACTTGGCCTCTAGCTCGTCCCAGTGTTTGAAAGAAGTGCCTTTTGTGATCGATTTATATTACTCGCCCGGTTCCTGCGCGCTCGCGTCCCATATCGCACTGGAGGAGGCGGAGGCTGAATACACAGGCCATCGGGTAGATTTCTCCCAAAATCAACAGCAGTCCGCGGACTTTCTGAAGATCAATCCGAAGGGCCGTGTGCCGGCGCTGATCACTGACAAAGGTATCCTGACTGAAACACCAGCGGCGCTGGTTTATATCGCGCAGACCAATCCTGCAGCCAATCTGGCCCCCATGGATGATCCATTCGCATTTGCGCAGCTGCAGGCCTTCAATAGCTATTTGGCGTCTACGGTGCACGTTGCGTACGCCCATAAAGGCCGCGGCAGCCGATGGTCTGATGATGAATCCGCATGGGATTCCATGAAGCGGAAAGTGCCAGATAGCATGAGCCAGTGCTTCCGATATATCCAAGACCACGCCTTCGTCGGTCCTTACGCCCTTAGGGACAGCTACACGGTGACAGATGGCTACTTGTATACTGTCGCCCGCTGGCTCGCAGGTGACGGCGTTGACACTGCCCAGTTCCCCAAGGTCCACGCACATGTGCAAATGATGACGAACCGCCCCGCCGTCCAACGAGCGTTGGCAGCGGAAGGTGTAAGGAGTTAGGCGCAACGATTCCTATATTGGTAATGGTTTCAATCGCCGGGTAAAATTTATTGGCCCCTTAGATAGATAAGGTGGATTAATGTTCTGGGCGGTCGATAAGATGCTTGGTTAATTATGTATCAGTGTGGCGCAACAGCGGTTCATTGGTGATTTCCAAAGAGCACGGGCAAGTACAATTCACCACAGCTTAGCGACATGAAATGCATCTCTTTCTGGTTGATTTCGATGGATGAGCGGTCGAAACACGCATTTTCTTCCACACCGCTCACCCCCGCCCAAGTGCCGTGGTTATGGGGCGGACGGTGCCGCTTGGGCTGGCGCAAGTCAGGTAAATCGGAAAGTGCCCGTCCCCATCCTCGCTCAGCAGGTAGATCCTGGCCGGTTGCGCTTCCGGCGGGTTCGGGAACGTCGCTTCATCGAACAGTTCAACCCGCTTTATGAGCGGGATGAGCGCTGCTTACATTTTATCAACGCTGGCGCGGGTAACGCCATCCGCCGCTTCGATCGCTCGTATCTCCGCCATTATGGCGGCAGCGGCAGCATCCCGTTTATCCTGGATGGACATGGGGCTAGAGCCTATTCGTAGTAATGGATCTCAAACAGCATGCAGCCGCCGATGGATTTGAACGGGCCATGTTCTGCGCCGGGCGGGCGGCAGGCATACGTGTTGGCGTCGCACTTATGGCCGCCATCACCGTTCTCGTCATTGCCAACCCAGAGGTCACCGGACAGTACGTACACTTCTTCCCAGTGCTCATGCACGAACGGAACGGTCGTGTAGACGCCCGGATCAAACCGGAGCAAGCGCGTGCGGCTACCCGTTTTTGCGTCATCGTCAATTTTGCCAGCGAGGATTTTCTGCTTGATCCCGTCCGGATAGCCAGGCGGCGTCGCCCAGCCTTTATCCAGGTCCGGTACGACGAATTCCAGGTGTTCTTTTTCGATAGCCATTCTAAGTGTCCTTATTCTGTAGCTTGTTTTTGTGCTTTGACATATGATTGGAATACCGTGTTTATCCGTGGCTGATAGCCCTTGCCGCCCGCTTTAAACCATTCCAGGAAGTCAGCGTCCAGACGAAGTGTGATCTGATTTTTGGGCGCTGGCGATGCAATTTCTGCATATACTAAAAATCGGGGGCTAGGATATCTGGCATGTCAGGGTCATCCGCTGCACGGCGCATGACTTCATCCTCAGACCGGTTTTGCACCATGTCAGACATACGGGGCTCTGGCTTTGAACGATTAGGGCGATAGCGGAACGTATGCTTTTGCATGCATTTCTCGTTCATACCTGCCAATCCTTCTAGCGGAAATAATTCTCTGGGCACCATGACGCCAAGTCCAGACGACGAAGAAGAATTGTCCATAGACGTTATGGCCAATTGCGATCCGCCGCTCCTCTGTCATTGGACGGTGCACGATCAAATTGACGAAGGCGTAGTCGAATACAGGGAAGATATGAGCGACATCGACGCCACGCTTGGCGTAGTTCGATGCATTCTTCGCCGTATCCCAGTCAAACTCAATTGACTGCAACTACATTACGTCGTTATGTCAAGAATTCTCCATCCTATCCTTTACGAGGCAGGGATCTCTCGGCGATTTCGGCCCAGTATGTGGCGCCCCACGGCAGGGCTTCATCGTTGAAGTTGTAGTGCGGGTTATGGACGACAACGCCGCCTTTGCCGCCAACTTTGCCATTGCCCATGCGGATGTAGCAGCCAGGTTTCTCCTGCAGCATGAAAGAAAAATCCTCGGACCCCATTACGGGTCGGGCCTTGGTGTTTACATTGTCATCGCCAACAAGGCTGCGGGCAATTTCAGCGCAGAAATCCGTATGCGCAGGATCATTCACCGTTGGCGGATAGCGGCGTTCATAATGTATATCGACCTTGGCGTCATAGGCAGAGGCGATGGCGGCGCAAAGCTTGTTCATCTTCTCCTCAACCAGGTCCTGCATTTCTGGCTTGAAGGAGCGCACGGTGCCACGCAGCTTCACCCGCTGGGGAATAACATTGTAAGTATCGCCACCGTGGACCTGGGTGATGGATAGAACAACACTGTCGATAGCGTCCGTCTGGCGGGATGCGATTGTCTGCAGCGCCATAACGATCTGTGCTTGCACGATAACCGGGTCAACGCCCTGGTGTGGACGGGCGGCGTGGGTGCCATAGCCATCAATCGTGATTTCAAAGATGTCATACCCGGCCATCATTGGCCCTGGCCCCATTGAGATTTGGCCAATTGGTAGCCCCGGTGAATTGTGCATGCCGTATACCGCTTCCATCGGGAAGCGATCAAACAGGCCTTCCTCGACCATCACACGCCCGCCGCCTTCATTTTCTTCGGCGGGTTGGAAGATGAAATAGACAGTGCCATCAAAATTCCGGGTTTCGGCCATGTATTTGGCCGCACCGAGCAGCATTGCGGTGTGCCCATCATGGCCACAAGCATGCATCTTACCGGGGTTCTGGGATTTATAGGGCAGCTCGTTGAGCTCCAGGATATCCAGCGCATCGAAATCAGCGCGGATGCCAATGGCGCGATCAGAATCACCCTGGCCTTTAAGCACTGCGACGATGCCTGTTTTGGCGATGCCGGTATGAATTTCATCCATGCCGAACGTGTCAAGGCGTTCCTTTATATAAGCGCTGGTCCACACTTCTTCGAAGGCGGTTTCAGGATGCTTATGCATCTCCTGGCGCCATTCGGTCATCTCATCAGCAAGGTCAGCAATACGATTGTTGACTGGCATGGGGCTCCTCCATTTCTCAGAACCCGAACACCATAGCCCGAAACGGCCCCAAAGCCAGCGCTTGACCTTCACTGGAATTGCTTGAAATAAGGAGGCGCGCGTGTCCTATTGGGTTAGATCACTCAGGTTGACTGTGACCTGGTTTTCAGCGCCGCCGATCGTCCTGTAAGTGACTCGAATGCCGCTATCTGTTTGCGTCATGTTCAATCCCCCAATGATCCGTCAAGGCGGGCACCGTCCCAGGTGTCTGCGTGGACGACCCAGGCTTCGTTTAGGCCATCGCCGTTAATATCTGCCAACATGGGCGTCAAGAACTCCAACACGGTGTCATCATTCAGGCGATGAATTGCCGATAGCGCCGTCCCGGGCTTCCACCACCAGCGCATTGGCTTCGAGCACGTCGCTCAATACGCTGTGGGGATAGCGATCTATTGGTTCCGCCAGCCAAGTGCGGGCGATATCGCGAGTGCCTTCAGCCACGCCGCATCTGGAATTGGCGGTGGTGCATCAGCACGCGCTACAGCAGGCGCTGTCGCCATCAGGAAATAGAGGGCCGCCAGCGCCAACCGCATTAGTCGAACTTAAGTTGGCGAACGGTCAGAACATCCGGCAGCGCTTCCAAGGTTTTGACCATATCCGGCGGACAGGTGTCGTCTAGCTGGATAAGCGCGACAGCCGAGCCATCACCTTCAGCCCTGCCCAGATGGAAGTTGGCGATATTCACGCCTGCGTCGCCAAGGGCAGAACCCAATCGGCCAATGAAGCCGGGCTTATCAGCATTGCGGACAAACAGCATCTCACCCTGGAGTTCTGCTTCCATGCGCGCATCATGCAATTGCACCAAGCGGGGTTCGCCGCCGAAAATAGCGCCAGACGCGGACCGGCTGCGCCGGTCTGTTTCAACGCTGACGGTGATCGTTGCTTGATAGTTTTCGATTTCTTCGTTGCTGACCTCAACGACCTCAATCCCGCGTTCACGGGCAAGGACGGGGGCATTCACCATGTTAACGCTATTGACCAGCCGTTTCAGCAGGCCTTCCAGCGCAATCGCCGTTAGCGGGCGTGTGTTTAAAGCGGCAACCTGGCCACGATATGTCAGCGTCACCTTTTTCAGGCCAGTTTCCGTCAACTGCCCAGCGAAACTACCGAGGCGGCTGGCGAGTTCCATATATGGCTTCAGCTTCGGGGCGTCTTCCGCCGAAATGGACGGCATGTTGATCGCGTTGGATACTGCCCCGGTCAGCAGGTAATCGGCCATCTGGTCAGCGACCTGAAGGGCCACATTTTCCTGGGCTTCCTCGGTTGATGCGCCCAAATGTGGCGTTGCGATGAAGTTCGGCTTGCCGAACAGGCTGTTTGTTTTTGCCGGTTCCTCAACGAACACATCAAACGCAGCACCAGCGACATGGCCGGATTCAAGCGCCGCCGCCAGATCATCTTCAACCACGAGACCGCCACGCGCGCAGTTCACGATCCGCATACCCGGTTTGCACTTCGCCAGCGCTTCAGCATTGATCATGCCGCGGGTTTGGTCTGTCATGGGCGTGTGCAGGGTGATGAAATCGGCGCGGGCGAGAACGGTGTCCAGGTCCGCTTTTTCAACGCCTAGGTCGCGGGCGCGATCTTCTGACAGGAACGGATCATAGGCCAGAACGCGCATGCGCAAGCCAAGTGCCCTTTCCGCGACGATAGCGCCAATGTTGCCGCAGCCGATCAGGCCAAGTGTTTTGGCCGTCAGCTCAACGCCCATGAAGCGGGATTTTTCCCACTTCCCGGCCTGTGTAGACGCATCGGCTGCCGGAATTTGGCGGGCGGTCGCCAACAGCATGGCGATGGCGTGTTCTGCAGTGGTGATCGTGTTGCCATGTGGGGTATTCATGACAACAACGCCGCGTGCGGTCGCTGCCGGAATATCTACATTATCAACACCAATACCGGCGCGCCCAACCACTTTGAGATTGGGGGCCGCGGCTAGCATTTCTGCTGTCACCTTGGTGGCGGAGCGGATAGCCAGGCCATCATAATCGCCAATAATCGCCATCTGCTCTTCGACCGAGAGGCCGGGTTTGAAATCAACCTCCAGGCCGCGCTCCCGGAAAATATCGATGGCGCGTTCGGAAAGCTTGTCCGAAATTAGTACTTTAGCCATGGGATTCTATCCTTTACGTGGCTTTGGCAAGAGCGGCTTTAGTCTCGTGGTAGGACCAGTCTAGCCAAGGCAGCAGTGCGGCCATATCGCTTGGCTCAACCGTGGCACCGCCCCAGATGCGCAGGCTTGGCGGCGCGTCGCGGTGGTTATTGGTGTCAAAAGCAATGCCTTCAGCCTCGAGCAGACCCGCCAACGCTTTGGAGAATGCGCGAAGATCATCAGTGGACATATTCGCCACCTCGGGCTCAACATATTTAAGGCAGATGGATGTGGAGGAGCGAAGATCTACGCTACTGGGCAGAAAATCGACCCAGGGCGTGGCTGCTACCCAGTCAGTAACCGCAGCAAGCGATGCGTCAGAGCGGGCGACCATTGCAGCGCCGCCGCCAGCAAATTCCATCCATTTCAGCGCGTCGATCGCATCTTCGACACAAAGCATGGAGGGCGTGTTTAGCGTTTCGCCCCGGAACAGGCCTTCAATGAGCTTGCCGCCTTTGGTCATGCGGAAGACCTTGGGCAGGGGCCAAGGGGGCGTATAGTTTTCTAAACGTTCAACGGCGCGGGGGCCGAGGGCGAGCATGCCGTGGGCCGCTTCCCCGCCCATGGCTTTTTGCCAGGACCAGGTCACGACATCCAGCTTGTTCCAGGGCAGGTCCATAGCAAATGCGGCGGATGTCGCGTCGCAAATGGCAAGACCTTCGCGGTCATCGGGGATCCAGTTGCCGTTTGGCACGCGCACACCGGAGGTGGTGCCGTTCCAGCAGAACACGACGTCATTTGACCAGTCGGCGGCAGACAAGTCCGCGATCTCGCCATAGGGCGCATCAATTATGCGAGCATTGGCGAGCTTCAGGTGGGATTTGAGGTCCGTCGCCCAGGTCTTGCCGAAGCTTTCCCACACTAGGCTATCAACGCCGCGCGCGCCTAGCATTGCCCAGAGCGCCATTTCAACCGCACCCGTATCGGAGCCTGGAACAACAGCAAGGTGCCAGTCGTCTGGCATGCCCAGCAGGGCTTTGGAGCGGTCAATGACTTCCCCCAGCTTGCCTTTGCCTTCAGCAGAGCGGTGCGACCGGCCAAGTGAGGCCCCAGCTAGGGCGGATGGCGTCCAGCCTGGGCGTTTCGTGCAAGGGCCGGAGGAGAAAAGCGGATTGTTCGGTTGGGTCGTCGGTTTGCTTGCCATGGCGATGGGTCCTTTTTGATGAACCTGGGAGAGGAAGATTGGACTTTTGCTAGAGTTGGCTAACGCTGGAAATGCTGCAGTGCAATAGGCGGATCGCCGCATTCTTCTGGCGGCGTCAAACCTGGTCGCCGAACCAGATCAGCAGCGCGCTTAAAGTGATGATGGAAATGGCGGTCGATACAACGATTGCGGTTGATACCGGGGGTACGCCAACTTCATAGCGGCGTGCGAAAAGATAGGCGTTCAACCCTATCGGTGCCGCTGCATATATAATGCCTGCCGCGCGCCATATGGGATCAATCCCGGGGACGGAAAACAGGATGAGTGCAGCCAATGTTGGCTGCACAAACAGTTTCAATATCGTCAGCACGCCAGCCGGTTTGGCGGACGCGGCGCTAACTGGCCGAAGTGCTAGGGTAGCACCTAGGGCAAATAACGCCGTTGGTGGTGCTGCTGGCCCCAGAAACTTCACCAAGGCATCCAATGGACCTGGTAGTGTTGTGCTCGAGAAAGCCAGCGCCAGACCAATGATGGTCCCAACGATGACAGGATTAAGCGCTGCAGCCTTAACTGCGCCTGACATAGCCGCGCGGCCGCCCATTTGTCCATATTCGAGCAAGCCTGTGACAGCGACAAACAGCAGAATATCCAGCGTCACCAGTACCAGCGCCGGAGCGGCAGCTTCGGGGCCAAATGCTGCGACAACCAGCGGCACGGCCAGCAGCACGCCATTGGAGAAACAGGCTGAGAAGCCAAGAATGCCATAAGCCGCCGGGCCAACTTTCCCGTAAGTCCATCTGGCCCAAAACGCGGCTAGTAATGCCACCGCAAGCTCAGCGCTGAACATTGCCATTAGGAATGGGCCGCCCGCCAGCAGCTTTTCAGGGTCCGCCTTGCTCAACATAACAATGAGCATGGGTGGGATCGAGAAGAAGAAGATGTAGTTGACGAGGCCCTGAATCGCCGTTTCGTTCAGCAAACGCATGCGCGCGGCCAAAAAGCCAAGGCCGATCATGGCGAATAGCGGCAGGACCGCATTGAGCGTCGTCATGGCAATCCGCGAAGAATAGGAAAGGGCTGGAAGCGGCAGGCTGAATATTTAGGACGTTTTATCCCGATATGACAGCCCACACCGTTCCCGGCCCTAATCGCGATTTAAGGAGAGATCGCCGCGCCGCCATCAACGTTAATGACTTGGCCGCACATATAAGCCCCGGCTTTGGATGAAAGGAACATCGCTGCGCCCGCAATCTCATCCGGATTACCAAGGCGGCGCAGTGGCATGCGGTTATTGATCTGCTCAAGCCGGACAGGGTCTGTCCATAGTGCCTTGGCGAAATCAGTTTTAATGAGGCCAGGCGCAATTGCGTTCACGCGCACGCCTTTAGGGCCATATTCAGCGGCAAGGTTCCGTGCGAGTTGATGTTCTGCCACCTTGGAGATGGAATAGGCGAAAAGCTCAACGGCCGCTTTCAAGCCAGAAATCGACGCGATGATTGTAACCGCACCTTTGCCGCGTTCGGCCATGCCGGGAACGACCATATTGCAGAGCCAAAAGGTGCTGCGGACATTGGTTTCCATAATCTTGTCCCACGCCGAATCTGGCATGTCGGCAGAGGGGCCGTAATACGGATTAACTGCAGCGTTCGGTACAAGGATATCAATTGGCCCAAGCTTCTCCTGGGTTTGATCGACGAGAGCTTGGAGTTGGTCTTTGTGGCCAATGTGGCATGGAATCGCCATGGCGGAGCCACCCCGGGCCGCCCATTTTTCATTGATTTCTGCTGCGACGGCGTCACAAATGTCTGCCTTGCGGCTGGAAACCACGACATTGGCACCATACTGCGCCATGCGGCAGGCGATGGCCTTGCCGATGCCTTTGGTCGAGCCGGTGATGAGAGCGGTTTGCCCCGAAAGATCGAATAAATCGTCCATGTATGCCTCCTGATAAAAGCTGAGGCGCGCATGTTAACGGCAATCTGGAGGCGGGCGCCAACCCCCTGATTTACGCCTTAGCATGTTGGCGCATAAACGTTCGTGACAAGCGCCTCGACGCCCTTGGCACTCGTCGTGATGCGGGCGGGAGCGTCCTCAGCTTCGCCCGCGTATTCGACAGGCGAATGATCAGCGCCATGCCTTCACATGCGAGGGGTAGGCGCTTGCGGCTAAAGCGCGGCAATAGCACGCTGATCACGCCGCAATGCATGATTAGCGCCGCTGCCATTTGGCTGAAACTCAGCACAATTTCTGTCTGTGATGCATCCTGGGCTTCAAACATGAGCCTGATGCCGCCAGTCGCTTCGGGTTCTGCCAACACGCGTTGCAGCTTTGCGCGCGGCAAATCCAAACCCTTTCTGAAGCAGTAAGCATAAGCGGCCTGCATCAGCTCAGCTTCGTCGAAAACAATAGTTCGGGTCTCTGTCACCATTCTTCAGTCCCTGCCCACGGAGCGTCAGACAGCAAACAGGATAGCTAAAATACGGTTACCGACTGGACTGGGCGCTACGCCTCATTCTTGGGCGCATAGCGGGCGTGTCGGACATCGGCGGTACTAGCGTGGGCCAACATGCCTTCGCTTTCCGATATGCGGCTGATGACTGGGGCGACAGTGCGGCTTGCTTCCGGTGTCAAACGCTGCCACGTCACGGTTTTTAGGAACTTACCCACCCAAAGGCCACCGGTGTACCGCGCGGCGCGGCCGGTGGGGAGGATGTGGTTGGTGCCAACGCCTTTATCGCCGTAGGCCACGGTTGTTGCCTCACCGACAAACAAGCTGCCGTAATTGGATAGGTTTTCCAGGAAATAGTCGTCATTGGCTGTCATGACTTGGAGGTGCTCTGGCGCATATTCGTCTGCAATTTCTACGGCCTCAGCATCCGTCTCCACGATTATTACCTCGCCATAATCGGCCCATGCGTGTTTGGCGACTTCCGCCGTTGGCAGCGTTTCCAGCTGCGCCTCAACCTCAACCAGTACATCTTCCGCCAGTTTGCGGGATCTGGTGACCAGCCAGCAGGGACTATCGGGACCATGCTCTGCCTGGCCCAGCAGGTCCGTTGCGACGAGGGATGCGCTGCAGCTATCGTCAGCGATGATCAGTGTTTCGGTTGGGCCAGCCAATTGGTCGATGCCAGCCGTACCAAAGAGTTGGCGTTTGGCTTCGGCGACATAAGGATTTCCGGGGCCGATCAAAAGATCACAGGCTGGAACGTCAACCAGGCCATAAGCCATAGCAGCAAGCGCCTGCACGCCGCCAAGGGCGAAAATGTCAGTCGCCCCGGATGCCTGGAAGGCATAAAGCGTCTGCGGAAACACGCCGTTCGCGTCCCGGGGCGGAGCACAACCGACAATGGTTTTGACGCCAGCGACCTGGGCCACGCCAGCGGACATGATCGATCCTGCTACCAGGGGATACTTACCGCCTGGCGTATAGCAGCCGGCAGTCTTCATCGGGATGTGCTTATGGCCAAGCATGACGCCTGGTTGCAGTTCAATTTCCAGTTCTTGCATGGTGTCGCGTTGGGCCTTAGCGAAATCTTGGACCTGCTTAAGCGCATAGGCGATGTCTTCCTTGAAGACTTTAGAGAGGCTTTTCTCCACCGCCATAATCCGGTCATTGGACATGCGGAAGTCAGCGTTTTTCCATTTATCAAGATCACGGGCGTAGCGCTGGATGGCGTCGTCGCCGTTTTCTTGAATGTCGGCCAGCATCTTGCGCACGGTGGCTTCAACGGCAAGGCGATCGAAGCCTTCCCGCTGGCTTGATTGCTTTAGATATGTGCGCATGGATTCTTCCTTAGAACAACAACATTTGGTTCGGTCTTGGCGCGTCTGGTTCCGCCAAATCTGCAATCTGCTGGTCCGGCAATGCGTCCAGCAGTCGCGAGTCATCTTCTCTAACATTCCCGACGCGCGTGTCTACCTTGTAGAATTCAAAAAAAGTTTCTGGCGCTGGAGAAATTAATCCTGCCGCCTCAGTGGGTGTTCCGCTCAACCAAACTGGCGCCAGATCAACTGGAATGACGACTGGCATCCGATGATGAACTGGCGTCAGTGTGGCGTTGGCTTCTGTGGTGATAATGCTGAAACTCCGCGCGGGGCCGTCAAAACCGGACGGCATGGCGGCTGCTATTCCAGCGAAAGCAAATGCGTGTTGCGTAGTGGGTTGGATACAGAATGCGCGCTTATCCTTGCCTTTGCCGGTCCATTCATAGAAGCCATCAGCAGGGATTAACACTCTAGAATCTTTGAATGAATCCCGGAACGCTTGCTTTTCAGAGATTGTTTCGCCGCGCGCGTTTATTAGCGGCGGGCCGTCATATTGGCCCGTGGCATTGGGCGTTTTGGCCCAGGGCGGTACGAGACCCCAGCGCGCCATCTCCATCCGCCGCGCGCCAGACTTCTCAGCATGGATAATCGGCGCAGATTGCGTCGGCGCGATATTCCAGTGGGCTGCAAGGTTCGGCAAATCGATGAAGCCGAAGATCGCCGCAAGTGCTTCTGGCGGGGTTGAGAGATGATACCGTCCGCACATTGACTGTTTCCATGGTTAAGAAACTCTTATACTACGCCCGCATTGCTCAAAAAGGTTTGCACAAGAATCTATTTGTGCTGTCGTTTTAGGCAATTCGGCTGATGCATGATGTTCAGCCTCTACGAAATCAGGCGTTTCTTACGTCTGGCATAATGTTTGCTCAACGATTGCAGGGCGCTCAAGCCCAGTATTATAAGGGAGACTACCTATGAAACTCAAACATGCAGTCATGGCGGCAGCGGCACTTGCCGTCGGCGCTACGGCATCAGCCCAGGCCCAAGACAAATCGACCCTTCAGGTTGTACAGGACCGCGGCTACATGAACTGCCAGGTCGGTCAGCCGAACCCAGGCTTCTACAACCTGGACGCCGCGGGCAATTGGTCTGGCCACGATGTCGCTTTCTGCCGTGCCGTTGCCGCTGCCGTATTGGGCGATCCCAAAAAGATCGAATTCCAGTCCGTCACCAGCCAGGTGCGCTTTACCTCGCTCGCAAATGGCGAAAGCGATATGCTGTCCCGTACCACGACGTGGACCGCGACGCGTGACACGCAGCTCGGCCTCGATTTCACGACCGTCACGATGTATGATGGGCAGGGCTTCTTGGTCTCCAAAGAGTCTGGCATCACCTCTTCCAAAGAACTCGATGGTGCTGCGGTTTGCGTGCAGACCGGTACAACGACCGAGCTGAACCTGTCGGATTACTTCCGCTCCCAGGGCATGAACTTCAAGCCAGTTACGTTTGAAGACGTGAACGTGCTGGTCGAAACGTTCCTTAAGGGCGGTTGCGACGTTTATACGAACGATAAGTCTGGCTTGGCATCCCGCCGTTCTGCGTTCCCGGATCCGTCTAAGTACACGATCCTGCCAGAAACGATTTCCAAAGAGCCGCTTGGTCCGGTTGTGCGTGAAGGCGACAATCAGTGGGGCGATATCGTCCGTTGGAGCGTTTTCGCTATGATCACCGGAGAAGAGCTGGGCATTAACTCCGGGAACGTTGACGACATGCGCGCCAACTCCAAGAACCCGGAAGTGCGCCGTCTGCTTGGCGCTGAAGGTAACCTTCACACCGGCGTCGGCCTCTCCAATGACTGGGCCTACAACATCATTAAGATGGTGGGTAATTACGGCGAAGTGTACGAGCGGTACATCGGCGAAAAGACTCCGGTCAACATCCCGCGTGCAGGCAGCTTGAATGCGCTCTGGACCAATGGCGGCCTCATCTACTCCCCGCCATTCCGGTAAGCAAAACTCCAGGCTCTGGCTGGCGCAAAACCACGCGCTAGAAAAGCTTGAAGCGTGACGCGAAAGGGCGGGATAGACAGGGCCAACCCTGCGGCCCGCCCCTTCGTTTATTTTATCCTTTTGAGCTTCTGACAGGGGGCGTTTGGCAATGAATTCGCCAGTACGCGCAGGAAATACCGCGCATGGGCCAGAGCGCAGCCGTTTATCGCGCATGGCCAGTGACCCGAAAATTCGCGGTCTCGTCGCCCAAGCTATTGTTGGAACGCTGATTGTTTTGGCCGGGTATTATCTGGTCAGCCAGACGATTTATAATATGGAAAAGCGCGGCCTGACCGCCGGCTTTGATTTTTTAAGCTCGACGGCTGGATTCAGCATCGGCTTTCATCTGATTGATTATCACCCGACAGATACATTCGGCCGGGTTTTCCTGGTGGGCGTGGTCAACACGCTATTTGTTTCTATGATCGCGATCATTTTTGCCACCCTGTTCGGCTTCATTATCGGCATCGCGCGTTTGTCCCATAACTGGCTGATCGCCCGGCTGGCAGCGTCATACGTGGAAATCGTTCGTAACACGCCGCTCCTGCTGCAAATATTTGTCTGGTATCTTGGCGTGTTCGCGCTGTTGCCGCCGCCTAAACAGGCGTTTGAACCGGTGTTTGGCGTATTCGTGTTGAATAACCGTGGGTTTTATGCAACTGCAGCGGTCCCGGGGGAGCTGTTTTGGATCACGGGCGTTGCCATTATTGCTGGTCTTGCGCTGGCGGTCATGTTCCGCCGCGCTGCCCGCGTCCAGCGGGAAGCCACCGGTGACGCGCCCAGCTATGCATGGAAGGCGCTGGCGGTGCTGGTTGCCGCCCCCGCCACCGTATTTGTGCTGACAGGTGCACCGCTCACATGGGAAGTGCCGACCCTGAAAGGGTTCAATTATCAAGGTGGTTGGGCTGTGCCGCCCCCCTTCCTGGCGCTTTTGATTGCGCTGACGGTGTATACATCAGCCTTTATCGCTGAAATTGTTCGTGCCGGTATCCAGTCTGTCGGCACAGGCCAGACGGAAGCCGCGCTTTCGCTTGGCCTCCCGCGCAGTCGCACACTCAAGCTGGTAGTCATCCCGCAGGCAATGCGGGCGATTATTCCGCCGCTGATCAGCCAATATCTAAACATCGTCAAAAATTCGTCCTTGGCTGTCGCGATTGCCTATCCGGATTTGGTCGGTCTTTGGATGCAGACCTCGCTGAACCAGGCGGGCCGCGCCATTGAAATTGTGGCGACGACGATGCTGTTCTACATGGTGGTGAGTTTGTCGATTTCAGGCCTGCTGAATATCTACAACCGACGTGTGCAGTTGCAGGAGCGCTAAGCAATGAGCGATACGCATACTGAAACTGATTTAGCAAAAGCTGGCACCGCAAAAGACGCCGAGCCGTTCAACCCGAAACCAGCCCGCCTGCCGCCCGGCCTGTCCGTCGGCCCGCTTGTGTGGATGAAGCAGAACCTGTTTGCCACGTGGCTGGACACCATCATCACGATTATCTGCGCCGTTATCATCTTTATGTTGGTCCGGCACTTGGTGACTTGGGGCCTCCTTGATTCTGTCTGGGAAGCCGCTAACCGTCGCGAATGCATGAACAAAAGCCCGGAAGGCGCTTGTTGGGCAGGGCCGCGGCTCTGGTTCCATCAGTTCATCTACGGCCTTTATAACGTCGACGAACGCTGGCGCGTCAATCTTGGATTTTTCGTTTTGGTTGCCTGGATGGTCCCGCTATTCCTGTCCCGCGTCACGGTGAAACTGCCAACGGCTGCGGGGCTGGTGCTTACCTACCCGCTGTTCACGTCCTATCTATTTTATGGCGGCGAAAAAGGCATTTTCTGGACCATTGTCAGCGCGCTTGGCATAGCCTGCTTCATCTGGGCCATGATCAATCTCCTGTTGGAACTGTTTGCTGGGAAACCGCTTGGCAAGCTGCTCGAACAGAAGTTTAGCATGATAAGCCTAAAGTCCCGGATGCTGGTTTTGCTGGCGCTTTGGGCGGCCGTTTCGATTGTATGGTCCGGCGTTGAGCTTGAAGTTGTTCGCACCGTCCGCTGGGGTGGATTGTTCGTGACGATGGTGGTTGCTGGCATTGGCATCACGTTCGCTTTGCCTGCCGGCATTGTGCTTGCACTGGGGCGACGTTCCAAACTGCCACTGATCCGTATTGTCTGCGTGGTTTTTATTGAGGTCTTCCGGTCTGTCCCACTAATCACGGTGCTGTTCATGGCGACGACTATGGTGCCGTTGTTCCTGCCCGAAGGTCTGACCTTCGATAAGCTCCTGCGGGCTATCATCGCGGTCTGCCTGTTTGCGGCAGCTTATATGGCGGAAGTGGTGCGCGGCGGATTGCAATCAATCCCGCGCGGCCAGTATGAAGCCGCGGCTGCCATGGGCTTGGGCTATTGGCGGACGACTGGCCTCATCATCATGCCGCAAGCCTTGAAGCTGATGATCCCGAATATTCTCTCCAACTTCATCGGTTTGTTTAAGGACACGACGCTGGTGGCGATTATTGGACTGTTCGATCTGCTCGGTATGGTCCAGGCCATGTCTGAGGCGACCGACTGGATTGGACTTGTCGATGAACCGTATTTGTTTGCGGCGCTGGTCTACTTCATCGGCTGCTTCGCGATGTCCCGTTACGCACGGCATCTTGAAAACAAGCTCTCGACGGAGCACCGTTAGCGCTTATCGCTGCTTTATGAACCGCGGTCTCGCCACCTCCCATATTCTGGGGGAGGCGGGACCGCGTCAGCATTTTTTCTAAACTGGAACCAGATCTATGAGCGCTAACGACCTTTCGCCCGCTGCGATTGACCGTATTTATAATGTGATCGCCAAGGGCCCATTTGGTGAGCATGTCGGCCTCAGCGTTGACCATGTAGAGGTTGATAGGGTTCTCGTTCGGATGGCGGCGAGCTCAGAGGTTATGAATGGCCTGAATATCATTCATGGTGGTGCGACAGCGGCGCTGCTGGACACGGCTGCGACTTGTGCCGCCTGGGCGACGCCCGATGCTAAGCCGACAACGCGCGGCACGACTGTATCCCTGACGATCAATTATATCGGCCCCGGCCACCAAGAAGACCTGATTGCAGAAGGGACCGTCGTATCCCGTGGTGGAATCTTGACGATTGTAGACGCTGTCGCGCGGGGCGCCTCAGGTCGCCTCGTCGCTAAATGTCAGGCAACCTATAAGCTTGATTTAGCACGTGATCGGCGACTAGCCGCACAAGACTAGTCGGGCGTCACCCGCCCATTTTGAGGAAGCGCTCGCGGCGGCGTTGACGAAGCGCTGGGCCATCCAGGCCGTCGCGTTCGACATCTGACAGCGCGTCCGCCATGGCGTCGCCAAGGGTGTCGATGGCCTCCATCGGGGCACGATGCGCACCGCCAACAGGCTCTTTCACGACAGTATCCGCCACGCCAAGCCTATGCAGATCGGCTGCCGTTAGCTTCAGCGCTTCTGCGGCGTCGGGTGCGTGCTCTGCTGAACGCCACAGGATGGAAGCGCAGCCTTCGGGTGAGATTACGGAATACACAGAATGCTCGAACATGAGGACTTTGTCCGCTGCCGCAATTGCAACTGCACCGCCGGACCCGCCTTCGCCGAGTACAGAGGCAATGAACGGCGTTTCTAATTCCATGCCGCGCTGCAGGCAGCTCGCGATCGCTTCGGCTTGGCCGCGCTCCTCTGCTTCAATGCCGGGATATGCACCAGGTGTATCGACGAAGCTCATCACCGGCAGTTTGAACTGATCAGCCAGCCGCATGAGCCGCATGGCTTTGCGGTAGCCTTCAGGGTGCGCCATGCCGAAATTGCGTTTAAGGCGGCTGGCGGTATCTCCCCCTTTTTCCTGGCCGATAACCACAACACTCCGCCCACGAAAGCGCCCGATACCGCCGATGACAGCCTGGTCCTCGCCATAAAGGCGGTCGCCAGCAAGTGGCGTGAAATCTCGGAAAAGCCTTGCTATCACCTCAAGCGCCCGGGGGCGGTTTGGGTGGCGCGCTACCTGCACCCGCTGCCACGGGGTAAGCTTCGTATACATCTGCTCCAGGCTGCGCTGCATGCGCGCCTCAAGCTTCTGTGTTTCTTCGGTGATGTCGATGCCGTCGGTTTCCGCCAACTGGCGAAGGTCCGCGACCTTGGCTTCAAGCTCGAGGATCGGCTTTTCGAAGTTGAGGGGGGTCAACATGGGCGCGAAGGACTCCGATCCGAGCAGTCAGGCCTAGTATAGCCGAAGGGGTCTGGCGGCGAAAGGCGGTTCTACGCCGTATCCCCAGCTTTTGCCTGCATAACAACTTGGATATGGGGATAGGGAATGGTGATGCCAGCCTTATCAAAGGCTTCTTTGACATTCCGGGTCAGATCAGTTTTCAAGCCAAAGAAGTCACTAGAGTTACACCAAACCCGGGTGGTGATATCAACGGAGCCGTTATTGAGCGTTGTAACGGCCATGAACAGTGCCGGTTCGGCCAACCCCCGATCATCCGCCTGTACGACTTCGCGAACCACGTCCATCGCTTTGCCAATGTCATCGTCATAGGAGATACCGAATACCAAGTCCACGCGCCGGGTTGGGTAACGGCTGAAGTTCTTAACCGCCGTGCCCCACATTTTGCTGTTCGGCACTGTGATCTGCAAATTATCCGGTGTCGCCATTTCGGTGATGAACAGGTTGACCTCTTTGATGGTCCCCGTCTGACCGCCGGCTTCAACAAATTCCCCGACGCGGAAGGGCCGGAAGATCATCAACATAACGCCCGCTGCCAGATCTTGCAGAGTGCCCTGCAGTGCCAAACCAATCGCGAGCGATGCCGCACCCAGCACAGCAACCAAACTAGTCGTTTTTACGCCAAACATCTCCAATACGGCGATGATGGTGACCGAGAGGATCAGGTATTTCATCAAGCTGCGGAAGAATAGCCGCAGCGTTTCGTCGATCCGTCCGGTCCTGGCGAGCAGGCGTGCAAAGCCGTTGGCAATGGTGCTGGAGAGCGTCCAGCCGACAATCAGAACCAGGATCGCGCCGACCATCGGCACACCATAGGTTTCTGCTATAAGCATCATCTGGTCTGTTGAAAGCCAATCAGGCATCGGGACATCCTCATCAAGAAATCGCTCAGGCGACCGTACCGGCACGCTGATTAAAAAAGAAGGCACCGCCCGCCCGCACTTGGGGTTGCGGACGGCTTCTTCTCTATGCGTGGAGACCCACTCCAAGCTTGGGGGTTCGTTTGGCAAGTCTCCCGTCGATAGACCAAGGGCAACCGACCTATCCCTATTCAGCAAGACTGGCGCCAGGACAAAAACTGGCTGAATCGAGCTGATTCGTAGCAAATTGAAACTTGCTTATGCCTTTTGCGCGTATAGGTGGCGCACAAGTGCCGTAAAAGGATACGAAGTGCTTCTGGGGCCTTAACAAAGGTTGGCGTGGGCGGTAATCACAAAAAAGGAGTATGACCCTACTCTTAAATAGTTCAAAGAGTATGCTATGCGCGGCAACGTCATCGACCTTGCGGTCGGTGTGATACTGGTGGGGCTTTCGCTAAAATCGTCACTTTAATGGTGAATGATATCATCATGCCGCCAATTGGCATGCTGTTGGGTGGAGTTGATTTCACCCAAATGTTCCTGAATCTGTCAGGCGGCGAGAATGCGTCCCTAGCGGCTGTAAGAGAAGCAGGTGCTGCGACCATCGACTGTAGTGTCTTCGTCAACGCTGTGATCAATTTACTGATCGTCGCTTTCGCGATCTTCATGGTCATCAAGCAGATGAACAAGCTGAAGAAGATAGAGGAAGCCGCACCGGAGGCACCAAAAGCGCCACCACGCGAAGGAGTGCTGCTGGAAAAAAATCGATTTTCTGAAGACGAAAAGCTAAGCGGGATCCGCTATAGTCCCATCGCGGCCCACCCGATCCCCCAATCGGGTGGGCCGCGATGGGGCCAAAGCAAATTTAGGGACTGCGTCTTTTTATGTTTGGTATAAACGCTGTTTCTGTGGCGTGCGGCACTTGCATTGGCACCGCCCAATGAGCGCACCACGTTGGTATCCACCGAATACAACTGCCGCAGCACCATTAATTGGAGCGCCAGTTGAGGCACCGCCGATTGCGGATGCGCCGAATAAGCGAGGACCGGTCATACAGCCAAACAATCTTAAAGCCATTTTGTGGATGATCGGTGCCAGTGTTGCGTTCACAGCGCTTGTGATCAGTGTGCGCGAATTATCGACCAGCCTACCGACGGCTGAAATTCTGTTTTTCCGTGCTGCGTTTTCTGTAAGCCTGCTGCTGCCATGGGCCTTCAGGGCGGGATGGCATGGCGTACTGAGTAAGCGGCTGTTTGCCCACACGGGGCGCTGCCTATCCACGTTCACAGCGATGATGCTTTGGTTTCATGCGGTCGGCCTGACGACACTGGCGGATTCCGTCGCCATTCAATCCACATACCCACTGTTCACCATCCTGCTGGCCATGCTGGTTTTGGGGGAACGGCCGGGCTGGTTCCGCTGGGCCGCGACCATGGTCGGCTTCGCTGGCATGCTGATCATCGTGCGGCCAGGGTTTATTGAGATTGGCCCGGCGACGCTGATGCTGCTGGGCGCATCCGTATTCTATGCGATATCCAACACCTTCGTGAAATATATGTCGGACACGGAGCCAGCAAACCGGATGGTGTTTATTCAGAATGCCAGCCTGGCCCTGCTGTCCTTGGTACCGGCTGTCTATTATTGGGTGACGCCCTCCATCGCAAACATTCCCTGGATTGTCCTGCTTGTTATCTCAGGCTTGGCCGCCCACATGTGCATCACCCGGGCGTTGGCAGCCGGGGAGGCAAGCGTGGTGATGCCGTTTGATTATCTGCGCCTTCCATTCGCGGCTGTATTGGGCTTCCTGCTGTATTTGGAGGTCCCAGACGCACCAACAATTATTGGCGGCATCGTGATTTTCATTGCGGTTAGCGCGATTGCGACGACGGAGCGGAAGGGTCGAAAGTAGCGCTTTGGAATTTTATGGCTTTAAAGCGCGTTGCTGCTGCATCTTTTGTCAACAAAGGACTAGATTATCGAAATCGGCAGTGGCCTTTTCGGCCTTCTCTTAGTGATCGCAATTGTCTACGCAATATTAAAAATACTAGGCCTTGGTGCCTCTACGGGTGCCAAATTGCTATGGGTTCTGATTATCCTGGTGGCACCAATATTCGTTTTGGCCTGGATGGACTGGTCGGCTTGACCCCCGGCGTCGGTGATATGGCGACAGGGGCGATATCCCTTGCCTTTGTCCTCGCGGCTATACGCCAAGAAAAGCTGTTCAGCCTTATTCTTGAAATGGGCTGGAATATCCTGGGGGACTGGGTCCTGGCTCCTGGGTGCATTGCCAATAGTCGGTGATATTTTTGATGTTGCCCACAAGGCCAACACCGAGAACCTCAGTCTGTTGCGTGAGTTTAGAGAGCAGCAGAAGCCTGCACTTTAGCGTCCGTGCCTGGTCCGCCAGTCTGCGAATAAATCTAAGTTAGCCGGGTCAGTTGGCGGATATAGTCCCTTGATCGTGGCACCCCCTTGCACGCGTTCTGTCACAAAATCCTCATAAGCCGTCATCTCAAACGCTTCATCAGCGATCTCTTCCGATAGATGCGCTGGGATCACAACAACGCCTTCCCCATCGCCGACGATAATATCGCCCGGAAACACTGGCGCGTTGCCGCAGCCGATAGGCACGTTCAGGTCTATCGCCTGGTGGCGGGTCAGTTTGGTCGGGGCAGAGGGACGTGCGTGATGAGCATGAATTTTCATGGCACCAATTTCGGGGCTGTCCCGAAACCCACCATCCGTCACAACCCCTTCAACGTCGCGTACCATCAACCGCGTAATGAGAATGCCGCCTGCCGAAGCCGCGCTCGCATCCGTCCGGCTGTCGATCACCATCACATGCCCTTCAGGACAGTCCTCAACGCCCTTCCGCTGCGGATGCGCCGGGTCCCGAAACACATCCAACCCATTCAAATCCTCCCGCGCCGGAATGTACCGCAACGTATAAGCCGGCCCGACCATACATTCGCCCTTTTCCGCACTAACGGGGGTCAAACCCTGGATCATCTGATTGCGAAAGCCGCGTTTAAAAAGCGCCGTGGTGGGAGCTTTTGACCAACTGCCTTTAGTGCGAAACCCAACAGCATTCCAAGCTGGGTTCCAGACACCAGTATCGCGACTGCCCAAATCAAATAGGCCCATTCGCGCAGATCCTAGCTACATCGTTCGGGCTTGCTGATAATAATGCGGTGAACGCTAGTAAGCGCCGGGATCAAAGCAACAAACCCGACTAGCAGCAATAAGCCGCTTAAACCTTCCACTGGCGTATCCTGTGGTAGCGAGGCGCTGCTGTAGCGGCAGTCAGCACAAATAGTACCGGCGCGCAAAGAGCAAACGCATTCCGCCAGCGACTGCCAGGCGCTGTAAATCCAGCCCTTATTAATGCTCGGATGCTAAACGTCGGCGCGTACATAACGCTGCAATCAAGATTAGGGCGTTTCTAATCCAGATCCTCCAGCAAGCTCGGCCAGTTTTGCGGTGTGAGGATGGCCTCGCCAACGGTGTACCCGAGTTGGCCGTTGTGGCTCATGACGAAGGCATTGGTGCGGCCTGGGTCTCCGGCGACGGCGATCAGGAAGTCTGATGGTTGGCAGACGATTGGGACCGGGCGGTCTGGGTCGTCTGATTCTGCAAACACGGCCGGCGCTTCGCCGTTCGCGACCATATCCGCCAGGGTGCGGCGGCCGGGGACGAGGTTGGTGTATTCGCCCATATAGCGCTCGAACTGGCTCGCGGGCAGCCGCGCGTTATCGAACAGCCACTGTTTCACCTGGTCCTTGGACCACCCAGATTTGGCGATGGTTTTTGCCAGGATTGGGGAGAGGATTAGCAACGGGCGGTATGTACCCGTTGCCATGCCGACGGTGAACACAAGCTGCCACGCGGAAATCCGCACCAAGGCGTCGCCCAAATACGGCAGAATCTCTTCCGCATTGGAGCCAAATACCGACGTCACCACATCGCTGCCCGTGAAGCGCGCGATAGAGAGCGCATTTTCGCCGGACTTATGACCAAACTCGGCGGCGAAGGGCGGCCAGTTGATCTTCTGGAGCGTTTCCTCATGCTCTGCCATGGCGACTTTCCAAGTGCCGCCGAAGGTGGCCTTGTCAGTCTGGTGATGGCGGAAACCCGCGATGTTTTTCAAGCAAAGCCGCCACCAGCGCCCAAGCGCGGTATTGGCCTGAACACCGTCCCGAAGCGCACCCTGGGTATTGTTCATGCCGATATCCTGGGTGATCGGGCCATTGACAATCATCAGTGTTTCAGCGCCCGGGGTATTGCCGGAATGCTCAACGCCGTAATCTTCATTGCACATGGCGCGAAGGGCGGCTACCATAACCGGCATATATTCTGGCCTACACCCAGCCATAACGCCGTTGACGGCCGCACCCCACACGGTGGCGATGCGGTTATCGGGCTGGGCCTGGCCAAGCACCGTATCGGCGCGCAGGTCCGTGAACGTCAGGAAGGCTTCGACCTTCTCCCGCGTCGGCGGGATGATGGGCAGGCCGTCAGACCAGCCGTTCTCATAGAAGTAGCGGTTGATCTCTTCGAAATCGCCGCGGAACACGACATCCTGGGGCTTCGGCTCCGTCGGCGCGGCCACAGGGGTCGGGTCTTCGGTTAACGCCTTGATGACAGCCGGAACGGTGATGCCGACAACGTTAGAGACAAGCTCGTCCGTCGTCTGCACATCCACATGGCCCGTGACCTGCGCCAAGGGAATGTTCGGCATCCCGATCCCGCTTGCGGTGGAGCGGCCTTGGCCTATGAAACCGTCACAGACGAGGCTGGCGGTAGGAATTCCTGCGGCTTCTGCAGCTGCGCTTGCCCGCAACACGGCGGGGGTGCAGCTGCCTCAGCAGCCCATGCCAGAGACGATGGCGTCAATGCCGTGCGTCTCAATATCAAGGGGGAGCTTGCGGATGACTTCGCGCTCGCCGCCGCCATGGGTGGTGCCGAATTTATTGTAACCAATGAATTTGACGCCGGGATAAGCCGCGCCCAATTCCCGCTCAATCAGCGGAAAGATTTCATCGCCCCGGAACATATAGTCCCAAAGGAAGGCGACGGTTTTGTCTTCCAGCGTATCCAACCGTTTGGCCAGCGGCTTGGCACCGGCGGCTTTTGCGCCGCGCGGCCATACCGCATCTTGTGTTTCATCCATCTAGACGGCCTCCCATAATCATCATTAGCTACCATTAAAGCGAGGTGACGGGCGGAAGGCTAGCAGCACCTGACCTGCGTCAGGATTAACCGAAGCGACACATTAGGTTTTGCGGCGCCTGGTCGGCCTGGGCCAGCATGGAAACACCGGCGGCATAAGCACGTGTTTTGATTTGGAATTAGACATTGCGGAGGAGACATCGAGATCCATCAGCGTCGAGCGTGATGCTTTTTGGTTTTCGATGGTTGACGCCAAGTTGGCGGACGCGAACCGAAGTCGGTTCTGTGCTGCACCAATATTGGCGCGTGATTGGATACGATATTCAAAGACATGAGAGTAGTCTCCATCCTGGAGTGGTTTTTGGGCTTCATGCCTCAGGGAAACTTCGGCCATCCTAGCCTCCACACCCCACCTGGTTGATGCAAGCTGCATCCTGGGACGCAACGTTCATTGCAAACTGGGCACCATTTGCCGGTCTATTTAGCTAAGGATCCGAAATATTTGGGTTTCTGTTCCTGCGTTTATGGCGTGGTATGCTTATCGGGTAATTCTTACCTGCACGTTCTGCCGGGCAGAGTGCCACTTAAGGTACTTATTGCCGCCACAACCTGCAGATATTGCCAGATTCCGTTCTGAGGCTGGTTGGTTTAAGCTGATGTCATGAGTTTATTGACCGATTTAGACGCCGCCGCCACGTGGATCGAAACATCTCACGCCCATGGCCGCACCATTTGCCGATTATGGGGCGATCCGGCCGCGCCCACGATGGTGTTGAGCCACGGGAGCTTCGGCGCGTGGTCCCATTGGGTGCGCAATATCGGCCCATTGTCGCAGCGCTTCCATGTGATGGCGCTTGATTTGCCAGGTATGGGGGAGAGCGATCAGCCGCCGGAGCCTATTTCAGCGGAATCAATGGGCGCTATCACGGCTGAAGCTATTGATCAGGCCTTGCCGCCAGCGAAGCGGTTCCAGCTTGTGGGTTTCTCGTTTGGCGGCATCGTTGGCGGACAGGCAGCGCTTATTTTAGAGCACCGGATTGACCGCTTCACGATCATTGGCTCTAACGCGCTTGGTTTGCCGCTAGCGGAACGGGGTGAGATGGCCCGGCCAAACCGGGATATGGCTGCGGACGAAATCCGCGCAGTGCACCGGCAGAACCTTGGCGTGATTATGTTCGGCGACCATAGCCGCATCGATGACATGGCGCTGGAGCTGCAGCAACAGAACACTCGCCGCGCCCGTTCCCGCAGCGGTGTCATCCCACGCGGCGACAGCTTGGCGCGCGCACTTCAAAAGCTCACCATTCCCGTGCGCGGTATTTGGGGCGAAAAGGACGCTACCGCAGGACCTTTCTTGTCGGAACGTCAGGCGCTCTTTGCAGCATTGCCGAATTGCGAAAGCTTCACGATTATCCCGGGTGCCGGCCATTGGGCCGCATATGAAGCCGCGAATGAAGTAAATGCGCTGTTGCTGGACTGATCTCATTACGCAGTTGCGGCTGCTATCTCCGTATCGCTTAAGCCTAGATCACGGAGTATGCCTTCTGTGTGGTCGCCAACATTGGGCGGAGGCGTGTTGATTGCGGGCCCACCAGATGCAAATTGGAACGGCGCGCCGACCAAGCTGTAAGCCTTGCCAATACCACCTTCATCCGCACCGAATGCATGCAGGAGGCCGCGATGCGCCACCTGTGGGTCTGCCGTAATGCTCGCCATGTCGCGAACGCGGGAAGCTGGAACGCCTGCCGCGTCCAGCTTACTTTCCCAGGTCTCACCGTTCGCAGATGCTAGGGCGGATTCGATAACAACGCGCAGGTCTTCTACGTTTGCACGACGGCTACCCCAGTCTTTGAAGCGAGGGTCTGTCAGCATGGCATCTGCGCCGATAGTGTTCGCCAGCGCCTCATATTGCCGATCATTATTCGCTGCAAGCATCAAATACCCGCCACGGCAGCGGAACAGATTCGCTGTTGGCCTGCCCGATGTGCCCTGGTTGCCGGAGAGACCGGGCACGTTTTGGCCAACCGTCCATTCGGCGACTGTCGGTGCCATGAAGGACAAGATCGAGTCCAGCATCGCAACGTCGATATACTGGCCTTTTCCGGACACGGCACGTTGACTGAGCGCAGCGGAGATAGCGAATGCGGCTGTCATGCCGGTCGCAGTGTCTACAACAGCGAACCCGGCGCGCGTTGGCCCGGTTTCAGTATGGCCAGTGATAGACATCATGCCAGACATTGCCTGCAACCGTGCGTCATACGCGGCGGCACTCATGCGCGGACCTGTTTGGCCAAACCCAGAAATCGCGCACCAGACCAGCGTTGGATTTGCTGGGCGCATGGCTTCATAGCCGAGGCCAAGCCGTTCGATCACGCCGGGCCGGAAATTCTCCACCACAATATCTGCGCCTTCGATTAGCGTGGCGACGGCCGTTTGCGCGGCAGGGTTTTTCAGGTTCAGCGCCATGGAGCGCTTATTCATGCCGCAAGCCATGTACATTGGTGCCATATCGGAGGCACCCGTTGCTGCATCGGTTGACATCTGGCGCGCTTCGTCGCCAACGCCGGGACTTTCGATCTTGATGACATCGGCCCCCAGCATTGCCAATTGTGATGTTGCGTAGGGGCCGGAGACGACGCGGGTAAAGTCAATCACGCGCATGCCAGCGAAGGGTTGTGTATTTTGTTCCATGAAGGCGTTTCCAATCTGGTCAAAGCATGGCTATCCTGCTCGCTGAAATCATTATCCGCTAGGGAGCATTGTGCGCCATGGGTCCGCTTGAAGGTGTTAAGATCATTGAATTTGCTGGCATTGGGCCGGGGCCGCACAGCTGCATGCTGCTGGCGGACATGGGCGCCAGGGTTGTGCGCGTGGACCGGGCTGGCAACGTCGGTAAACCCGGGGCTATCCCGGACATGTTCAATAACCTGACGCGCGGGCGCCCGAACATCGCGCTAAACCTCAAAAACCCGGAAGGCGTTGAGACGGCACTAAAGATGTGCGAATCTGCTGATATCATTATTGAAGGCTTTCGTCCGGGCGTGCTAGAACGCCTGGGCCTTGGCCCAGATGTACTGCTTGCGCGGAACCCGGCACTTGTTGTCGGGCGAATGACGGGTTGGGGCCAGACGGGTCCTGTTTCTCACACAGCCGGTCATGACATCAACTATATCTCACTGTCTGGCGCGCTTTCTTGCATCGGTCCTGTTGATGGCCCGCCAACACCGCCGCTAAACCTTGTGGGGGACTTTGGCGGTGGCTCGCTCTATTTGGCGATGGGCGTCCTTGCAGCATACATCTCAGCCAAAACCACGGGCAAAGGCCAAGTGGTTGATACCTCCATGGTCGAAGGCTCCGCCTCACTGATGATGGGCATGTACGGCGCGCTGGCTGCAGGCCTATGGAAAGAAGATCAGCGTGGCTATAACCGCTTGGATGGTGGCGCGCATTATTACGGCGTGTTTGAAACGAGTGATGGCCGCCATATTTCTATCGGCTCCATTGAACCGCAGTTCTATGCGCTTCTGAAAGAAAAAACCGGTCTCGGCGACGATGATCTCTACCCCCAGGGCGACCGGGATAAATGGCCGGAAAACCGCGCTAAACTGGCAGAGGTTTTCATCACTAAAACCCGCCAGGAATGGGTAGATCTGATGGAAGACTCAGATGTCTGCTTTGGTGCGGTGCTGACCATGTCAGAAGCGATGGAACACCCGCACAATGTCGCCCGTGAGAGCTTTATTGAGTTGGATGGCTACAAGCAGCCTGCGCCTGCACCACGGTTTATGGGCACGCCAACGTCTGTCGCTATGGGTGCCACTGCACCCGGCCAGCATACGCGTGAAACGCTTGTTGCTTGGGGCTTTGATGCTGCGGAAGTCGCGCGGCTTGAAGCTGCCGGCGCCGTAAAGCAAGCCTGATCCGGTGGGTGGCGGTCGTTACTCCTTCCTCAACCTCGCGAAGAATGCTCTTTCGGGGCATAAAAACTGGCAACCGGCGATCCGGCATCCAGAACCCAAAGCGCGCTATGATGCGGTGATTATCGGCGGCGGTGGCCACGGCCTCGCCACTGCGTATTATCTTGCCAAACTGCACGGCATGAAGAAGATCGCCGTGCTGGAACGCGGTTGGATCGGTGGCGGTAATACGGGCCGTAATACAACGATTGTGCGCTCAAACTATCTGCTGGAGCCGAATGCGCATTTCTATGAGCATTCATTGAAGCTTTGGGAGGGCCTGTCGGCAGACCTGAACTTTAATGTAATGTTCAGCCAACGCAGCGTCATCAATACCTGCCACACACCGGGTGAGGTCGAGGCGACAATGCGGCGTTACAACGCCATGCGCCTCAATGGCATCGATGCTGAATTCCTCTCTGCCGATGAGCTGAAACGACGAGTCCCGGATATCAATCTTGGACGCGATGGTTCGATGCGCTGGCCGATTATGTGTGCTGTCAGTCAACCGCGTGGCGGTGTTGCCCGTCATGATGCGGTGGCGTGGGGATATGCGCGTGGGGCGGATAGCCTGGGCGTCGATATAATCCAGAACTGTGAGGTCACTGGCTTCATGCGCGGCCCCGATGGGGCGCTTCAGGGTGTTCAGACGTCTTGTGGCTATATCGAAACGCCGAAAGCGGGTGTGGCCGTTGCGGGGCATTCTGGGCATTTGATGGCGATGGCGGATATTCGTCTACCAATAGAAAGCCACCTGTTGCAGGCGTTTGTCTCCGAGCCGGTCAAGCCATTCCTGGACGTCGTCGTCTCCACAGGCGCGCTGCATTTCTATATTTCGCAGACGGATAAAGGTGAGGTGCTGCTTGGTGGTGGGCTGGATGGGTACAATTCCTACAGCCAGCGCGGCACGATCCCAAACATTGAAGAAGTGACGGAAGCAGCGGTTGAAATGTTCCCGAACATAAGCCGTCTCAAATGGATGCGCCAATGGGCCGGCGTTATGGACATGACCATGGACGGCAGTCCGATTATCGGGAAAACGCCGGTGCAAGGCCTCTATCTGGATGGTGGTTGGTGCTATGGCGGGTTCAAAGCAACACCAGGCTCTGGCTGGTGCTTCGCGCATACAATCGCCCATGACGAACCGCATGAATTGAACGCCGCTTTCACATTAGACCGCTTCGGCCGAAGCGCCGTCATAGATGAAAAGGGCGCAGGCCCCTACGCAAAGGCGCATTAGCCATGATGCTCATTCCTTGCCCTCATTGTGGCCTGCGACCGGAGACGGAATTTGTTTATGGCGGCGACGCGGCTGTAAAACGGCCTGATCCGGCTGCATCTGACGCCGAATGGACGGATTACATTTATATTCGTGATAACCCGAAAGGCGCGCATCGAGAGCTTTGGCTCCATGCTTCCGGTTGCCACAGCTGGCTGACAGTTGAACGAGATACGGTCACGCACGCGCTTGGCAGCGTCTCATACACCAAGGATTCTGCAGAATGAGCGCGCGGCAGCCCAACCGCAGCGATACCGGCGGATGGCTGATTGATCGAAGCCGCGTCGAGATTTTCACGTTCGATGGCCGCGAAATCCCTTTCCATCCTGGCGACACGGTGGCTTCAGCGCTATTGGCTGCTGGCGAAACCCTGGTTGGGCGAAGCTTTAAGCTGCACCGCCCGCGCGGGATATTCGGGCTTGGGGCGGAGGAGCCGAATGCACTGCTCACCCTAGGCGCTGGCTCAACGCGAACGCCAAATGCCAGGGCGACGATGATACCGGCCAAACCCGGCATGCAAGTGTCTTCGCAAAACCGCTGGCCGTCACTTAAGCATGACGCGTTTGGTTTGCTGGATAAGGTGAAGGCCGTTCTGCCGGCAGGGTTTTACTACAAAACATTCATGTGGCCTGCCTCACGCTGGATGACGTATGAGAAGTATATCCGCCGCATGGCTGGGCTTGGACCCGCACCTCGTGAGCGAGATACTGATCTGTATGCGCGCCGCAATATCCATTGTGATGTGCTGATTGCAGGCGGCGGCCCGGCTGGGCTTGCAGCTGCAGAAGCGGCGGCAGACAATGGCCAGTCTGTCATTTTGGCCCATGCGCGTCCAAGCTTTGGCGGCGGCCTTCATAGTATGCCACAAGGCCCGCATCGGCGTTGGTTTGAGGAAACTCTGGCGCGGCTGGAAACGATGCCCAATGTCCGCCTAATGACCGCAACCACGGTCGCCGGATATTATGAGCATGAGCTTATAACCCTCTGTGAACGCGTTCGGGATCGCGATAGCGCGCCGGCCGCTGCGCCGACCGAACGTTTCTGGGAGGTCAGAACTGGCCGGGTGATCATCGCCACAGGCGCCATCGAGCGCCCGCTGTTGTTCGCCAATAACGACAGACCGGGCGTCATGCTCGCAAGCGCTGCGCAGGGCTATTTGTGGCGGTTTGGTGTGTTGGCTGGCCAAACGCCCGTTTTATTTGGCGGTGATGACAGTCTGTATTCCTTAGCTCGAGCGCTCAAAGATGCAGGGGCAAGTGTCCCTGCGGTTGTCGATCTTCGCGCCGATCCTGGGCCTGTTGCATCAGCTTATGACGCGGATGGCGGCAAGGTAATTGCGGGTGCCGTGGTGGCGAAAGCCCATGGGACGAAGCGGGTTTCCGGTGCTGAGGTTTGGCGGATTGCTGACGGCGCATCCCACATCCAGGAAACGATCGCGACGGATGCAATTCTCATTTCCGGCGGGCTTGGGCCTAGTTTGCAACTGCACGCGCAGTCTAAGGGCGCGCTTGTATGGGATGAGAATATCGGCTCTTTCATGCCTGGCGCGCCCAATGGTGCCAATTGCTCCATTGGCGGCGCACGTGGCGTGTTTGACCTTACTGCTGCGATTGCGGACGGGGTCGCGGCGGGCAAAGCGACACCATTGCCGGAACGAGACCAGGCGGGCCCGTCAACGGCACCGCAGCCTTGGGAGCTTCCAAACCCTACAGGCGGCCTCCGGTTTGTTGATCTGCAAAACGATGTTGCTGACAAGGACATAGCGCTGGCCGCCCGGGAAGGGTGGCATTCGATTGAGCATGTGAAGCGCTACACCACATTGGGCATGGGCACGGACCAAGGCAAGATCGCTGGGCCTATTGGCTTGGCGTTACTGGCGGCTGCTACGGGCAAAGAGGTCGCTAAGACTGGTCTCACGACATTCCGCCCGCCTGCAACACCGGTAACATTCGGCGCTGTTGCAGGTGGGCATTTAGGGGAAGTCGGCCACGCGATCCGCAGGTCCGCGGCAGATTCCTGGCACGAGAGCCAGAATGCCGTGTTCATTGACGCTGGATTGTGGCGGCGTCCGCAATATTACACGACCAACGGGGCAACGCTGGGTGAAGCATATCGCGCAGAAGCGGCTGCGGTACGGGCAGGCTTGGGCCTCGTCGACGTCTCGACCCTTGGCAAGATTGATCTTGCAGGGCCGGACGCCGCTAAGTTGATGGACCGGCTATATTGCAACACGATGGGTACGTTGAAGGTTGGGCGCGGGCGATATGGCCTGATGCTCCGTGAAGATGGCCGTGTGTTTGATGATGGTGTCGTATTCCGGCTGGCAGAGGACAGGTTCCACTTGACCTGCACGACGGGTGGCGCAGGTGCCGTCTACCAGCACATTGAGCATGCATTGCAGGTGCATTGGCCAGACCTGAATGCCTATGCAACGCCGGTATCAGAAGAATGGTTCGCGGCGGCCATCGCTGGGCCAAAAGCACGCGAATACCTGGCTGCCCTAGTGCCTGAATTGGATGCCTCAAACGAGGGCCTGCCAATGATGCGGCTCGCTGAGGCTGAGATTTCTGGCATTCCAGCCCGGGTTATGCGGATGAGCTATTCCGGTGAACTTTCGTTTGAAATCAACGTGCCTGCGGATTGGGGCGGCCATGTGTGGGCGCATATGATATCAACCGGCGATGCCTATGGCCTAACTGCATATGGCACGGAAGCTATGGGCGCGTTGCGGATCGAGAAAGGCCACGTCACCCATTCTGAAGCTGATGGCCGCACAACGCCTGATGATCTGGGGCTTGGCCACATGGTGTCCCGCAAGAAAGATGCGATTGGCGTGCGCTCGCTCGACCTGCCGGCCTTTCAGGACAGTGGGCGGAAACAGCTCGTCGGCCTTGTCGCTGAGGACCCAGCGGCGGCATTCCCGCAAGGGGCGCAGGTAACGGCGGAGGCTTTGGGTGACCAGCCACGCCCTTCGCTCGGCCACGTGTCGTCATACGCCTATAGTAGTGAGTTGAAGCGGATGGTGGCGCTGGCGTTGCTGAGGGATGGTCGTTCCTTGCATGGCCAAACGGTCCATGTTGTCTCGCCAATCATGGGCGTTGCGGCGGCGGTAAAGGTAACTGACCCCGTCATGATTGATCCAGAAGGGGAGCGACTCCGTGGCTGATATTGGACCTGATGCGGCCCGTGTCCATGGCTTTTTGAGCCTGGGTGCCGAGCGGCCTGAGGGCGCGCTTGTTGCCTATGCTTTGCCAGCGGCGGGGCAGGCGACAGTTCGCGGTGATGCAACGGATTCGGGGTTCACGGCTGCAGCTTCAGCTGCGCTCGGTGCGGCATTACCGATGAAGCCCGGTTCAGCATTCACTGATGGCCCATTGTCCATCATGCGTCTGGGACCAGATAATTGGCTTGCGGTGCATGATGCTGACGCTGGGTTTGGTGTACGGATTGAGCAGGCGGACGGTTTCCACGCTATTAATCTGTCGTCATCACGGGCAAGGCTTCGGATAGAGGGCACAGATGCGCGGGACCTGTTAAGCGTTGGCAGCCGGTTGGACCTTCGCCCCCATACATTCCCACCCGGCGCATTTGCCCAAACCCCTATGGGCAATGCGACGGCGGTTCTGCATTGCCGGGACGCTGATGCATTCGATGTTTATATCGCCCGGAGTTTCGCCGTTTCGTGGCTCGTGTGGCTCCGCCACGCGGGTCTAGAATTCGGTTTGATCACGCCTTAGGAGGCCACACTGATGAGTGAGGCATTTGAACTCCGAATGTACCGGGATACTTATGCGCCTTCAGCTGCACTAACGCTGCCGTTGAAGGCAGCGCATCGGGTCATCTACGTCTTTTCCGGTGCTGTAACGGTTCTCGGGGATAAGGCACTGAGCGCTGATGAGGGGATTTACGCAAAATCCGCGATGCCAGTTCTGGCCGGGCCTGTGGGCGCTGTTATCTGGCGATATGAAATCGCAGCGAAGGATGCAGCAGAGAGTCTGGCTGACGTTGCCGACTCAGACCTGCTGCTGTCCGGCCCGTTGACGACGATCGAACATGCTGATGCAACTGAAGGTTGGCTTTTTCGGTTTGATAGCGTTGCGTTTCCGGCGGGTGGCTGCGCGCTTCGCCATACCCATCGTGGCCCTGGTATTCGGTGTCTCGTCGAGGGTGATATCTGGATTGATGCAGAGGGTGCATCCCATAAATTCGGCGTTGGGATGCCCTGGTTCGAAGCAGGCCCGAGTCCTGTGTTCGCGCAGGCGGGAGACGAGCCAACCAGATTTGTACGTGTATCGGTGCTGCCCGCGTCCTTAAAGGGCACCTCATCGATCCGTTATGTTGATCCGGAAGATGGGGCGCGGCCAAAGGACCAGAGCTACCGGGGCTATATCGATCAAGTGATTGGCCTCCCATCTAGCTAGTCGGTGCTGCAGGCTTGTGCATTAAGCTGATCGGGCTGATCGGGCTGATCGTTCCAGCCATGGTTATCCTCTGGATCCTGGGCAGTATTTATGATGGTATCGCTGCCGTTACGGAATCAGCGGTGATTGGTGTGCTTGGTGCCATGACGGCATCTGTTGTTCGTGGTCGGTTATCCTGGGCAATGCTCCAGGAAGCACTGGGCAAAACCATGATGACCGTCGGTACCATTATCTGGTTGGTGCTGGGTACTGTTAGCTTCGTTGGCATCTACAGCATCATCGGCGATATGCCACCGCTTGGCGTAACCTTTGTGATGATGGGCATGCTCATTATCCCTGGCACGTTCATGGAATGGATCGCCATCGCCTACATTACGGTGACGATCTTCGCACCGGTCGTAGCGAGCATGACATCGGAACTGGGCCTGGCAGAGGACGCAGCCAAGATTTGGTTTGGCATCCTGTTCGTCATGAACATCCAGATCTACTTACTATCGCCGTCGTTCGGTCCGGCCCGATTTTGGCTAAAAAGCGCGGTGCTGCCTAGCATTACGCTCCAGAACATCCTTGCGGCGGTTGTCCTCCCCCGATCGGGCTGCAAATTATTGGCTTGGCGTTGGTAATGATCTTCGCGGAAATCGGAGTCTTTTTGCCTGATCTCACGAACGGCAAGCTGTATCTTCTCCTGTAAAATAGCGTCGCCTATGAGAAACGACGGGCGGCGTTTTTTTTTACATTCATTGACATTATTGATTTGTAACTTTGCCGCGTTTTTACATAAATCATGTTGGATTTTTGCTGGATTGCCAAATTAACAGAGTTGCTAAATGCTAGCTGCAGGATTGGCAGTTTAGTCCAGCAGCATGTAGCCCAACGACAAAGCAAATGTATCTTCCGTCGCTGTTAGCACGACACTTTAGGGTGACTTCGTCTCCCCACTAACGGCAGTGCGCTGCTCGCTCGAAGTGTTGCGTGGAACTCAGGATTTGGCGGATGCAGACCGAGACTGCTTCGTCAACATTGCTTTGCGCGCGTGCGGCCGACTTCAGCACGCTGTCAGCGTGTTGGCTAAAACGGTCTATGCGCAGAGCCACACGGATGCCGCGGAGTCAGACCCTGCACACCGTGCCTTCCTGGCGTGCATGGATTTCCTGGACTAGTTTCAGGTCCTGGATCTGGACTTCAGTGATTACCTTTTCGATGCCTCCCAGGCCGTGCATAGCTTCTTTGATGCGGAGATTGAGCGGACAGGGCGGAAGTGTTGGGATCGCTGTCAATTTCCGGAATTGCAAAGTTTGGCTGGAAGCCTGGGTCGCTTATGCCCATCGCGGCAAGCGGGTGAATACGTTGTATGCGTTAGTATCAGGTCGCTATGCCACGACAGATGATGAGGCGCCTGTTCAGGAAGCAGCAAAGCGTGACGGCTTCGATAGCGCCACGTTCCCAAGCCGGGATTTGGCGCTGGCGCACATAGCCAGGCTAGGCGGTTAGACCAGCGGCTAGCAGCTTTGTTGCATCAATGAAGTCAGGAATATCCATGGCCTCATCGGGATTATGGCTGCCGTGTTCGTTACGAATGAACAACATGGCAGTTGGCACACCAGCGTCCGCGAAAGCGGCTGAATCATGGCTGGCACCGCTTGGAATATCAATAGCACGGACATTCATGTCAGCTGCTGCTTTACGGTAAGTTTCGACTAACCCTTGATCCATGAACCCAGGTGCCGCGCGTGTCATAGCGCCAAGCTTAAACTTGACGCCGCGCTTGGCACCAATCTCAGCTGCGATAGCTGGAACACGCGCTTCCATCTTCAGCAGGTAATTGGGATCAACACTGCGAAAATCGAGGGAGAATTTAACGTTCCCCGAAATTACCGTCATAGCATGGCGTTCAGTATCCGTTTGGAACATGCCGATAGTGCAGGCGAAATCATCACCGGAAGCTTCAGCCTTGTCCCATTCGGCGTCCATCGCCTGCACAAATTCAGTCGCCGCAACGACCGCATCTTGCCGGACCCGGCGGGGCGCGCCACCGCAATGCGCGTATTCGCCGATGCAATGAGCGTTCGGAAAGCGTCGATTGCCGCGAATGCCGGTCACGACGGCAACAGGAAAGCCTTCCTCAACCAGTACAGGGCCTTGTTCGATATGCGGCTCCAGGAATGCGCCAATCCGCGCCCGGTCCAGATAAGGTGCCGTATCACGCAGCTTATCGGGATCACCTCCACATTCCGCCATATGTTCCGCAAGGCTACGGCCATTATCAGCACGGGTTGCAGTATCCAATGCGCCATCGGGCAGAGTGCCAAGCGCTGAGCGGCTGCCAATGTAAGAAGTGCCAAACCAGCAGGATTCCTCCGCGCGCACGCCCATCACGCGGATATCATGTGTTTGCTGATGGCCAAGCTTTTGCAATGCTCGGATTGCGGTCAGGCCGGATACGACGCCAGCCGCACCGTCGAAATTGCCGCCCTGAGGCACAGAATCCAGGTGCGATCCGACCATCCGTACTGAGGCACTTCTGTCCTGGCCAGGCAGTGTCATATAGGTGTTGGCGGCGGGATCCTGGTCAATCTCCAGGCTAAGCTCTCGCGCGATTTCCGCCATCAGGGCATGGGCTGCCTGTTCGCCTTCGCCATAGCTGGCGCGGGTTACACCGCGTACATCAACGCTACAGGCGCGGAGCCGGTCAAACACATCAGCCGCAAAATCCGCTTGGGCTGCGACAGCGGCGGCGAGTTCTGGCGTCATGGTGATATCCTATTGGGTGAGCAAAGGGCGTAGCCAATCGGCCGCGGCGATGGCGCTCACGTCACCGTTAAGCGGGCCGATGATTTGGATGCCGACGGGCAGGCCTTGTGGCCCCGTCAGCCCTGGCACGGTAACGCAAGGTGTGCCGGTAAAGGTCCAGATGCGGTTGAATTCCGGGGCACCTGTAAAGTCTAGTCCTTCAGGCGCTTCACCAGTTGCAGATGGCGTTAAAAGCACGTCCACGGTAGCGAAGGCGGTTTTCAGGCTATGTCGGCAGCGGGACCGAATTTCGAGGGCATTCGCATAAGCTTCGTGTGAGCACGCAGCTCCCCGCTCCATAACGGCTTGGAGGGCTGGCGAAAGTTGGTCCCAGCAGGTTATGCGTTCATGGGCCAGCATCCGCCAAGCTTCATATGTCATCACAACATCATGGGCGTCCAGCGCATCGGCGAAGGGAGGCGGCAATTCCACATCTGTCACCGTTGCACCTGCTGCAACGCATGCGGCGGCGGCGGCTTCGAGCGCTGCTGCGCTCGCATGCTCAACACTGGCCCAGGCCTTGGTGCGGGCGATGCCAAACCGTGGGGCGGTGGCGGATGGTGGTGTCGGCAACACCTGGCGGCCAGCCATAGCTTGCGCAAATGCATCCGCGTCTGCAGCCGTATTGGCCATAGCGCCGATGACGTCTAGGCTTTCGGCCAGCATCTTTAGGCCGCCGCGCGGCACACCGCCCCAGCTCGGCTTGTAGCCGACGACGCCGCAGAACGATGCGGGGCGGATGATGGACCCGGAAGTTTGTGTCCCGATAGCGAGCGGCACATGACCGTCTGCGACAGCTGCCGCTGATCCGGATGATGAGCCGCCTGGCGTGTGGGCCAAATTATGGGGATTTCTTGTAACGCCTGGGTGGCGCATGGCGAACTCGGTCGATACGGTTTTACCCAGCACGATCATGCCCGCTTCCCGCAGAAGTGCCACGCAAGCTGCGTCTGCGGCGGGTTGTTTGCCTTCATGGATGGGAGATCCGTAGCCTGTCGGCAAATCTCCCGTATCAATGACGTCTTTAACGCCAACCGGCACGCCATGGAGCGGCCCCCGCGGCTTCTCAGAGTCTCGCTTTGCCGCCTCGGCCAGCGCTTGTTCTGGCTGAATTGTTTTCCAGGCCCGGACATTACCGTCCCGCGCTTCGACCCGGCCGAGGGCAGCTTCGACAGCCGCGACAGCGGTCGTTTTGCCTCGGGCAATGCTTGCCGCAAGTGCGAGCGCATTCGTCAATTTAGGCATGGAAAAGCTGTCCTTACTTCTTTGTCAGCGCCCTATGCAGCCAGGCGGCATGGGCTAGTGTTTCTGCGGCGCGACCGGGCGGCCCGATCACCTGCATGCCAATTGGCATTGCTGCAGCGCCATTCATGCCTGGTGCGTTCACAACGGGTGCACCAACCATGGTCCAAATCTGATTGCAGATGGGGGAGCCCGTGTCGCTTAGGTTTTCAGGTGCCACACCGGGTGCTGCGGGCGTGATGATCGCGCCGATCTGGCTGAATACTTGCCACATAGCGGCACGGCACACTGCCTGCACGTTACGCGCCCAGTCGTAGCGTTCGCGCATTGTGTCATACCCAGCAGCGACATACTCCTTCAGCGCGCGGCTCACATCCTCACCCCGGAAGCGGAGTTCGAAGGCAAGGCTGCGGCAGGCTTCGTAATTTTGGATAACGGATTGAGCTTCAAGTGCCTCGCGAAAGGCGGGAGGCAAATCCATATCAATGACGGTGGCACCAGCTTCACGGGCTTTATCCGCGGCGACGCGGCCCGCTTTTTGCGCATCATTGCTCATCCTATCCCAGGCGGGCGTGCGGCAGAAAGCGAAGCGGGGGCGCGTGAGCGTATCATCAAGCTCTACTGCTTCCACGCCTTCAAGCACGGCGGCGAACACAGCCGCATCTGCTACATTGCGCGCGAATATACCAACGGTATCCAGGCTTTCAGAAACGCTTTTGACGCCAGCGCGCGGGATGCGGCCGAATGTGGGTTTAAAGCCGACAGTCCCGCAATATGACGCCGGGCGGATCACTGACCCGCCAGTTTGCGTGCCAATGGCGAGCGGTGCTTGGAAATCCGCAACCGCCGCTGCAGATCCGGATGATGATCCGCCGGGCGAATATTTCGGATTGAGCGGATTGCGTGTTTTGCCAGCAGACCTGAGCGCGAATTCAGTAGTTACAGTTTTGCCAAGTGGCACCATGCCCGTATCCCGCGCCAGGGCGACGCAAGCGGCATCAGCCATAGCAGGACCGCTTGTTTTATAAATCGTGGACCCCATGCGGGTTGGCAGTCCCGCAACATCAATAATGTCCTTGATGCCAAATGGCACCCCGTGGAGTGGGCCGCGGGCGTCTTCAGCGTCCCGGGCTCTGGCTTCATCCAATGCGCGGGCAAGGTCGCCGTCTTCATTGTCTGTTGCCCAGGCGCAAACGGCAACGTCGCGATCTTCGCGGCGGGCGGCATGTGCCTCTATCAGAGCGACGGATGTTAGCGTGCCCGCTTGTATTGCGCGTGCTGCTTCCAGCGCGCCCAGCCGGGTTGGATCCTCAATGCTCACGGTTCAGGGTATTCCGTTGATATGCCGCGCCAACCCGCATATTACTGCCTATTCGAACATCTCGCCAGGGTCGCCATTCGTGCCAGGCGGAATCAACGGTGCATGGTGTCCGGCGGTTAAAGGCAGGGCACCATGCAAGCGCGGGTCATCGTTGATTTCGATGGTGCGCTTATAAGGTTTGAAGCCGGATTTCAAATAGAATGGCACGGCGGATGGGTGATCCAAACTGCACGTATGCAGCCAGACACGCTTGATGCCGCTGATCCAAGCAAGGCGCATAGCCTCCTGCATCAAGAAGCGGCTGGCACCGGTTCTGGTGGCCTTCTTAACAAGACCAAAGAACTTGATTTCGACAGCGCCGGATATACGTCGATCAAGCTCCAACAGGCCAATTTCCTGGCCATCAGCGTCTGAAAGCACATGGATTTCTGTGGCCGCGAGCGCTTCGGCCAATGCTGCGTCTGGCAAGACGAGACGGCTAAACCAAAGCCATTCGGCACCAATGCGACGGAAAAGACTGCGATACCACTCAATTTCAGGCGCGAGACAAGGCGTGAGATGCCACTGGCCAGCCGGGCTTAGCATTGGTTCGGGCGGTGCGTGCATCTCCAGATATGTCACGACCGTTGCGATTTGGCCGGACGGCACATTGATGCGCTGGCCGTCCATTTAGGTGGCCAGCTTCAAACGATGGGTCCAGATCAGGACATCGCCAGCGCGCCAGGCGTGCCGGTAGATGAATTCAGGGCGGATAGTCCTGGCGCGGTCTAGCAGATGCTGATCAATGAAGGCGATGCTTTGCTGATCGCCTAGAGCGCCGTGCGCCTGAAAAGGCGCAGCCCGGCGCTCTACCTTTTTGATAGCGAGTAATTCTTTCCGATCCATCTGATCCAGATTGATCGGAAATTGCCCAAGGTTCGCGGGTGCTGCAAGTGCGCCTCCAATGGTCCCATCGCTCAAACTCTCAGCGAAAGCTTTCAGAGATGCAGAGGCTTGATCTTGCCGCCGCAGGCATATCAGGTGGCGATGGCGGAGTGCGCGGGAAAAACGCCTCCGCTCCCGCTCGGCCATTGGAGCCGTTAGCACAGCGTCATAGACCTCTGCGCCAATGACGGCACCGAGTGGCCGCAGCGAAGCCTCTGCCGCCGTGCGATTTTCGCCGTTCCAAAGCATCTATTCAGCCAGCGCCCGTGTCGCCAGCTTCTGGCACATAGGCAATGGCATCAATTTCCAAGCAGCAATCGAACGGCGTGCCGCCGGCCTGCATTCTTGTCCGTGTCGGAAGATATTCTGTGCCAGGGAAGTAACTGCGGTAAATCTTATCGAATGCCGCTTGTTCCTTCTGGTCGCGCAACCATACCACCACCTTCAGCATGTGATTGAGAGAGGAGCCTGCCTCCTCCAGTAACCACTTCAGGTGGTTCATGACGATGACGGTCTCATCCTCAATCGATTTGCGGGGATATACAGGCAGCAGTGCGCCTTCTTCCCGGGCCTTGCGGAGGCCTTCGCAGAAGTCTTCCTGGAACGGCGGCAATCCGGATACATAGACCCTGTCGCCCTGGCGAATGCACAGGCTGAATGGCCCGCCGGTTTCAGGCACTTTGGGGCTGCGGATGATTTCTTTCTTCATGATGCTGCTTTTTGGCGACGGCTTTCCAGGAGGTGATCGACAACCGGCTGGATCATACGGTGAGGCTCATCTGTGTCAAAGGCTGCGGCGAGGGCGTCGATACCAGTGCGGGCGGCGTCCACCGGGCTCATGGATTCCCAGCTGCGCATCAGCACTTTCTGATTGCGAATGGCGTTTGGCCCGGCTTTCACGATAGGCAGCACAAACCGCTCCACAGCGCCTTCAAGTGCTGCTTTAGGTGCCAATGTTTGAACGAAACCCCAGCGTTCAGCGGTCTTAGCGTCAATATTCTCGCCAGTGAACATGATTTGCCGTGTCCGGCCCCAACCGATCAAGCCGGGAAACAAACTGGCTTCAACAACAGATGGCAGGCCAATGGCCACTTCCGGCATGCCGAATACGGAGACATCGCTGGCGACGCGGAGGTCTGCCGCTGCTGCCAATTCCATGCCTGCTCCGATGCAGAACCCATCGACCTTGGCGATAACGGGAACCGGGCATTGGCGAAGCGCGTCGCAACAACGGTGGACTTGCGTCAGCAGGGCGCGCGCGGTGGATTTCTTAAGCGCAACAAGCTCAAACACGTTGGCACCGCCCACAAATGCACGTCCCCCTGCACCCTCGACGATCACGCAGCGGCAATCATCTTCCAGCGACACGGCATCCATCGCATCAACGAACTGGCGCATCATTTCGCTGCTCATGGAATTTAGGCGCCGAGGGTCATCGATGATAACCCGCGCCAGCTTGCCGCCTTCAGGGCGGTCGGTCCATTCAGTTTTAATGAGATCAGCCATGGGGTTCCTGTGTGTTCAAGTATTCGGAATCAGTCGCGCAGCTTTGATCAAAACAGCGAATAGGCGCCGTCGATCACGAAGGTATCGCCGGAGTGGTAGCGGCTGGCGTCGCTGGTGAGATAGACAGCGATGCCGCCGAAATCTTCTTTCTCACCCCAGCGCCCGGCGGGAACACGCGGCAGGACTGCATCCTGGAAGCGGTCCCAGTTCAGGGTGTTGTGGGTCATGGGCGATTCAATCCAGCCCGGTAGAATGGCGTTGGAGCGGATGCCTTGCTTGCCATATTCAACTGCCAGCGCCCGGGACATGGCGATCACAGCGCCTTTGGTAGCCCCGTAATGCTCACCGCGCGCCTGGCCCATAATGGCTGCAAGCGACGATGTGACGGCCAGGGATCCGCCGTGGCCCCGCTCGACCATATGTTTGGCGGCGGCGCGGAGGGTGAAGAACACGCCGTCCAGGTTCACATCCAGCACCCGCCGCCATTCCTCGGTAGACATGCCTGCGAATCCATCTTTTGTGGCGCGACGGTTGGAGGATACGCCAGCATTGGCGAAGCAGGCGTCCACGTGGCCCAGAAAGTCGACCGTTTCGGCGAATTTCTCTGCGGTCTCAGCTTCGTCGGCGACATTGCACAGAATGGCTTTGGCAGACCCACCTTTTGACAGCAGGATATCTTCAGCAGCGGCGTTCTTGTCCGGGTTGGTACCCCAGATAACGACGCTGGCGCCGGCTTCCGCACAGGCATCGGCCATGCCAAGGCCGATGCCGCTATTGCCGCCGGTAATCAGCACAGCTTTTTTAGAGAGGTCGAAAGGCGCGTAAGGCATTTTTGGTCCTTCAGGCAATTTTTGGCGGTTTGCCAAGGCGATCATAGGGGTGGCCAAGCACGCGCTCGAAAGCGAGCAGCAGGCCCATGGCGTAAATGTCAGATCCAGCGCGGGTCATAATTTGCAGCCCTGCAGGCATGCCAATCTCATCCATACCAGCTGGTATAGTAAAGCCAGCAAGCTTTAGGAAATTGCCGTGCATGGTGTTGCGAAGCGCCAGCATGTTCCTGTTCACATAACGGTCGCCATCAGCAACTTCCTGGATCGTTGGCGGGGAGATAGGCACGGTTGGACCAGCCAATGCATCGATGCCGATTTCATTCATCCGTCGGGCGGCACCAGCTTGCATCTTGGAAAGCGCGCTCATGCGGCTGAGATATTCGCCAGCTGTTGCCTGCTCAATTGCGGCGAAGCGGGCCTTTACATTAGGGTCCAGCTTATCGCGCCATTCTGGCAGGTCACTGTTGATGGAGGCAGCGAATTCGATGCCTGCCACGCCGCCCTCCTTAAAGAGCGCTTCAGCATCATCGAACTCTGGCAGCGTCACGTCTTTCAGGACAGCACCGGCTGCTTCTAGTTCTTTGAGTGCGCGCTCGATGACGTTACCAATACCGGTCTCTGCGCCTTCGAAGGCTTGGCGGGCGACGCCAAGCTGGAGACCATTAATGCGGCCTGGCCATGCGTGGCGGATAAATTCAGCGTCGCGTGCGGCAGTATCGTCAACGGCTATAAAAGCCTCTGCAATCGCCTCAGCGCTGAGGGCGAGGAATCCCGCGGTGTCTAAGCTCGGCGAAAGCGGTACGATACCATCGATAGACCAGCGGCCATGGGTGGTTTTTAGCCCGATCGCGCCGGTGAAGCTGGCAGGGACGCGCACGCTGCCTGCCGTGTCCGTTCCAAGTGCTAGTGCGGCGGTTCCGGTCCAAAGGCTGACGCCGGCACCGGAGGAAGAGCCGCCGGAGACGCGATCTGCGTCTGTGCTCCATGGATTGATTGGGCTTGGCCAGTGTGGGTTGGTGCCGATGCCGCCAAATGCGAACTCAACTGTGTGGGTTTTGCCGGTAATAACCGCACTACGTCCCCGCAGGTTATGCACGACAGGGCCTTCATTCGGGAAATGGCCATCGAGGGCCATGGATGTTCCGGCGAACGTGTCATAGCCGTTCACCACGTAGAGGTCCTTGGCGGATATGGGCAAGCCGCACAATGCTGGGGCAGAGGGGTTGGCCGTGCGCCGAATGTCTGCAGCATCGGCTTCAGCCAGCACTTTGGCCGGGTCTATCCGCCTGTATGCATTGAGCTCAGCATTGGCTTCCGCTGCCGCCATTGCTTGTTCCGCCATCTGACGCGCGCCGCCCGGGCGTTGCAATGTTTCCATCAATTCGGCCCAAGTGGATGCATAAATTGGCGTCATGGCAGCGTTCCGTTAATTCATTATTCGCCATGTAGCATAACCGCGACGCGCCAGTCAGCGAAAGGGGCTTAAGCGTTAATCGAGCCCTGTTCTTTCGATTGGCATCGTCCTATGTATACGTCATAGAGAAAAGGAGTGATTCTGCCACCATGGCGCAGCCTGAAGACGATCAAGCGGGACGGTCGAAACCCTCAAAGCCAAAGTCGCGTGGCTTGAGCCGGCGTCTGATGATTTGGCGGGCACTATTTAATGCACGTATGCGGAATTATCTTCTGACGGGCATTCTGGTGACAGCGCCGATCACCATAACCGTATGGCTATCCTGGAAAATTCTACAATTCTTTGACCGGACCGTGCGCCGCATCATGCCGCCGGATTTTTATCCGGATATCTCAATACCAGGGCTTGGCCTGCTTGTGGTGTTCTTAGGACTGATCCTGGTCGGCGCGTTGACGGCAGGGTTGGTGGGGCGATTCTTTGTGCGCTCGAGTGAGCGCATCCTGAACAACATGCCGGTGGTTCGCAGCGTCTATGGCGCCATCAAGCAGATTCTGGAAACAGTGCTACAGAATAAAGCGACAGCTTTCCGTCAGGTCGTACTTATAGAATACCCGCGCCCAGACATTTGGGCGCTTGGGTTCGTGAGTGGGCCAACGAGGGGCGAAGTGCGCCGAAGATTGGACCGAGAACTCGTCAATGTGTTCTTGCCAACAACGCCAAACCCGACGTCTGGTTTTTTGCTGTTCGTGCCGAAAGCGGACGTGCAGGTCATGAAAATGACGATTGAAGAAGGCATCAAGCTTGTTGTTTCTGGCGGGATAGTGACGCCTGAAGATATGGGCGACCGCCAGGGCAAGCTGGAGATAGGTACGCCAGATGATAAAGCCTGATTGGTTTAGTAGACCGAGCGGCCAATCGTATTAGTGAAGGCTTCCAGCATTTTGACGCGGGCATGGGAATTACCGTTGGCGTCCAGGGCGGGCGACCACACGACGACTGACATTTCGCCCGGCACAACGCCGATAATTTTACCACCGACGCCGCTCTTTGCCTGGATACCGACATGAAACGCAAAGCTGCCAACGGCGCCATACAGTCCACAGGTGGCCATCAGCGTGGTGATTCGGAGGGTTTTACGCTCGGTCGCGATGCGTTTGGTCGTGGGCACACCAACACCCTGGTTGGACAGGAACAATCCCGCCCATGCCAAGTCCCGGCAGGACATAGCGATGCTGCATAGGAGGAAATAAGCGCCCAGCGCATTGTCCACCGGGGATTCCAGGTTGCCGTTGGCTTTGAGGAAGTTCGCAATCGCAGCATTCCAATGGCCATGATCGCGCTCAGACTTAGCAACCTCAGGTCAAACTGGATAGCGTTATTGCCTGAGAGCGCACGAACCTGATCAAGTAACGCTTGTTTTGGGCCAGTGTGGTCCGTGACGATGCAGTCGGTCTTGACATGCGCCCAACGTTGATAAGGGGATTGCGGGGCACGCCCTTTTCGTACTCCAGCTGCAGCAGGGAATTGAACAGGTTGCCGGACGGCTCCCGCCCGACGCGCTTTCAAAGCGCACGATCGCGGAGCTTCATCGCTATAAGCAGAATGAAAATCTTGGAAACACTTTGGTTCGAGAACGGCTCATCTGCATCACCAGCAAAGGCTTCCCGGCCATCTATACAAGTGACGGCGCTGGCCAGCTTATCCGATGGGACCCGCGCGAGGGCGGGGATGTATGCGGAGACTTTGCCGAGCTCCATGTGCTTCAGCCCGCGCTCCAACACGGAGTCCAGCGCGGTTTGTAGATCGATCTCTGATGTTTCCAGCATGCCCGTCAGCGCTCCTACTGGGCTTATCAGGCAAGAAAAACGCCCCGCCCTGCAATTTTGCAGAACCGGGGCGTGATCAGACTAGATTATGCTCCGCTGCGCTACAGGAGGCGCATCCGTGCCGCCATGGGGCCGCGTGGGCCTGGGCGTACGTCAATTTCGACAGGCTGATCTGGTTGGAGGTCGCTAATGCCGGCATTTTCCATAGCGCGCCCCGGAACGTAGATATCTGGGCCGCCGTCATCTGCCAGCGCGAAGCCGAAGCCGCGCTCATAGTTGAAAAACTTCATCCGGGCGACTTTGGTTTCAAGCGGTGCCCGGTCATCACGGTTGCCACCGCCACCATAGCCGCCACGGTCACCGCCACCGCCGTATCCGCTGCGATCTTGCTCGTAACCGCCGCCGCCGCCGTACCCACCACGGTCTTGGCCGCCGCCGCCGTAGCCGCCGCGATCACCGCCACCGCCGCCATATCCAGCTCGGTCCTGGCCGTATCCGCCACCGCCGTACCCGCCACGGTCACCACCGCCGCCATATCCACCACGATCACCGCCGCCGTAGCCACCGCGATCTTGGCCATATCCGCCGCCATACCCACCACGATCACCGCCGCTACCGTATCCACCGCCGCCATAACCGCCACGATCATCGCCATATCCGCCGCCACCGTTCGGGCGATGCGGGCGCGGGGCCTGAACAACTTCTTCGCCAAGTTCTACGATTTCCTTCACGGTGCCGACCTGCAAACCACGCCGGCCCGCCACCAAATCACACTGTAATTTAGATTCCGGCGGGATCGAGTCCCTTCCGACAGCCTGCAGAGATGTGACGTGGATAAATGCGTCATCACCGCTTGGTGTCGTTACAAAGCCGTAGCCTTTGACACTGTTAAACCATTTTACCGTGACGTCGACATCCGTCTCTGTTGGTTGTTGATCATCCTGAAAAGCCATAGCGCACTCATTCCCTCGGGTGGGCTACTCTGCCCGACCGCTACACAAACTGATGCGGGGAGGGCCCGCATCCAATATTTACCTGTTCAACAGCTAGGCCATTCCTGGTCTAACGACGAGAACAAAACCCCCTGCATTGATGTGTTTATTTTGGCCTTGTCCTGAAAGACAATGCGTCATCAGGTCTGCGCCAGCGATGCCGAAGCTGATCGCCTGTTGTCAATCCGCATGCTTTCTAGAAGCTGTGCGGGAACGCGTAATCAAGGCCCCATAAAAATCCACAGGATGTTTCCCAACCAACAATTTAGTGTTTATTGCGTCAAAATCAAGTGAAATCGCGCTTGTTCTGCGTCATGATTGAATTGCTCAAGATATGGGTGGGAGTAGATCCAAGCGCTTAGTATGATTAAAGTTAAGGCAAATTATAGTTTAAGATTTCGGCGGCAGAAGCGTCGCTTGAAACGCCGGGCGCGCTGCTTCGGCCTCGAACCATGCTTGAAGGTTCGGCCGGCCAGTGCGCCAATTGTCCTCTGGGAATCGATAGTCCGCGTAGTCAATGGCGATGACGAGGCCAATTGCGGAAATGTCGCGCGACCCTTGGTTAGGCAGGCTTGCTTCCAGCCAGTCGTAAACGCGGGCCTGTCGGTCAGTCTCATACTCAAGAAAACCAGGGCTGCGCTCGCTGACAGGACGGCGAAGTTCGCGGGCGCGCCATGCTAGCGATTCAAGCAAACTTTCGGAAAGCGACCACAAAAGAGATGCCACCCAGCGTGCCGGGCCAATAGCATGATGCAGCCGGGGTGCGCCGCTTAAGCGGTCTAGAAATTCGCAGATTATTGTTGAGTCCACGAGCACCAGGCCGCCCGGACCGGTTAGCGTTGGTACTTTGCCAAGGGCGCTCACCTCGAGCACCTCATTTTCCGGCGTACGGACGCGGGTATTGAAATCTTCCACTTGGTCCGTGAGCCCGCATTCATGCACCACCATCCTGACCTTGCGGGCGAATGGGGAGGTCGGGGTCATGTAGTGACAATAGGGTTTTGTCGTGGTCATTGAATCAATCCTGGCCGTTGCGTAACATGGTGCCAATTATCGCCTGATCGGGCGAATGATGCAAAACTAGGAGATTCCAGCGATGGATATGGCTTTTTCCGCCGAAGACGAAGCCTTCCGGGGCAAAGTGCGCGCATTTCTGAGCGAAGCATTGCCGAAGGACGTTTCAGACAAAGTCATCAACGGGCACCACATCCCGCGTGAAGACATCATGGCCTGGCATCATGCACTGCATAAGCAGGGCTGGATCACGCCGAACTGGCCAGAACATTGGGGCGGCCCCGGTTGGACAGCAAACCAAAAATATATCTTTGACGAGGAAAGCTCACTGGCCGGTGCTCCGCGTCCGATATTGTTTGGCATTTCGATGTGTGGCCCGGTGCTGATGCGTTACGGCACGGAAGAACAGAAAAACCACTATCTGCCCAAGATTGCTTCAGGTGAGATTATTTTCTGCCAGGGCTATTCAGAGCCGGGCTCTGGGTCTGATCTTGCCAGCTTGAACATGAAGGCGGTGCGGGATGGCGACGATTTTGTCCTGAACGGCCAGAAAACCTGGACGACATCTGCTCATATGGCCGATTGGATTTTCTGCCTGGTGCGCACCTCCAGTGCGGGTAAGCGGCAGGAAGGTATCACATTTATTCTGTTGGATATGTCGACCAAAGGAGTATCAGTGAAGCCTTTGATCACGCTCGACGGGACCCACGAGGTCAACGAAGTATTCTTCGACGATGTGCGGGTTCCAGCAGCAAATGTCATTGGTGAAGTTGATCAAGGGTGGACCGTTGCAAAATACCTGCTTGGCCATGAACGCATGGGCGGCGGCGCTCTTGGCGGCGTCAAGAAGCTGTTGAGCCAGCTGAAAGACATCGCACGAGAAGAGGACGATGGATTCGGCAATGCGCTTTGGGATGACGACACATTCCGCCGCAAAGTCTCCCAGACCGAAATCGAACTGATGACCTTGGAAGTGCAGATGATGCGCTTGCTATCCGCAGTTTCAGCTGACCGGGAGATGGGCTTCGAAGCTTCCATGATAAAGATTCGCCGCTCTGAGATATTGCAGCGGCTGACGGAGCTAAAGATGGAAGCCTTAGGATATTATTCCTCGCCTTACATCAAGGCTGCGTTGACGGAGCGGTGGAACGAGGAGCCGATTGGCGCTGAATATGCTAATGCCCAGACGCCACAATATCTTAACAACCGCAAGCATTCGATCTTTGCCGGGTCAAATGAGATCCAGCACAACATTATTGCGAAGCGTATGCTTGGGCTGTAACGAACGACCCTGGGTATGGCGTTCCGCAGCGATAAAGTATCGATACATCTATGCGGCAAGTGCAGAGCAAATCGAAGACGCTATGGGTCGGATGCAAAAGTTACTAGAACGAGCGAATGGTTAATATTTAGGCTTATTCCTAATTATTGTTCACCTGACTTGTGTATCAGGCTCTGTCCGTCTAGGATTTAGCCGCTCGCGGGGTTCGACCGTGCCGCGCGCCATCCTCGCGATGGAAATACAACGGATTGAAGAGCAAGACCGCTGACTAAAAGCGATCTAAACAGGGAGAAAATATATGAAATTAGGTACGCTTCTGCGGACCGTCGCGGCTACCGCGATGGCCACCGCGCTTTTGGCCCCAGCGTTCGTTTCTGACGCTGAAGCCCGCACACGCTGGAAAGTGCACAGCGCTTTCGGCTCCAAAATTTTCGTTATTGGGCCCGGCATTTACAACGTCTCCAAGGCTGTTGAGACAATGTCCGAAGGCGATTTCATCATGAAGCCTTTCGAGCCAGGCGCACTTGTGCCAGGCACGAAGTACTTCGATGCTGTCTCCACCGGCTCCATCGACGCTGCTTGGGGCACGCCTGGCTACGATACGCACAAGAACTTCGCTTATGCTTTCTATAGCGCTGTTCCGTTCGGCCCTCGTGGCGGCGAATATCTCGCATGGATGCGTCACGGTGGCGGTCAAGAAATCGCCGAAGAGATGTATGCACGTGACAACATCAAATACTATCTCTGCAACCTGATTGCTCCTGAGTCTTCTGGCTGGTTCCGCAAGGAAATTAAGTCCACTGCTGACCTCAAAGGCCTGAAGATGCGCTTCTTCGGTCTTGGCGCGAAGGTTATGGAAAAGTTTGGCGTTTCCACTCAGCTCCTCGCTGGCGGTGACATCTATCCGGCTCTGGAACTAGGCACGATTGATGCGACCGAATTCTCCATGCCTGCGATTGATAAGGATCTGGGCTTTTACCAGATCGCTAAGCACAACTACTTCCCAGGTTGGCACCAGCAGTCCACGCTCGGTTCACTGATCGCGAACATGGACAAGGTTAAGGCTCTGCCAGACGGTCAGCAGGAAATGATTGAGCAGGCTTGTCAGGCACAGGTTATGCGCTCCTTCGCAGAATCTGAAGGCTTCCAGCATCAGGCTATGGCTTTCCACCAGACGAAGGGTGTCACCATCCATCGTTGGAGCCAGGACATCCTAGACGAGCTTGAAGCCAAATGGCAGGAAGTTATAGCTGCTGAAATCGCTGACAGCGCCGACGCTAAGAAGATTTGGGCTAGCTATTCCGAATTCCGCGAAGGCTATGCGATTTGGAAAGACCACGGTTACCTGAAGTAGGGTTTGCTGTGACTAAAACGATTTGAGTCAACGGCGCCGGCTGTTCCTTTGGAAACGGTCGGCGTCGTTTCTCATATTGACTGACGGGAAGGCTTAAATCCCGCGCGCGAAACGACCGCGAAAAACGCGGCGATATAACAACAAGATGCGGCAGAGAGGCTCACGTCATAATGCGCAAACTCCTAGAAATCGCGGATGTCTGCGAATGGTTCCCGCAAAAAGCTGGTAAGCTTGGCGCGTGGCTCATCGTGCCGCTGATCATTGTGATCATGTATGACATTACGACCCGTAAGCTGCAGTTTATTCAGCAAGCAGTACTGAATTCTCCCTTATACGAATATATTTCGCCCACAAAATTGCAGGAGTGGGAATGGCATCTCCACACCGCATTGTTCTTGCTGGCACTGGGCTATGCCTACGTTAACAACGCCCATGTGCGGGTCGACCTGATCCGCGAAAAGTGCAAAGATCGGACTCAGGCTTGGATCGAATTCTTTGGTATTATCCTGGCGCTGTTCCCCTATTGCATCGTGATTGGCATCATTTCGATGCGGTTTATTGAGCTTGCATATACGTCTAACGAAATTTCACAGTCCATGACAGGCCTGAGCCAGCGTTGGATCATCAAGTCCTTCCTGTTCATCGGTCTCTTGCTGGCCTTGCTGGCTGGTATCGCGACCCTGCTGCGTCACATCGTATATTTGTTTGGTCCAGCGCATCTCAAAGATGACGTGCCGATGAATATGTTGACTTCGGCAGAGTCGGCGCATTTACCGCGTATCGAAGACGAAGATTTGAACCGCGAATACGATGAACCTATCGTCACGTCATCCTGAGCGGAAGGAATAGGTAGTTATGTATTTTGAGGATTTCCTTCCGGTCATTATGTTCGGCATGCTCGCATGCGGACTGTTCACAGGCTTCCCGGTTGCCTTCGTCGTTGGCGGTACGGGCATCGCCTTTGGTTTCATCGGCATATATTTCGACGTGTTTTCGATGATTGAATTTTTCAATGTTCCAGAACGTATCTGGGGCGGCGCTGCAGAAAACCCCGTTCTCGTCGCGGTCCCCTGTTTTATCTTTATGGGGACCATGCTTGAAAAATCGGGCGTCGCGGAAGATCTTCTTAAGATTCTGGAACTGCTGCTGAAGCGGGTTCCAGGCGGCTTGGCGCTTGCGGTCACAGCCATGGGCACGATCATGGCAGCGACCACTGGTATTATTGGCGCATCCGTCGTCATGATGTCCCTGATGGCGCTTCCTGCCATGTTGCGGGCCGGGTACCAGAAAGAATTGGCTACTGGCACTATCGCAGCGTCTGCGACATTGGGCATTCTGATTCCGCCAAGCATCATGCTCGTTATCATGGCCGATCTGCTGGCTATCTCAGTCGGTAATCTGTTCATTGGCGCAATTCTTCCGGGCCTGCTTCTCTCCTCCTTGTACTTCATCTATATCATCGTAATCTCGTCACTGAAGCCGCATATCGCGCCGGCAATTGCGGACGATAAGATGGTTGACAGCAAAGCGCTGATGCTGATGGTACTGAAGGGCTTTGTGCCGCCGGTTCTCTTAATTGTCATGGTGCTGGGCTCAATCTTTGGAGGCATTGCAACACCGACAGAAGCGGCTGGCGTTGGCGCTTTTGGCTCCTTGCTGCTCGCAGTTTTCAACCGTCGTTTGAACATCAGCACCCTCAAAGATGTGGCCGAGCGTACAGCGCTGACCACCGGTATGATCTTCTTCATCTTCCTTGGTGCCACCACGTTCTCTTACGTGTTCCGGTCTTTGGGCGGGGAACATCTGATCATCGCTGGCGTTGAATATATGGGTCTGCACTCCTGGAGCCTGCTGGTCCTGCTGATGTTCACGATTTTCATCCTGGGCTTCTTCTTTGACTTCCTGGAGATCACTCTGATCATCCTGCCAGTGTTCGCGCCGATCGTGGAGTTGCTGGACTTCGGCGTCCACGTCGAAGGCCGGGACATCATCTATTGGTTCGCAATCTTGGTGGCGGTGAACCTGCAGACGTCGTTCCTTACACCGCCCTTTGGATTTGCGCTCTTCTACTTGAAGGGCGTGGCACCAAAAATAGTGAAGATGCAGCACATCTACAGAGGCATAATACCGTTCGTGATGCTGCAGTTGATAGGCCTTGGGTCTGTAATGGCATTCCCAGGTTTAGCGCTATATCTGCCGAGCGTGCTGCTTAGCTAAACTGCGTATTCAGAGACCATTCAAGGTCTCTTAAATTATGTCTGATCGCCCTTCAGACTTTTTGGGGGAAGTGGTCTCAACGCCTGCCGTTCTTGCTGAACGGTGGGCGTTCGCATTTTCAAGCGGGGGTGGTTATCCTATTCTTCTGAACTCTAGGGAATAGCTTTCATGGATATGACATTTACGCCTGAAGAACAGGCTTTCCGCCGCGAAGTGCAGGCATTCGTTGCGGAAAACCTGCCCGCACCCATCGCGCGCAAGGTGGCAGACGGTGTTGAGATGACCCGGGATGATATGTCGACCTGGATGCAAATCCTGGCCAAACAAGGTTGGCTTGCGACCAATTGGGAACAAAAGGATGGCGGTCCTGGATGGAGCACTGCGCAAAAGCATATCTTCGAAGAAGAATGCGCAGCCGCTGGTGCGCCGGATATCATTCCCTTCGGCACACGTATGGTCGGCCCGGTACTGTTGGCGTTCGGCACGCCGGAGCAAAAAGAGAAGTACCTGCCAGGCATTGTCTCCGGAGAAATACTTTGGTGCCAAGGTTATTCAGAGCCGGGGGCCGGGTCTGACCTGGCGCAATTGCAGCTTTCTGCGAGACTTGACGATGGTGAATACGTGGTCAACGGCACGAAGATCTGGACCACACAGGCCCATATGGCGGATATGATTTTCGTCCTGGCGCGTACCGATAATTCCGGCCGCAAGCAAGACGGTGTCACCTGCCTGTTGATCGATATGAAAGCCCCCGGCGTCACGGTTCGTCCCATCATTACGATTGATGGTCGCCACCGGTTTAACCAGGAATTCTTTGACGATGTCCGCGTGCCCATCGCAGACCGTGTCGGTGAAGCTGGGGACGGGTGGCGTATTGCGAAATATCTCCTCGGCCATGAACGCTCCAATGCTGCTGGCGTCGCCGGTGCCGTGCGTATGCTGAAGAAACTCCGCGCCATTGCGACGGCTGAACGCGGAGCGGGTGAGACGCTTATGCAGGATCAAGATTTCCGCCGAAACCTGGCTGACGTTGAAACCCGGCTTGAAGTGCTGCGGATGACGGCTATGCGGAACTTGGCCCGTGCCTCTGCTGATAAGCCCGTGGGCGCAGAGGCCTCAGTCGTGAAGCTAGGGATGGCCGAAATTCGCAAAGATATTTCGGAGCTCAGCATGCAGGCAGGAGCCTATTACGCGAACCCGTTTGATCCAAAGGCAATCCGGGAAGGTTGGGGCAATCAACAGCCCATCGGCGCGGATTACATTTTCAAGCTGGCACCGGATTACTTTGAAATGCGGGCGCGCTCCATCGCGGGCGGGTCCAACGAAATCCAAAAGAACATTATCGCTAAGCGCACTCTGGGGCTTTAATATGGATATGAACTTCACCGCCGATGAATTGGCGTTTGAGCAGACGGTCGCCACTTTCGTAGCGGAAAACCTGCCGACTGATATCAAGGATAAAGTTGACCGCGGGATTGAATTGAACCGTGAAGAGGTCCGCCGCTGGATGGAAATCCTGGGGCAGAAAGGTTGGGCCGCGACCAATTGGGATAAGAAAGATGGCGGCCCCGGCTTCACCATCGCCGAGAAGTTCCTGGCCGAAGACGCAATCTTTATGAACGGTGCACCGAAAATGGTGCATTTCGGTACGCGCATGGTTGGCCCGGTGCTGCTGGCGTTCGGGACAGAGGAGCAGAAAGCCAAGTATGTCCCAAAAATTCTAACCAGTGAGGAAGTCTGGTGCCAAGGCTATTCAGAACCCCAGGCCGGTTCCGACCTCGCCCAACTGCAATGCTCCGCCGTTTTGGATGGCGATGAGTATGTAATCAACGGCACCAAAATCTGGACGACATCTGCCCACTGTGCGGACCGCATGTTCGCCCTGGTCCGTACCTCCAAGGAAGCGCGCAAACAGGAGGGCATCACCTGTCTGCTGATTGACCTGAAAGCCCCGGGCGTCGAAATCCGCCCGATCATCACACTTGATGGGAAGCATGTTTTTAACCAGGAATTCTTCGACAATGTGCGTGTGCCGGTAACGGACCGCGTGGGGGAGGAAGGCGACGGGTGGCGAATCGCGAAGTTCCTGCTCGGGCATGAGCGGTCGAACGCCACATATGTTTCCATGAACAAGCGCAATCTGCGCAAGCTCAAAGAAATCATAGCGGACCAGCGTGCTGATGGCGAACGCCTTGCGGATGACCCCGGATTCGTCCGCAAAGTAGCAGACCTGGAACAGGACATGTTGGCGACGACGACCATGGCGATGCGTCAGCTCGCGGCTGCGTCCGCAGACAAACCCATGGGCACGGAAGCCTCAATCATGAAACTCCGCGTGATGGACGCCTATAAGCAGTGCCATGAGCTGATGATGGAGGCCGGTGCTTACTACGCCCAGCCCTTTGAGCGCGGCCATATTCGCGGTGAAGCCAATACCGAATGGGTAGGGCCCGATTACCTCTACCGCATGTCGCCAGATTATTTTGAAAGCCGGGCGATGAGCATCGCTGGGGGCAGTCATGAGATTCAAAAAGACATCCTGGCAAAGCGCGCGCTTGGTCTTTAACCCATGCTTGCATCCTGGGCTTTGGGCGCTTAGCCTTTCGCATGAAAATACCTGCAGTTTCAATCAACGCCGGACGATCTCTAGGGAGCTAGTCGAAGATGGATTTTGAACTTTCCGAAGACCAAGTACTGCTGCAGGAAAGCGTAACCCGCTTCGTGGCTGACAATTATTCCTTCGAGCAGCGCCGGAAGCTCGTCGATACCGACCAGGGCTATTCCGATAAGCAGTGGTCGCAGTTCGCAGAATTGGGCTGGCTCGGCATGCCATTCGCAGAAGATGTCGGCGGCTATGGCGGCACCCCGGTTGAAACAATGGTCGTGCTGGAAGAATTCGGCAAAGGCCTTGTGGCGGAACCATATATTTCTACGATCGTCCTTGGCGGTGGTGCGCTTGTCCATGGTGGTACGGCGGCACAGCAGCAGGAACTGATCCCACAAATCGCTGAAGGCAATTTGAAACTGGCGCTTGGCTTTGCGGAACGCCAGTCACGCTACAATCTGGCGGATGTTCAGACCAAGGTTGAGAAATCTGGCGGCGATTATGTGCTTTCGGGCATGAAAAGTGTCGTGTTTGGTGCGCCAACGGCTAACAAGTTCATCGTATCGGCACGATCCAGCGGTGGCACGCGGGATGAAGGCGGCGTTTCCTTATTCCTGGTGGATGCAGATGCATCCGGCGTATCCGTGCGCGGTTACCCAACGGTGGATGGCATGCGCGCTGGCGAAGTCACATTAGATGGCGTCAAAGTTGGCGCGGATGCACTGATGGGCGCAGAGGGCGAAGGCTTTGGCGCGCTTGAAACAACCATTGACTACGCCATCGCCGCAACCGCAGCAGAAGCCGTCGGTGCCATGAGCGCGCTGAACGACATGACGCTTGAATACATCAAGACCCGTGAGCAATTCGGCCAGCCAATCGGCAAGTTCCAGGTGCTACAGCACCGCATGGTGGACATGTTCATCGCACATGAAGAAGCCAAATCAATGGCCATGATGGCGGCGATGCGGATTGATGATGAAGATGCGAATGAGCGCCGTAAGGCTGCATCTGCAACCAAAGTACAGATTGCCAAGTCCGCCCGCTTTGTCGGCCAGCAATCCATTCAGCTGCATGGTGGCATTGGCATGACGGATGAATATGCCGCAGGCCACTTCTTTAAGCGCCTCACCATGATCGATCGTAGCTATGGCGATGGTGATTATCATCTAGCGCGGTTTGGCGCGTTAAGCTAAACTTGGTTTAGTCTTTAAGGCCGGGAAAACATCCGGGACCGGATCGATGCTTTCCGCACTGAATTCGTGGCTGTGGACCTAACATGCTCAGCCGTTGGCACAGAAGGTGGCCCCGTTTTGTAACTGGATTAAGAGGCTGACCGCCACGATCTGATCGTGATTGGCCGGGAAACCAAGTCCCATGGTTGCGAAAACTATGAGATTGGCGGCATAGTTGAAAAGCTGCTGCATGATAATCTACGCCCACTGATCGTCGCGCCTGAAACGGATTATTCCAACGCGAATGATGACGTAGTTGTGGTGGCATTCGATGGGGGTGTCACGTCCTCCTGCCCCATGCACATGGTCTTGCTTTTGGGCCTCGCAAAAGGCCGCGAAGTGCATGTGGTGTGCGTGGATGCAGATGCCGACAAAGCCAATGCTCTGGCTGAACGCGGGGCAGCCCTGTTTCGTAGCCATGGTTACGCTGCACTTTCAAACGGCGTCGCACCCGGGGCAAAGTGTCAGACAGCCTCCTCGGTGCCATCAGCTCCTGCAATGCCGGTCGACTGGTGATGTGCGCTTACGGCCACGAAGGCGGCATCCTCCGCATGATCTTAGGTTCAACCACCAAGCGCCTACTGACAGCCAGCCGAGTCCCGGTCTTCGTGCATCAATTAGTACATCCGCATTGAGTCCGATTCAGATTAAATGCGGAAAATTGCTCGCTATCAGGCGCATAACGCTCATAGGCCTCTGTTCAGCTTGTCATCTGAAACGCGGTCTCCACGACTCACGAATTTCATCTGAGATCGGATTGCTTGTCGGCTGCAAGCTTAATGACGTGCTTGGTCTGTTTTGATTGGCGGCTTGGCTAGGTAGGGGTGTCCGGGTGGAATTTGACTTAATGCCGACCTTGCCGCTGGAGCTGATATTGGCAGGCATGGGCTGCATTGCGGGCGTGCTGGCAGACCTGCTTGGCGTCGGCGGCGACATCATTATGGTGCCTGTGCTTTTCACGATATTGGGATTTAGTCGGTGCGTCGCTGGCCAGTATCGTGTTGACTTCACTCGTTTCTGCGCGCGCTCATCATAAACGAGGAGCGGTCGATGTGGCCTTGCTGAAATCCTGGGGCGTTTGGATTTTCTTAGGATCGATCGCGGGCGTCTTGATCGCAAATGCGATTAGCGGCGGCGCGCTGACGGCTGTGTTTGGCGTGGTTGCGTTAGCCGTCACCTTATAAATGGCCCTAACGCCGCCGGACTTCCGTTTGCGTGATAGAGTGCCATCCGACGTGGCGGGCTGTCGGCCTGTTGGCAATGATGGAGATCGGCGGCGGTACGCTGTACGTGCCGTACTTCAATGCATTCAGCTTCCCGGTGCACCGCGCCGTCGGCACGGCAGCCGCACTCTGACTGATAATCGCGAAGCCTGCCGCCATCGGCTTCATTGTGACTGGCTGAGGGATTCCAGCTTTACCCCAGGCAAGCCTTGGGCATGTCAACTTGCTCGGCCTTGCCTTAATCGTGCCTTCGCATTCTTCTTATTTGTGACGGCGATAAAGATGCTTGTTCTGTGAGCGCCATAGCCCACAGATTTCCCGCTATGCGTTCTGGATTGATTTTAAAACATGCTTTTCAGCACCCGGTCCGGCGGCGCGTGGCCGTCTGAGAAGGCTTGGATATTGGCGATGACTTTTTCGCCCATGGCGATGCGGGCCTCTACGGTGGCGGAGGCGATGTGTGGGGTGAGGACGACGTTTTCCATCTTCAGCAGTTTGGGCGTCACGAGCGGCTCATGCTCGTAGACATCGAGCCCGGCACCGCCAATCTGGCCTGAAGCGAGTGCGCGTACCATGGCGGCTTCGTCAATCACATCGCCGCGGCTAGTGTTAATGATCACTGCACCCTGTTTGAACATATTAAGGCGCGGCGCATTTAGCAGATGATATGTGCCGGGTGTGCGCGGACAGTTGACAGAGATGACGTCCATCCGCGCGACCATCTGGTTCAGAGAGTCCCAGTATGTGGCCTCAAGCTCCTGCTCAATCTCATCATGGGCGCGGCGGCGGTTGTGATAATGGATTGCCATGCCGAACGCTCGCGCGCGTCTGGCAAGTGCGGCACCAATTCGCCCCATGCCGACAATCCCCAGGCGTTTGCCACGCAAGCTTGCGCCCATAAGGCCGGTTGGCCGCCATCCATCCCAATTATTCGCGCGGACTAATCGCTGCCCTTCACCAATGCGACGAATAACGGCAAGGATTAGCGCCATTCCCATATCGGCTGTATCTTCCGTCAGCACGCCCGGTGTGTTGGTAACGGTGAGGCCCTTGGCATGGGCGGCCTCTAGATCAACATGGTCAACGCCAGCGCCAAAGTTGGCGATCAACTTCATTTTTGGGCCAGCCGCAGCGATGACCTCAGCGTCGATCCGGTCTGTGACGGTGCAGGCCAGCACGTCTGCTTCTGCCATGGCGGTTTTTAGTGCATCTTTGGAAAGCGCTTCATCAGTATCGTTCAGGTCCGCGTTAAACAACTCCATCATCCGGGTTTCGATGGAGTCGGGCAGTTTGCGGGTCACAATGACTGTCGGGCGAGACTTGGCCTTAGAATAGGGTGTGGGCTGGGGCATGGAGAGGGCAACATCCTTAGCGGTTCAAGCGCATATTATAGGCCGGTCTTCCGCTTGCTGAAACAGGCTCTCGCGTTCAGAAGCGACTTCGTGCATCAATACGGTTCCTGAATTTATAACTGCCTGGAGCGTCCAGCCCATGACCGTCCGCCGCGGCCGCCACTTCCTACAGATCCCTGGCCCATCCAACTCGCCAGACCGGATCCTCCACGCCCTTGGCCAGCCGACAATGGATCATCGCGGCCCAGACTTTGCCCTGCTGGGCAAGGAGGTCCTGGGCGGCATGCGCAAGATCTTCCAGACGGATCACCCTGTAGTCATCTATCCGTCCTCGGGCACGGGGGCGTGGGAAGCGGCTCTGGTGAACCTGTTCAATCCCGGCGATACGCTGCTCATGGTGGAAACCGGCCAGTTTGCATCGCTTTGGCAAAAATTGGCGGACCGTCTTGGTTACAAGACAGTGTTTATTGCGGGCGATTGGCGCCGTGCCGTGCAGGCCGAAGAGATCGAAGCGCGGCTGAAGGCGGACAAAGCAGGTGCCATTCGCGCGGTATGCATGGTCCACAACGAAACCTCTACCGGTGCCACCAGCCATGTGGAGCAGGTGCGGAAAGCCATCGATGCTGCGGGCCATGAGGCGCTGTTCCTGGTTGACACAATTTCCGGCCTTGGGTCTATGGATTACCGGCACGATGCATGGGGCGTTGATGTTTCAATCTCCGGCTCCCAGAAGGGCCTGATGGTACCACCGGGCCTAAGCTTCAACGCCCTTAGCCCGCGTGCTTTGGAAGCCTACAAAAGCGCTTTGGTCCCGAGATCCTATTGGGATTGGGGGCCGATGTTATCAATGAACGAGAACGGCTATTTCCCCTATACGCCATCAACCAACTTGCTGTTCGGTCTGAAAGAGGCGATCGATATGCTGTTGGAAGAAGGGCTGGATAATGTGTTTGCCCGCCACTTCCGCCTTGGCGAAGCAACTCGCCGCGCAGCCCAAGCCTGGGGCCTAGACGTGCAGTGCGAAAACCCGGATGAACGCTCCAACGTGGTGACGGCGATTCGCCTGCCAGACGGCCATGATGCAGACGCTCTCCGTGCCGTAATTCTAAAGCAGTTTGATGTGTCGCTGGGCAATGGCCTTGGCAAGATCAAAGGCAAGGTCTTCCGCATTGGCCATCTGGGTGATTTCAATGAGCCGATGCTGCTGGGAACCCTTGGTGCCGTTGAAGCTGGCTTGAAGCTCGCCGGTGTGCCGCACCAGGCTGGCGGCGTCGATGCGGCGATGCGTTATCTGGCCGATACGTCGAAGTAGCTTGCAGAGATCGAGGCGAGGCGGCACTCTCCCATTCACCCCGTTTGGAGAGTGCCGATGCCTGATATGACCCCCGCAAACATTGAAATCCGTCATAGCACATGCCCGCATGACTGCCCGTCATCCTGCGCGCTGGAGGTCGAGCGGCTGGACGCCAACACAATTGGCCGGGTACGCGGCGCATCAGCGAACACATATACGGATGGTGTGATCTGCGCCAAGGTCGCGCGCTATGCCGAACGCGCGCACCACCCAGACCGCCTGATGCATCCGTTGATGCGGACCGGGCCGAAGGGTTCCAAAGAATTCAAGCGGGTGAGTTGGGATGAAGCGCTTGATGTCATCGCCAAGCGCTTCCTGGAAATTGAAAAGACCAGCGGGCCAGAAGCGATCTGGCCGTATTTCTACGCTGGCACCATGGGCATGGTTATGCGCGACGGGATCAACCGCCTCCGCCATGTGAAGCGCTATTCTGGCCAGCATTCCACTGTATGTACGACCTTGGCCTTCACTGGCTTTATTGCTGGCACCGGTGCCCTTCGTGGCGCAGACCCGCGTGAAATGGCGGATAGTGATCTGGTGGTTATTTGGGGGACGAACCCGGTCAACACCCAGGTCAATGTGATGACCCACGCGATCAAGGCCCGGAAAAACCGGGGCGGCAAGATCGCTGTGGTCGACGTGTATGAAACAGGTGCGGCAAAGCAAGCCGATATTTTCGTGCGCGTAAACCCCGGCACCGATGCAGCACTTGCCTGCGCCGTGATGCATATCCTGTTCCGGGATGGCCATGCGGATTGGGATTATCTGAACCGATACACAGACGCACCTGAAGAACTTGAAGCGCACCTGAAAACGCGCACACCGGAATGGGCCAGCAAAATCTGCGGCGCGCCCGTTAAGAATATTGAGGCATTTGCGCGAGTCATTGGCGAGACGGAGCGCACATTCTTCCGCCTGGGTTATGGCTTTACCCGCCAGCGCAATGGTGCTGTTGCGATGCATGCCGCCAGCTGCATTCCCGCCGTGACCGGTGCCTGGAAGCACAAGGGCGGCGGTGCGTTCCACAATAATGGTGCCATTTATGGCTGGAACAAAACAGTCATCGAGGGTCTGGATGCGCGTGACCCTAATGTCCGCCTGCTGGACCAAGCACGCATTGGCGAAGTGCTGACAGGCAGTGCAGATGCGCTGAAGGGCGGTGGGCCTATCCAAGGGATATTCATCCAGAACACTAACCCGATGATGATCGCGCCGGACCATACCAAAGTCCGCCAGGGTTTTGAGCGGGACAACCTGTTCACCGTCGTGCATGAGCAGTTTATGACCGAAACCGCCGAAATGGCGGATATCGTGCTGCCCGCCACCATGTTCACAGAGCATGATGACTTTTACCAGGGCGGGGGACATCAGCACATCATGCATGGCCTAAAAGTGGTTGAACCGCCGGGGGAATGCCGTTCAAATCACGAAGTGATCTGTGCGCTAGCGGAACGCTTGGGTGTGGAACACCAGGGCTTTTCCATGAGCCCGCGCGAATTGATTGACGCTACACTGAACGCCTCCAACCGCCCGGGCCTGGATCAGCTGGAGGAGGAAAACTGGTTCGATGTGCAGCCGCCGTTTGAGCAGGCGCACTATGTCGGCGGGTTTGCCCATAGCGACGGCAAGTTCCACTTCAAGGCCGATTGGTCTGAACCTGCGCCCAAGGGCTTTGGCGGCTATCAACCAGCCGATATGCCTACATTGCCGGACCATTGGGCCGTCATCGACGCGGCGACGGAAGCAAAACCATTCCGCATGGCCACAAGCCCGGCTCGGAGCTTCCTGAACTCCACCTTCACCGAAACCAAATCCTCCCAGGAGCGCGAAGGCCGCCCGACTTTACAAATGCGGGCGGAGGATGCCGGGAAGCTTGGGTTAAGCGATGGACAGAGGGTGCGGATTGGCAATGATCTGGGCGAGACCATCCTGCATTTGGCCATTAGCGATACGACAAATGCGGGCGTGGTGATTGTTGAATCGATCTGGCCGAACGCCGCGTTTGAAACCGGCATTGGCATCAATGTGCTGACATCGGCAGAACCCGGTAGCCCCGTTGGCGGCTCCGTTTATCACGACACGGCAGTATGGATTAGGGCGGCATAGGGCTATGAGCAAGCCGGCACCCTTCCAAATCCACGCCAGCCATAGCCAGCTGGAATACTTGAAGGCCCGGCTCGAAAATGCCCGGTGGCCAGAGCAGGAAACCGTTAGCGATTGGTCCCAGGGCACGCCGCTGGCCTATATGCAGGAAATTGCCGGCTATTGGGCGCAGGAATATGATTGGCGCGCCCGGGAAGCCAAGCTGAACACGCTGGACCAGTTCCGGGGTGAGGTTGATGGCTTCGGCTTGCACTTTGTCCATATGCGCTCCCCGCACCCTCAAGCCAAGCCGCTTTTGTTAAGCCATGGCTGGCCGGGCTCCATCGTGGAATTTGCGAAGGCGATCCCCATGCTGCTTGATCCGCCTGCTTTTGGCAGCGATGCGGCGGATGCGTTTCATGTGGTGGCACCCTCCCTGCCGGGTTTTGGATTTTCTGATAAACCAACGCGTACAGGCTACGGCGTCCAGAAAATCGCGACGCTGTTTGACCGGTTGATGCGGGACCTTGGCTATGGCCACTATTTCGCCCAGGGCGGCGATTGGGGGGCCATGATCACGACGATGATCGGTGCGCAGAATCTGGGTGCCTGTCAGGCCATCCACGTGAACATGCCGATTGGCCGCCCAAATGCGGAGGAGACTGCCAATCCCTCCGCTGCGGACAAAGCCGGGATCGCAGCCCTCAAGGCCTATAATGATTGGGATGCGGGCTATTCCAAGCAGCAAAGCACGCGGCCCCAAAGCATTGGCTACGGCCTGGTGGATTCCCCCGTCGGCCAGGCCGCATGGATCATCGAGAAGTTCTGGCGCTGGACCGATTGCAACGGCCACCCCGAAAATGCGCTAAGCCGGGATGAGATGCTGGACAATATCATGCTCTATTGGCTGCCGGAAACAGCAGCAGCCTCAGCCCGGCTTTACTGGGAAAGCTTCGGCAAGCCCATCCTGAAGGAAACCGGCCCCGCCACCCTACCCGCAGGCTGCAGCCTCTCACCCAAAGAAATCTTCCGCCCAACCCGCTCCTGGGCTGAGCGCACCTACACCAACATCATCCGCTGGAATGAGCTTGATAAGGGCGGCCACTTCGCAGCCTTCGAACAGCCGGAAACATTCGTGGATGAGTTGAGGGCGTGTTTTAGGTTGGTGCGGTGATTGGCGGGAAGACTTAACTGACCCCCTGTTAAACATATACCTTAGAACACTAAACAAGACATATCAGACGGTCCCCTCGCCCCAACGGGGGAGAGGGATCAGGGTGAGGGGGCCGCTAGCCCCATATCCGAACAATCTAATAAGCAACAGAATCCGTCCTGCCTTCACGCCATGACACCATCCTGATAAAGCCCCTATCAACCTGTTCCTCTACCCCCGTTTGGGGGCGAGGAGACCTAGTGGAGGCGGCTCCAATTCAATCCGCAACCCATTCCCGGCGGCAGGCGTCCCACTTACGGTTCCCTGCGCCGCCAGCAACATCATCATACGTTCAATAGGAGCCCTATCACTCACGGCGTTTTCGTTGAGATAAAGCCTTTGCAATTTTATCAGATTGGCCCGAGCCTACGCTTCAGCCGCCAAGCGAATTACGCCCCTATGCCTCAGGCCGCCGTCCACCCGCCATCCGCCAGCAATGTGTGTCCCGTGATAAAGCTGGCTTCGTCTGAGAGTAGGTAGAGAACGGGGCTGGCGATTTCTGAGGCTTCGCCGAAGCGGCCCAGGGCGTGGCGGCCTTTGGAGCGGGCGCGGGCGGCTTGTTCGTCTGGGGCGAGGCTCATGCTGCGGCGGAGCATGGGGGTGTCGATGGCACCGGGGGCGACGGCGTTCACGCGGACATTGACGGGTGCGAGTTCCAAGGCCGCAGCTTTCGCCAGGGAGACAATCGCGCCCTTGCTCGCGATATAGGAGGCGTTCGTCACACCGCCGCCGAACGCGAGTTGGCTCGCCAGGAACACGACGGACCCGCCATTACCTGCCTCAAACGCTGGCAATGCAGCCTTCAGCCAGGTCCAGGAACCGCGAACGTTCACGCGGAATACCTCGTCCCAATCTTCTGCTGACACATCCTGAATGGTCTGTCCGTTTTTAGAAATCCCCGCCGCCGTGACAACACCTTTCAGCACCGATCCCATGCTTTGCGCGATCTCCACACCTTTGGCCGCCAGCTCTGCGTCGGCAACGTCGCCGCTTAATACTTCCAGCGCTGAATCCTTGAATATATCTTTGAGGGCGGTCAGTGCGTCGGCATCCCGGTCCACTGCGAGCACAGCGGCACCCTCCGCTAGGGCACGCTTAATGGTCGCCCGGCCAATGCCAGAGGCACCGCCGGTGACGATGAGAGTGCTGTTCTGAAAGCGCATGGGTTGGCTCCGTTGCGTTAATGGTTGCGTGTCAGCCGCTTACGACCTTGCCCTTAATGGCCTCGCCAATTTTGGCGGCCATCTGGGTTTGCCCAGCGCAGAGGGGAACAGCTGCGATACTAAGGGAATTTTCGAGCCATTGCGACGTTTCATCCGCAGCGGCAAGTGCCGCTTTGGCGTCTGCCGCGATGGCAGTGGCGGTGGGGTCCCCGACGCCTGCAAACGCGGTCGCCAACTCTGCCGCTGGGGTACAGCCGATCTCTGGCGCGTGGTGGGTGGAGGCGTGATTGTAGATGAGCCCGGCGGATGGTCTGTCAGCCGCAGCAAAGCGCTTTAATGCCTCTGCCAGCAGGTCCTGCAGGATGGTGAACTTGTAGGCGTTGCGGTGGTCAATAATCACCTACTCCATTAGCCGCCGATGCTCACCTATGCCCCGGAAATTCCAACCTTCAGACAATTGCGCATAGGTTACGTCAAAACGGTTTTTAACGGGGCTGAAGAGCTGCGCCACCGCCAACTGGTCCCGGCGTTATTTTGCCGTCCAACCGCCATCAACGATAATGCTGGTTCCAGTTGTCATTGCGGAAACGGGTGCGCATAGATAGACGCAGGCACCGGCGACTTGGTCTTCCGTCGCTAGTTTGCCCATGGGAATTGATCCCAAAACGAAGGACCGGAACTCTGGATTTTCCATGAACGGCCCAGCAAGCGGGGTGGCGACGAACGTGGGTGCCACCGTATTCACGCGAATGCCGTGTTCCGCCAAGTCAACGGCCATGGCTTTTGTCATGCCCTCTAAGCCAAACTTGCTCATGCAATAGGCGCTGCGCAGCGGGCCGCCGACATGGCCCATCTGTGATGACATATTGACGATGGATCCTGGAACTTTCAGTGCCACAAACTTCTTTGATGCTGCTTGCGCTACTGTGAATGCGGCGCGGAGGTTAAGGTCCAAAATCTGGTCGAAACTTTCGTCGTCTACATCAAGCGCGTGCTGCGGATTGTTCCACCCAGCATTGTTGATCACGCCGTGGAGCGCCGGTAATCCGAGGATGAAGGCGCGGACAGACGCGCGGTCCGTTACGTCCAAGGCTGCAATTTGGCAGGATCGCCCAGCAGCTTCGATGTCAAACTTGAGCATTTCAAGTTCTGAAAGCGTGCGGGATACGGCGACGATATCCGCTCCGCTCTCCGCCAACATCAAGGCGGCAGATCGGCCAAGCCCGCGCCCTGCGCCGGTTACCAATATGGTCTGGCCTGCAAGATCAAACGGCGCGGTCATGGATTTTCTGCTCCGAATATCTTTAGAAGTTGCGTTTTATCACCGGCCTTTGCGGCGTTCAGGATTTTTTCTTCCTTGGCCTGGACGCGGCGCGCTGCATCGGGCGTTGCCGCTGCCAAATCATGGGGAATGCGAGCGGCACCGTTGCAATCCATATGGATCAGGTCGCCCGGTTTGATGAGTAACCCGGCGATGGTAACAGCCTGGCCGTAATCCACCCAGTGCAAACGGCCATGGCTGGGTTTTACGCAGATCGCCAGGAACTGAAAATTGGCCGGCATTCCGGCGATGTCACGAATGGCACCGTCCGTCAGCACGCCAAGACAGCCTAATGTTTGGTGCGCATGAGCCATAACTTCACCCCAAGAGGCGGCGGGCCCGCGGGCACCATCAACATCCTGGGATACGATGATCTTAGGTCCATCTGCGGCTGCGACCGCCGCGTAATAGGCCCCGCGCCGGGCGTTCAGTACGTCTGCGGACTCTGTTGGCGGGCTGGTCGCGACCATTGCCGTCACTGCATAGCCAACCATTGGGCCCATAGTGGGGAAGGCGCACATCAGTGGCTCTTTGGTGTAGCCGTAGTCGCAGAAGCCATCATCCAGCGTTTCGAGCGCATTGCAGATTGTTGGCGTATCGAAGCTGGCGATTTCATCCAGCAAAGCTTGGGGGTGTTGCATTGTTTATCGCTCCAAATTTGGGGTGCGGGCGTCTTCCAGGGCACTTTTCAGCGCTTCTGCTAAAGATGCGCGTTCACCGTCTGTCAGGAACCTTCCTATGCCGATGCTTCGCCCGTGGGATCGCAGCTGCACTTCGGGAATGGGGGCCTTAAGCGCTTCGGATGACGGAACGGCGGTGATTTGCATCCAGTTCGGCTGCATGCGCCATTCCTGCACGCGACGATCGGGATGGACGCGGCGGACCAAAATCTCGTTCTCAAATAGCTGAATATGCTCAAACAGCCGTCCAGCGCGATAGTTCATGCGGAAGGCCAGGAAGAACAGCAATACGTCCAGACCAAAGAATCCGAGGATCGGCCAAGCGCCTGCTGCTGCAAAAAACAGCCCAAGCGTGAAGCTAACCGCTGCGACGCAGGCCAGCAGTATCCAGAAACTCTTCACAGGCAAACTGCGATGAGGATATAGCGTCGCCTCGAAGAGCGGCTTATCGTTGGGGTCTGATTTCATGCCCGTTCTTTTAACCCGGAATTCGCCCCATGCCGAGACCTATGCCAAAAGCCGATGTCGCGGCTTTCTATGACCGGCTACGCACGATTGACCCAGAGCCCAAGGGGGAACTGCATTATGTCAACCCTTACACGCTTTTGGTCGCTGTGGCTTTGTCCGCGCAATCAACTGATGTCGGCGTGAACAAAGCGACCAAGGGTTTATTCACGGCGGTCGATCATCCATCGAAAATGTTGGCGCTGGGTGAGGATGGCCTGAAGCAGCACATCAAAACCATCGGGCTTTATAATACTAAGGCGAAGAACGTCATCGCGCTCAGCCAGATGCTGATGGATGAGCATGATGGCGAGGTACCAGATGACCAAGCAGCTTTGGAACGCCTGCCGGGCGTTGGCCGGAAGACCGCCAATGTCGTCCGCAACATCGCTTTCGGCGCGCCGACAATGGCGGTCGATACCCATATTTTAAGGATCGGCAATCGCACAGGGCTAGCGCCGGGCAAAACTGTTTTGGCAGTCGAAAAAGGTCTGCTGAAGCGCACACCGATGGAATTCATGAACCACGCCCATAACTGGCTCATCCTGCATGGCCGTTATATTTGCAAAGCGCGGAAGCCTGAATGCTGGCGCTGTCCGGTGGCGGACCTATGCCGCCACACGGACAAGGTCGTGGAGCCCTGATCCTTAGCGCTTTTCCGTCCAGCTTTCGCAGAATGCTAGGGCGGATGTGCTGAACGGGCGACCGTCCCGTTCCCGCGCCCATGAATTGCCGGATGCCTGCATGCCGTCCATCACAAGCCGCGTGCCCATTGCTGGGACAAGTACTGTGTTGACGCCGTAGGGCCGTTCGCCGGGACCTGCACCGGGCTGGGTGTGGATCATCAGTGGGTCGCCAAGGTCGTGCCAAGTCAGGGAGGTTTTACCGGTCTCAGAGATCACATGCTCACTGTAGAACCGGTCGGGATCGCCTTCTTTCTCAAAAATGGCATCCTCAACTGGGATCGATATATTTGCCAGTTCCGGGTTCAGAACGCCCTGGATGGTGTTCTGCAGCCAGCGTGTCATGGCGATATTGTCAGACCAGATGTGCCATTGACCTCTTGTCAGCTCGCTTTGCAGAAACAGAACATGGCCTGGCCCTGCTGGCAAGAGGACATTTCGCCAGAAGCTGGCGATTGTCGTTTCTGGGCCGCCATTGGTTTCTGAAAGACGGATGAACGGGTTTTCGCCGCAGCAAACGACGCGATTTGGATCAGCAGACATGGGCTCTGGTCCCCTGTAAGTGTGGCCCGAACCAAATTGGCCGTGGCGCGGGCCGGTTTAACGTTATGCTGTGGCGCTGGGGCGGACTTTCATGCGCTCGTACCAGGCAGCAATGTTCTTATTGTCCTCATTCAGCTTCTGGCCAACAATCTGGCCGAAGTCGAGGAAGCAGAACAGTAGAATGTCAGCCATGGAGATGCTGTCGCCGCCAACAAAGTCACGGCCTTCCATCTCGCCATTTAGCCAAGTCAACTTGTCCTGGGCGGCAGCTTTCAGACCGTCTGATGCTTCTGGGATGCAGCGGATACGGTGTTGGAACATCTTCAAGCCTTCGCCAAAGCGGAAGCCGCCAGCCAATGGCTCGCAGATGTTCAGGTCAACGCGCCGGGTCCACATGCGGGTATTGGCTTTTTCTTCAGCCGTTGTCCCTACGAGTGCTGGTTCCGGATGCATATCTTCGACGTATTCGCAGATTGCCGTAATTTCGGCGATGACCACGCCGCTATCTAGTTCAAGTGCTGGGCTCTGGCCGGACGGGTTCTTTTTCAGAAACTCCGGCTGGCGATTAATGCCAGATTGGATATCAACTTCGACCATCGGCACTTCGACGCCCTTCTCGGCCATGAACATGCGGACAACGCGAGGGTTTGGGCCGACAGATGTGTAGAGTTTCATGCGCTTAGGCCTCCTTTAAAGGTGTATATCGAAATCAATGCGTCTGGCGGGGACTGTACATGGGCTGCATCAAGTGGTGAATAGGGCCTTGTACCACCCAATAGTTCGACCGGGGTTCCATGCAGTTCCATCAAATTGTCGCTCTTGCCGTCATGTTCTCGCTGGGCTTTTTGATCGACACGACGGTCAAGCTTTTCCGGTATCGTCGCCGTGCTAAGATTGCGCAGGAACCTTGGCGCCTGCGGGATATTCAAATTCTCAGGAAACCCGAAGCGTTTGAGGCGGAGGAGGTGCGATTAGCCCACCGGCATTGGGTTTCATGCGCGTTGATGCTGGGATTGATCCTGTTGTTCCTCGCTGTCCGGCCCACCGTGATCCCCGTCGCTGGATAGGCCTGCTTCCGCAACTGAACATCCCGCATTAGGCTTGCCCGAGAACAGGGAGCCTGGCTGATGTCTGAAACCTTTTCGCTCACCGTGAACGGCAAAGCGGAGACTGTATCTGCACTGCCAGATACGCCACTGATCTATGTGTTGCGCAACCAGCTTGGTCTGAAGGGCGTGCGCTATGGCTGCGGGTTGGAGCAATGCGGATGCTGCACGGTGCTGGTTGATGGCATACCCGCATTTGCTTGCTCCCAGGCTGTTGAAGCCTCAGCTGGTGCGTCAGTTGAAACGATTGAAGGCCTTGGTACGGCAGACACGCCGCATCCTCTACAACAAGCATTTATGGACTTGCAGGCAGGGCAGTGCGGCTATTGCCTGGCCGGAATTTTGATGGTGGCGAAAGCGCTTCTTGCAGCGAACCCAAACCCAACCCGCCAAGATATCGTGACCACACTGGACGGAAATTTATGCCGCTGCGGTGCTCACACCCGGATCATCGCCGCCATCCAACTGGCTGCAAAAGTGATGGGAGGTTCGGCATGAGCAAGCTCACCGGCAGCCTTATCGCCAATCCAGGCATGGATCGCTGGATCAGCTTTCTTGATGACAAAACGGCCCGTGTCGCCAGCGGCAAGGTGGAAATCGGCCAAGGCGTTGTCACGGCGCTACACCAGATCGCAGCGGAGGAGCTCAATCTGCCGCTCGACCGGGTGACCTTGGTATCCGGCGATACTGATATAGGCCCGGATGAGATGTACACGACATCCAGTCTCTCCATTTCCATGTCAGGCGAATCGATCCGGTTGGTCGCGGCGGAGGCGGTGACGTTGCTGAAAGAACACGCCGCGCTTCGTCTGAACTGCGCGCCAGATGATCTATCCGTTGTCGATGGTGCCTTCGTGCAGAACGGTGCTGATACTGGCCTAGACTATTGGAGTGTCGCTGGGGAAATTGATTGGTCCCGCGCAGCAACTGCCAGCGCAGAACCAAAGGCCGTAAGCGACTACACAATTGTTGGCCGAAGCACGCCGCGGCTCGACTTACCGTCCAAGGTTTCTGGTGCTGCCTTTGTCCATGACGCGGCACCTGCTGAGGTTACCCACGCGCGTATCCTGCGACAGCTCGGTGCTGAAGCCTCACTTGTGAGCTTGGATGAAGAAGCGATCAAACGCGCGGCCAAGGCCGAAATTTTAGTCTACCATGAGAAAAACTTTGTAGCGTTCCTTGGTCAAGATGAAGTCGCCGTCGAGCGCGCTGCCGCCGCCGCTCCCTTGCATGCTGAATGGCAGAACGCGCTGAACATTCCAGCTGCCGCTGCTGAAGCCGCATGGTTGCCGGATCAACCCGCCGTAGAACGGGAGCTGGGGGATGTAGATGCGCCCGAAGTAGACGGTGCGCGCATTTCATTAACTGTCTCCCGGCCCTATGTGGCGCATGCATCGCTTGGTCCGTCCTGTGCGCTCGCCCATATGGATGCGGACGGGCAGCTGAAAATCTGGTCCCACGGCCAGGGCATGCATAATCTCCGCAAGAATATCGGCGCAGCGCTGGATATTGATATCGAAAATATCTGGGCGAAGCATCTGCATGGGCCTGGGTGTTATGGCCACAATGGCGCTGATGATGCAGCATTAGACGCTGCGATCCTTGCCCGCGCGCATCCTGGCCAAACTATCCGTGTGCAATGGCGGCGGGAAGAAGAATTTGGCTATGAGCCGCTCGGCCCAGCTATGCTAGTTAAGGCGGAAGCCTTAGTGGATGACGCTGGCAATCCTCTGCAATGGACGGCGGATGTATGGAGCCCCGTTCATGTGCAGCGCCCCGGGAATCCTGCAGTGGTCATGCTTGGTGGACAGGCCTTATTGCCGCCACCAGCATGGGAGCCGCCGGTTGATCCGGGTGAGGAACGTGGCGGTGGTGGCACCCGGAATGCGTTCCCGCTTTATAGAACCGGCCCACAACGCGTTCGCCACCATTTGACAGAACGCGCGCCCATTCGCACCTCGGCCTTGCGTGGTCTTGGCGCCTTGCCGAACGTCGTTGCGATCGAAGGCCTGATGGATGAATTGGCAGCCCGCGCCAAAATTGATCCATTGGTATACCGGCTTAACCTATTAGAGGATCCGCGTGCCCGCGCCATCATCGAACGCACCGGTGCTATTGCTGAATGGGAGAAGCGCGGCCCTGGCGGTGAAGGTGAGGGCCTTGGGTTTGCGTTCGCGCGTTACAAAAACACGGCAGCTTATTGCGCGGTTATCGTTGCCCTGACGGTTGAAGAAGAGGTGATGCTGAACGACATCTGGACCGTCAGCGATGCGGGCTTGGTCATCAATCCATCAGGCGCGCGAAACCAGCTCGAAGGCGGGTGCGTCCAGGGTGCAAGTTGGGCGCTGAAAGAGCAGGCCAAGTTTGAAGGCGAAGGCATGACCACGCTGGATTGGGATAGCTACCCAATCCTCCGCTTCAGCGAGGTGCCGGAAATCACGGCTGAATTGATGGACCTGCCAGATGAACCGCCCCTTGGCGTTGGTGAATGTTCTGTCGGGCCAACTGCCGCCGCGATCGCCAATGGTATCACCCATGCGCTTGGTGTGCGCATCCACGACATGCCCTTCACACGTGACCGAGTGATAGCGGCTTTGTTGCGCTAGAACGCTCTACCCATCGTGGCGGGCGAGCAGGCGGCCTGCCCGATCAAACAGCATGATTTCCAGTGCAGGATCGTCGCCAAGCAATAGCCGTGCGGCGCGCGCTGCATCCTTGGCGATATCGCCAGGAAGCGGAATGCCCGCGGCTTCTGACAGTGCCAACACTGCACCAGCCGAAGGCGCTTTTGCAGCCTCACTGACCGTGTCCGCAGGCGCACCCAGCTGCTCCAGCCGTGCGGCTAAGTCCAACATATCAACCTGTGAGCGGGCGGAATGCAGGTCTCTCGCACCTTGAGCAAGCTTTACAAACTTGGCGAATCCGCCGCCGAGGCTGAACCGTACGATTTTCTTGCTGCGCACATATTTCAGCGTCGCGCTGGCGAAATCGCCCATGTCCAGCATGGCTTGTTCTTGCAGGCCCGTAGCTGTCATGACGCCAGCTTCAGACCGGGCACCCGTGCCTGCGCCCAAATGGGTGTGTCCAAGTGCGCAGGCGACATCGGCACCCCGGTGGATCGCATGGATCCACGCTGCACAGGAATAGGGCGTCACAACGCCATTGGTGCCAAGCACGGACAGGCCGCCGACAATGCCGAGGCGCCCATTCATGGTTTTCTCCGCCAGCGTCTGCCCGCCTGGGATCGCGATCTCCACAGAAATATCCAGCGGCGCGCCATCTGCAATTGCGGACAAATTATCCTGGATAATCTGGCGTGGTCCTGGGTTGATTGCCGGCTCGCCAACAGCCAGAGGCAGGCCTGGCGCTGTCACCGTACCAACTCCGTCCCCCGCCAAAAACGTGAGGCCAGAGCCTGGCGGCATAATGCTGACCCGCACTTCGACTGTGGCACCATGGGTCACGTCCGGATCGTCGCCCGCGTTTTTAACGATAGCAACCATGGCGCGGCCATCAGCTTCAATCGCGGAGGCTGAAATTTCGAAATCCGTGCGGAGATTGCGCGGCAGCAGCAATGGCGCCGATGCTGGCATCGTGCCTGTGAGCAAAGCAGCATATCCGGCGCGCGCTGCAGCGGCGGCGCAGGCACCTGTGGTCCAGCCGCGCCGTAATGGCGCATCGGCTGACTTTGTATTAGCGCTGACTTGGGGGGCGACGGGAGTGGTCATGGGCGCTATTCTATCAGAAAGTTAAAGACTAGCACCTGACAGATTGAGGCAGAGCCGATGAACCCCGCAGCCGATCCCATTCCGGCGATCTTGGAAAGCGAAGCTACAGGCGAAACTCGGGAGGTCTATCAGGATATCAAAGATGTCACCGGCGTAGATGTGGTTAATCTAGTGTGGCGGCGCCTCGCGGTGACGCGGGGCGCGCTCCCTGCCGTGTGGGGCATGGTGCGTCCGATCTATGTGTCCGGCCGGGTTGCGGCGGAAGCCCAAGCGTTCCGTCGGCATTTGCGACCACCACGATTACCGCTGATCCCAAAGGCGGCGCTTGCGGCGGCGGGCGTTGATCGGCTTGGCCAATTGTCTATCCGCGCCATTCTTGATTCCTACGACCGCACCAATGCCATGAACCTGATCGGCCTTTCCGCTGTTCTAGCCCGCTTGGATGCTTCAGACGGTGTACCCGGCGCGCCGCCAAAGCCGGTGCAGGAACCGCCATTGCCGAGCCTGCCGCCGCTGCCTGCGCTAACTGCACTCGATTCGCCGATCCGTAACCTCGTCGATATGTTGAATGCGATTTGTGAGGAAGACGGGCGCGTTATAGCCAGTATGTATCGACATCTGGCCTATTGGCCGGGCTATCTGTCGTTGTCGTGGACGCTCCTCGCACCCATCGCCAGTGATGGACGGATGCAAGCAGTGATCAACGAGGCGCGTCAGCAATCTGCCGCGCGCGCGCGCGCGATCGCTGCTGAGTTGGATCCGCTGAGTGGATCGCTAGATCAGGAGGTGATCGACGATATTCACGAGGTGCTGACGCTCTTCACGCAGCACCCGATTTCGAAGATGGTCGCGATCTGCCGCGCCCTTGCATCGGCGACGCCCGCACCATGATGCGTGGCAATCCCCTCTTTGACGGACTGCCGGTGCTGGACCCAGGGGCCGTATGGCTTATCGGTGCTGGTCCTGGTGAGCCTGGTTTGTTAACGCTGCATGCATTGAATGGGTTGGCCCAGGCGGATGTCGTGGTGCATGACGCGCTGGTCGATCCAGGCTGTTTAGCGTTGGCCAGATCGGGTGCTGAAATCATTCATGCAGGTAAGCGCGGCGGAAAACCATCCCCAAAGCAGCCAGATATTTCAGCTCGACTGGTCCGCGAAGCGAAAGCGGGGAAGCGTGTTGTTCGCCTTAAGGGTGGGGACCCGTTTCTTTTTGGCCGTGGCGGGGAAGAAGCGTTGACGTTAGTGCGCGCAGGCGTGCCGTTTCGCATTGTTCCTGGCATTACTGCAGGCATTGGTGGCCTTGCGTATGCGGGCATTCCGGCGACGGACCGCAACGTGAATTCCGTCGTCGCTTTTATCACAGGGCACGACGCGGCGGGGGCTGTTCCAGGCGGCATAGACTGGGCGGCGCTGGCAAAAGGGGCACCTGTGATCGTGCTTTATATGGCCATCAACACACTGCCAGAGATTTCCGCCAGGTTGATGGCAGCAGGGCGCACCGCCGATGAGCCGGTAGCGCTTGTCTCAAACGCAGCGACATCGCGCCAATCTGTAATCGAAACCACCCTCAGCGAGGCCGCAAAAGCAGGCCAGGCGGCGGAAGCACCCGCCGTTATTGTAATCGGTGATGTCGTGCGCTTGCGGGCTGGGCTGGATTGGTTGGGTGCGCTTGAATTGGGCCGGAAGCTGGATAGTGATCCACTGGGCATCGCACCTGAGATATTGGACGTTGGCTAGGCCGCGGCGGCGTCAATCGCAGCAATGCGTTCACGCACCAGTGGAATAAGCTCAGCCCCATATTGCTCCGCATCACGCAGCGGGTCATAGCCTCTGATCAGCAGGCTGGATGCGCCGATTTTGTAATATTCTGCAAGTGCGTCTGCGACTGTATCTGGCGCGCCCACCAGGGCTGTGGAATTCCCGGCTGCTCCCGTCGCCTCCGCCAGTTTGGTCCAAAGACAGGCGTCATGCACATCCTGGCGCGCGGCGGCAGCGAGCAGGCGCTTCGAGCCTTCGTTGTGGCGAGTCGGTGGTGATGCGTCGCCACGAATGCGATGGATATCCGCCAAAATCTGGTGCGCTCGGTCCCACGCCTGATCATCTGTCTCGGCAAGAATAGGGCGGGTTGAGAGGCTGAAATTAGGCTGGCGATTGTGACTTACCGCCGCTGCTGTGACGCGCTCCATGAATGCAGTCGTGTCCGCCAGAGGCTCGCCCCAAAGCATGAACGTATCAGCGAACGGTGCTAGCGCGGCTATTGCGGCATCTGATCCGCCGCCGCCGAACATTGGGATGTGTGGCGCCTGCCTGCAGCGGATTTCTGCATAAGCGCCTTGGATATCGTAAAATTCGCCACTGTGATCAAACGGCGATGTTTCTGTCCAGGTGCGGCGGAGGACTTCGGCATATTCTGTCAGTCTGCGGTACCGCGCGGCATGATCCGCATGATCCCCATCTTTCGCCTGATCCACCGGACTGCCGCCTGCAATCAAGTGGATGGCCAGGCGCCCATCGGTTAGCTGGTCCAGCGTCGCAAGTTTTCTGGCGGCGACTGTTGGAGAGACAAAACCAGGTCTGTTTGCCAGCAAGAGGCCTAAGCGATCTGTCACTTGTGCCGCACGAGCGCCAACCAGAAAACCATCAGGTGCGTCAGCGAAATAGCCGATCAGCACACGGTCAAACCCAGCGTCTTCGTGGACGTGAGCCGTATGAGAAATCACATCCGCATCAAACACGGGACCGATGGCAGGTATGATTTCGGAGGAGACGCGGGGCGCAATCCAGCCGATCATTTCTACAGGCATTTGAAATCACTCCTCTGGCACAAGTGTAACCGAGGAGGAGCGACCAAGAAAAGCGGCTGTTATGCAGCTTTCGCTTCAGAGGAGCTGGAGGACGGGCGGTTATAAGCAATGCTGCAATGATACTCGCAATATGGCTTGCCTGGGGCCGCTTCTTCCGTACAGAAGTGGAAGCCCGGCAGGCGCGGATCGCCGATTGGCCACTGGCAGAGGGGGCCGCTGCGCTTCTGCTTCGTTTTTTGACGGTCCGCTTTGGCTTTAGTGGGTGCAGGCGATGGTTCAGGCGCGGCTTTGGCTGCCGCTTTCTTCGGCGCAGGCTTGGCTGCAGCGGCCGGTTTCGCCGTGGGTTTCGGCTTTGGAGCGGCGGCGGGCGCTTTTGCAGCAGCCGGCTTCGCTTTCCGCTTGGACTCAATTGGGGACTGGCGGCCTGGCAGCTTCATGCGATGCGCTTTGCCGACAACAGCGTTCTTGGAGACGCCCAACCTGCGGCCAATTTCAGCCGTGCTAAGTCCTTCTGCCCAAAGCTCTTCCAGCTTGGCGATCCGTTCTGGAGTCCAGCTCATTTACGTCTCCTGGCAATAAAAACGCTATAGGGTGTACAAGCGAAAACCTTACACCCCATATATAGTGTTTTAACTCCCTATTAAGCCACTACTTCCACCCATTCCGTCAACCCCCTTTAGTGGATAACCTCTGGATGATTGCGGGATAGATTCTGCTGAGTATGCTGTAAGCTAGAAGTGCTGAATTGCTAATGTCCAATTTTCGAGCAGGATCCCATTGATATGGCTGAGAGTCTCATTCCGTTTGATGATCGCGATGGTGCCGTCTGGTTTAATGGTAAAATCATCCCTTGGCGCGACGCCACAGTCCATTTCCTAAGTCACGGCTTGCATTATGCCAGTGCAGTATTCGAAGGTGAGCGAGCCTATGGCGGCAATATTTTCGAAAGCGTGAAGCATAGCGAACGCCTGCACAATTCAGCGCGTTTGCTGGATTTCAAGGTGCCTTTCACAGTTCAGGAACTTGAAACCGCCAAATATGATGTGTTGCGCGCCAACGGCATCGTGGACGGGTACGTCCGCCCGCTGGCTTGGCGGGGCGCTGAAGAAATGGGTGTGTCGGCCCAGGGCTCCAAGATCAACGTTGCCATTGCGGCATGGGAATGGCCATCATATTTCTCGCCAGAAATGCGGGCCAAAGGTATTCGGATGAAAACTGGCCCTTGGCGCCGTCCGGATCCATCTTCTGCGCCCATAGAAAGCAAGGCATCGGGCCTCTATATGATCTGCACGCTCTCCAAGCATGCGGTTGAGGCGGAAGGCTATCAGGACGCGATGATGCTAGATTGGCGCGGGTTTGTGGCTGAAGGTACTGGTGCCAACATCTTCCTGATCAAAGACGGCGTTATTCATACGCCTACGCCCGATTGCTTCCTGAACGGCATCACCCGCCAGACGGTGCTGTCCCTGGCTGAGAAGCGCGGCATTCAGATTGTTGAGCGCTATATCAAGCCTGAAGAACTTGGTGATTTCACTGAAATCTTCGTCACCGGTACGGCCGCTGAAGTCACGCCGGTTGGCGAGATTGATCAACACCGCTTCTCGCCAGGTAAAATCACGGAAGCGCTGCTGACTGACTACGAAACGCTGGTCCGCACACCGCCTGCCGCAGTCGCCGCTAAATAGCGGGAGGGCAGGCTCGTTCTGCCTATAGGTCTTTGAGAATTTCGTCCCGGTGCTGATCCAGCATCGGGGGCGGACGGTCTGCTTTCGGCCCGTCGACATTGGCTTTGAACCCAGTGCCGATGCCCATGAGGGGGCGTTCGATGCCGGGGATGCCATTGAATTCAAGCAGGACATCCCTGTGCTTCAAGGCCGGATGATCCAGCGCCTCGTTAACAGGCAATTGCGGCGCAGCGGGGACGCCGCATGCAGCCAAGCGTTTTTCCCAATCGAAGGCGTTGGCGTTGGCAAGTCCGGCCTCCATCTCAATCTTGACCTGGGCACCGTTAGCTCTTCGGGCCTCAGTATCAATAAAGCGAGGATCCTCAGCTAAGTCGTCCCGGCCAATTGCCTTGCAGAACCCGCGCCAATGACCATCTGTCAGCGCGCTGATCATCAAGCGCCCATCGCCTGTCTCGAATAGGCCCGCCGTTGGCAGGAACGCTGGTGATGAGTTGCCGATAAGCGGTTGAACTTCGCCGGTCGCCTTGTAATTCACGAACGGCTGTGCGGCCATCGTGATGGCGGTGTCGAGCATTGCTACGTCCAGATGCTGGCCTTCGCCCGTTTGGCTGCGGCGGAAAAGCGCGGACGCCACGGCGAACGCCGCCGTCATCCCTGTCGCCATATCAACAACGTTAAAGCCGACGCGGGTCGGGCCGGATTCAGGGTGGCCTGTCAGCGCGATCATGCCGGATGTTGCCTGGATTGCGCCGTCGTAAGCGGGTGCGCCAGCATAGGGGCCGTCCTGGCCATAGCCGGAGATTGAGCAATAGACGATGTCCGGCTTTACCGTCTTTGCCCACTCATAGCCAAAGCCCAGTTTGTCGATGGCACCAGCCTTGAAGTTCTGCACGATGACGTCCGCGCTCACGACAAGCTTTTCCAGGATGTCTTTGGTCTCTGGCGCTTTCAGATCGAGTGCGATGGAGCGTTTTCCAGCATTTACGCTAAGAAAAATTGCGGACATGCCAAGCTTACCGATATCGCTGTCCGCCATGATGCCGCGACCTTGATCACCGCCTATTTTGCCGTCTCGCCCCGGTTGCTCAATCTTGATGACGTCAGCGCCGAGCAGCGCCAATTGTTCGGCGCAGAACGGACCTGCCAGAACTTGTGTGAAATCAATTACCCGTATGCCTTCAAACGCGCGCGCCATGCGACTTTCTCCCAATCAAATTTGTTCGATAGCGAACAGCATAGGCCGGTGCAGCGGGAAAGCGCTACTCGCAAGCGCACACCGGCTGGAGGAGGCCAAGTGTGAATCCGGCGATGGCTGCTTCGCCATCCGTTAGCGTAATGGGCGCAGCCGCCCGGCCATCCTTCGCACTAAGTGATGCGAAGGCGAGGACGCTCTTGGCGACGGCGGCGGCAGTCGCATTCAGCTGCCCAAGTGCTGCCAGCCTGTCGATTACCGCATCGCCTTTGGCCAACCGCAGCATCACACCGCCAGCTGGGCGATAGGCCGCGTCAAGTCCAACAGCGCCTGTTCCCGAAACATCAAGTGCGCCCCATCGGACCCGGGATGCGCGAATATCAATGCGCCCATCTTCCGCCCGCCAAGCTTTGATGGCGTCGGGTTTCCCGCTGAAGGGGAAGGCACCGATCAGCGTAAGCGACACGTCAGCCTGTTTCGCTTGTGGCCCGAAGAGTGCGCCGGAAGGAAACGTTATATCCGCGAAACCGATCTCGATCTCAGACTTGGTTGGCGGCGGGCCATCGAGCTTTTTCCAGTAGATGCGACCCCGTTTTGCAATCAATGGCCCGACATTGGCGTGGGAAAGGCTATGGTTGACATCTTCTAAGGTCAGCTCGAGCGCCCAGACAGGGCTGGCAGTGTTATTAGTGTTGCCAGAAATGTTTGGCCCAGCGCGGCCCTCGGCTTTGATGGCTTGGCCCGATTGTCGATTTGCGGGGCTGGGAGCGGTCGTTGCCCAACCAATACCTTCCGGCAATAAAATAGTCATGTCGCGCGGACGCCACGGCCTGGCGGAGACTTCAGCGACGGTGGCGGCGAGCTTAGCTTGGCCCGCACCCCAGGTTCCGGTCATTTCCGCACCCCGCAGGCGAATGCCGACGGTGAATGGAAACCCGAACCGCTCAATGGCGGTGTATTTTAGGCGTGGCTCGCTGCCGTCTGCATTGGCTGATGCGGCAACACGCTGACCGTAAGTCGCGAGAAAGAACCACCACCCCGCCCAAGCACCGACGATCATCAGCACGACTAAACTTAGCGCGGTTAGGAGAAGTCTGCGGCGCATGGCATCCCGGCGTTAGCGTTGGTAAGCATGAAGACCAGGTTCGGTCCTCAACCCATAGCGTGATATATAGCGTTTCCCGCAGATACGGAATCGCCGCGTTTGTCCCGCCAGACTTCTCCCGCAAGACCGTTCTATGTGTTCGGCTATGGCTCACTGATGTGGCGGCCAGATTTTCCGTATGTGCGCCAAGCGCCTGGGTTGGCGCTGGGGTATGCGCGGAGTTTATGCGTCTGGTCATCAGCATATCGCGGCAGCCCAGAACGGCCAGGGTTGGTGTTTGGTTTGGCCGAGGCAACTGTAGATACGACCTGCCGGGGTGTTGTGTTTGAAGTGGCACCAGAGAACCGCCGCCAGGTCATCGCATATCTTTTCCAGCGGGAACTGATTTACCCGATCTACCAACCGGCCAATGTGAAAACGACAAGCACACTGGGCGATCATCCAGCGCTGACGTTCACTGTCGATAGATATGACGTTGCGTATGCCAGCCGCTTGAACCCGGATGTGCGGATCGCGGCTATCGCCAGTGGACGAGGCCGTGCCGGGCGGGCGCGGGATTATCTGGCGAACGGGCTGGACCGGATGGAGGCGATGGGTGCGGGGGAGCCGAGGCTGCGGGCGGACCTTGCGGCTGCGGACTTACTGCCCGATGACCCTGCCGTCCTGTTTGCCCTCCTCGACGAGCCGTATCGTCGCCGTCTCAATACTGTTTTCGAGTTGGCGCATGAATGACTTACGGTCCATACCAGGCGGTATGACCTCAAGAAACTCTAGTATTACAGTACCCTGTCGCTTAGTGAAGGCATTCCGCTGCCAGTAGAGGCCGGAATTAACTGCGACAGGGGTCACGGGTGCTTTCAGGTCTCGGTACAGGGCCGCCACGCCTGGATGATAGGCTGGCGGTGCACCGGGCGCGCGGCGCGTACCTTCTGGAAAAATTATGATTGGCCGGTCCGTGGTCATCATCGCGCGCGCCGCCGCCAGCATCTTGCGGACAGTTTTGGAACCGCCATCCCTATCAATCGGTATCATCCCGACTTTCGCCATATAGGGCCCGAAGGGCGGCGTCCAAAGTAGAATGCGCTTCAGCACGAAGGTTGAATCTGGTAGCAACGCCGCCAAAGCTAACGTTTCCCAGGCAGATTGGTGTTTAGCGGCGATCAAGCAGGCACCCTTTGGGATGGCACCCCGGGTTTCGTAATCCAACCCTACAATGTGTTTTAGCAACCAAAGGCAGGCTTTGGCCCACAATCGTCCATAAAAATCCATGTAGGGGCGGGGGCCAAGGAACAGCGGCAAGCCAGCAATAGCCATCACGAGCGTCAGCGCCCCAAGTGTAATGTTGAAGAAAACGGAGCGGACAAGGCCCATTAGATCAGGCCCGTTTTAGCCGCCAGGAATTTCACAAACTCCCGACCGATTACGCCGAATCCACGCACGGACTTCCACCAGTTATTCCGGTTGACCGTCTCCGGCTCCACTGGGCTTGGGTAGAATGTGACATCTGGGGCTGCGTCTTCCATCAACAACATGGCGCGGGGCATATGATAATAGCTGGTGACGAGCCGGACGGTTTTCACCCCGTTGCTTTCAACCCATGCAGCCGATTCGGCAGCATTCTCCTGGGTGTCACGGGCATGGCCTAGTAAGACATTGCCTGGATTTGGAACAATAATCTCAGGCGATTGGGCCAGCAGGTCTGCCAACGTCACATCTTCGCCAGCACCGGATATGAACAGCCGTTCGGCAGCGCCATCAGCCAAAAGCTGCAATCCGGACGCGACCCTGGCTGATCCGCCGGTTAGGACGACGATCGCGTCTACTTTGGCGGGGGTTGGCGGCGGTGTGGCCGATGCCTTGAACCAAAACCAGACGAAACACACGAGGAGTAAGATCGTTGTTCGCACGACCAGGCGTTTGAGGAAGGCCATTATCGCCGCCTAAGCCACAGCAGTGCAGCGATTCGTGCAGCGGCGACTGCGACGGCACCAGCACCTAACGGAAGAATGGCCAGCGCCGCCCAGGCCCAGCCATCTAGGCGCGGCGTCGGCAGAAGCGCACTTGCCCCTTCCGCAGCCCGTTCAACAAAGAAAACGGCGAGAGCGGCCAAGCTCACGCCGATAACACCGCCAATAAGCCCTTGGCGTAGGGATGCGCGTGCGATCAGGCCGGAAATCCATCTGTCCGTCCCGCCCAATTGCCGGAGCAAGCGAATCGCATCAGCGTGGATCGCCATGCGCGCGGCGGCGACAGCGGCGACGGCAGCGGCGCTGATTATGCCGATCAACAACGCGGCCACCCAAGCTGTTCGGGCGACTGCGCGGGCGTATTCAGCTAGTTTTTCGGCCCATACGTCATGGTCATCGACCTTCACATTCGGGTCTGCTTCGCGCAGACGGGCCTCAACAATCCCGGCGCCCAGACTGGCGCCGGGCGCTAACGTCGCTTCAAGGAACCGTGGTTTGGGCAGGCCTTTCAGATCAACCAGGCCACCAAGCCAGGGGGCGAGCAGGCGGTTGATATCTTCCTCTGGTGTCTCGCTAACGGTCGCCACGCCTGGGGTGGCGAGCAGCATTTCAACGATTCGGGGCAGAGGGTCAGCAGTTTTAGCGGGCGGTGCGCCCAGTTGGATCGTCAATCCGCCACCAAACCCGGCAGACCAGCGCGTCGCCGCGTCGCCAACACTGAGCGCTGCTGCCAACGCCAGCGCCGCCAGAAATCCCATCAGCGCTGTTGCATAGGGCAGGATACGCCCTGCCGAATCCCCAGAGAGCGCGCCTGCAGCGACGGCGGTCGCACTTTCTTCGCGGCCGAAGGGGCTGAGCTTTTGGAGGAGCGAGACTATGTTCATGGCGAGGATTCGTTCGGCTGACCGTCGCCGAGACGAATCGTTGGGTGTGGGAACCTGTCGATCAGCGTGAGGCTATGGGTGGCCATCACGACAGCGGCACCCTGCCGGTTCAATTCCTCAAAGAGCGCCATCAACCGGTCTGCCATGGCGTCATCGACGCTGCCGGTTGGCTCATCGGCGACAATTAAGCTGGGTCTGCTGATGACCGCACGGGCAATCGCGGCGCGTTGTTGCTCGCCACCAGACAAACTTTGCGGTTGGGCGTTGGAACGTTCCGACAAACCCACCCATTCCAGCAATTCCGCCGCTTCCGCCCGCGCTTCATTCACAGCAGCACCTGTGATCAAGCGGGGCAGGGCGATGTTGTCCAGCAGCGGTAGGCCTTCCAGCAGGCGAAAATCTTGAAAAACGACGCCAACTTTGCGGCGGAGCGTCGCAAGCTTGCCAGGGGAAAGGCCTGCTGTATCCGTTCCAAAAAGCTCAATCCGGCCTGTTGATGGCAGTTGGCCCAAATACATCAGCCGTAAAAGCGATGACTTTCCAGCCCCGCTTGGACCAATCAAATAGCGGAATGCACCAGCAGGAATCGCAAGATTAAAGCCATTCAGGACCGGTGGCTCATCACCATAGGCCAGTGTCACGCCAGCGAGCGATGCTGCTGGCGCGGAGGTATCTTTTGGCGAAAGGCCATCAAACAATGGCGCAGACGCCTCATGACGCTTAGTATGCATATGTCGACCGCCTTGCCTCCCAGGGTCGCCTATTCCTATACCGGAAATCCTCATGATGGGAGAGCCGTTGGACGCGTATGCAGATTGCATGTCCCAATTGTAACGCTCGCTACTTGGTGCCCGATGAAAAGATCGGCCAGGACGGCAGGCGTGTGCGCTGTGCGCGCTGTGAAACCATATGGAAAACCGAAGGTATTTCAGCGGCGCCAGCGCCTGATTCTAATGATTTGCCGGACGAATCGGTTGCGGCTGAAGCAGCAACCGAAGCACCGACACCAGCCGCAACACATGTAGATCCGCCAAGCCGGACGAAGCCTGTGCAGGTTGATCCAGTGCCACGTGACCGGTCGCCTGCGCCAATTGCTGATCGTCCGCGCGGTCGGTGGATGGGTTGGGCAGCACTCGTAATACTGGTGATCGCATTGCTGGCCGGATTCGTTTTGGCGTTCGACACGGTCAAATCCGTTTGGCCAGCATCTGCTAAAATCTACGAAGCGATTGGCATTTCGAGCGATGCCAAACCTGTCATGGCCTCAGATTCAGCCAATCCAGCCAAGAGCAAGGCTCCAGACGCACTGGCTGAAAAACCGGTGTCTGATACAGGCGGCCTTGAATCCTCGAAGCTGACCCATGCTTGGGTGGCCTCTGCGGCAGGTGGATACGACCTGAAGTTGACGGTCGAAGTCACGAATAATGCATCTAGCGAAAGGCCGGACGCCTATATCCGTGTCCGCTTGCTGGATAAGCATGGCGGCATTGTCCGCGATAAGCGCCAGCTTATTGGCGGGGGTCCGTTTGCGCCGGCCGAATCGCGTGCGTTCACGATCATTTTCTCCGATCCTGGAGAGAAAGTCGCTAAGGCCATCCCTACCATCGAATCGGGCCGCTAACAGCTTGGCTGCTTAACGGTCAGCCGTGAATATCCATGGAAGCCTGATGGCATTGGGTAGGGTGGCGCTGCTATCGCGGGTAGCCCGGCGGCAACCGCTTGCACATCGAACACGGTCAAATTAGTGTAAGGGTCTCGCATTCAAAATGTGTGCCAATCAGCCAGCCATCGTCGTCTGTCTTTTGGCTGAGGCGCGGCACGAACACATATTCCTCTGCAATGATATGGCCGCCGGACGTATAGGTTTATGTGTCACCTGAGGCTAAATTTCGCTTGAACAACTGGTTGAATGGGAATGCGTTCGTTTCGGCGGCACTTAGGCCGTAGACATAGTTATGGCGCTGGCCAACGACGCGTGGGGCGATCTTAGTGATTTCCATAATGTTGCTCGCCACTTCAATCACGCCGTCCCGCCCTGGTGGTAGCTTAACGTTCGCATAATGAGGCGTTCCGTTGCCCGCAGGCGTAATGGCACCGCGCATGACATTACGGAGTGCGCCGAACAGCAGTTCCGGCCCTTTTGACCAGCAGAGATCGAGATGGATAGTGTCATCCGTTTCTTCCCAAGCATTGCCGTGGTGGAGGAAGAATCCAGGTGATAGTTGCGCCCAACGCTGTTTGGACAGGTTGTTCTTGTCTGCGATAAATACCCGCACACCCAGTTCTGGCTGCCATTTGTGGGCTTCTAGTAATGTAGCGCCCGGCTCTTGGAGTGCATCTTGGTCTAAGATGAGCGGAGGTAGGATGATCACGATATGCTTTTTCGTGAGGACGCAATCATGGCGAAGGCCGGTATAGTCGACCTTGGCGGCGGCTACGGACTTCAATCCATCTCTCGCTTTGATGTGATAGAGCAACAGAGTTGGACGAGGCAGGGCGGCCGAATAGCCAAACGCCTAAAGCGTGTTGTCTGGGTCCAGCTTTGGATGGGCGGTGAAAGGCGCGCCTTTCAAGTCCGGCACCAATTGCTTGAAACCCCTGGCGGCCAAGGTCACTTAGTCGATCAGCGTTTGTGACCCTGCTTCTCAAAGTGCCATAAACTCGTCGCCAAGATTACGAATGCTTATGTTTGCGGTATTCAACGTGTCGGGTCCGCGCACGGCAGGGCCGCCGCTAACATGTGTTCCAAACCCGCTGAAAAATTGCTTGCTCGCCGCTGTTTTATTGGCGACCCTTCGGTGTATCGATCACGCGGCTCCGACGGCAGACTTGGCCATTGGCGATGCGGAATTCCTGGATCATGCCATCGGCATCGAACCAGTGGCGGCCTCGCTTACCAAAGCGTTCATGGATCGCAGGTCCATTGAGAAAGAAGCTGCCCGATAGGTCCTTCGGCAAGGCACCGGTGATATCCAGCGCGCCACTATACAGCGGAGCGCCATCGATGCCCCGCTAGCCAAGTAGCAGTGGATTTTCAACCAAGGCGTCCTTGAAAAGCACTGCCACATTATCTTTGGCTTTGGCCATAGCACTTGGTCTGGCGAAAGGCAGGCCGTGCATCAGCTCCGCTGCCGCCTTGCCGCCTAAAAGATTGGGTCGTGTAATCACGATATGGCCCTCAATACGCCAGTTTGATGGATTGGGTGACGATGCGGTCTACCGGTATATTGAACACAGCTTTCTCAAAAGCTGGCGGCCCGAAGCTTCCGTTCGCGTTACTGAAGAAGCCAATGCATTTACTGGAATGCCAAGACGGTTGCTGTCCAGCTTGTCATTGCCGTTCGCGTCACGGAAAAGCGCTATGGCGTAGCGGCCAGCGGGCAGGTTTTTTTTAGATGGATAGTGACCTCGCCAGGTTTTGCGGCCTACATTTGGCCAGCCAAGCGCGACGCCTCGTCTGGGAAGTCTGCGCTTGTGGTATGAACGCCGACCAACAGGTTGCCGTCCGTATTCGTTAAATTCTCTGGCGTGACGCTTAGGTTACCGGCATGGGCGAAGGCGGGTGCGAGGAGTAGAGCGGCGGCGAATGTTGAAAGGCTCAAAGTGCGCATTAGATATCGTCCCTTGTACTTTCGATTGGCCTGAGCGATCTCTATGCGCAAGCGCTGGGATTGAACCTGCGAGCAGCCTTTCCCCCGGACAATGCCAAATGAGGGAAACACACGGAAAACTTTGCGAAATGACCAGACTTTTTTTTACGATGCGTGAAGTATTTAAGCCCCCTAATTTGCTGGTGCAGGTAGGGCTGTGCGCTGTGGCGACTGGGCTGTTCGTCCATATCGGTCCGTTTGGCACGTTCTATGACATGGAGCTTTGGCCGCGCCCGCTCTATTGGGCCATGATCATGATCGTGAATTGGTCAATCAGCGCGGTCGGATTTCAGGCGGCAGCGATGTGGGCGGCTGCGGCTGGCAAGTGGCCAGCGCCAATTGTTTTGGCGGTCGCGCTGACGATCAATTTCCCGGCGATATTATGCTTGTATCTGGCGAATGCCGTGTTCCGGCCTGGGATCGCTGAGCATGTATCGGTGCTGTCGCTGTTTGGCTCAGTCCTCGGCATTACGTTGGTGCTTGGCTGCATTTGCATCGGCGTCGCGCAACGCCGTGTGGTGCCCATGGCGGCGGAAACCGCGCTGAGTCAGCCCGCCCGCCGCCATTGCTGCGCCGCCTGCCGCCAGAATTTTGCGGCGCGCTCGTTCGGCTTTTCATGAATGATCATTATGTTGAGGTTGAAACGACTAAGGGTACCACGCCGATCCTGCTGCGCTTCTCCGATGCGCTGGAGGAATTAGGCTGCGCGTATGGCCTGCAGGTGCACCGTTCCATTGGGTCGCGAAGGACGCTGTTGAAAGCGCCCGGCGGGACGGAAGCCACCTTTATCTGATGCTGAAGTCTGGCCAGGAAATTCCGGTTAGCAGGACCTACCGCGTGTCTTGCAGCACCAAATCGGACGCTTTTTCGCCGATCATAATGCTTGGCGCGTTGGTGTTGCCTGAGATCAGCGTTGGCATGATAGAGGCGTCTGCGATGCGGAGACCGTCAATCCCACGCACCCGCAGCTTGTCGTCCACGACCGCCATCGGGTCTGACCCCATCTTGCAGGTGCCGACAGGATGATAAGTGGTTTCGCCGAATGCGCGCGCCCAGGCGAGGATGGCGTCATCGCTGGTCTTGTCGCTGCCTGGCAATAGTTCTGTGACGCCAAGCTCAGCCATCGCAGGCGCTGTCATGATCGCGCGGGCAGTGCGGATCGCTTGCACCGTCAAATACTGGTCTGCGGGGGATGAGAGAAAATTGTAGCGGATGTCTGGCTGTACACCGGCCCGCGCTTCTTTGATATGCACGCTGCCCTTACTTTCGGGGCGCATGGCGTGAGCGTAGCATGTCAGGCCAGATTGCTTTGAAAGCTTCGGCGCGCCCTTGGCGTTGATTTCGTAGAGCATCGGCACCCAGCCCAGGAGTAGGTCCGGCGCCTCCAGTCCCTCGCGGCTTTTGACGAAGGCGCGAAGGGGGGCGGCCGGAATGCCGAGCATGCCTTTCTTCTGCAACGCGTATTTCATCGCCTGCGCGAAGAGGCCAAGCCCGCGGCCCCTGTCATTATAAGTATAGCCTTTGGCATTGATGGCCCAACGTGTGCGCGGCGCGAAGTGATCGCGCAAATTCTCGCCAACGCCGGGGAGAGCGTGCTGTACCTCAATGCCCAGTGCTTTCAGCCGCTCCGATTGCCCAATGCCGGATAGCTCCAGGAGTTGCGGCGAGTTGAAGGAGCCGCAAGAAATAATAACTTCGCCTTCCGCCCGCGCCTCCCGCTGCTCTCCGTTCACTGAATATCTAACACCAACGCAGCGCTTACCGTCCAAAATCAGACTTTCGCTCAGCGCCCCCGTTTGGATTTTCAGGTTGTCACGATCTTTGATGGGGTCCAGGTAACAGGCTGCGGTGCTCATGCGCTTGCCGTTGGCGATGGTCGCCTGGCTCATGGAGATGCCTTCTTGCGACGGGCCGTTATAATCCCGGTTATGAGGCACGCCTGCCGCGCCAGCGGCTTTGATGATGGCGTCATAGAGCGGCCCAGACTCGTCAGGGTTGGTGACGCGGAGGGGGCCGCTATCGCCCCTGAACTCGTCTGCGCCGCCTTCATAATTTTCTAGGCGCTTGAAGACCGGCAGGACATCTTGGTAGCTCCAGCCTCGGTTCCCCATCTGCGCCCAGGTATCATAGTCCTTGGCCTGGCCGCGCACAAACACGAGGCCGTTGATGGCGGATGAGCCGCCCAAAAGCTTGCCGCGTGGGGCGGGCAGCGCACGATTGCCGGTGCCTTCTTCGGGCGTAGATTCGTAGCACCAGTTGGCCGTCGGGTCTTTCAGCATCTTGGCGTAGCCTGCAGGAATGCTGCCCCATCGATGGCTGGCCTGACCGGCCTCTAGGAGCAAAACTCTGTTTTTTTGCTCTGCGGAGAGCCGGTATGCAAGCGCTGCCCCAGCGGACCCAGCCCCCACAACAATATAGTCAAAAGTCTCATTTTCCGGCATTTTTGGACCCATAAGCACTTTAACGTCTGCGCCATGGTAAGCGCCTTGGCTCAGCCTGCAATGTCTTTCAATCACTTGACCATTTCGATTTTGAGCGTGACACTTTTCGTCGTGCTCAAGAACTGAGCAGATGCTTTCTGTATTTGGCGAAGTTTTGGGGCGCTTAAGCCAACCACGAAGAAGCTGGCGGAAGACCAGCGTTCAACTGGGAGAGAAACATGAGCCTATTTAGAATTGTGACCGTCGCAGCCGCGTCGGCAGTCTTGGCCGTTTCGGCCTTTGCGGAAGACAAATTTCCGTCGAAAACCATCGAAGTCATCACCCATGCAGGCGCTGGCGGCGGAACAGACGTCAACAGCCGCATGATGATGCTGCGCTCACGTCGCGTCCTGAAAGCAGACATGGTCGTGGTCAATAAGCGCGGCGGCAACGGCGCGCTGGCGATGCAATACTTCAAGTCGCGCCCGGCTGACGGTCATACGATCATGACCTTCACCAACGGCCACGCGCTCACCATGGCGCTTGGCAAAAGCAACTTGAAGCTTGAAGACATGCGCCCCATCGCGCGCGGCACCAATGATCCGCAGATCCTGATGGTGAATTGCAAAACCTCGCCTTACAAAAACTCTGATGAGTTCCTGGCGGGCGTGCGCTCCACCAAGCTGAAGTTCGGCACAACGAACATTGGCGGGCTGGACCACATCACGGCCTATATATTCGCAAAACGGGCTGAGGCTATGCAGCCTGCCATCGTGCCGTTTAAAGGCGGCGGGGAATTGGCGACGCAATTGGTCGCCGGCTCCATTGATGTTGGCGTGCTGAATCTCTCTGAGGCTTCTGCTCAGATCGATGCGGGCGATATCTGCCCGATGGTTGTTTTGGCGAGCGCCCGCATGGGACCAATCCCCGACGCCAAAACGGCGAAGGAAATGGGCGTGGACGTTGAATTTGCGACCGTTCGCGGCTTCGTTACCCACGCCGGCGTCGATGATGCTAAGGCTGCAAAGCTCACCGGTGGCCTCCTGAAAGCCATGGATCACTCTATCTATCAGGCTTATCTAGAAGCTTCTGGCCTGGACCGCACCTCCGTGCTGGGCGCAGATGAATGGGGCGGGCAGATGAAGCAGCTACTGTCTGATTTGGTCCCAGCCGCCAAGGAAATGGGCCTGGTTAAGTAAGCCAGCCTGAATTCCATGACGGATTTACGCGACGCGAGCCGGGCGGTGGAAACACCGCCCGGTGCCGACGCTTCTAACGTAGACCAGGCCGTTCAAAAGGGCCTGGGCTGGGGTGATTATTGCGTCCCCGTTTTCATTTTCATTTTCTGCGCTGTTATTTCCTACGTCTCTTCGACGTTTGATGAAGTACTGCCGTTGATTGTCGGCGATTCGATGCAGCCCCGCGTGTTCCCCATCTTTTTGATGGTCTTGATCGCCATTTTAAATATCGGCCTCATCGTTCAAATTCTTTCCAAACCCATAAACCGCCGGGACTGGGAGCCATACCAGACCTTTGCGAGCGCCGTCTTGTTCGGCGTTTTCTATTTCCTCGCCACGTTTTTGGACATCATGCTCGGGCTGATGATCACGATGTTCGCGCTTTCGATGATCTGGGGCGAACGGCGCATCTGGGTCGCCGCTTTGCTGGCGGTAGTCACCACAACGATTATCTTCTTCAGCTTCGATCTGGTGCTTGAAGTCCGCTTCCCGCGTGGCCTGTTTACGGATTGGTACTATGGCTGAACGCGGGTTGGAGGAAGGCTATGTGAGGGGTCCCTCGCCGAAATTAGCTGGGCTAACCTTTTTGGAACGCGCCGCCACCGCTCGGTCCGCTCGGCCTCCTCGTCCCCACAGGGGGGCGAGGAGGCGTTGGGGTAATGCCTCGTGTATCCCTGAAAGTTCTTATTATGTGAATACGCTTAGGCAAGCCATCGATCTGACCGTCCTAAAACCCGCAACGCCTGGAGGTTGATCTAATGTTTGCAGAGGCAACCAGTGCAATGCTCTCCGTGTTGTCGGACCCCTATTTGATGGTTCTTATTTTGGGGACGACCGTTGTCGGCGTCATTATCGGAGCATTGCCTGGGCTGGGTGCCACCACTGGCGCCGCATTACTTCTGCCGTTCACGCTGACCATGGACCCGGTGCCAGCCATCGCCGTGCTGACGACAATCTATGTTTCGGCGACATTCGCAGGTGCCATAACGGCGATCCTTATCAACGCGCCCGGCACTGCCGCCGCTGCAGCGACCTGTTTAGATGGCTATCCGCTGGCCCAGCGCGGCGAGGCTGGGCGTGCCCTTGGCATAGCCGTCGTCGCTAGCACGATTGGCGGCATTTTCTCGGTTTTCGTGCTTGCTGTCGCCGCCCCCTTGCTTGCCCGTGTCGCCTATGAATTTAGACCGCCAGAGTATTTCGCACTCACTGTGTTCGGACTATCAATGCTGGCCTCGATCAGCGAAGGCGGAGCAATTAAGAACCTGATCGGCGGCCTCTTCGGCGTGTGGCTCGCAACTATTGGCGCTGATGCGATTACCGGCACCGAGCGCTTTATGTTCGGCAATTATGAGCTTTATGAAGGCCTGAATTTCATTCCCGTACTGATCGGTATGTTTGCACTGTCAGAACTTTTGATGCAGTCCAAAACCCTGAACACGGTGATGGAGCGCATACCGATCAAGGCCGTGAAGCTGCCGTCTATGGCGGATTATAAGAAGATTTGGAAAGCCGTTCTGCGCTCCTGCGGCATCGGCACATTCATCGGCATTCTCCCGGCTGAGGGCGCGACTGTCGCCTCCATGATAGGCTATTCGGAGGCCAAACGCTGGTCCAAGACGCCGGAAGAATTCGGCAAAGGCGCTGTTGAGGGCGTTGCGGGCGCAGAGGCCGCTAACAATGCAGCTACCGGCGGCGCCATGGTGCCGACGCTAGTGCTGGGCATCCCGGGCTCCGGCACGACAGCGGTGATCCTTGTCGGGTTGATGGTCCACGGCCTCCGCCCTGGCCCACATCTCTTCACAGAGCAAATCGATAAGGTCTATTCGATCTTCGGCGCCATGCTGGTCGCTAACGTCATGTTCTTCGCGCTTGGCCTCTTCGCGGCCAAGCTGTTTGCGCGGGTGACATTGGTGCCGCGCGGTATCCTTTGGCCCATCGTATTCGCATTTAGTGTGCTTGGGGCATATTCCCTGGCGCAGTCGATGCTGGACGTCTACATCGCGCTGATCTTCGGCGTCGTGGGTTATCTATTCCGCCGGTTTGGCTTTGCTGTGGCACCGGTCGCCATTGGCCTCATCCTAGGGGAGATGGTGGAAACCAACCTCCAGAACTCGCTCAAAATCTTTGACGGCGACTGGACGCAAATCCTCCTTCAACCGCTCGCCGCGTTCTTCCTAATCCTGGCGGTGCTGGGGATTTCGCAGCCCTATATCGTAGGCTACTTTAGGAAGCGCAAAGCCCGCCGCGCCCAATCTTAGGAGACTGTCGATATGGCGAATGAATCCGGCCCCCTCGCTGACGTTCGAGCCATCGCGTGTTCAACGGCCCAAGCCGGCACTGTGCCTTACATGCTGATGGCGGATTTGGGCGCTGAGGTCATTAAAATCGAAGCGCCGGGCGCTGGCGATCCATCACGTAAAGCCGGGGAGATCAGGGGTGAGCAGGGGCAAATCTCCTCTTTTTTCGAAACCAATAATCGCGGCGTAAAAAGCCTGACGCTGAACCTCAAAACGGAGGAAGCCCGAGAGATTCTCTGCAGGTTGGTGAAAACCGCAGACATCTTTGGCCAAAACTTCCGCCCAGGTGCGGCTGAACGCAACGGCTTTGGCTATGAGCAGCTAAAAGCGATCAACCCAGCCATCGTCTATGCCTCCGTATCCGCCTATGGCCCAAACGGCCCCCACGCCGATTTACCGGGGACGGATGCTGTTGGCCAGGCGCTGAGCGGCATCGCGGAAGCTTATTCCACGCCTGGGCAGAGTATGCGAACCGGCGTCGTGTCCGTCGCGGATGAAACCTGTGCCATTCTAACCTTCGGCGGCATTTTGGCGGCCCTCCACCAAGCCAAGCAGACAGGCAAGGGCCAGAAAATCGAAACATCGCTTGCAGGGTCCGCCGTTCGTCTGATGGGCTGGACTTTGACGACGACTATGTGGCGCGACAAGAACCCGATTACGGGTGCCCGCATCAACGGCACCCGCGAACGCCCCGGCATCGCCGCCACGTTTGATGATTGTGACGGCAAACCCATTGTGTTCCAATTGGACGCTAAGGATTGGCGAAAGGCGCTAGAAGCTTGCGGTTTCTGGGACACGTTGGTCGCCCGCGGCGCTGATGATCTTGGCCTAGCGCTCGTCAGCGAGGAAAAGAAGAACCTAATCCTTGGCGCGCTCAGGGATATGTTCAAAACCGGCCCCCGCGACCACTGGCTGAAAATCCTTCGCGGCGCAGACATCGTCGCCGCCCCCGTAAACACCCTGCTAGAAGCCTCCAACGACGGCGATAACCTAGCCAACGGCTACATCGGCACCGTCCCCTACCCCGAAATCGGCGAAGACCTAAAAGTCCACGGCACCCCCTGGCAATTCTCAGACTACAAACCCGAATTCGGCCACGCGCCCGGACTTGGGGAGCACAACTCAGAATTGCTTGCGTCCTTGGGATATAGCGAGGCCGAGATTGTGGGGCTTGTGGAGCGTAAGGTGGTTTGAGCCTTGGGTGGTTTAGTGCAAGCGCATATCTAATTAAAATGGAAACATGGAATCATCGTATATGATTCGTACTCTGATGAAGGTATTTTGTGCTACTATTTCATTCAGCCATTTCGCTGACACTTCCGCTTGCGGCCTGCAATACGGTAGCTTCCGACGCGAAGTGCGACGCGATCAAGCAAACTTGATTTGCACGTCACTTCCAAGCTCGGCGAGCATGACCTTGATGGGTGTTTTGAAGCCGAGGCATTTCTGCGGTGTTGAGTTCAGGGTCATAGCGATCTCCTGGATGTCTTAATCGCTGACCTGATCGAGGTCGTCGGACCTTGGCAGCCAGCGTCTGATCCGTCCGTTGGTATTTTCCACGTCGTCCTTCTGCCAGGGGCATGGCGTCGCAGAAGTATTTTTTGGCGGAGAGCATGTTGCGCAGCAGGGTGTGGCGGGCGAACTCTCCGCCGTTGTCGAAGGTGATCGATCCGCGCAGAGCTGGAGCCAACCGCTTGACCATGGCCATAAGGGCCGAGATGGTCTCCGCTGCGATCTTGACCCTCAGGCGGCTTATTAGGGTCCGGTGGGTTTTGCACACATGCAGCACTAGCACGGGTCGCGAACGCTTGCAGTTTATCAGATTCGCTTCCCAGTGCCCTATCTCTTTGCGTTGATCGGCGGCCTGTGTTCAATCGAATAAATGAAGTTTCTCGGCAATGCGGTCTGTTGAGGATCGCTTGCGTCGACCAGGCGGCGGCGACTGCGGGTCAGGTAGCGCCAGAGCGCATCGGTTTTGCGCTTCTTGCTGTAAATCCATACATACATGGTTTCGGTCAAGATCAGACCGAGGCCAATCTCTATCCCCTTGCCCCGGCGTCCGGAGATTTGCTCGGGCGTCCAGCCCTCCAACAAGCGCGCCAAGACATAGCCGCGCAGTTTGGCGTCTTGCTCCAGCTGGGCCGGGCGCTGACGGCGCAGAAGATAAGTCCCTTCAGCGGGCACGGGGCGATAGGGATGGCTCTCCAGAGCGTTCCACGTCAGCTCCCGGCTAATGGTCGAGCCAGCCCGCCCAAGCCCTGCGGCAATGGCTCGGATGCTGAAGTCACCGCCCTTCAAGGCAGCGATCTGATCTCTCTCGCTGGGCGTGAGAGGCGTATAGTTCGACATTGCGACACCGTTTCCCGTTGTGCATCAGACAGATACCAAATCTGCTCCCGGTGTTGCACTTCGCTTCGGAATTCACCCCCACCCGAGGTTGTGCCATAAGGCCGAAAGTGACCGCCTATCGCGGTTCAGTGTTCGGGACAGGGTCAAGACCGTCTATTCACTAACGTTTCGGACCAGTCAGGGGCGGCTGACCAAGGCTAAAAAACATTTCATGCCGCTCCTAAAAAAACACCAGCGCTTTGAGAGCGAATCCGATGCTCTTGTGGGGTAAGTATAAACTTAAGCGTTCACGGGTGGATGATGACAGATATGTTTCAATTTACTAGATTTTATAAACTAAAAAGTAGAGTTCAAACGGACTTGACGAGCAATTATGCAGGTGTTACGCAGGAGAAGG
>CBFIAF010000004.1:16373-178297 GCA_965660545.1 Alphaproteobacteria bacterium | reverse complement strand
AGAGCACCTGACTACGGATCAGGAGGTTAGGGGTTCGAATCCTCTCGGGCGCGCCATTTTAATCAATGACTTAGGCGTGTTTTGGGTCTAAAGACAATAGTGTATTTAGAAAATTGCCGCGTTCATTGCCGCGTTTGAATGTTGCTTGGTGAGGTGTTCTGCCTCTCTATCGCCCGCTGACACGCTTAACCACTACATAGGTAAATCCGGCCTCACAACACGTGGACGGTTTAATCCCCATTAAACATGAAGCCCAAAGAGCTAAATCGCCCAGGTAGACACCCCACCCCCTGGGGACCCCCGCTTTGTCTGTTGGGATTCCGTATATCCCCTAGTAATACCAATCCAGACGAATAAATCCGATTTTGGCGGTGTGCTGATGCTCAAGCAACGCAGCGTTCCTGGGCCGACCTGCGAGATTTGAGGTGGCCTAAGTCTATAATTAGCAAATATCCAAGTTCGGCATCCCCAAGAGGCCGCCTGCAGAAGGCCGACCTGCATCTACCAAGCGAAGCCCCGCAATGTTGATAAGCATCGCGCGATGCTATGCGGTGCGTCCGCGGCGCCAGCAAGCCAGGCATTCTTGGGTGATGTGCACAACCCATAAAAAGAGTCCAATGAGTAGAAGCTTGAGCACTTGACCCAATTACGCATAACCGTCATCCCATTTGTTGCCAATGGCTCCTCAGGCGTCGTCTCGATAGTTCGAGTCAGTTTGATTCTCGTTTTCGGGCGTTCCAGACGAAGCCGATCTCGTCTAGCTTCTGCACACGCTCTGCCTTGAGGTTGGTTTGGTTTCTTCGTTGTACGCTCACCCATTGTCCTAGTGGAAAATCACCTTCTTTGAAGCGCTTCAGCACCCGGCAGTGGCCTTCGCGTTCGCGGTATGGCTTCAAGGCAGCAAGACTATCCTCCCAATCAGCCGTGTAGATGCTCCAAACAAAGCCCACCTCATCTAACCTTTGAACACGCTCCGGCGCGAGGTTGGTTTGGTTTCTTCGTTGTACGCCTACCCATTGTCCCAGGCTGAAGTCATCTTCTTGAAAATCTCCGGGCACCCGGCAGTGGCCTTCGCGTTTGCGGTATGCCTTCAGGGCAGCAAACCCCTCTTCCCAATCCCCCGTCAGGGGGTCCCAAACAAAGCCAATCTCTTGCAGCCTCTGCACTCTGTCGGGGGAAAGTTGCTCTTTGTTTTTACTTTGCCTGCTGACCTATTGTCCCAGTGGAAAATAGCCCTCTTTAAGTCGGGCTGGCACACGACAACCACCTTCGCGCTCTTTATATTTTTTTAGGGTTGCAAACCCCTTTTCCCAATCCTCCGTCACGGGGTCCCAAACAAAGTCGATATTCTCTAACCGCTTTAGTCGGTCAGGCGAAAGCTGATCTTTTCGACGGCGCTGATGGCTAATCCATGACCCCAGATTATAGTCACCGTCTTTATAATGTTGGTGCACGTTGCTGTGTCCTTCGCACTCTCTGAATTTCACCAACCGCCCATACCACTCATCCCAAGAAACCCCTAGACGGTCTGTAATTTCTATGGATATGCTCTGAACAAGTTCATGAAGCTCAACTTGCGGACCGATAAATTCGATCTTGTCTAACAATCTTGTGGGATTGAAGGGCTTTCCTTCGCCCTTGGCTTGCTGCATCTCCCTGATGATGTCGACTAACTCTTCATCATGCTCTTGAAGCGCGTTTAGAACGTCTGCTATCGCATCGAATTTCTGGGTCTTAATCGCATCCTCGAGGCTTTCTTCGTCAGCCCCTGCAAAAAGCGGAACCAGCACGTAGCCTACCGTTTTCGTTGTTACCCCACGCGGCTTGCGCATAGCCCGACCAACGGCCTGCACAAGATCGACCCTACTCTATCGGGGATCAATAAAAGCCACCATGTCGACGGCAAGGATATCTACGCCTTCTGTCAGACAACGTGCATTGGTTATTAGACCTTTTGGGGCTTCCGCGAATGCACTATCCCGCGCGGTTCAGTGCTTGCAAACTCCTGCGCATTCGAGACCCGGCTATGGAAGGTAATGATCTTGCTTGCGCTCACCTTCTTAATCGCCTGGTCTAAGGCCACTAGGTTGGATACCCAGCGCGCACCGATCTCATCGCCCTCGATCAGCGTAATGCCGTTGTTGCGGCTAAAGTCATCGACCATCTGTTTGTCGATTAGAGAGATGATGACCTTGTACTGACAGATGATGCATTTGCTCGCGGCCCCGCCGAACGTCAGGGTATGGGCTCTTGGGCCATAGACAGCCTCATCGTCCATCGACTGGACTGCAAAGTCGCCTTCTTTATCTCGTTTGCTGATATCGATATGTCTTGGGGCTGCCTTGAGGAACAGCCGCTTATTTATCGAAAGGTTCCCGTCATCCAGTGCATGGCTGAACATACCCCCCGCACGCCCTGTCGTTTTGTGAGCTTCATCAAAGATCGCTAGATCAATCGGCGGTAGGCCCGCAGCACCTTCGGCAACGACTTCGGTCGATTGGTATGTCGAGAAGATGCTGAGTTTGCCGATAAGCGCTCAGCGGCAGCCTGTATTTTTATATGGCGCGGGTCATGTTGGCCGAGCTGTTGTTGAAATTGCCCGTCACCTGCCTTGCGAGATCTACTGGGTAGATACAGATGATGATCGATATCCGGAGGACATTGCTGAGGAGGTGACCAAACTGCCTGTGCGTCAACCAGAGACAATTGCCCAGCATGCGCCAAGTGACGCCATACATCTTATAATGACTTATTCCCATCAGGTTGACTTTGAAATTGTCTCCGCAGTATTAGGTTGCGGCAATTTTTCCAGATGTGGCCTGATAGGGTCAGAAACTAAGGCAGTGCGGTGCAACAAACGTCTGAGAGATGCAGGTGTAAATTCTGATGCACTTGAAAAGCTTACCTGTCCAATTGGGCTGCCTGAAATAAGTGGTAAAAAAAACCTATTCAAGTTGCTTTGTTAGTTACAGCACAACTTTCCAACTGGCTGATATCTTCGGATTAGTCAGCCTGACGTTCTGCCCATCCTGCAAATATACGTTCCAAAAAGACGACAACATAATATAGCGCTATCCCCAAAATTGCTAAAGCAATTAGAACCGCAAACATAAGCGGATAATCTGAATTTGTTTTTCCACTGTCAAATAGAGCGCCTAAGCCTCTGCCGTGAGGGGAGACAATTTCCATTAAGTTGGTGCCAATAAATGCAAGGGTGACAGCAACTTTCAATGCTCCAAAAAATTCTGGAAGTGTTTTAGGCAGTGCAATTTTCCAAAAAATTGTAAATTTCGAAGCCCCAAGAGCGCGCAGAATATCACGATATTCTGGCTCTAATGTAGACAGGCCAATAGATACTGAAACAGCAATTGGAAAAAATGAAATCATAAAGGCGATCAGAACCGTGTTCAGGTCATGCTGACCAACAAACATTAGAGCAACAATTGGGACAACAGTTGCTTTGGGAATAGCGTTAAAACCAACAAGAAGAGGATAAAGTCCGTCCCGGACAACCTTTGAAAATCCCATAACCATACCCAGTAAAACACCGAATATTATGGCAATAATTAACCCTAGGACGGTTCGCCATAAGGTTTCCCACCCAAAGGCAAAGAAAAGCCATTTGAAACGCCAAAAGGCAGGCCAAAGATCACTGGGGGAGGCCATTTTGTAATTGGGCCAACCATTTACCCATACAAGTATTTCCCAAAACAAAAGCAAAAGTATGATAGCAAATAAGGGAACAGCGAACTGTCTCATAATCTGTGCTCTTCATCTTTACGAGCAATTTTTATCTGCTCACGTAGAATATTCAGAATTTCAATAGCCTCAGGCATATAGAGTTGGTCAAGACTTTTTGGACCCCGCTGCTTCAATTTCTGACAATATTGAACAGTTGCTGGCCGTCCAGATAACACCACAACCTCATCAGCAAGAAAAATAGACTCACGCAAATCATGTGTGATGAGAACACCTGTAAAGGGTTCTTCCTCACGAAGTCTGTGCATCGTCTGCCATAGGTCCTCACGGGTAAAAGCATCAAGAGCACCAAAAGGTTCATCCAGAATAAGCACTTCAGGCCGATGCACAAGAGCGCGGCATAAAGATGCACGTTGTCGCATGCCGCCAGATAATTCGGACGGCCGTTTCTTTTCAAAACCAGACAATCCAACAAGTTTCAAAAGAGCCTGCGCACGGGCCTCGCGTTCTGCCGAACTCAACGCATTTGACACAATCTCCAGGGGCAGCATTACATTTTGCAATATTGTTCGCCATTCCAACAGAACAGGGTTCTGAAAGGCCATCCCAACAATATCCCGCGGCGTATTAACTTTCTGTCCTTTTAACCAGACCGTGCCTTTATCTGGCTTCAGTAGCCCTGCCACCAAACGCGTCACTGTTGATTTACCGCAACCGGAAGGCCCAACAATTGCCGTGAAGCCATTTTTGGGCACACTGAGTGTCAAATCGTAAAGTACTGGAAGAACGCCGGTATCTGTAACAAACGTGTGAGAGACGTTTTCAATCCGAATAAGGCCTGTATCTTTTTTAACTTTCATAAGACCAGCCAATCCATCAAAACAGCCTGCATTTAGCAGGCTGTTTTGATGTTATTTTCAGTTTAAAGATATGCCGCTGGCTGGCAGATACTCGTCTGTGAAATATAAAGCTGAATTTGGTGCTGCTTTATATTCATAAGTTTCGCTGAGCTGCTGAATTGCTGCGGCGAAGCGCGAGGAATCAACCCCACCCATACCATTTGCCTTCACATAGTCTGTTAAGACATTTGCATCAATCGCCAATTGTAGACGTCTTTGCTCTAATGCTGCGTCAGCTGCTGGGTTACGTTTCACGAGTGCTGCTGCTGCTGCCTTTGGGTCTTTTATGGCATCTCTCCAGCCTGCCCCAATAGCGACAAGAAACTTCTTCACCATGTCTGGGTAATTTTTTGCATAGTTAGTATTCACTATAACTGCATTACCGTAGAGTTTTAGGCCATAATCTGCCATCAAAATTGTTGAAATATCCTCTTCAGGTACGCCAAGACGAACAAGGTTTAGATAAGAAGAAAAGGAAAACCCTGTGACTGAGTCAACCTTACCTTCAGCCAGCATGGGCTCTCTGGTTGGGAAACCAACTGGCTCGACTTTCACTTTATTAATGTCAATGCCATTTGCCTTAGCAAAAGACGGGAATTGAGCCCAAGCCCCATCAGGTGGAGGAGCGCCAAGAACCGAGCCTTCTAGGTCGCCGGGCCCATTTACTCCTCTAGACTTTCTTCCAATCACAGCAAAAGGGGGCTTGTCATAGACCATCATGACGGCTGTTACAGGCGCGCCGGGGTTCTGATCAAGAAATTTGATAAGCGAATTAATATCTGCGAAGCCAAAAGGAAACGAACCAGTAGCAACCTTAGGGATGGCGTCTAAAGAGCCCTTGCCCGGGGTAATTTCCACATCCATGCCTGCTGACTTGAAATGGCCTTTATCAATGGCAAGGAAGTAGGGTGCTGAGGGACCCTCAAATTTCCAGTCTAGAGCAAATTGCACTTTTGTATCAGCATGACTTGAGGCAGCTATCAACATTGAAGCTAGTCCGATCGCTAGATACTTAGTTATTTTGTTTATCATAATGTTTCTCCTGTATTTACAGCGTCCGTCAAAACGTCACTATAGTATTGCAAAATACTGAAGCATAATTGTACAGTGTTGAAATAACAGCTCTATGCTGAATTTTTTGCATCAGTAACCCAATTTAATGACTGTCTCCTAAAAATTCTGAAATGTAAATGAATCGAGACAAATTTGAACGTTTTCTTAAAGTCACTTATGCCTGTGATAAATTGAGTAATAATCTGTAATGATATAGGTTTCCTCAAACCAGTATTCCTCAAGATTCGTCCCTGACCCAATTCTATCAATAACAGAAAACCGTCCAGGCTTAGATAGAGGAGTAAGTACACCGTGCCAAATGTTGGCATGATAATTTACACCCATGTAAGGTTCGGTCAGGAACGCTATAGGGTGGCCAGGTTGGTCATTTTGATCTTCAGCTACCGTCACTAAAAAAGGTGCTTCGGTCATCGGCAGAAAGGCTTGTGAGCCGAGAGGGTGACGTTCCATCGCCTCAAGACGCCGGGGTATAAATGAGATTCATTTAAGGGGCATAATTAAATTCACTTAATACGAAGTTCTTCTCATTGCTCTCATGCCGTCCTCGGTCTTCGAAATGCCAAACGCCATTAATTCGGTAGGCATTAAGGTCGCCGATCAGAATATTGTTGCGATCGCAATAATCCTTGTAGCAGTTTTTTAAAATATTCTGTAAAATGTATCTGTCCCTCTCCGAGGAATCTATTTGCTCAAAAATCTTCTTTTTAATCGGCCTATAAATCGAACGAAAATATCTAGACTGGGATTTTTTATATTCAGTTTCGATCAAATTAATATAAAACTTAATAAAATGACGATAACGAATTCTTATATTGCGGTAACGAATTTTATTAAAGGACTCTGCATTCGTGCCAAATACTGAAAAGTGGCTGCCTTTTGGCATGTAAATTGCTCGAAGACCGCCGAACAGCCTGGAGGAAACAGCGATGACGACACCCCCTTCTATGAGTTTCGGGACTTTTGCTGCCGTGCTCGCGGCCAAAGGATACCATCCCGATGAAGCCAAGCTGTATAACCTTTATGCTGCGCTGCACACAGTAGAGGCATTACAGGCACGGGTTCGCCATGGAACGGCTGATATCGCGCTGGAACCGGCTCATGTTTTCGTAGAGACCGCCGTCACCGCCAAACGGGGAGCGGGCGAATGACCGGTTCAGACTTGCATTTTCTGACAATTGCCGAAGCATCAGCACTTCTGCAATCGCGTGAACTTTCCGCAGTCCAACTGACCGAACACCTGCTCGCCCGGATCGAAGCTATTGATCCCAAGGTCAACGCCTATCTCCTCGTGACAGCGGAGCGCGCGTTGGCGGATGCGAAGGCGGCGGATGCTGCAATTTCGAAGGGTGACGGCGGCCCGCTTACCGGCATCCCCATCGGGCTAAAGGATATCTATGACACCGGCGGCGTCCGAACGACCAGCGGCTCTCACCTGCATGCCGACAGGGTACCGGCCGCGGACAGTGTCTGCGCCGCCAAGCTGAAAGAGGCCGGCACGATCCTGCTTGGCAAGTTGCAAACGCATGAGTTTGCCTTTGGGGGTCCATCTTTCGACATTATCGGCCCGCCGGCCCGCAATCCATGGAACACCGACCACTTCACCGGCGGCTCCTCCAGCGGTTCCGGCGCGGCAATGGCAGCGGGTCTGGCACTGGGGACCCTGGGGACAGATACGGCGGGCTCCATCCGTATGCCGGCATTCAATTGCGGCATTGCGGGCGTCAAGCCAACCTACGGGCGGGTATCGCGCCGGGGTGTCTCGCCGCTCGGTTATTCGCTCGATCATTGTGGACCGATGACCTGGACGGTCCGTGACAGCGCGATGATCCTGCAGGCGCTGGCAGGCCATGACCCCCAGGATCCCGGCTCCGTCGACAAACTAGTGCCGAACTATACCGCGGCGCTGACCGGCGACATCAAGGGCCTGAAAATCGGGCATATTCGTCATTTTTACGATGGTGACGACCATGCGGACGACACGGTTAAGAGCGCGATGGACACCACGGTGGACGTGCTGACCAGCCTTGGCGCCACGGTGGAGCCTGTTCAGCTATCGCCTGTCCAGGATTATCACGCCTGCAACATGGTCATTATGATGGGCGAGGCGATGGCGCTGCACGAGCCACATATGCGGTCAACGCCGGAGAAGTACGGCGAGATTTTTCGTGACCGCATGATGTTGGCGTCAGTGCTCTCCGCGCAGGATTATGTTCAGGCGGTGCGCATGCGCCGGGTATTGGCGGCGGAAGTTCAGGCAAAATTCGACAGATATAATGTGCTGCTGACTGCCGGCGGTTGGACACCCGCCCCGCCCATCGACCAGATGTCTCCACTTTATGTTTTCCAGCGGCCGCTTCTGACCTCGACGTTCAATGTGACGGGCTCCCCTGTGGCCTCCATCTGTAATGGGTTTTCGGCCGACGGGCTGCCAGTTGGAATGCAAATTGTGGGTCGTCACTTCGATGAAGCGACGGTGATGAGGGTCGGCGATGCACTCGAACGCGCAACCCCTTGGCGAGACCGACGACCGGTTCTGACTTAATCGTTGGATGCACCAAAAGAGGTGCCGGTTCCGGAATCCGAGATACGGCTCAAACCAACACAGAGATAAAGGCAGGCAGTCCATTGATAGCGCTACCGTCTGAACCAAACGAACTAACCGCGAGCGAAGCTGCAGCCCTGATCGCACAGCGGAAACTCACCGTAGAGGAACTGACGCGGTCCTGCCTCAAGCGCATCGCAGCGCGGGACGAGGCGGTAAAAGCCTGGGCGTATCTCTCGCCGGAGCAGGCCATTCTCAAGGCCAAGGAACTGGACAAGGTACTGATCCATGCCGAAAGCCGCGGCCCTTTGCACGGGCTGCCCTTCGGCGTGAAGGATATGATCGATACCGGCGATATGCCGACGACTAACAACTCTCCGATCTATGCGGGCAACCGCCCGGCCCTGGATGCTCAGGTCGTCCGAGTGATGACCGCAAACGGCGGCTTTTCCCTCGGTAAGACAGATACGGTGGAATTCGCAGGCGGCGGGCGCAAAGCACTGACCCGCCACCCGTTGGACCCGACGCGCACACCAGGCGGCTCCTCCTCCGGTTCCGGTGCGGCGGTCGGCGACAAGCAAGTACCGCTGGCATTGGGCACGCAAACCGGCGGCTCTCATATCCGCCCGGCCAGCTTTAACGGCATCTACGCGCTGAAGCCGACCCATGGCACGGTGCCGGTGCCCGGCATTCGCCACTTCTCGCCGACGCTTGACACGCTGGGTTGGTATGGCCGCAGTCCCGACGACCTGATCCTGGTTGCCCGCGCCTTCCGACTTTGGCATATCGATGCGCTTCCTGAAATCCAGGTTAAAGGCCTCAAGGTCGGCTTCACTCGCACGCACAATTGGGAGTTGGCTCAGCCGGAAACCCATGGCGCCGTGGAACGGGCCGCCAAACTCCTGGCGGAGGCCGGGGCCACCGTTTTTGACCTGGATTTACCGAGTCCGTTTGAGACACTAAATGCGGCGCAGAAGGTCGTGATGCAGGGGGAGGGCCGCGTGCAGTTCCTGCCGGACTACCTGGAGCATTACGAACTGCTGCACCAGGACTTCCGCAACCATGTGGAAAACACCCACCAGTACACGCTGGAAAAGCTGTTGGAGGCCCTGGATACGGCGGCGGCCTGCCGCCCGGTCTTCGATGCCCTGTTCGGGCCCGACCTGGACGTTGTCCTGACGCCATCCTCGGTCGGCGAGGCGCCCCACGGCCCGTCAGAAACCACCGGCGATGCGGTCATGAACGCAATGTGGACCCTACTGCACGTGCCATGCGTCAACATTCCCGGCGCGGTCGGACCGAATGGACTACCAGTGGGCGTGACCCTGGCCGGGCCAAGGCTGGGCGACGCCCGACTGCTGGCAATTGCTCAGGCCGTCGCGCCGGTGCTGGATCTGCACCTGCGGACAACGTGAGGCTTTCCCGCGTATTCCATCGAGGCACGGACAGCTTATCCAGGGCGCTCCGCATGGCTTGATAATGTCGCCTTGAACGCAAGAACCGGGTGGCAAAAGGATGCTGGGAAGTGCCTAGTCCCCGGCTAGCGCATCAACACGGTCGGGATAGTTTGCGTCCAGCCGCATGGCGAAATAATCGCCATACCGAATGGGTTCCGCTACGGCAGCTCCGCTTTCAGCGAACTGAGGCAGCGGTTCCACCACGGTTTCCAGGTTCGGATCGAAGAACATGCCGATGGAGTAGCGGCTGCGCTGGTCCGACTTGTTGATGACCCGATGCGGGGTGGAGTTGAACCGGCCGCTGGTCCAACGGGCCAGGATGTCGCCAATGTTCAAAACAAAGCACTCTGGCCGGTAGGGCACATCGATCCAATCGCCGGCCACCGTGCGGACCTGCAAGCCCCCGACATCATCCTGTGCCGGGATGGTCAGGAAGCCACAATCCGTATGTGGATGGATGCCGAACAGGTCCTCTGGCGCGGTTTTCGGTGAGGGCGGATAGTGAATCAGGCGCAGTGCCGTTGCCGGTGGTGAGAAATGACGGCTGAAGAAATCCGGCGCTTCCCCGACTGCGATAGCGAAGGCCGGTAGAAGCGCCAGGCCAAGCTCCCGCGAAGCGGTATCGTAACGGCGGACTACATCCACAAACCACTGATCGTCTGGCCAGCGGTTCGCGCCCTGCAGCGGCTTTCGCTCGAAATCCGGATGATCGGGCGCGACCTCGTGCCGGACAAAGAAGGACTCCATCTGGTTTGGGTTTCGCGCCGCCTCAAACCGCTCGGACGACACCAGTTTGGAGGAAGCGAAGGCCTAGTAGCCGCGGTGCCACTGGTTCTGTTTCAGTGCCAGTTTCTCGTCGAGGGGACGGGCGTGAAATTACCGGTTGGCCTCGAACCCGTCGGCAATAACCTGCTGGCTGACACCATGGCCCGAAAGGTAAAAGAACCCGACGCTTGTGCAGGCGTCGTAAATCTGCGCCGCGATCCGCTCCTGCGCTGCGACGGTCTGATCACGCAACATCTCTTCCACATCGATCAGTGGAATGGAAGAACCGAGGGCCATCGCTGAAGCTCCTTTTTTTGATCGGGTCGATAGCTGGGGTCAGCAAAAGCCCATCGCTAGCGCACGCCAAACGCTTTCAGCACTAGTTGAGGCTGGACACAATGTGGGCATAAGGGAATGAGGCTGGACACAATGTTGGCATAAGGGAGGTGAGGCTGGACACAATGTTGGCATATGGGATTTGAGGCTGGACTTAATGTGAGCATAAGGGCCGATCCGGGGTCAAGGGGGTTTGGGCGACACCGGTTGGCCTTTTGCTAAGGGAGGCCAAATTCTTCAGCCATTCCCTTGCAAAATCGGTGATCTGAGACCGTGACACAGGCATGCCAAACGCCGCGGTCCCCGCCTGTTTGAGACCAACCTGTTTTATCAGTTTCAGCCTAGGTCAAGTGCGAATCCCTAACCCTAAAATAGGCGTCATCTAATTTGGCACAACAATTGCTTTAGAGATATCCATGCCTGACCGTCTCGGCGGTAAACAGCCACTCATCAAAGGATTTCGCCATGAAAAATCAGTTTCCCATCAATCGCAGAAAATTCCTTCAAGCGAGTGGAGCTGCGGCGCTCGCGGCGGGCGGTCTGGTGCCGATGACGGCGGAGGCCGCTGACGAAATCCTTGTAGGCGGTTTGCATGATCTTTCCGGCTTCATTGATTTCGCCGGCATCCCGATGAACATGATCATGAAAATGGCAATTGAGGAAATAAATGAGGGAGGAGGCCTATTAGGTAAGCAAGTCAAACCTGTCGTATATGATCCTCAATCAAATATGTCGCTTTATAGCCAGTATGCAACGCAACTTGCGCTCAAAGACAAAGCCTCTGTGGTAATGGGTGGTATCACCAGTGCCAGCCGCGAGACAATCAGGCCGATTTTCCATCGGTACCGGACACTTTATTTTTACAACACGCTCTACGAAGGCGGCGTTTGTGATCGCAATGAGATCACGCTGGGTACCACGCCGGCTCAGACAGTCGAGCAGTTGGTGCCGTACGTGATGAACCTTTGGGGCAAGAAAGTCTACACGATTGCGGCTGACTACAACTACGGGCAAATCACGGCTGCCTGGGTCAAACGCTATGTGGAGCAGAATGGCGGCGAGGTTGTTTCGACCGACTTCTTCCCGCTGGACGTGACCAATTTCGGGCCAACCATCTCGAAGATTCAGAGCGCTAAACCCGACATCGTCATGAGCGTCCTGGTCGGCACCGGGCACCTTGGTTTCTATAACCAGTGGGCCGCCGCCGGCATGAAGAACGAAATACCGATCGCCTCGACCACGTTCGGTGCGGCGGGTGCCGAGATCGAAATCATCCCACCGGAAGTCGCAAACGGTATCATCAGTTGCTACGGCTATTATCCTTCGGTGGACACACCCGCTAATAAGGAATGGGTGGCGAAGGTGAAGAAGCGCTATCCCGACAATACCCCTTTGTTGACGGAGCTATCGGCTTTTACCTGGGAAGGCATGATGGTCTGGGCGGATGCGGTGCGCACCGCCGGCACACTGGATCGCATGGCCCTGATCGAAGTGATGGAGTCCGGAAAAGTCTATGACATGCCCTGGGGTAAAATGCAGATCGATCCCAAGACGCACCACGCGATCCGTGACGTATTCATCGCGGACCTTCAGGATAAAGAGTTCATTATCAAGGAGACCTACAGCCAGGTGCAGCCTGTCGACACCCAGTCCGTCTGTGACTTGGAAGCCAATCCGCGTTCCAACAAGCACTATGAGATTTCGTTGGAGTAGCGGTAGAGGGGAGCCCTGGTAAGACAAGGGAGCGGTGCCCATGGACTACGCCGTCATTGTGATTATCGAGCTGTTGCGCGGCGTTGCCGGTCTCGTGCTGATCGCCACGGGGCTCGCCATCATTTTCGGTATGATGCGCATCATCAACATCGCCCACGGCGAGTTCCTGATGATGGGCGGCTACACGGTGGTGCTTTCTACCAAGGCTGGCGTCAACATCTGGATCTCTATCCTGGTCTTGGCGCCTTTGGTGGTCGGTGCGGTCGGGATCCTGATGGAGCGGACGATTATCCGGTTTCTGTATGGACGCCTTCTCGATTCACTCCTGGCGACTTGGGGGTTGAGCCTGTTTCTCATTGGCTTCGTAACGGTCGTGTTCGGTAACACTGTCGAGGGCGTGGCTACCCCGTTTGGTGGCGTTGCCATTGGTGAATATTCCGTGGCCATCTACTCACTGGTCCTGATCATAGCGGCAGCCTGCTTCCTTGGTTCCGCTTATGTCGGGCTGCGATACACCAAATACGGCCTGATCGCCCGCGCGACGATGCAGAACCCTGGCATGTCCGAGGCTTTGGGCGTCAATTCCTCCCGCGTCTACATGATTACCTTCGGTATCGGCGCAGCGTTTTCCGGCCTCGCCGGCGGACTGCTGGCGCCTATCAGTGGGGTGGTGCCCAGCATGGGTGTTAACTTCATCGGGCAGGCATTTATTACCGTAGTAACTGGCGGCGCGTCGGTGGTGACAGGGACGCTGAGCGCCGCAGGCATCCTGGGCTCGATTAGCCAGAGTGTCACTTTCGCAACCAGTCCGGTCTACGGCGACGCCATGCTGCTGTTCGTTGCGCTCGTGCTATTACGGATCCTGCCGCAGGGCATCACCGGCCGCATTTTCACGCGCAGTATCTGAGGGTGGGGGATAGGCGACGATGAAACAACTGCTCGCCATTCCCGACCGTATTCGCGACTGGTTGGGGATCGTCATTTTCGTCCTTATCGGCATCGCCATCATGATTGTCGTGCCGCAGACCTTCGACCTTTTCGAAGTGTTGCAGATGACGCAGTACATCGTGCTGTCGATCTATGCGCTCAGCCTTGCCTATATCTGGGGCTATTGCGGCATTCTCAGCTTTGGGCAGGCTGCGTTCTTCGGCCTGGGTGGCTACGCATTCGCCGTGTTCTCCATCAATATGGGCGAGACGACCCTGCCGTTTTTCCTGGCGATGGGGACAGCCGGCCTGTTCGCCGCGGCGCTCGGCTATTTCATGTTCTATGGCCGGCTGAATGACGTCTATCTGGGCGTCGTTACCCTGGTGGTTGCCCTTATCCTATGGAAACTGATCAATCACACCGCCGGTCCGGAATATTCCATCGGTGAAGCCCGGCTTGGTGGATTTAACGGCATTCCGTCCATTCCGATCATGACCATCCCGGGCGACCCCGAGCAGATGGAAATGTTTCCGGAGCAGATGTTCCAATACTTTATGGCCTTCCTGATCATTGTCTATGTCGGCCTCCACCTGCTCATTCGGTCTCCGTTCGGCCGTGTCGCGGTCAGTATCCGGGAGAATGAAACCCGCACCGCGCTGCTCGGCTATGACGTACGCCGGTACAAGTTGATTGTGTTCTCCATCGGCGGTGCCATTGGCGGTGCGTCTGGCGCGATGTGGGCGACGTATCAGACGTTTATCGACCCGAACGCGTTCAGCCTGGAAATGTCGGCGAAGGCGCTGATCTGGACCATGGCCGGCGGGTTGGGGACGCTGATCGGACCGATCGTCGGCGTAATCTCGCTGCAGTGGCTGTCGCTCAAACTGGGCGAATTCGACATCATCAACAACCTGATCATCCTGGGCGCGATCCTAGTCGCATTGGTGCTGCTGTTGCCCAAAGGCGTTGTGCCCAGCATCCGAGACGGTCTCTGGCAACTGCTGTTGCTCAGGCGATCCCCTCGCAGCGAGGAAAAAGAGGCGAAACCCAAGCCGGCAAAGGAGCCCGCCGAATGAACACCGCAACTCCAAAGCCAATCCTTTCAACGCATGCGCTGACGATGCGATTTGGGGGCGTTGTTGCCGTCAACGACGTTAATTTTGAACTGAATGACGGCGAATTGCGGTGTTTGATCGGCCCGAATGGCGCCGGGAAAAGTACCTTCTTCAAGTGCCTGACCGGACAAATAACGCCCACCAGCGGGTCTATCCAGTTCGACGGGACGGAGCTCGCCGGCGCCGGCACCCATGCAATCGTCCGCAAGGGCATTGGCATTAAAACCCAGGTGCCAAATGTCTTTGATGGACTGCCCGCCAGGGAAAACATTGCCCTCGCCGCGATCCGCAAACACCAGCAATGGGCTGCCGCGGGCGTTGTCGACGAGATGTTGGAGTTGATGGGGATCACCGACCTTGAAAAGGCTATTGTGGGCACCCTCGCGCATGGCCAGCGTCAACTGGTCGAACTCGCCATGGTACTGGCCGGGGAACCCCGGCTCGTGCTTCTGGATGAGCCCGCCGCGGGGATGGCCGGTGAAGAACGCCAGAGACTGGCGCAGGTCGTGCAGAGGCTTGCAGGCCGGACAACGCTGATTGTGGTCGAGCACGATATGCAATTCATCCAGGAGATTGCCAAAACCGTCACCGTCTTCCACCGCGGGCAGATTTTCCTCGAAGGCGACGTTGCGACCGTGATGGTGGACCAGGGTGTTCGCGATATCTATTTGGGGAAAGCGCACGATGCCGCTGCTTGAGGTCAAAGGCTTGCATGCCGGATACGGTCGTGTGCCCATTTTGCATGATATCGACCTCGCCGTCGATGAGGGGGAATTCGTCGGCATTCTCGGCCATAACGGCATGGGCAAGACCACTCTTCTGCGCGCGATCATGGGATTTGTTCCCGCCACCGCCGGCTCGATCGAGTTCAACGCCGCAGCTATCGAGCGGTGGCCGACGCATCGGCGCGCACACGCCGGATTGGCGCTGGTGCCGCAGGGCCGGGAGATATTTCCAAACCTCACGGTGATGGAAAACCTTACGGTAGGCAGCCTGGGCAAAGGCGTCGCGGCGACCAAACGCGACGACGTCCTCGACCTCTTCCCCCGGCTCCACGAGATGCTGGATCGGCGCGGTGGTGCGCTTTCAGGCGGAGAGCAGCAGATCCTCGCGCTTGCCCGATGCCTTTGCAATGACCCGCGCCTGATCCTGCTGGACGAGCCAACCGAAGGCATTCAGCCCTCTATTATCCAGGATATCGCGGAAGTGCTGCAAATGCTTCGGCAGCAACATCAACTGACCATCGTGCTGGTCGAACAAAACCTGGACTTCATCACGGCGCTCGCCGATCGGGTGCTGATTATCCAAAAAGGCGAAATAACCGGCGAAGTTGCTGCTGACGAATTGGGCAACGCCGCCGCGATTGAGGAGTTCACCGGCTTCGCCGCGTAACGTGCACCATTCACCCCAACCAGGAGGTATTCGCTATGCCGACCGTATCTTTGCCGACCCCCGCCCAGCTTGCCGAAATCGCAAAGGAGGTCGGCCTGTCGCTGACCGATGACGATATCCACTCTTATCTGGGCCTGATGCAGCCGAATATCGACGCCTACAACACCGTCGATGCAATGCCGGACTACCTGCCCGAGGTCACCTATGCCCGCACGCCGGGCTATCGGCCGGAGGGCGAAGAGAACCCCTACAACGCCTGGTACTATAAGAGCACCGTCGAGGGCGCCGCCGATGGCCCGTTGAAAGGCAAGACGGTTGCCCTCAAAGATAACATCATGCTGGCCGGCGTCCCGATGATGAATGGTGCGGCAACTCTGGAAGGCTATGTGCCGGAGATCGACGCGACTGTCGTCACCCGGCTGCTGGATGCCGGTGCCACCATCACCGGGAAAGTGCACTGCGAATACTTCTGCCTCTCTGGTGGCAGCCACACCAACGCGACCGGCCCAGTGCACAACCCGCATAAAATGGGCTATTCCGCCGGCGGTTCTTCCTCCGGCTCCGCCGCCGCAGTCGCGGCTGGCGACGTCGATATGGCGCTAGGCGGTGACCAGGGCGGCTCCATCCGCATGCCGGCGTCCTACTGCGGCGTCTATGGCATGAAGGGCACGCACGGTCTGGTGCCTTATACCGGTATCATGCCGATTGAAATCTACATCGACCACACCGGCCCGATGACCGCGAATGTGACCGACAACGCGTTAATGCTGGAAGCGATTGCCGGCTCCGATGGCCTAGACCCGCGCCAGTACGACGTGGTTACGCAGCCCTACAGCCAGATGCTGGAAGGCGGCGTTGCCGGAATGAAAATTGCCGTCGTAACGGAAGGGTTCGGATGGCCGAACTCTGAGTCAGACGTCGATGCGGCGAACAAAAAAGCCGCTGAGATGTTCAGGAGCATGGGCGCGACGGTCGAGGAAGTCTCGATCCCGATGCACCTCGCCGGCGGGGCGATCTGGAACCCCATTGGCATTGAAGGCCTGACCCAGACGATGATGTGGGGCGATGGCTACGGCCATAGCCGCGGCGACCTCTATGTGACCAGCCTGATGGACTTCCACCGCGGCTGGCGCGAACGGGCAGATACACTCTCGGACACCCTCAAGCTGATGACCATGCTCGGCACCTATATCCGCAAACAGCATGGTCTGCGCTACTACGGCAAGGCCGTTAACCTGTCGCGCAAGCTGACGGCCGCCTACGACAGGGTGCTGGCGGAGTGCGACCTGCTGCTGATGCCGACCCTGCCCTTAAAAGCAACGCCGATCCCCGGACCGGATGCACCGCGCGAGGAGTACGTGCAACGCGCCTTCGAGATGCTGGCCAATACCGCACCTTTCGATATCACACACCACCCCGCGATGTCGGTTCCATGCGGTATGGGCGATGGTTTGCCGATCGGTATGATGTTGGTCGGCAAACGGTACGACGAGGCGACAATCTACAAAGCCGCCTATGCGTTTGAACAGGCAGCGGACTGGAAAACATTGTAACTTAGACGTGCCGATCTGGCCCTGAGCCGCAGTAACGCCCTAGAATGTGGCGGTTGTTGATTGGATGGTCATCCGGTGGCAGCCGCTACACGGCCGCCAAGAGTGCCGGCTACAAAAGAACTTGAGACTCGCGCTTGAACGAAGATCCAGCGAGTTATGAAATCTCGGTAGTTGGTGCAATGCGGTTAGCTACGTCGACAGCCGACCGCGAGATTGACATCGAAACTGTTAGTTGGAATTGGAACTGATCATTGCAACCGACCGCCCGGCGCATGCGGGGCGCGGGCCGTGGTTGGCTGTTCGATACAGTGAGGAGACTTTATGAACAAGGAATTACGCCCCGCTATAGCTGCGGGCCAGGGGATCCCCGTCTCGGAAACGGACGCGAAACGCATCGCCGATCTCGCCACTGGCGGCGAAGCGGCGCTTGCCAAGGCGCTGCCCGGCAGTCTTTTCGATACGGAACCAGCCCATTTCGACCGCTTTCTGCTCACGAGTAAGGAAGGGCAGAAGTCATGACCCATCCTGCCGATCTCTCTCTAACCGAAACGGTCGATGCCGTTACGGCGGGTTCGCTCTCTGCGGTGGAAGTCGCGGAGGCGACCCTGGCCCGCATCGAAGCGCGCCAGCCGGTGCTGAACTGCTTTATCCGTATTGATCCCGACGGCGCGATGGAAGCTGCGCAGGCCGCCGATGCCAAGCGCGCGCGTGGCGAGGAACTCGGCCCCCTGCATGGCGCGCCGCTCGCGCACAAGGACATGTACTACCGCGCGGGCGTGACGGTGACTTGTGGCTCCGCCATCCGCAAGGATTTTCTTCCGGATATCACCGCCACCGTGTTGCAACGGCTCGACGCAGCGGGCGCAGTGCATATGGGTGCGCTGAATATGAGCGAGTTCGCCTCCGGCCCTACCGGGCACAATTTGCACTGGGGTGCCTGCCACAACCCCTGGAACCCGGCGCATATCACCGGCGGGTCGTCCACCGGGTCCGGATCGGCGACGGCGGGGCGCTGCGTGACCGGCTCGCTCGGCTCTGACACCGGCGGCTCCATCCGCCTTCCGGCCGGCATCTGCGGCGTCTATGGGATCAAGGCGACCCAGGGGCGGGTCTCGCGCTACGGCGCCATGGGGCTGTCGTTTTCCCTGGACAATGTCGGTCCGCTGGCCCGTACAGTGCGGGATTGTGCCCGCATGCTGAAAGTGATCGCCGGAGCCGATCCGATGGATACCACCGCGGTCGCGGCCCCCGTCGACGATTACGAGGCCGACCTCGAGGCCGGGGTCGCCGGTCTTAAGATCGCGGTGCCCGAAAACTACTATTTCGACGGCATTGACCCAGAGATCGGACAGGCGTTAGACGCGGTGCTGGCGACCTATGAGGCGCTCGGTGCCAGTATCCGCCGGGTAACGCTGCCGCATCACGACGTGATCGACGGCCTTTCCAACATCGTGGGGAACTCGGAAAGCTGCACCCTCCACGCAGAGTGGCAGGAAAAATGCCCGGAACTTTATGCGCCACTTGTGCGCGCGCGGATGATGGCGGGCTATGGCTTCACGGCAGTGGAGTATCTGAAGGCACAGCACCTGCGCAGTGCCATTGCGGCGGACGTTGCAAAGGCGGCCTTCGACGAGGCCGACGTTCTGTTTGCGCCGCTGCTGCGGTTTCCCGTGCCGACACTGGCTGAGACCGATGTCAGCGATGGCCCCAAGCTGCATGAGGTGCTGGGCGGGATCAACTACTGTACCCGGCCCATCAACTATCTCGGCTTTCCGGCGTTGAGCGTGCCCGCGGGCTTTTCCGCCTCCGGCTTGCCCATCGGATTCCAACTGATCGGGCCACCGCTGGCCGAAAAGCGCCTGTTCCGGTTCGCCGGTGCTTTTGAGCGGGAGAAGGGCTTGGCTGGGACGGGACCGGACCTGCCGGGTTGAACACCTCATCAGGCAAGTCGATGAGTTGTTGTCCCTAACAAAGCTGACATTCGAGCGCTATACAGCAAATGTCAGTTCTCCGCCCGGAACTGCCATCGCTCGGCGACTTTCGGGGAGCCGACTAATGGTGTTCAATCGCATAGCCATTCGTTCAGCTTGGACCAACGACGCCGCCCCGAGACGTTCTTCACCGCGATCGCAATGGCCTTCTTCTGGCCGTCTAGCACCACGTGCTTTTTTCCCCGCGTGACACCTTTGTAGATCAAGTTTCGCTGCAGCATCGCGTAGTGCTGGGTCATTATCGGGATTACCACGGCCGGATACTCAGAGCCCTGGCTCTTGTGGATCGTGACGGCATATGCCGGCGAGAATTCATCGAAAGACTCATATTTAGCCAAGGCAGAAGGCTACACCGTCAAAATCCGAACAAGTGTTAATTACCCAACGCTGAGAGATAATAAAGGCTCCTTCACGGGAGCTGGATTCTTGATAGATGCAGAGAAGGGGTGGATAGCGACTAATGCGCATGTGTCTTCCCGGAATCCTGAAAGCATTGAGGTTGCCTTCAAAGGTAGGCGGTTTGTTGATGCAAAATTACTATTTGTTGACCGATACCTTGATCTTGCCGTCTTAAAGGTGTCGGGGTCAGAAATTTCCCGTGATGCCAGAGAGGCTGAACTCAAATGTAACGCCTGGCCCGAAGTCGGGAGTAAAATGGGGGCATATGGCCATCCTCTATCTTTGGATTTTTCGGTAACGACAGGAATAGTTTAGGGCTTACGTTATCGACACAACCGATACTGGAGACAGACCGATGCCGCTATCAATAATGGTAATTCAGCTGGCCCCCTCATAAGCATTGGATCTGGTAAGGTCATCGGTATAAATGCGATGGGTTATTCGAAAAAGTCGAATGAGGGCCTCGGATTTGCGGTGCCGATGGTTTACGCCTGTCGAATATTCCAGCTGCTTAGAGCGGGCCTAAATCCTTCGGTTCCTTATTTGCCAGTGGATTTTGCTACGAGTGATGAAGTTCGTAATAAGCTGATTGTCGCGATTAATTACAAAAACCTTCCTGTGAGCTGGGCGCTCGAACCGGGCGACCAACTACTGTCCCTGGCAAGGGACCCCAGCACAAAGTTCAAAAATCAAGCGGACTTGATCCACGCTTTCCGCGGTTCAGAAAGTGACATTGCGGTCAAAATTATACGTAAAGGCAGGCCGCAGACCTTAAGCCTTGCTGTATTAGCCCGTCCTCGGATGATTGATTGGGTAGGCCTGCATTTCTCGGGTTTAGTTGTTGGCAAGGGGCTTATGCGGGATGCTAATCTATCAAACCCTAATGATGAGATACTTGTCCTCGATGTCGCATCGGCGTCTGTAGGGTCGGTCGTAGGGCTCGATGCTTACAGCTATCTCCATACAATTGATGGTCTTAGCGTGAGCGATATCCGACAACTATGTTCGCACTTGAGTCAGGCTGAAAACCAAAGCCTTAAAGTGAAAATAGTGACCAGGAGTGCGACTTGGGGATATATGACGGCATCAGAATACAGTCTGTATGACTTGAAGGTTAAAGACGTTAACTTGGTGGGGCCGCATGTGACTGCTAGTAAGACTTCCGAAGGGTAAAGGGTTTTATACCGCGTGTACCCCTGTCCCCGATATAGGCGCTAAGGTAACGGGGCAATGAAGGAGAGTGACAATGACAGAGTGGAAGTATCCGGAAGCGGTGGTGGAGACAGACTGGCTCGCCAACCATCTCGAGGATGGGGACATACGTATTTTCGACTGCACGACATATTTACACTACATGGATGATGATCCGAGCCAGCCTTATATCGTTGAGAGCGGTCGGGCAGATTACGAGGGTGGTCATATCGCGGGAGCGGCCTTCCTGGATTTGCAGGGGGAACTGTCGAAGCCCGACAGTCCGTATCGCTTTACTATGCCCACGTATGATGACCTTGCTGGCCGCTTTGGAAAAAAGGGGGTGGGCGATGGCATACGGGTGATCCTCTATAGCAGGGTTGGAATGCAATGGGCGACACGAATTTGGTGGATGTTACGATCAGTAGGTTTTGACAATGCCGCGATCCTCAACGGGGGTTGGGAGAAGTGGGACAGCGAGGGAAGGCCAATCGAAACGGGGCGTAGGGATTATCCCGAGGCAAGCTTTGTCGCTGCGCCTCGTCCAGAACTCTTCGTCGGTAAGAAGGAAGTTTTCGCAGCAATTGGCGATGCTGGGGTATGCAACCTCAATGCTTTGACTGCAGATATTCACAGCGGGAAGAATCCGCGTTATGGGCGGCGGGGCCGGGTTCCTGGGAGTGTTAACGTACCAGCTGTCTCTCTCTTTAACGCGGTCGACAAGACGTTTCTTCCGCTCAACGATGTACAGGCGACGTTTGATTTAGTCGGTGCGCACCATGGACAGCGTATCATAAATTACTGCGGTGGTGGGATTGCGGCGACTTTGGACGCCTTTCTCCTGTACCAGTTGGGTTATGAAAATTTGACCGTATATGACGACTCAATGAGCCAATGGGCGACGGATGAGTCATTGCCAATAGAGACTGACTAAATTTATGAGAGAGTTATCCGTCGTTCCTGATCGATGCGACAGTCTGATATCTCCTGATGCCATAGGTGCTACGACACCGTTAGGCATCAACCCGACCCGCAAGAAGTTCCTGATGATCAAAAGCCGCGTGCATTTCCGGGCGGGCTTCTAGGATATGGCCAAGGACATCATCGAATGCGCGGGCACGGGCGTGTGCACGTCAGACTATAACCAGCTGACGTTCGAGAATGTGCGGCGGCCGATCTATCCGTTGGACGATTTTTAGGGGCTAGCCTACCTCTCGAACTCTCCATGGTGGCCAGCTCCCGCCATAACTTGTTCGTCACCAGCTTGGAGCGGTTCTCGCTTAGTCTCCCAGTTTATCAGCTAGCAGTCCAACAGCCGCGTTCGAACAATGTTACGGCTTTCACCGTTCATAAAAGCGGCCTCGCTGGCTTTGAGCGCTGTCTCAAAATAGCGCATTGCGCGTGAGCAGAGTCTACTTGGTGGAGCTTCGTCGCAGCCTCAACGGCTTTATCTGTTACAAATGTATGCGCTTCAGCAACGTTCATGGCCGCAAGCGCGCGCTGGGCTTTCTCAAGGAAATCATCGCAGACATGACGCTTTAGCTCATCCCGTTCCCCCGCGGCCAGCCTGCCATCCGCGACCGCTGCGCCCGGATGATGATGCTATCAGTCATCTGTACGCTGTCTGGAACAGCGCTGCTCTCGTTCAGAACCTCCAAGATTGCTTGCCAGAGACCTGCCAGGCTCCAACGCCGGAACTGGCGGTACACAGACCCCCACTTACCAAACTCTTCGGGCAAATCACGCCAAGGCGCGCCTGTTCGTGCAATCCAAAAAACGCCATCCAACACGAGGCGGTGATTAAACAACCTTACGCCCGTTGGGCTGAAGCACGGCCGCCAAAAAAAGGCTCGCAAAACGCCCACTCCGCGTCCGGCATTAGCTACCCTGCCAAAACAGCCTCCTATCCGAAACCTATCTTGGGTCATATCCTGCCGTCGTTGTGAATCCCTTTTGTCTACAAAACCTAGGCAAACATAGACTGATGCGGCAGAGACTGGGCAAATCAGCTTCCGACATCCCCAGCGAATAGCGAGTTCAGCAATCATTCGGAGTTCTTGGCCTCAGCCGCACGTGCCTTGTTGGCGAGATCAAAGCCCTGACCGCGTTCCCCGAGATTGTGTCAGCAACCCAGACCATCTTTGGCCTGATCCTGTTCTTCCTGCCCGGCCTTGCCTTCCGCAACCGGTATAGGATCAAGTAGGGAAATTAGCCACCATCATGGTGGCTGCACCCCATTTCCCGACATTCACAAATTCGATGTCAATAATCGCCTTAGTCGAGTTTGATCACAGTTCGCTCCACATGAGAGCGTTCCATGGCGTCAATTAACGTATGTCGTGTGATGGCAGCGTCGAAATTGTGGGAGACCGCTCGGCTGGATCGCATGGCACCAGCGAAACGGGCGTAGGCCTGTGCCACATTTCGGCCAGGCCCTGCCGCCATGTCTGCCGGGATCAGCACGTAGTCTGTGGGTGGGGCAATTTCCGCCACCGCGCCCTTGCCGATTCCCAGGATCAGCTTGCTGGGCCCGATATTAACGGAGTTTGAGGTGAGGACCAGCGTGCCTTTCCGGCCATAAATCTCCATCCGGGTGCCGCTGGCATTTTAGGGAATGCTGGCCAATTGGTAGGAAACTTCAGCGCCGCTTTTTAGAACGCCAGCCGCTGATACGGTATCTGGCGCGTCTACGGGGAAGTCTTTGCCGGTTACAGCGTGTTTCCACATATCGATTCGTGTGGTGACCCGTGCGCTCACTTCGGCAAACTCACCCAAGATATAACAAAGCGCATCAATTGAATGTCCTCCGGGTATCGTCATCGGGTTAGCGCCGTTTGAGCGGATGCCCTGCCAGATACGACCGTCCCCGCGTTCGGTGATCGCACCAACCATGACGCTGAGGTTGATGGTGACGACCTCACCGATGTCGCCATTGGTGATCAGGTCGCGGGCGTACATGACCGCCGGGTCGCTTTGCGCTTGCAGCCCTACCAAGGTTGGTTGCCCAGAGGCCGTGGCCGCGTCAGCCAATAACCTTCGCGTCGGCCAGATTAGCGCCAAGCGGCCATTCGCAGCAAACGGGCTTGTTCGCCTGAAGTGCAGGCACCACTAGCGCCCGATGCAGCGGCACCCGCACAACAACCGCAATCAGATCAACCTCGGGACAGGCGACCATAGCCTCCATGTCGTAGAACGCTAGGTCCGCACCAAATTTTTCGGCAGAAGCTTTGGCGGTGTCTTGGTGGGCAGTGCACACGGCCTTTAATTCATAGTCCGGTAATGCATGTAATGCAGGCACATGGGCGTTGGCACCCCAGCCGCTACCACCTGGCGTCACTGCTGCGCCGACGATCCCGACCCTGATTGTGTCTGCCAATTTACTGTCCTTTTGCAGCGGCGATGATTCAGCATAGATGTACGATTCATTCGTTTCGTGATGATTGGAGCACACGGGCACCAAAACGGCTATGGGCGTTTGGCCCAGGGTCATGCTGAACGCTGATGAAACCATCGCCGTCTTCGTCAGATGGCCCCGTTAACAGCAGGTCATCCGCCGTCCCTAGAACACCTTCAGAACTGGCACCAGAGGTTTGGTCTACAATCTTGAAGTTGGCCACGACATCGCTGAATTCAACGGTGTCCGTGTCATTCCCAAGTGGATAAGTCTCGTGCAGTAGCTCGCAAACGATTTCCAAATCGCCTGGGTTTACGACCCGGTCAAATACGGCAGCCTGCAGGATGTTGTGACCGTTAAGTTGCGTCTCAATCATCTCACCATTTGCGTCCAGGACAGTGTCGCCATTGGCGTCAACCTGGAACAACTGGCCATCTATCTTGAAAGCTGTTGCCTGGTTGCCATTAACGTCAGTTGCCAACAAACGGACGTCCAGGGAAAGATCATTATCGCTGATGTCGTCACCGCTGCCGCCTTCAATTAGGTCGCTGCCAGCGCCGCCAAGGATGATGTCACCTTCGCCCCATTCAGCTGTGCCAGCCTGGAAGATGGCTTCAGCGTGGTATACCTCGCCGTTATCACCGATATCCGTGTTGCGGACGATCATGTTGGCGAAGGAGTTCTGCTCCAACTGGTTCGGCAAGTTCTGTCTAGCAACGCGACCAAGATAATAGAACCCATCGCCGTCCTGCAGGTCTTCCATCTGCTGTTCAAAGATGCAGTTAAATGTGGAGCTAAGCATGTCGTCAAACGGCTCAGTCGCCTCAGCAAGACCTCCGTTCCAGAGATCGACAAGGTTCAAGCCGGATTCAACGTCAGCCCAGGCGCCGGGGCTGTTGAGTAATTCAACACGGCCCGCAAGCGAGCCGGCACCTTCAACAACAAGGTCGAACACTGTCGCACGCAGTTCGTTAAGCGTTGGCAAGCCAACGTCCCGGCCACGGGCGATGTTAATCGCAGCTGAATCAAGCGGCAAGCTGAGCAGGTTGTCACGAAGTGCGTCTGTGACGAACTCATCGATTTCGCTGCCGGTCTGGCGGGCCATGCCACGAATGAGAGCACCGGCTGCAGCGGAAGAGTCTTGCAAGGCGAGTTCTGCTGCAGCCACAGTGACGTCTGCTTGAAGGGCTTGGTGAGAGCCGATCGGTTTCAGGAATGCTTGGACCAAGTCAACATCCGTCAGGTATCCATTCGTACCTATGCCGTTCCGTGATTATAACGGGCGGGCAAATATAAGTCTGGATAGAACGGATGACCTTGTCCGTTTTAGCAGCATTACGTCTGATCAACTGACAGAAGATGACTTCATCCTATAGTCTAAGCGCGAGCGGCCTTCAGCGCGTTTGGCAAGGCCTCGGCAAAGGCTTCTAAATCAGCGGTCTTTCCGGCTGAAATCCGAATGCAACGGTCCTGCGGCGCTGCAAACGGCATGCGTACGAATACGCCCTGAGCCACAATTTCCTGCAGGACCCGGCGTGCAAAATCGCCATCCTGCAGGCAATCTATGGCTACAAAATTTGCCGCACTTGGCAGTGGCTTCAGACCATTGTCATTTGCGATCCTCGAAATTACGTCGCGGGCATTGGCAACTTCTTTGACCACATGGGCAAGCCAGCTTTGGTCCGCCAATGCTGCAAGGGCACCAGCCTGGCCAATCCGATTGACGCCAAAATGGTTGCGCACCTTGTTGAATGAAAGCGCCAATCCGGCCTCTGCAATTCCATAACCGATTCGCAGACCAGCCATGCCATGGGCCTTGGAAAATGTGCGAAATCGGATGACTTGTGGATTCGATACATCAATTGCGGGAACAACTGTTGTCGGCGCGAACTCCACATAGGCTTCGTCCAGGCACAAAATTGCGCCATCGGGCACCGCTTTGATCATGGATTGCACAGCTTGCGCGTTCGCATAGGTGCCCATGGGGTTGTCGGGATTGGCGAAGTAGATCAGCGGCGCGCCGGTGCGTTTGGCGGCATCAAGCAGTGCCTCTGGGTCCTCATGGTCGTCGTGGTAGGGGGCGAATTCTAGCTTTCCGCCAAACCCAGCGACGTGATAATTGAACGTTGGGTATGCGCCTGCAGACGTAACAACAGGCGTCCCCTCGCTAACTGTCATGCGGGCGAGGTAGCCCAGCAGGCAGTCGATACCCTCACCGACGACGATATTCTCTGGCTGCACGCCGTGATGGGCTGCGAGGGCGTGCTTCAGGTCATGATTTTCGGGGTCACCGTAACGCCATACTTCTGACGCCGCTTCAGTTATTGCCGCAATGGCTTTGGGGGAGGGGCCAAACACGCTTTCATTTGCGCCAATGCGCGCGCGGAATGGCCTGCCCATCTTCCGCTCTTGAGTCTCCGGACCAACGAAAGGGACCGTTGAGGGAATGGATTTAACGAGTGGCGTGAACGGATAATCTGTCATCTAGGCGCTCTTCCAATTCTCTGTACTATTAGCGTCGAAACCCTTATCGCGGGCCGCTGGTCACGCCAAGCATCTTAAGTGCATTTCCTTTCCGCCAACGATGCTGACGGTGAATCAAATATCGGCTTTGCGGCGTCTATTCAGCCGCGTTTGGAAACGCTTGGGGCCACTTGGTTGGGAACCCGCGTTGATGCTGGTCCGGTGAGGCTATTTCCGCGCCTAGTTTATAAGCTGCGCGCCACGGCCATTTCGGCTCGTAGAGTATGCCGCGCGCCAGGGCGACCATCGCAACCTTGCCACTCGCGACGAGGCTTTCAGCCAATTGTGGGTCGCGGATCATGCCGACAGCCATAGTAGGCACACCGGTCGCATCCTGGACAGCTGCGGCATGGCCAGCCTGATATCCAGGAGCAAGATCCGGGCGCGCGACCGGGCTATTCCCTCCGCCGGAAATATCGAAGAAGTCACAGCCAAGCGATCTGAGTTCTTGCGCGAAGGCAACAGCATCTTCAATTTTCAGGCCCCGATCATCCCAATCGACGCCATTCATGCGCACGCCAAGTGGTTTGTCATCTGGCCATGCAGCACGGAGTGCTTCGAACGCTTCAAGTGGAAAGCGCATCCGGCCAGCGCGGTCACCGCCATAGGCATCATTGCGGCGATTGGCGATGGGAGAGAGGAAGGATGAGAAGAGATAGCCGTGGGCGCAATGCATTTCGGCTGCAGCGAACCCGGCGCGGTCCGCGCGCTTGGCAGTGGCGCAGAAATCTTTGATGACCTTATCCATGTCATCCTGGTCCATGGCTTTTGGGGTATGCCAGCCGTCTGCAAATGGCTCTGCGGAGGGGCCAAATGTTTGCCAGGCGCCATCGTCAGGCCCAAGCGGGCCGCCGCTTTTCTGAGGTGCGAAAGCAGAAGCTTTGCGCCCTGCATGGCCAAGCTGGATGGCGAGCGGGGTGACGCCGTGTGTTGCGCAGGCGCTGACGACGTGAGTGAGTTCGAGCTCATTCTCATCGGTCCATAGACCAAGGCAATCTGGCGTAATGCGGCTTTCTGGGGAGATGCCTGTCGCTTCGACAAAAGCCATCCCAGCGCCGGAAAGGGCAAGTTGGCCGACATGGATCATATGCCAGTCAGTTGCTGTGCCATCCACGGCGGAATATTGGCACATGGGTGCAACGACAATGCGGTTTTTGAGTTCTAAGCCGCGCAGACGGATCGGTTCAAACAGCTTGCTCGACATGGCGGGAATCTCCTAAGGTAAAATGGAATTAAAGCGTTAGGGAGGGGTTCGATTGGCTGAGTAGTTACGCCCTACCCCTCGCGGTCTTTAGGGTGATTTTCGCCATCCAAGGAGATGACTTTGGCTGTCTCTAGGACTGTGCGGAAGTCGTCCAAGCAGCGTGCATTGACGGAGTAGCGGTCTGGGCTGTTGCGCGGCCGGCCAAACACATGAATGCCACAATCGGGGCAATAATTGTGCTGTGCGGCCCCGCTGCCAAACCTGTAGGTCACGGCTTTGTCTCCACCCTTAAGAAGCTTTAACTCTGCATCCTCCACCGCAGCATGAAGGACGCCCTTCTTGGTGCAGATTGAGCAATTGCAGTCGATCAGCCGTTTGATTGGCTCAGGCTTGGTGACCTGCACGCGGATTGCGCCACAATGACAACCGCCTTCATAGACATGGCTCATCAGCCGTTAGCCTGTACCAAGTAGGGCCTGTCGGCGCGCTTCAAATTCAGCGTCAGAGATGAGGCCAGCCGCGCGAGCGTCATCAAGCTGCTTTAACCGAGCGCGCAAGCGGCGGTCGTCAACTAGGACTGCAGGATTCGCAGCCGGTTGCGGCGCAGCCGTTGGCTGAATTGTTGTGACGATGACAGGCTCTTCAGCTCGGCGTTCCTTTTGGTCAGCTACGCGTTTAGCGTCAGTGGCTGCGCGCTCTGCAGCGTCAGCGGCGCGGGTGGCCGCACTTGCTTCTGTTACTGCTGCTGTGGCTACAGCGGCAGCTGCAGTCGCGGTGTCAGTTGTGGTGGTTTGCAGCGGTGGATAAGATATCCCGCCATATCCAGCCGCTTGCGGTTCAACAGGAACGGCACGGGCCCCGGGTTGGCCGTTTGGCGCATTATAGGCGCGAGCGATAAATGCGTCATGGGGTGAGACACGCCGGGAGATTGTTACATTCACACGTTGTGACTGCATGACGTACATGATTGCAAACAACATAGCGAAAATGCGAAGTGCGATGCCCCACCACACAATTATTGGCACCGAATCAACCAGTCCGCGCCAGCCTTCACGGGTCAACTCAACTGAGCCGGAAGGGAGGATTTCATGAACATCGCCGAGTGCGAAGCTAATAAAGGCCGCCAAACTACACAATCCAAGTGCGATTGTGATAACGAACCAGGCGTAGAAGCCCTTGTGTTCAGCACCGAGATTGCGACACGTTGTCCAACAAGCGATCAGCAGCAGGGCATCAATTGCGACGAGGATCCATGCGTCTTGCGGCGCGTCATAGGCACCAAATGCGATCTCTACGTCCTGCCAAATCAAGACCATAGGGCCGACAAAAAGAACGGCGAGTAAAAAGAGAGCCCAGCCGTAAACGCCATATGATGGATGCGCGCGCGCGTCCTCCGGGTCAAGGTAAATCCAACCCCCAGATTGGCTCGTAGACTGCGCTGGTGGCGCTGTCATGGTTGCCTGTTCCGCCATTATCCAAGCCCCTAGCTCTAATACTCAGCGCATCCCCGTCTCCGCTTTATCTCATCCTTATTAGATTTCCGCCCGAAAGTCATTAACAGCACGTAGCCTAATCAATGAACCGGACGCATTTAGCTTAATCCAGCGCTCTCCAGCCGATATCGCTGCGGCAAAAGCCTTCCGGCCAGTCAATTGCGGCAATGCCTTGGTAGGCCAAATCGTGCGCTATTTGCAGGGTCTCGCCCATTGCTGTGACACATAAGACGCGCCCGCCGTGCGCTAAAATCCTACCGCCGTCTAATTTAGTTCCAGCGTGAAATACCGTGACGCCTGGAATCGCATCTGCGTCTGTAATACCCCAAATTTCCGAACCATTTCCGTATTTTACAGGATATCCATTCGTAGCCATTACGACAGTCATTGAAGAGACATCGCGCCAGCGCAGGTCAAAATGCTTGAGGCCGCCTTCTGCTGCAACAACCAATGCCGGCAGGAAATCAGATCGCAGCCGAGGTAGGATCGCCTGAATTTCAGGATCGCCGAAACGGCAATTGAATTCGATAACCTCTGGCCCATTCTTCGTAATCATCAGGCCTGCAAATAATACGCCCTTGAACGGTCGCCCTTCTGCGCGCATTGCATCGAGAATTGGCTGAACAATCGTGGTTAATACGTGCGCGGCCATTTCATCGGTCATGACCGGAGCTGGCGAATAGGCACCCATGCCACCGGTGTTAGGACCTTTATCTCCATCAAATGCGCGTTTGTGGTCTTGTGCGGATGCGAATGGCATGGCGTGTTCGCCGTCACAGAGCGCAAAGAAGCTTACTTCTTCACCGATCAAGCATGCTTCGACGACAACTTCAGCACCCGCAGCACCGAAGCTTTTGTCGCGCATGGCGGCGTGCACTGCAGTTATAGCTTCGTCTACCGATTCGGCGACGACAACGCCTTTGCCTGCTGCTAGGCCATCTGCTTTTACGACAATCGGGGCACCTTGCTCGCGTATATACGCAGTCGCTTTATCGGCATCTGTGAAGCGCTGATATGTTGCGGTGGGCACGCCGATACGGGCACACAGGTCTTTCATGTAGCCCTTGGATGATTCGATTTCTGCCGCTGCTTTGGATGGCCCAAAGGCCAAAATACCTTCAGCTTCAAGCGCATCTACGACGCCTGCAGCCAGTGACGTCTCGGGCCCGACTACCACCAGATCAATCCGCTGTTTTAACGCGTAATCGACGATGCCGTCGATATCTAGCACGTCAATTGGTGCGCATTCGGCGTCTTCAGCGATACCGGGATTGCCGGGAACGCAGAAGATTTCGGTTGCAAGTGGAGAGGCTGCAATAGACCAGACAAGCGCATGCTCCCGCCCGCCTGAACCGACAACGAGGACTCGCATTCCGTTAATCCCTTGGGTACGTGTCATTATCTTGTATCATCAGCTTCATGAAAACGGAAAGTGACCCTGGAATGGCATTCTTGGCTGGCAGTAAAGCTGCCGCAGTCCAAGCAGAAGCGCCGACAAATTCACCCTCGCTGTCAGTCGGTGAGCTTTCACGCGGTATCAAGCGCACGCTCGAAGGCGGGTTTGGCCATGTCCGCGTGCGGGGTGAGGTCAGTGGTGCTAAGCGTGCTGCATCTGGCCATTGGTATTTCCGCCTGAAGGACGACAAGGCGGTCATTGACGCCGTTTGCTGGCGTGGGTCAGCCAATCGCCTTAAAACGGCACCAGAAGACGGCCTGGAGGTGATCGCGACTGGCCGGGTGACGACCTATGAAGGCCGCTCGGTCTACCAATTGGTCGTTGAGCGGCTAGAGCCAGCCGGCGCTGGAGCGCTTCTGAAGCTTCTGGAAGAACGCCGGAAAAGGCTTGGGGCGGAAGGGCTGTTTGACGAAGACCGCAGGCGCCCCCTGCCATATTTGCCGACACGAATCGGCGTTGTGACTTCACCCACGGGAGCCGTCATTCGAGACATTCTGCACAGGCTGGCGGATCGATTCCCCCGCCATGTGCTAGTGGCCCCCGTCCGGGTCCAGGGGGAAGGGGCAGCGCACGAGATCGGTGCTGCTATCCAGGCCATTAACACATTGGAATGCGATCTCCGCCCCGATGTGCTGATCGTTGCCCGAGGTGGTGGCAGCCTGGAGGACCTTTGGGCGTTCAATGAAGAAGTCGTTGTGCGCGCTGCAGCAGCATCAGCCATCCCACTGATTTCTGCTGTTGGCCACGAAACCGATACGACGCTCATCGACTATGTCAGCGATCGCCGCGCGCCCACGCCGACGGCGGCGGCAGAAATGGCCGTGCCTGTCCGCCAGGAACTGATTGCCGAGACCCGGCGCCTCGGTCTCCGACTGGCCGAAGCGGCGGAACGCGGCGTTGCCCAGCGCCAGGATCGCCTAAGCGGCATCGCCCGTGGCCTGCCGCAACCGGCCCGGCTGGTGGAGACCGCGTCCCAGCGCCTAGATGATTGGGCTGAGCGATTAGTTTTGGCGCTTCGCACGGGCCTTGGCCGCCGTCAGGATTTTGTGGCGCGGCTGAATGCATCTCTCCCAAGCCCGGTGCGCCAGTTGGGGGCAAAGCAGGATGGCCTCAGCCAAAGGTCTGGCGCGCTTGATCGTGCCTCTGCGAAAGCGCTTCGCGATCACGCCCATGCATTGGAACGGCTCGACCCCAATCGCCGCTTAAAAAACGCAAGCCAACGCGGCATCCAGAATGCAGAAACACGGCTTGCGAGCGCCGCTGGTCTGCTCGATAGTTATTCCTATGAGAAAACGCTGGAGCGTGGCTTTGTGCTTGTGAAGGCGCGAGATGTTGTGATCTCGACAGCAGAAGCTGCAACACCGGGCCTAGCCGTAGAATTACAGTTCGCCAAAGGAGAGCGCCGTTCTGCCGTAATTGGCGACGGTGCACCGCCTGCCAAACGGTTTGCTCAGTCTTCTAACCCCCCCAAAAAGAAAGAGTCCCGGCCATCGGATGACAGCCAGGGCTCTCTGCTCTAGTCCACTTAGGATGTGAGGGTTACAGCGAGAGCTGGTATCTGACGGCGTTATGGCGTTAAACGCCGCCGCTCACGGCTTCTACATTGCCAACGGCTGGGAATGGCATGTGGTAGCCGGCGATAGGAATGCTGTCTGCCGCAGCTATGCTAAGCAATTTCTTGCGGGTTGCAGCCGCACCTTCTTTGTCCATGTCAAGGCGGACATGCAAATCGTGCTTTTGCATAGACATGATCTAGTTATTGCAGGCGTCCGCAATGAACACCGGGCGCTTGCCTTCGCCCTCAATGTCGAACGCCGTTTGGCCGGACGTGTGACCCTATGCATCCACTGCATCAACGCCGGTGACGACGCTATCACCCGCTTTCAGCGTGGTCATTTTATTGGCGACCGGAACAACGTTCGACTGCGCCTGCTCTGGGACGCGAGCCGAACCGCCGGTTAGCTTGGATTGGGGTGTCCAGAAGTCGTATTCCGCAGTATTCGTTACATAGCGCCCTCTCAGCGTTTTTTGCGCAAAAGTCTGCCGGGCTACTGAGGAGATGTGTGTGCTTCCAACGACTGCCATGCAAACGTGGTTGGTGCGGGTGGGGAGACTCGAACTCCCACTTCCGAAGAAAACAGATTTTGAATCTGCCGCGTCTACCGATTCCGCCACACCCGCTTTGACGCAGGGTAGATAGCGCTACCTGGGCCAGACGGCAAGCCATCAGTTGTTGCGGTTTTGGATATCCTGCAACAGCGGCATGGCTTTTAAGGCAGTGGTGTCAATGCGTGCCCAGTCAATGCCGGTGGGGACGTCTGCTGGGTCCGCACCCGTTAGCCATGCTTTTGAGGGAGTGGCGATGGCAGCTAAGCATTGGTCTATAGCCTCTGTGGGCAGGCTGTCGATGACCTGAACGTCATGCACTGTTGTTGCCACGGGGCAGGGTGGGTGGCCCAGCTCGCAGAGGATGGCGAATTCTAGGTCGCTATAGCCCGCGCCCTTTCCGGCCCGCCTGCCATCCTTCGTCACAGCGACGGAGCCTGCGACGATGGCATCCATGTAAGGCAGGTCATCCAAGGCGATGGGAACCGCGAATTGCGGCCAGTTTGCGCGGGCGCTAGCCTTATAGATGGCGTCTATGGGGATACGTACCGGGTCCAGCAGCATGAATCCGCCTGCTAGTTCTGGCGTTGCAACGTAAACCTGCATGCCTCGCCTGAGTGCCTCTACGCGGACAAAACGCTGTGGGCTGTCTGGGTTTACTTTGATGCGCTTCGCACTGGCCCATGGCTCCAACGTGAGCAGGTTATTGGCAGCGTCTTTAGCGCCCTTGAAGTTCGGAATGCGGCCTTTGGGCGGGAAGGGATAAGCGGCCAGTTTTTCTTGGTCCAGCCGCTCCCATACGTGCTCACGGGCAGATTTTTTGTCCGTGAAGGCGGTATTCACGCGGCGAAGCTATCCAGCAGGTCCTTGGCACCGCCGCTGGCTCCGACGGCTGCTTCCAGGCGTGCAGCACCTTCTGGATGGTTCAAATCCTCGAATAGAGCATGTGCCTTTTGGCGGAGTGCTGATTCCCGGTTCGGATTGGCGGTTGAGCCTGCTGGGTCTTTGATGAAGGCCCGCGTATTGCCAACTTCCGCCCAGCCGGAATAGTGCGTTGGGTATAGCTGATCGAGCTCTGGGTCAGGTACCAATTCAATGCGTTGGGCCAGTGCCGTAACTGCGGGATCATTAATGCGGTCATCCCGAAACTGTGCGGGCAGGGCCTCGCCGTCTAGCAGGGCGACGGCGAGGCAATATCGGAGGCTCATCTGTGAATTCAAAACAGCACCAGGCTTATAATCATAGCCGCACTGCACATCGACAACGCGGGCGACGCCAGCGCGGATCGGTTGGTCGCCAGAGGGCGCGCCGCCAATTTCGCTCCGGATTTGTTTGGCGGCATCCACATAGCAATGGACGCTCCCGCAACAGGCATAGGGCTTGAAGTTGACGTCGAGCAGGCGCCAGTCCCGGCCAAGCCCGTCCGTCAAGGGCTCCAGTTTCCAATCATCAGAGAACGCACGTAGGTATCCACCGTCTTCCACTTCCAGCACCGTTTTTGGCCCTGTGAAGCCCCGGGCGGCGAGGTCTGCTGCCATGATGCCAGATTGGGCAGCGCGGCCTGGATGTAAGCGCTTTGACATCGCGCCATCAGCATTGAAGGCGAATAATCCGGCACCCTGTGTCGCAGCAAGGCCGAGCGCCCAGGTGGTTTGTTCCGCTGTCAGTTTCATCAGCTTGGCTACAGCAAGGGCCGCGCCAAGCGGGCCAACGACGCCGGTTAAATGCCAGCCACGTAGCCGCGCCATGTTAGGATCAAGCGCCAGGCTGACGCGGATCATCGTCTCGTAGCCGAGGGCTGTAGCTATGAGCAGGTCCTCCATGGAGGATCCGCGTGCTTCTGCAACTGCCAAAGCTGCGGGCAGCACCACTGCGCCGGGATGTAGTTTGGCGGAGAAATCATCCAACTCAAACGCATGAGCCGCGACGCCGTTGACGAGCGCTGCATCAGCCGGGCGCATCGTCGCTTCTGTATCGCCCCATAGACGCGCGAGGCCCGATGTTCCTGGCACTGGTGGCAGGGCAGCTACCATTTCATGGGTCATCTTGGTCCATGGTTCAGGCATACCGTAACGGCCGGCCGCCAACGTATCCAGGATTGCAAGGCGCGTGGCGTGGTAGCAGGCGTCGTTCAGGTCAGCACCGGAAAATCCATGAGACCAGTCTGCTAGGGCGAGGGTTGGGGCGTGCATATCCATCGGGGTTTTCCTATTCAGCAGCAGCTTAGAGTGCATCCATGCCGGGCGTGCGTGCGGCGGAGGCGTAAACGTAACCGTCCATTAGCCGCCGTTGGGTGCGGATGAAACTGGCGCTTTCAGCACGCCAGCCGTCCGGGGTTTCTGTCATATCTGCTTCAACCACGGTCAGACCAGACGCTTGGGCGACACGGACATGATCTACGCCATCCCGGCAAAGTTCATACGGAATGGTACCGGGTAGTTTAGTAGCAACGGCGAGGCAGAGCGCGCCCGTTAGCGGCACGGCCTGATGCGGCTGGCCGATGGAGATCATGCGAACGACGATGTCTGTTTCGTCCGCAGGCAGCAATTCGCCTGTTAGCAGTGTTTGGTCTGATGGCACGGCCACAGTCGCGACCTTCGGGATGCTTGGGATTTTGGCCGCCTCTTCCAATGATCCGGAAAGTCCCATAGCGACGCTTGCAGCGCGGCGGATGGCCTCCATGCGGTCCAGGAAAGCCTTATTTGCCTCAAGCGCATCTGGTGTCTCTGCACCTGTGATGCCGATATCGCTGGCGCGCACGAAAACGCAAGGGTTTGCAGCGTCGACCATGCTGGCCTCAATCTGGCCAACGCCTGAGATATCCAACACGTCGCGCATTTTGCCAGTGGGTGTCAGCATTCCGGTTTTAGCGCCGCCAGGATCAAGGAAATCAAGCGTCACCTGCGCTCCAGGGCCGCCGACGCCGGGAAGCGTGAACGGGCCATCTACGGCGGCCATCTCATCATCCACATCAAAGCGGGCGCGGATAATTTTGCCAGTGTTGGTGTTGTGAATGCGGACTTCGGTTTTACCGTCTTTGGCCTGGACCAAGCCTTCATCCAAAGCGAACGGTCCCATTGCGCTCGACATATTTCCGCAATTGCCGGAGATATCAACCGAAGCATTGCGGGGAGTGAGTTGGAAGAACGAATAGTCGATATCGGCGTCATCTCGGCTCGGTGGCCCGACAACGCAGATCTTCGAGAGTGAGGAAATGCCGCCGCCCATGCCGTTCAATTGACGACCGTTCGGATCGTCCGCACCCAGCGTTGCGACGAACAGTTCTGGCCATAGATCGCGGTCTGCCGGAAGGTCGCGCGCATGGAACACTACGGCCTTGCTGGTGCCACCACGAATAAAGGCTGCAGGGATTTTCCGTTGACGCATCTGGCGTCCTCCAAAAGGCGCATTATGATTTAGATTATTGAGTCTCCTTGGCCTTACACGCAAGAGCTAAGGAACTGACAAAGAGCGGGGGACGGATCATGACTTGGCTAGTGGCGGACGATTGGGATTCAACGCCCATGGGAGAGCGCTTCCAGGCGCTGGTTGATAGGCCGGGCATTGTCCGCACACCTGGGGCTCATAACGCTATGGCGGGTGTGCTTGCGAAAAACGCTGGGTTTGACTGCCTCTATGTCTCCGGTGCAGCTGTAACAGCCTCCATGGCGCTCCCGGACCTTGGCGTGATTACGCTGGATGATCTTTGCTTCGTCGTCCGCACCATCCACCGGGCGACGCAATTACCGCTGATTGTTGATGGTGATACGGGTTATGGCGAAGTCCTGAACGTCATGCGAACAGTGCGTGAGCTTGAAGATGCTGGTGCAGCAGCCATTCAAATGGAAGACCAGGTGCTGCCGAAAAAATGCGGCCACCTGAATGATAAGCTCCTGGAAACACCGGAAGGCATGGCTCGCAAAGTCGCTGCTGCCCGCAAAGCGCGTAGGCACCTCCGCATTATTGCGCGGACGGACGCTGTGCAAGCTGAAGGGTTGGAAGCTGGCATCGCGCGGGCCAAACTATACGTGCAGGCGGGCGCAGATTTGGTGTTTGCGGATGGCATTAAAACACCAGAAGAATTTCGCCGCTTCTCCACCGAGTGCGGTGCGCCGTTCATGGCGAATATGACGGAGTTTGGCCGCACACCGTATTATACGGCGAAGCAATTTGAAGAATTCGGCTGCAAGGTAGTGATCTGGCCGGTCTCCAGCCTCCGTGTTGCTTCTAAAGCCATGCAGGAGATGTATGACGTACTTAAAGATGAAGACTCGCTCATCAACCATCTTGACAAAATGCAAACCCGCGCCGAGCTTTACGAAACCATCGGCTATCATGAATTTGAGGCGCTGGATGACAGTGTCGCGGAAACAATTGTTCCCGATGACATTCGGATCGCTGGGCCGAGAAATTCCTGATGCCAGATTACACAATCCGCGCACTTTCTTCGAGCGAAAACCCCCATTGGGAAGAACAGTTGGCTGGACGCATGGCCGCTTGGGCCGCATCCACGCCAGATATTCCACCAGACATTAGCCAGATGGTGCGGCTGCGGGTGCTCGACAGTTTTGCCGTGGGTTTGGCAGCGATCAATCGCGGACCCGTCGCATCAGCCCGGGCAATGGCGTTGGCGCACCCGCGGGCCGGTGGTGCAGCATTGCTCGGGCTGAGCCAGAATATTTATGTCGATTGCGAATGGGCAGGTTTCGCCAATGGCGTTGCTGTCCGGGAACTGGATTACAACGACACCTATCTTGCCGCTGACTTTGCCCACCCAAGTGATTGCATAGCGCCCCTATTGGCCTTGGCCCAGCAAACCGGTCGGAGCGGCGCCGCACTCACGCGGGCAATTGCCATTGCCTATGAAATCCACGTGGCGCTGGTTCGTGCGATTGATCTGCATTCTTTCAAGAAAGACCACGTCGCTCACTTAGCGCCGGCGATCGCAGCGGGTGGGGGGGCGCTCATGGGGGTAGCACCCCGTGTGATCTATGAGGCTATTAATCAGGCGGTCCACCTGAGTTTTGCCACGCGGCAATCGCGTAAGGGCGATATCAGCTCCTGGAAAGCGTATGCTCCAGCGCAGGCGGGAAAGATCGCTATTGAAGCGCTTGATCGGGCTATGCGGGGGGAGGGTGCACCGAATCCGGTCTACGAAGGCGAAGATTCAATCATCCCTTGGATGCTTGCCGGAAAGGATGCGCAATACACCGTACGACTCCCAATCCGTGGCGCGCCACCCGCTGGAATTTTGGAGACCTTCCCGAAAGCCCACTCGGCGGAATATCAGGCGCAAGCTATCATAGACCTGGCATTTGAAGCCCGCGTTGCCGTTAACCCCTCATCAATCGACCGGGCTGTCTTGCATACGTCTGACCACACGCATTTCGTGATTGGCACGGGCGCGAATGATCCGCAAAAAATGGATCCCAAGGCCAGCAGGGAAACCTTGGATCACTCCATCATGTATATCCTCGCAGTAGCGCTGGAAGACGGTGCTTGGGACCATGAAGCGAGTTACTCGCCGGAACGGGCGGGCCGTGAGAGTACAGTGGCTTTATGGAACCGCATTGACACAAGCCTCGACGATGAATGGACGCGCCGATATCACGCTGATGACCCGAGCAAACGTGCTTATGGCGGCCGGTTGGAATTGACGCTTAAATCTGGCGAAGTCCTGAACTTTGCGAAGGCAGCTGCTGATGCGCACCCGAATGGCGCAGCACCATGGCAAGAAGCTGACTATGTCAACAAATTCACACGATTTGCCGAACCCCTGCTTGGCAAAGATGAGACAGAGCGGGTCGTGACACAAATATTATCCCTTGGCGGACTGGACGCGGGGGGTATCCTGGCTCTAAATCCCGCGGCAGTCTCCGGTGCCATCACGCCGAGCGCGCCGACGGGTGCCGGTATTTTTGATTTCGGAATGGAAAGTTAGCACAGCATGACATCGACCCCCCAAATTATCGCGATCCTTGGCGGCACTGGCGATCTTGGCACAGGCCTTGCCCGACGCTGGGCGAAAGCTGGCCACACAGTCATCATCGGCTCCCGCACCACTGAGAAAGCGGAAGCAGCCGCGGCTGACCTGGCAGACTTTGACGTTAAAGGCTTAGAGAATCTGGCTGCGGCGGCGGCTGCAGATATCGTTGCGATCACCGTTCCCTATGCCAATCAGCTCGGCACATTGGAAGCCTCCCGTGCTGGGCTTGAGGGCAAGATTCTGATCGACGCAACTGTCCCGCTCATGCCGCCCAAAGTTGGCACTGTGCAGCTACCAGAAGGTGGGTCTGCCGCTGTTAATGCGCAGAAGGTGCTTGGCGAAGGCGTGACCGTTGTTTCGGCTTTCCAGAATGTTGCGGCTGATAAGCTCAAGTCGTCCGCAGATCTGGAATGCGATGTACTGGTTGCTGGCGATAAAGTTGCGGCGCGCCAGACAGTGATTGATCTGGTTGCAGACGCAGGCCTGCGAGGATGGCATGTTGGCCCCCTTGCGAATTCTGCAGCGGCGGAGGCGATGACGTCGCTGATCATTCAGGTGAACCGCCGCTATGGCATTGACGGTGCTGGCATCCGCATCACTGGCACACCAACTAAAGACGGAAGGCATGTGCCGAAATGAAGAAGCACGAAGGCGACCCCTGGATGCCAGCGGATGCTTATAGCAAGTCCCTGAAAGGGTTTGGCGTGAACCTTTTGGTGCAGGATGTACCAGTAGCCGTTGCGTTTGCGACAGAGGTACTGGAAGCTGAAGCCTTCTATGCCGACCCGGACTTTGCGTTCATGCGTGCCCAGGGGGCGGAGTGGACTCTGCATGCAGATCACACATATGACAGCCATCCAATTCACGGCAGCTTAGCTGAGGGCGCGCATCGGGGCGTAGGCGTAGAATTGCGCCTGCACAATATGGACCCCGATGCTGCTGAAGCGCGCGCTCGGGCGCGGGGCGATGTGATCTTCGCCGGTGCGCTCGATAAGGGCCATGGCTTGCGTGAGGCCTATATGTTTGATCCCGATGGCTATCTTTGGGTCGTGGGTCGTCCAACCGATTAAGGTCCGAGAAAGTTATAAAATGTCTCCTGATAGTTCCCCATTCGCAACCATGAGCGGTGGCGCCCTTGCCGGGTATAAGGTTATTGACCTCACCCGCGTTCTGGGTGGGCCGTATTGCACGATGATCCTTGCCGACCATGGCGCGGAAGTGATCAAGGTCGAGCCACCTCAGGGCGATGAAACACGGGATTGGGGCCCTCCATTCAACGATGATGGCGAGAGTGCGTATTACCAGGGCGTCAACCGCAATAAGCGCTCTATCGGCCTTGATCTCTCCAGCGAGGCCGGAAAAGCTGTGCTTGGTAAGCTGCTCGAGGACGCGGATGTTCTGATTGAGAACTTCAAGCCAGGCACGCTGGAGAGATGGGGTCTCGGCTACAAAGACTTTCTGGCGGAGCGCTATCCGCTGCTCGTCCATTGTCGCGTAACCGGTTTCGGTTCAGATGGGCCGCTCGGTGGCTTTCCAGGCTATGACGCCGTGATTCAAGCAATGTCGGGCATGATGAGCGTCAACGGTTCGCCAGAATCTGGCCCAGTCCGCGTCGGCACGCCAATGGTGGACATGGGTACGGGCCTGAATGCCGCCATCGCGATCCTGATGGCGCTTTTGGAGCGTGGTAAATCAGGCAAGGGGCAGTTCCTGGATATCACCCTATATGACAGCGCCGTGGCACTGCTACATCCGCAAGGGAATAACTACCTGATGAGCGGTAAGCCGCCCGTCATTACCGGCAACGCCCATCCGAACGTCTATCCCTATGACGTGTTCCCAACGAAGGACAAAGACCTGTTCTTGGCCATTGGCAACAATGGTCAGTTCAAACGGCTGGCTGATGCGATTGATGCGCCTGAACTGGCAGATGACCTGCGCTTTAAGAACAATGCCGACCGGTCATCAAACCGTGACGTACTAAAAGCGTTGCTGGCAGATAAACTGGCGCAATATGAATGCGAGCCGCTGGCATTGGGGCTTCTGCAAAAGGGCGTTCCGGCGGGGCCTGTCAATACGATCCCCGATGTAATGGAGCACCCGCACACAATCTCCCGACAGATGCGCGTTGGTGCTGATGATGGATATGGTGCGCTTGGCGTTCAGGCGAAGCTATCTCGTACACCGGGTGGCGCGCGCTCTGCCCCGCCGAAGTTTGGCTCTGCCACGCGGGCGGTTCTGGAGGAAGCTGGTATCAGCGCTGATGAGATTGAAAAGCTGATCAATGATGGCGTGGCTTTGGTTGACCGGCGTAAGTACTCCTAAGAAGCCGCTGTGTTTAGTGCCGCTGCGATATCTTGTACTACAGTGATTTTAGCGGCAGAGGCTGAGCCATCAGCACTTGCAACGGCATCTGCAATGCGCAGCACGATGGTTGCAGCCTCAGCAATGCCTTCAATTCTGGCCAGAGCATCCAGCGCTTGGCGGCGACCCTGGCTGCTATTCGCACGAGTGCCGTCAACGAATTTATTGAACAGTGCCGCTGCGTCTTGGGTGGAAATCGCACCAAGGTCTGAAAGCGCATTAATGGCTTGATCGATCAATGCGCGCTCAGTAAAACTCACGTCACCTTCAGCGGTCGCCACGAGAACGGCGGCGGCCATGCTGGCTTCCGCCAAGGATTGCCCGCGGCGATGGTCCGCCCATTCGCCGCCTAGAAGCTCGGCCAAGATGTTAGGTAGTTGCGACAACTTAAGCCCTCGTCTTTCGGCTTGGCGATTCGACCTAGAGATATTAGCACGTGGTGCCAAATCTGAGGCGCGTTATGTCCGGCCGCATAAAGTTGGGGAAACTAGAGTGAGTGAAGGCTTCTGACATGGACGCCAACGCACGAAGAATTCCCCGTAGTCTCGAAGACAGGCTCGAAGCGCCAGACGCAGCCGCTAAAATTGGTGGGCGAGAATATTCTCTGCGCGCCTGGAGCGCGCGGGGACTTTTAATCTACGATTATGCCGAGCCTCGCGAGCGAGGCGAAAAGCTGCGCTACACGGTTCACTGCAGCCTCAATGGCACTGGAAGGTCATTTGAAACAGCGGTGTTCGTTGTTCGACTGAATGCAGAAGAAAAATCTCTAGCCGCCGTATTTGTTGATTATGACCGGCTGGCAGCGCTCAGCATTGATGCTATTTTCTACCCAGATGGAGACTGATGCCAGCACTTTAGGGGTGCCAGCCGTAAATCAAATTTTTATAGCAATCGATGATGGCTTCTCTCTTGCGCCTAAGCTATGTAGAACACTCTCAGCATTTTTGGAGGAAACACGCTTGGAAGACGTATGCCGAAAGAAGATTTAATCGAGTTTGAAGGCGAGGTCGTTGAAAAACTGCCGAACGCAATGTTCCGAGTTAAGCTTGAGAACGAACATGAAGTAATCGCAAGGCTCGCTGGGAAAATGCGAAAGTTCCGTATCCGCGTGATGCCAGGAGACAAAGTCTCCGTAGAGATGACGCCCTATGATCTGACCAAGGGTCGGATCACGTTCCGCCACAAATAGCGGATATCTAGCGATGCCGCTCTATGTCGTGACCTGCGTTGATAAGCCGGGCATGTCGGAAGTGCGCGCATCAATACGCCAAACGCACCTGGAATATCTTGCCGCCCATGCGGATATTGTTGTGCTCGGCGGCGTGACCTTCAGTGCCGACGACGCGAAGGACGGCAGTGTGTGGATCATTAACCTGCCAGATCTGCCATCTGCGGAAGCGATTGTTGCTGCTGAACCATTCGTGAAAGCAGGTGTGTTCCAGTCTGTTCGTCTCCGGCGACTGAATAAAGGCCAATGGAACCCGCCAGCCGCTGACAGTGCCGACAGCATTTGATCAAGGCGAGAGACCCTTCGGACATCGCATATTGCCCTTAAGGCCTGCTGGATTGGCTTCACGCACCTGTTCACTGGCTACTGCACATTCTTCACCGCACCTGGCCCAGCAGCATCGGCGCGGCGAGAAGCCTTGGATCGCGCTGGGTGTGCGTCGGGCTATCAGTGGATGCGCTGCGTTGATTGAAGATTGAGGCTATAGTGTCAAGGACCGATGGTATGAGTCAGTAAATCCTACCACAGACAATTATTACGCCGCCTGCTTTCAGTTGGGACTTTATGGCATTTTCGAACTTTGATGCAAAAGAACTGCATCTAACCGAGAGTAAGTCCCGATGCCGAAAATTGCTCCTTTGACTGCCAGTGTCGCTGCGGTGTTTGCCGCATTTTCCTTGAGCGCGACGAGCGCGCGGGCGAAGGGCCCAAAGGTTTCTTATGATTAATTTTCACCGCAGGCGATTGGACAGTGCAAGGCGCCGTCGGTGCGTCTGCCTATTTATGTTGAAACCAACGGCGACGACCACACGGCTGCTGTAGGGGCTTTGTCGTTCGAAATTTGTTATTTTGTTACGGACAATGTCGCAGTCAGCATTGGTGCCGACGTATCACTTTTTGACTTTGGTCAAACAAGCGCAACCTCGTTTGGGCTTGAACCACGCGTCAGCTATTTCTTCGATAGCCTTGATCACATGGTTCCCTACGCTGGTGTGCAAGGCGGCTATGTTTATTTTGATGCGGATTCCCGCGGGACCAACTTCGATGAAGACGCGCTTACCTATGGGACTCTTCTGGGTATCGATATTCCGCTGAACGTATACAATTTCATCCGTTTGTGAGCTTAGTATTCGTGGATTGAAGTTGAATCAAACGGCATCGAAATCGACGATACGTTCCTTGTTGGCGCTGGTTACCGCATAAAGTTCTAGGCTAGCGCGACCTTTGGAACGGGCTGGCACAGCCTAAGCTGCCTGATATTGAAATGGCTTCGAGCTCAATAATGCGTGCTTGAGGCCATTTCTTTTTTGTCGTGTCAAAAGCGGTATGGACACTGCTAGACTTATGTCCAATCAAAACGGCTCGCCTAATCACGTAAGATGGGCCGAAGATGGGCAGGAGGTGCAGATATGCTTAACGACATGCAGATAGAGCATTATCACGAGCATGGTTACGTGATTCCAGATTTCCAAATGCCGGAATCCATTCTAGACCGCGTGAAAGAACGGCATGCAGCCTTGGTGGAGCGTCGCCCAGATTTTCGGAACTACTGCCCGGCTCTGCTGGATCAAGATGAGGCGTTTGTTGAGATTTGTGACAATGCTGCGATCTTGGATATGGTCGCGCAGCTGATTGGGCAGGATCTCGCGCTTTGGAATTCAAGCTTCTTTGCAAAGCCTGCGTCGAATGGTCAGCGTACGCCTTGGCATCAGGACGGTAAGTTCTGGCCGATCCGCCCGCTTGCAACTTGCACTGCATGGCTTGCCGTTGATGATGCGACCATAGAAAACGGCTGCCTGCGTATTATTCGCGGCTCCCACAAAGACCGGGCCATCAAGGCCCATAATGCGCTCAATGAAGACGCCGACGTTACCTTGTTTGAGGAGCTTGATCCTTCTACATATGACGAGGCAAATGCCGTTGATCTCGTGTTAAAAGCTGGCCAGATATCCTTGCATGATGTGTTTCTGCTGCATGGGTCTGAAGCGAACACGTCCCCTAATCCGCGTCGAGGATTGACGATGCGGTTCATGCCAACAACGAGCCTGTTTGATCGTGAGATTGCAGCGGCAGATGCAAAGGCGCGCAATATTGTAGATCATTCCATGCGCCCCGTATATTTGATGCGGGGGATGGATCAGCATGGCGGGAACCAATTAATTCCCCGCTAACTATCTAAGGGTTTTAAAGAAAGCTTGCAGCATTTTACGGGACTCTGCTTCTCGAATACCGCCAATAACATCTGGTGCGTGTCGGCACGTGGGCCGCTGAAACACGCGGGGACCATGATCGACTGCCCCACCTTTTGGGTCATAGGCTGCAAAAACCAAACGCCGAATGCGGGCATGCTCAATTGCGCCTGCACACATGGCGCAAGGCTCCAATGTCACGAACAAATCGCATTCTGGCAGGCGTGCGTCGCCGAGAAGAACGGCGGCTTGGCGAAGGGCAAGAATTTCAGCGTGGGCCGTCGGGTCCGGTGTGGTTTCTACTAGATTATGCGTCTGCACAATCACTTTACCCCGGTGCACGATAGCCGCGCCGATCGGTGCCTCACCCTGGACGGCGGCTTCACGGGCAGCGGCGAATGCTGCATCCAAGGCTTGATTATCGGGGGACAGGGGGCGCATCGCGTGATAAATACACGATTCTCGGGCGATGGAGAATGAGCGCCCCTGCAATATACGAGTGAGGCCAATTCATGATTCGAGCAGTTCAAACCGTCACGGTAATGGCATTGGCGATGCTTGTCGTTTTGAGCAGTGTTGCTGAGGCGCAGTCAGTGCGCCAAACCGGGCGGACATTCCGGGATTGGACGGAAGCCTGTGAAGCTGGGGGGCAACGGCAGGAGGTCTGTTTTGTGTTCCAGCGGGTCTCATACCAAGGCAAGCAGGTGGCGAACATCACACTCGGCTTCAAGTCTGGGAAAAGTGGGCCGGTTGTGGTGATTAACATGCCGCTTGGCGCTGTTCACCTGCCGGATGGTTTGCGTGTGCGCACGGACCAAGGCGTAGATGGCTGGGGGGCATTTAAGTTCTGCGACAAGCGAGGGTGTCATGTCGAGCTTGATGTTGAGCCGCAGCTTTTGGCCGCGATGCAGGCCGGCGCCAATGGTTGGTTAATGTTTTATGACTTACGGCGTGAGGCGATTCAGCTGCCATTTTCCTTGCGCGGCTTGACCGCCGGATTACAGTCTCTGCAGCAATAGTGGCGCTTGCTTGGTTGCAGAATGCTAAGATGTATTAGTGCAGACATGATCTGACAGTTGGCCGTATTTGAGGCGACGTCTGCCAGGTGGTGTTCAGGCTATGAACTTTTCCTTCAGGATGTCTTTGCCCTAATTCATGGTCTGGAACGGGGTTCCGTCGCAACTCATTTTGCCTCGATGGGTGCGTTCAGTGTTGTATTGGTTCAGCCATTCATCGAGACCGGCCTGCAGCGCCTCGATGGTTTCGTAGAGCTTTTTGCGAAAGGCGGTCTAAGAGAACTCCTGCAGAATGGTTTTGTGGAATTGCTCGCAAATACCGTTGGTTTGCGGCGACTCCACATTGGTTTTGGGGTGATCGATATCGTTGATCGCCAGCAAGAGCTGCCTATTGGCTTTTGAAGGCAAACGCCTGCCGGCCAGTGCAAAATCTGCTTCTCCACAGGCCCGCAGTATTACGTGCCCGGTCTGTCAGGATGAGCAGCACTTGTAGGTCATGCGCCTCCAGAAGAGCTTCGACGTCACTCATAACAGCTAGTGAAGCCTGGCGTAACGATTTGGCGGAAGTATGAACGTCGTCCAGCAATTCCTTCTAGAGTGCGGTTTGTGATTGGATCGACTTACCGCTGGCGATGTAGTCTCTAGCTGAGAGCAGTAGCTGTTCCTAGCGGTTATCCGGAACTGCCAAGTCTGTATTCGGGACGGATGAATTAGCTGCAACATTAGCAGCTCGAATGGATGGAGCAGAAGCATCGCCAATTGGGGTTTGCGCGAGCGATATCTGCCCAAAGCCTATCAATATGAGAAGTGTCGCGATCCATATTGCAGTGATGGGTTTGAGCGATGTGCAGCTTCATCCGGTTCGGCGCAATAGGGTCTACGTGACGGACAGATCCCTTATTTTCCTGCCGCTTGATAATATAGGCCGGGCAGTAGAACTAGGGCAGACTGTGGCTCCATGTCTCAGGTCTGAATTTTTGCAGCTTTCGGTGCTTGCTTTCCATGCATAACAGCGCTACATCCCTTTAGCCTAAACGCCGCCTTGGCCCTATCGTCTAGCGGTTAGGACGCTGGCCTTTCACGCCGGAAACACGGGTTCGATCCCCGTTGGGGTCACCATTTTATTCTGCGGCTTTAGGCACCTTTCCCTTTTCTTGTTAGTCATGGCGGGCAAAGCTTCGCCATGCAGGTGCCGTTGACAGCATTGGCTGGGCGCCTAGGCTTCTCCATTAATTCAAACTGGAAGGAACCCCCATGTCCCGTGTCCACGTCCTCGCCGTTATCACCACTAAGCCTGGTAAGCGCGACGAAGTGCTTAAGCTATTCAGGGCAAATGTGCCTGCAGTGTTAGAAGAAGACGGCTGCATCGAATATGGGGCCACCATTGACTGCGCTGACGCCGGATTCGCAGCTAAATATGGCGACGATACTTTCGTCGTTGTAGAAAAGTGGGCCAGCATGTCCGCGCTTGGCGCGCACGCTGGATCCCTCCATATGAAGGCCTACGGTGCCAGCACGAAAGAAATGCTAGCCGACCGGGTCATCCACGTGATGTCTGACGCATAACGCACTGCCTGTAGTTAATCCAAAGATAAAGGCCAATCACCATGACGACGCCCTTGCCACTTGCCGGTGTGCGTGTGCTGGACATCGGCACGCTGATTGCTGGACCGTTCGGTGCCACGTTGCTTGGCGATTTTGGCGCTGAGGTCATTAAAGTCGAGCAGCCTGGTCGCGGCGATGCGTTGCGTGGCACGCCTGTTGATGGTGCAGCTGGTCGACCACCAAACTGGCTAATCGAGGGCCGCAACAAGAAATCGATCACGCTCAATCTGCGGGTTCCTGAAGGCCAGAAGATTCTAAGGGACCTGGCCGCGACTGCAGACATCGTGATGGAGAACTTCACGCCGGGCACGTTGGAGCGATGGAATATAGGCTGGGAAGACCTAAAGGCCGTTAATCCACGTCTGATTATGGTTCGCGTGTCTGGTTATGGGCAAACGGGGCCATACTCCAAGCGATCGGGCTATGATCGGATTGCGCTTGGTTTCTCGGGCTATATGTACCCAACCGGGTTCCCAGATCGCTTCCCCGTTCGCCCTGCTTTTCCGACGGCAGACTATAATACCGGCACTTTTGGTGCGCTTTCAGCGATGTTAGCGCTCTATCAGCGTGATGCGCAGGGGGGAGTGGGGCAGATGATTGACCTTGGCCTCTACGAAGCGCCATTCCGCATTACAGCAGACCTAATCTCCAAGTATATGATGAATGGGGAGGTCCGGGAGCGAATTGGCAACCGCAATCCTACATTCTCTCCCGCCGGGACATTCGAAACCAAAGATGGGCGCTACGTCCAGATTGCGGCTGGTGGTGATGGCGTGTTTAAAAGATTGGCAGACGCCATTGGCATGCCAGAACTTGCGACAGATCCCCGCTACGCCCAAAGCGCTGCCAGAATTGAGCGGGCTGATGAACTTGAAGCGCTGCTGGGAGATTGGATTAGCGCGCACGCCTTCGCGGAGATCGAAGCGCGGCTTGTTGGCGGCAATGTACCCTTCGGCGGGATCTATACCGCCGCTGATATCGCTGAAGATCCCCATTTTGAGGCCCGCAAGAACATTGTGACCGTTCCGGATGAGGAATTGGGCGACATACCAATGCCTGGGGTTTCTCCTAATCTAACGGGCACGCCTGGGCGGATTGCCCATGCCGGTCCGCCTATTGGGCATCACACGGATGAAATCCTTTGTGAAGTCCTCAACCTTTCCAGTGAGGATATTGCATCACTGAAGGCAAGTGGGATCGTTTAGCCTCTGCCCTTGCCTGACTAGATTGGCATTCAAAAAAATACGGCCCGAAACCAGTTGGTTGCGGACCGTAATCTTTTCAGATCGAACTTGGTTTAGGCGTTTATCTTGATTGGCCCTTTCGGGGTGCCGACACACGCGAGGCAAGAGCCATTTTCGATCGGAGCGTCTGGCGGCGTTGCGTAATCCACATCGCCTTCTATAACGGCGGTGAGGCAAGTACCACAGCTGCCGGCCCGGCAACCCGAAGCAACATCAACACCGTTTGCTTCCGCCAAATCAAGAATTGTTCCAGCAGCAGGCGTCCAATCCAATGTCTTGCCAGATTTAGCAAACGTTACCGATACAGATGCTAATTCTGCAGCACCTTCTACAGCAGGTGGTTTGGGCTTCTTAACTGAAGCAGGGCCAAAGCCTTCAGAGTGAATATCGGCTTCTGGTACGCCCCAAGCTTTGAGGTCCGCATCAAGCGCATTCATCATTGGCGGTGGGCCGCAGAAGTAATATTCGAAATTGTTAGAAGGCAGGACTTTCTTGAACAGCTCTACGGAAACGCGGGCGTGATGGTCGTAATCTTCCCCAAACACATCGTCATCTGATGGGTCGCTGTAGCAAATGTTCATGCGGATATTAGGATTTTCCGCAGCAATTTGGGCTAGGTGATCCTTCATAATATGGCCGGCTTTATTGGGCGCCCCAAAGAAGAACCATGTTTCCCGCTGCGGCTCATGCTCCACAATGTAGTTCAGCATGCTGAGCACTGGTGTGATGCCAACGCCGCCACCGATTAGGACGACTGGACGTTTATGTTCACGCTTCAGATAGAAGCCGCCATTGGGCGCACGTACATCAATTATATCGCCTTCATTCAAGACTTCATTTACGAAGGTGGAGGACACACCAGGTGCTATTTCAGGCTTGCCACGGGGCGGTGGCACCTTCTTGACGGTAATCCTGTAGTAGTCACGGCCAGGTGCGTCTGACAGGGAGTAGCAACGTATTACGTCGCTAGGCTGATCGGGCACAGCAAACTTGAACGTTAGAAACTGGCCTGGCTCAAACGGCGGTAGGGGCCGACCGTCATGAGGTTCAAGGTAGATGGAGTGGCAATCTGTGATCTCATTGATCTTACGGGCAACTTTGAATTTCCGAAGGCCTGCCCAGGTGTTTTGGGTTTTCTCGATCTCTTCAGCACGGATCCTCTGCAAGCCTTCCGCACGTGCGCGGAATAGCTGTGATTGTTCCTCATAATGCCGCGCCATTTGGCTCTGCTGACGGAGCGAGCCCATCAGCAGAGACAAAATGTAAAGGCCCAGCAGCCCGGCTGCACCTATGGCGACATAGTTCGCCAAATTATCCATCGTTCTTCCCCAATCTCGGTGCCATTTTGGCTAGCAATACGATCGTGATTAGAATTTAACGCGCAGCTCGAAGCGAACGCCGCCAATGTCTTCCTGGCTTTCCCGAATGCCGTAGATACCGTCTGTACGCAGGATAACCCGGTTCGTGACTGGGATCTGATAGCGGAAGCCAACAGCATACTGACCACCCTGAGCAGGTGAGGCAGTATCAAGTCTTTGAACCGTAGACGCTTCAACCACGAGCTGCTGGTCTAGACTGAACAGATAGTTGACGCCGATGGCACCACCGAATGTGTCTTGTGCGGTATCATCCAGCGTCGGAAAAGAGGTCATGCCGTCGTTCTCGAACGTGATGCCGGTGTTCTTCAATAGCCCGCCGTTGTTGCGTGCGAGGGATTGCGGCTTATCGATACCAACCCAGCCATTGAAATAGGGAACAAAGACATCTGGCTTGGACGTGATCAAAGAGTTTTCTATGAGTAAGGCAAAGCCATCGGCCGTTTTAGCACGGCCGTTTGTATCTTGACCCACAGCGCCAAATAGCCTGACGGAGTTGGAGAGCCAGCCGCCATACCGTGACGTATAGGCACCGGTAAAGTTGAAATAGTCAATATCGTTGAGTTGCTCTCTTCCGTCGACATAGCCGATACCGAACTCAGAATAGCCTTCGAACCAATCGACGAAAGCGGCTACGGCATAAATTGATACGTCGTCTGTATCTAGGACACCGTCCTGGCCAACGAATGCCGGTGAATCGATTTCATCGAAACCACCAAAGAAGGTGATGTCCATGTTTGTGATATCAAGTGTACGACTGTTCATTGCAGCGAGTGATATGCCGCCCCCAACAAAGGCCTCATCAACCCAAAGCCCATTCTGCATGACGAAGGGTGTCAAACCAAATGCGATTGGCAGGTCAAAGGTTGTGTATTCGTCTGCTAACCCGCCATATATGGCACCAATATCACCTTCAAAGAATAATGTTTCTGGGTTTGCATCGAGCTTACCGTCACGGCCATTATTGCCCCTCTTATCGCCGGTCCGATATCCTATGAACTTACCGTTCTCGTCGATCGGGCGGAAGAAGCCGTGAACACGTTCTGTGGCGGTTAGCTTAAGGTCGAGGTCCAGGTTCAGGCGGTTGGCAAACTCGTACACAACATCACCGCCAACGTCATTCGCGGCTACCGCTGTACGGACGTCACCAAAAACTGAAAACGATGGGAACAAAAGGTTCTTTTCGCCAATTACATTAATGCCTTCGTCGAAAGGACCTTCGACATATTGCGGACGACCAACTTCTAGGATCGGGCGTGGCTCCTCAATGTTGCGCTTGCCGCCATAGATTTCGAGTTGGCGCTCAGCGTCATACACTTTCTCTTCGTATGTTGGATCCGCCTTGAAGACATCAGAGTCATGCTCTGACGGTTTGACATTAGGATCCATCTTGCGCGGACTGTCGTCATGGGCACTCGCCGCATATGCAGGGCCGCCAGTGGCGACCATCATCGCCAGTGCGGAAGCCGCTGTCGCCATTGCAATGCGCCCGGTCATCTTTAGAAAACTTGGTGTCACGCCTCTATTCTCCTCGTTCGCCTGCGGCGCGCCTTAACTGTTCTCTTTGGCAGCTTGGCGCGCCGCAGGCGATCCCCAATCAGTTGACTTCAAATTCCACGGTGTAGGAATGGAAATCAAGCATCCAGCTGTTCATGGCTTCTTCCATTTCCGGCGTCGAATCGACGAACCGCATGAAGTAGATCGGTTCGGCGCGGCTCCGCAGTCGGACGGCCATTTTGTAAGTACCTTTTTCCGTCAACGCATCTGCCGGCACGGTGTAGCTAGCGTTGCGAAACCCAAGTGGTGGAATCGAACGACCTTCCATGCGGATAAATGGCGCATGGTTTAGGATAGTCGTCGGCACGTTTGCTGGGCGGATGAATGGAAGCTGATCGATATCGATATTTATTGGCAGATACCATTCGCGTTCAGTCCCCTTAACGTTCGTGAATAGAAACTTGGTTTGCAAGTTGAAAAGCTGGTCATCATATTCGATTTTGCCCGCTCTTACCTCTAGGGAGTGAATGTCGGCCATATCGCCATTCCCATCAACGTAACCAGATTCCCATACTGTCTTGCCGCTGGGCGATACGACAGCAACATTCAGCCAGATTTCAGGCTGGGCACCGAGAGAACCAGACGGCAGGTTATGGCCGTCATCTGTGTTGGTCAGTTTGATGTCAAAGCTGAGGGAGGACCCTTGTTTTGGCGCGCTAGCGAAGAACGGGCCATCAAGACGAGAACCATTTTCCATCACTTGACGGCGAAGGTCGCGTTTTTCTTCCAGAAGTCCGACGTTCTCCTGGATGATTTCCCAAGCTTCCTCACGGTCAACTGAATCGGACCATGCGTCTGGCAGGCTGTCTTCATCAATCTCGCCGTTGGCGACTTTCTCTTCAAATTCTTCCGAGCCCCACTTAGAGCGGTAGTCGAATTCCAGCCAGTCTTCGATGGGAATTTCAGCTGCATCTGGGTTGTGTGGGAAGATGCCAGGATGAGCAATTGGGTAGCCAGGGCCGTAGAAGGCATGGTTGGAGTGCCTGCGGTCCGGATTGATTTCTTCACCATTAACGATTGCGACGGGCCCGGTTGCATAACCGTCAGCCCGGCCTGGCACTTTGCCCATATGGCAATCCTGACACGTGACGCCATTAGCGGCTGCTGGGGAGTTTCTATACTGCTCCCAAACAACTTCAAGCTTGATGCCTGGGTTCACAGCGACCTGGTGACAAGACACACAGAATTCTGACTTAGAAATCTGTGGGAACTTGTAAACGCCCGTGTGAATCTGGGCCCCGCGTTCCTTTTCGCTAACCGCAACACGATATTCGCTACGGTTCTCAATGATTTCCTTTAGCTTTTTGCCATCGCCAACACCGCTGACAGGCGTGTAGACCTGGCCTGGGATGATCCGGCGTTCGCCGTTGACCTTGCCGAATTCTTCACGGACGCGGTGGCACGTCACGCAGGAAATGCCTTCGCGTGAAATCTGATTGCGTTCCCAAAGCGGGAGGTCGCGGCGTTCATTGAGCTGCGTGCCGATCTGTTGATGGCACCGTACGCAGAAGCCTCGGATGGTGCCGCTCGAGAGATCATTAATCTTCTGCTCGAACTTGTGGAACATCGGCGAAATCGATGCGTATGCGTGGTTAGACGACGCCCATTCGCGATAGACCTGGGTGTGACAGGCACCACATTGGGCGGCTGTTGGGTAGCTTTCCTCGGCCATAAGATCCGCATGCGGATCTTCTTTTTCGGCTGCTACTGCTGTAATTGGCATGCCAAATACCGCAGCGGCGAAAGCGCCAGCAATTAGAAGGCGGCGCCCCAAGGGGCGGATTCCAAATTCCATCTTTCTCTCTTCCATCATCTTAATCCTCACAACGTCCGTTTCCGGATGGATGGATTGCTATGGTAGCGGTGGCAAAGTGCGCAATCCTGCCGAACCGCGCCCGGGCGGTGACAATCTTTGCAAGTTGCTTGATCGATCGGCTTGAAGTCGTTTGCATGCGGCCCTGGGCGAGATTGCCCATCAGCCAAGGTTGCGCCCGGCTCCAACTGACTATGGCATGTCGCACATCCGGCTCCCTGATCTAGTACATTTAAGTGCGGATCATGATTGAAAGTTGTGAATGGGCGAACATCTGCGCGTGGAATAGCCCATTGTACGACTTGTTTTTCAGCATCTGCCGCTGGTGCGACGTGACACTTAAAGCAACGACCCGGCCCGTCGCCCGCACTGAGCACGAGGTCAGCAAAAGCTTCGACACCTTCATCTTGACTGCCACGATTTGCTAGACCAAGTGCAATCCATCCCTTGGTCACAGCATCCGCATGGCCTGTTGGCAGATAAGACACTTGCAGCTCTTGCGCAGCCCAGCCAGCGCCCGGTTCAGGGTCTTGCTTAGGTTCATATTCCGTGTTTGCGGCCCAAGCGCAAGTAACTTCCGTCACTAACTCGGGTGAAAGGCCTGCCAGCAGCGCGGTTGCATCACCACCCTTAGCGTCGATTGCTTCGGCAAGCGGGACCTGCCCGTCGGCGGCAGCGGCAATCAGGAAGGCTGCTGCTGCTTCGCTATATTCATCTGCATCATCAGCCGGAACAGCCAGAAGGAATGCTGCGATCGGGGAGAGCGAATCAAGGGAAACGGCTTCTGACATGTCGACAGCCTCTGCAAGCTCATCCCGCGCTTCGGCAATCGCGGTCTGGGCCTCACTTAAGGCCTCAACTGCAGTCATGACGCCATTCAGGTTGCCAGACTCGGCGTTTTCACCAAGCGCCTGCATTGTCGGAAGTGCCTCAGCCAGGGCTTCAAGGGTCGCACGGGCCGGCTCACGCTGTGGCACAGGAAAGCCGCATGAGTCACGGGCTTCTGCAGTCAATTCAGGGTCACTCAATTCAGGAAGGCCGAAGACGACCATTCCCTGTTCTTTAATCGCAAGTTCATGACATGCGGCACAGCCATTCTCAAAACTGCCCGGTAGCAAACGCCCATCAACTTGGTCTGTATGGCAGGAGATGCAGCCATTCTTTGGCGCTCTATCGATATAGCGCTGGTCTACAAAATGCGTTTCTAGGTGCTTGCCATGCTGAAACTTGATGGTTCGTGCACTTTCATGCGGGAAATTTGTCCCAAACGCCGGATGGGATTTGGAGAAACTGTCGAACTTGGTGGTGTGGCATGCAGAGCACTGGCCATCATCCATCGGCGTGATCGATGCACCCACACCTTTATGTTCCGTGTGGCAGCCCGTGCACGATGCTGTTGGGGCATTCGTGCGGTTCGGGAATTTCGTGTTATGGGCGGCGAATGCCATTGGCGATTGGGCTTTAGGGTCGGAATTAGCTTGTTTCTCTCCGAAGCTGTGGCACGAGACGCAGGACTCAGAAATAGTGGTGCGCTCGAATATTGCACCAGCCCAGCCTGTTAATGTGTCTGAATGGCCGACATGGCATGAAATACAGCCGTCTTTGGCCGTGAATTGTTCATGCTTGCCGGAAAGCGGACCAGGGTTGACTGAACTCGGCCAGCCAACATGACTAAGAATGCCGTTTGCATCTGGTTTAGGGCCAATGATACCGCCAGCAGCGCCGACAAAAGCCAATACCATGGCTACCATTGCGGCAACTGCAAGCATTGCCCAGCGGCCGCGCTGACGCCGGATAGTCAGCTTAGGTGCACATGGCGGATGGATGCAAGAGCATGTGCCGTCTGGCCGTGGACCTTCAGCACAGGGGCCGCCAGCATGTTGCGGGCGGCGGCATTCCCAACGCTGGGTCTCTGTTTCTTCACCGGTTTCAGTGTTTGTTACGATCTTGCGTGTCCGGAATGGCGTGCAGTCCGAGATCCCCTGGCAATTACCGCCAGCGCTCGGGCCGCGTGGGCACGGTTTGCCAAAGGCTGCCTCCCTGCCGCACCGGAAAGGAAAATTCGGGCGCTCATAGGGTGATCGATCGTGGGCGAAGCGATTTTTGTCTTCAGTCATCGGGCGTACACATGCACCAGGATGAGGTGCCATACTGCAAGCGTTAACATCGCTGCAGATAGCACGACGTGGACCGCCACCCAAAGCTTCAAGGAGCGTTGAATGGCGTAATGAGCGTCTATAGAGAGTTTGCGTCTTGCGGCAGCTTCAAGTCGGGCAAGGGCGGGTTCTTCTTGTGAGCCAACTAGCCCGCGCACCGTGCGGAACCGGAGGTCAACCCACTGTTGGGCTGCACCTGCACCAAAGAGGTGGCTTAACATAAAGCGCGGCCGACGGAAGAAGTCCTGCATGGTTTCTGAATAGAAGCGGCCGAGGGTTGGTTCGCCGCTAGCACCTACGCCTTCAAGGGTGGCTTCTTCAGCTTCCTCGCGAAGGGCGGCAATTTCAGCCGGGATTCGTTCATAAACGACTTCATAGCCAATGCGTGTAAGGCGCCTTGGCATCGCGCGCTGATATAGCCAGCCGAAGACGCCTGACAGGGCCGTCGCCCAAAACAATCCAGCCATCACTTGCTCATAGAAGCCTGTGGCCCACATGCCACCTGTGTGGACAATGAACATTCCGACAGCGAATAGGCCAACGACAACGTGCAGCGCAAGCCAATAAGCTGCCCTACCCATTGACATCATGGAAAGACGCTTGCGGATGTTGAAAAGCGCTAGGGAGACCATGGCTGTCAGCAATACCCAACCCGTGACGAAGGTGGCGTCACTGAGCTTCAGGTGTTCCTGATGCGAATAATAAGCGAGACTGGCGATCACAGCGGCACCGATGGCGGCCAGGGTGTAGCCGAAGGGCCGGACGCTGTTGACTGTTCGGACGATCATTCTTGGTGCCCCTAAAAATCAACGCGCTGGAGAGCGCCGTGCGGGCAGGCGCGCTCACAGGCGGGGCCACCAGGAATACCTGCGCAAAGATCACATTTTGTCGCCTTACGAATGGGCTGCCCGGTTGCTTCGTCCTGAACCGGGGCTCCAGACAGGTCCCGAATTTCGACGAGGCGGATATTATTATAAGGGCAGGAATTGGCGCATGTACCGCACCCGATGCAGCTGTCGTCATTGATGACAACAGAGCCGCCCGCCTGCGTCCGGTGAATAGCGCCCGTTGGGCAGCCGATCATACAGACAGGGTCAGAGCAATGCATACAGGCATTGGCGACCATCCAATGGTCATTGATCTTGCCGTGGCGGACAAAACGAGGGTTGCCGCCGTGGGTGGACGCACAGGCCCGCACGCAATCGTCACAGCGCACGCATCTATCCAAATCAATCAGCATCGCCATGGTGCCGTTGATGAAACGCTCTTCGATTGCCCATTCCTGCAGTGAATCATCTGCAAGGGGGCGGGCTGCAAACTGTAGGAAGCTATCCGGCGCTGTGTTCATGCGCGGGAAGACATGCTCTTCGAGTACCTTAGTTGGCACACGTAGGGCGTCCACGTAACCGACCGCGCGGAGTGTTGCTTCCATCGGTGATCCACCGCCCTTGCAGCCAGCATAAAGCTCGCTCAAGCCGAAATGATCGCCAGCAGATAAGTAAGTCAGTGTGCGTTCTGCTGCCCCTTGGCGCACAGAAACGCGGCCAAATCCTGCACGGATAAGCAAGAGGCCATCTGGATATTCGCCTTCACGCGCAATGACGGGTTCTGTATCCAGGCGCGCATCGCTTTCGGCGCGCTGGAACGAAGAACTCCAGTCAAAGGAGCCATAAGTTTCAAACAATGTCGCGTCTGCGATGGATTGGAGCGCGTCGTCGGACAGACCATCGAACAGCAGCGTGTCCTGCAGGTGCGAGATCAGCGCATTGGCGCGGTAGTTGGTGTCGATCTGGCGGCGCCAGCCGGCATCAAACCGACGAAGCTCCCGCAGGCCCTGCCAGCGAATCTCAAGCACCTCTGCGTCTTCGACACAAACGACGCTTGCCGCGCGGGGGGTACGGCCCAGAGCGGCCAACTCACCAAACATTTGCTGCGCGCCAAGGCGCGGCAAGCTGCGCCCGCCAAGCACAATGCCATAATCTTGCAGAAAAACGGCCTGATGATCTGTCTCTGTGACGGCGATATCGCCATAGCGGCTGACGTCACGAACTTCCGGCACGACAGTGCGCTTCCAGAGTTGTGAAATCGCGCGCGCAATGCTAGCTGGCGCTTCAGTTTGACGGCCAAGCTGAGCATCAGTCAGCGGCGGATTTACGACAACGTCGCAAGCGCCGGACATAATAAGAAATGCGGAATTACCGTAATCGCCTTCGCGAACGACGATTTCACCGGCTTTGTAACGAATGACCCGCGAATCGTTAGCTAGAATGCCGTCAAGTGGAATAGTCCCTGGGAACGCGTCTGCATCAATTGCGGCGACAACCGGATCAAGTTTTAGGTGTTGCAAATCTGCCGCAGTCATACCTGGATCGAACGGACGGTCCCAACGTTGCGGACGCGCTAATCTTGTCGCTAAGGCCAAAGCGCCATCCCCCTGGAGCGCGTGATGCGGAAAACCGCGGGCCTTTGGCTAGTATCAATGAAGGCATGCCCACCCCAGCACACATCCATTAATTACCGCCTCAGGATTCGCGAATAGTATCGCCCTATTTGTACTCAGAGGGCAACATGCCGCCGACAGCACCGGACAGGTCCTTGCCCTGCAACGCCGCGACGAACTTCCTGGCGTTTGCTTCCGTCGGTGAGGACAAAAGTGCGCCCGCAGCCGGTATAGAACCCTTAGCAGCGCCGATTGCTTTCTTTGCATCAACGACGCGTTGTTCCATAGCTGCTTTGTACTTGGCATTATCAGCACTTTCCAGAACCTTCGTCGCATAGACGAGACCAGCAGCGTGGCCGGTCAAGAACATGCGGGATAGTTCCGCCTTGTTCATTTTCTGGTTCTCGGTGATGTTCGGCGGATAGAAGCGATGGCGAACTTGACCCTGGCTATACTTCACCAGCTCATAACTACCATTGATTGGATGGCCTGCATCGATCAGCTTACCGGCCATTGCAGGGTCAATCTTCTGCATGGTGTGGCAGGAATTACAGTTCTCAGCGATGTCGTAAACCATTGATGAATGGATCATGCCGGCTTTTTGTGCTGCAGCCAGGCGTGACTTTTTGTGGGCAGCAGACTCATCCGCAGATGATTTCACGCCAGCGCCAAGGTCATTATGGATTTTTACCCACTTGGAAGCGCCGCCGTGGCAGCTCTCGCAGGACGGGCCAGCTTTCGCTCTCGCCTTGCTGCCAATTACCGTGTAATGACAAGTCATGCAGGTTTTGTTTTTCCGCATGGATTTGCCAGTGCCGGAAGCCGCCGCAATCGCTTTTGCATTTTTGTGCTTGTGCGCGCCACGATAGGCCTTGAAGTGCGCGGAGCCTTTCCACACCTCGTACTCAGCACGATGGCATTCTTGGCAGGTTTTGGGGCCAAGATTTGCCGCAGTAGCGGGCTGCGCGATAACCGCGGTCAGCGCGAGGGCGGCTGCAAATATAAATTGTATTATAGACTTTACCATTGGGCGTTTCCCTGAGTGTGGGTTTGACGAAGCGCTACTTTAGCATCGGAGTATTACATGGGGAAGCTTGATAGGAGAAATACATGAGGAATTTTTTGTTCCCATCGGCGACGATGATAGTTTCCGCCTATGCAAAAAAACCGCTATCGGTGACCCTTAGCGGGCTCCAAAGGCGGGCGCTAAGCAGATAGCGGGCGTCTTGCCACAGGCTGACACTGAGAACCTTGTGGTGCTCGGTGAGCGGCAACAGATCGAAGGAAGCAGGAATCAATCGCCCGTGTGCCGAATGAAAACACCAAGCATTTCTGTCACATATTAGACGAAAAGCGTGATAATATAACCCACATCAGGCGGTTCGTGGTTTCGAGCAAGGTACCGCCTGCTGAAATATCGGCGACACCACAAGTACGCCAATGGCTGGCGAAGAACGCTTCGGCATAATCGGGGCAAGGATAACGCTCACATCGGCGTTGGTCACTTCCCGAAAGGGCTTCACCGGCTTGCTGCATGGATGATCTCCCAATTTCTTGCGTGGAGGAAAGATGCGGCATAGAACTTCAGGAAAAGCGTTGCGATCTGGCGGTCGTTCGATGGCTGGACGCAAAAACTTAGCTGAGAAAGCAATTACTGTATGGCCGTTGGATTAAGAGAAGGCCGCCGCCGCCAAACGCGCAAACGGCGGATGATGCTAGTTAAGTTTGCGGCCGCGTTGACCGCGCTGGTGCTGCTAGGCTTCTTTGCCTATGAAACAGGAACTGCGTTTGCACAACGTGAAGTGCGCAGTCTGCGCGAGCAGCTGGCTGAGATACAGGGCCAATTCAATAGCCTGGACGCAGAGAATCAGAACCTGAACGTCCAACTTCGTGGCTCTAAGACTCAGGTTGCTGAATGGAATGCCCGTTACGAGCAGGATGTGCCGACGGGGGACGCGAAGGAATTGTTTCGCCAGCTGCAATCGCAACTGGACAACGGCGTCCCGCCGAAACGCCTCTCATTCGTTATCCGTGAGGCGAAGGCAGCGAATGAGTGTCAGAATCGCCCCATCACCAAGCGCTTCATTCTCCGCACGCAGGGCAAGCGGGGCAAGAACAACTGGATTGGGTTCGCGAAGTCCGCAATCGTCGTCACCGGGACAGGCAAGGCCGCGCTGGGCGGCGACGGTCGGCCACAAGGTTGGTTTGATCCGGCAAAACCAGTCACAATCAAGTTCACACGTGTCGGCGGTAAGACCAGTGAAGCCAAAGGTCTGCTGCCATTGTCACATGGGGTTGTCATGGGAGCAACGGAATTCCGCTTTAATATCGTAACAGGTCGGCGCGGTTTTATTGTCGTGTCGGCGGACCGCTGCAAATATCCTTAAGGGGGCAATCGCCATGGAACTGAATGATGTAATGCGCATGACCTTTTCGGCGCGCGAATTCACGGGCGAATCGCTCCCCGATGTTGTGCTGTTCGATATTCTGGATAACGCCCGGTTCGCGCCGTCCGGCGGCAATCGTCAAGGAAATCGTGTCGTCATCGTGCGGGATGCTGAAACTCGTGAGGCACTCGCCCAACTGGCTGCCCCAGCGGCGAAACGCTACACGGCCCAGGTCAAGAATGGCGAAAGCCCCTGGAATACCATTAACCCAACAAAAGTTTCCGATGCTAAGATCGCAGCGACAGAGCCAGCAACCCATTTGACGGATTCATTCCGTAAGGCGGATGTTGTGCTGGTGTTTATGGTGGACCTTTCTGTTGTTGCCTCAATGGACCAGTTCCTTGACCGGGTTGGCGTAATTAGCGGTGGGTCGATTTATCCGTTCGTTTGGAATGTACTGCTTTGCGCGCGGCAGGCGGGCTTTGGCGGCACGATCACAACGCTCGCTGCGGCTATGGAGCCAGAGGTGCAGAAGCTGCTCGGCGCGCCGAGTAATTATGCTGTCGCCGCTGTCGTGCCGATGGGCAAGCCGGTAAAAATGCTAACCAAGCTTCGTCGCAATCCGGTTGATCAAATCGCCACTGTCGGGCGTTTTGATGGGCCAGGGTTTAAGCTCTAATACCAAATGGTGCTTGCACAAGCCGCCAGGGGGGCTTATCTCCCGCTGCATGAGTGAAGAAGCATCAGTGACTGAGCCTCAAATCGCCCCACCTAACATCGACCTTGGCCTGCCAGGGCCAACAGCGTCGACAAGGGTTGTTGTTGCTATGTCTGGCGGCGTGGATAGCTCCGTCGTTGCGGCACTACTGCATGAGGCCGGGTATGACGTGGTGGGCGTTACCTTACAGCTCTATGATCATGGTGATGCTGTGCCCACGGGGCGCACCTGCTGCGCTGGCCAGGATATTTATGATGCCCGCACAGTGGCGGACCGGATCGGCTTCCCCCACTACGTCCTGGATTACGAAAGTAAGTTCCGCCAGTCAGTTATGGATGAGTTCGTGGATAGCTATTTGCAGGGCGAAACGCCGATCCCCTGCGTTCGCTGTAATGAGCGCGTAAAATTCCGGGACCTGCTGGATACAGCCAAGGATTTGGGCGCTGCAGCATTGGCGACCGGTCACTATGTGCAGCGGCAGGGTGGTCCAGAAGGCCCTGAACTGCTCTGCGGGGTGGATCCGGATAAGGATCAAAGCTACTTTCTGTTTTCAACCAACCGCCAGCAGCTCGATTTTCTGCGCTTTCCGCTTGGCGGAATGAGCAAGCATGAAACGCGGGCACACGCCCACCGGTTCGGCCTTGCCATCGCGGAGAAGCCTGACAGCCAGGACATCTGTTTTGTACCAAACGGTCGCTACCAGGATGTCGTCGCCAAGCTCCGCCCCGGCGCGATTGAGCCTGGTGAGATTGTTGATCTAAGTGGTCAAGTGCTGGGTCAGCATGATGGTGTAATTGGTTTCACGGTTGGGCAGCGCAAGGGCCTGAATATCGGTGGCCATGCCGACCCATATTACGTGCTGCGGCTAGATCCTGCGGCCAAGCGCGTCATTGTCGGTCCCCGCGACGCGCTCGCCTGCGCGGAGGCGCATCTGCGTGAAGTGAACTGGCTGGGTGAGTGGTCGCTGGATGGTGCTCGGGTCCAAGTGAAATTGCGCTCGGCGGCTAAGCTTGTTCCGGCAGTATTGCAGGTGGACGATTCAGGCTTAGAGACTGCCGTCACAGTCCGCTTATATACGCCGCAATTCGGTGTATCCCCTGGCCAGGCTTGTGTTTTTTATGATGGCTCGCGTGTTTTAGGTGGCGGATGGATTAAGGCTGCACCCACTGCAGCGCATCCGCTTGATGATGCAGGCAACAATACCATCTTGACAGCAGAAACTACGCCCGCCATATAGCGGCCTTTCTTCGGTTGTTGCGAATGATGCCGCCGAAGGAAAGGCGGGGTAGCTCAGCGGTAGAGCAGGAGAATCATAATCTCTTGGTCGGGGGTTCAAATCCCTCCCCCGCCACCAACGTCTTTTCCAAAGGAGAAGGCGGAAAGAAGCTCAATATATCATTTGATCCGCAGGCCGTCGCGTAAGGAAACGCCGAGAGAGTGTTTGAAGACGCGATGCCTCTGCAGTCAACGGTAATGGCCACTAAAGATTTCAGTTGGCTGGCTAGCCATCAGCAACGATCGGCTGACTGCGCACTTAATTGCATGGACAAAGCAAAACCCCGCGGGGTTCAAGTCTTCCGGCTCGATTGTCAGTTGCTTAGAGGTAGCTGACGTCGCCGGCAGAAGTTTTGCCGTCGCGGCCAGTTTCTAGTTCATACTGGAGCTTCTGGCCCTCAGTCGGGCTGTTCAGACCAGCGCGCTCAATAGCGGAGATGTGTAAGAACACATCCTTGTCGCCATTTTCTGGCTCAATGAAGCCGTAGCCTTTTGTTGCGTTAAACCATTTCACGGTGCCTGTGGCCATGTCCGTTTATCCTTCATTCGATGCCGCATGCGGAATGCTGCGGCCGTAACGTCTCGGTCAGATCAGAAAGACCGACAGCCTCGAGAGACGGACAGCGAATTCCATGAGTGATCGATTGTAACTTGGATATCGGGAGTCTTAGCAAAAATTGCAAGAGCAACACGTCTGGATGATGGTGCTAACCAGTTCTAGGGCAGGCCCTTCGCACCGCACTTAAATTCTTGGGGTGCATCATTAGATTTTCTCTATTTGGTACTATTCGCTAGCGCCCGCTAAGAGGGTTGAGATTGACCCTCTTAGCGGGCGCACAGGGATGCTGGCTCGAACTGAACTAACGCTTTTGAGCGCCAAGGCATTGTTGCGCCTTATTCGGGGGCGCCAGGTTTCTTGCCGGGAGGTCTTTGAGGCCACGCTTGGGCAGATTGATCTGTTTAATGAGCCGCTGAACGCGTTCGCATTGGTTGATCTTGATGGCGCGCTGGCTGCGGCTGATGCTGCGGACCGGCTGTTGCGGTCTGGGGGCGAAATTGGCCCTCTGCATGGTGTGCCATTCACCGTCAAAGACCTGATCGACACGGCAAGGGTTGAGACAGCGTTTGGGTCTTAACTGATGCAGTAGAATGTGCCGTCACGGGATGTGGGTGCGATCCTTCTTGGCAAGACAACGACGCCTAAATTTGCTGGGTCTGTATTGACGGAGAGTATTCGTTACGGCGTTACGCGTAACCCCCGAGATGCGGAATATTCATCTGGCTGGTCCGGCGGTGGCTTCTGGCTTTGAGCCGTTGAGCTTGGCGACCGATGGCGCTGGGTCCGCGCGTATTCTAGCCAGTTGCTGCGGCTTGTTTGGCCTGAAGCCCACACTGGGCCGCATTCCCGATGGATTAGCGCCTGACCTGTTCGGAAACTTCACCCATATGGGGGCGATGACCCGCACTATTGGCGATCTAGTGCTGATGTTAAATGCGATGTCTGGTCCGCATTCCGGCGACCCCTGGTCCGTTGGCCGGGGCTGGCTCGCAGTGACGGTTCCGAATACTCAGGACGTTGATCTGAAGCCTGAGCGCGCGCCGTACGTTGACCGCATTGGGAACCCGCATCTAGCGCGCCAAACGGCAGAATTTTGCGACCGTGCGCTCAATACTCCTGGAAGCCTTGGCCCTTGGCGTTGATGCGCATACGGGTAATGTAGATTGGGGGATGGATGCCTCCAGAACGATTATGCGAGGCCTGTTGTCGGCTCGTATGGCGCGATTTAGTGCTGCGGGCTGCAAGCGCATGGGGCCTTCAATGCAGGCGTCCATCATTGAAGGGGAGAAGATGGCGGCGGAGGCAATGAAAACGGCACATATTCTGCGCAGCCAACTTTTCCGCCAAGTCGAAGACCTGCTGACGCAGCATTACTTGCTGATCAGCCCAACCCTTAGCGGACTGCCGCCGAAGACGAATGCAAACCCTATCGGTGAAAGTCATGTTGATGGCCAGCCTGTGGGCGACCTGCGATCTGGGTGGTTCACCTATCCCACACCGTTTAACCTCACGGGCCACCCGGCGATTTCAATACCCCTTGGGTTAACGGAAGAGGGCCTTCCCGTTGGCATTCACGCTGTCGCGCACTGGGGCGGGAGCAGGATTTGATGGATTTGGCCGTTGCTCTATCACAGCATTATCGCCGGGAAGACGTTTGGCTGCCTTTCCTGGGAGCAAGCGCATCTTAGAATGCTGGGGAAGTCCAGCCTTCCCACCTTGCGATAGTCTCCTCTAAGATGTCGCATTAAAAAGAATAGGGGGCAGAGATCCAATGAAGATCGATCGTGCGCTATTCCATCCGGACTACAAGGCTGAGCCCGTCTGGTGGGAAGCAGCACGCCCCGTTACAGAATATTCCAGCGATCTGCCAAACAAGACCGAGGTCTTCATCGTCGGCAGCGGATATTCAGGATTATCCGCCGCACTGGAACTGGCGCGGGGCGGACGCTCCGTCACGGTCGTTGATGCGCTTGCGTTCGGGGAAGGGGCCAGCACGCGCAGCGGCGGCGGTGTCAGTGCTGGGGTGAACATCGGCAAGGGCATTGCAGGTGGTCCGGGGCAAGCCAAGCATTCCGGCGCGCACAAGCAGCTAATTGAACGTTTGATGAGCGAAAGCCTCGCGGCATACGAATTCGTCCACTCGCTGGTCGAACGGGAAGACCTTGAGTGCCATTTCGAACGTCGCGGTCGCTTCATTAGCGCAAACACGCCTGCGCATTTTGCTGGGTTTCGGAAAAAAGGTCGATGACCTGAACCGCGTCCTTCAGATCGGTGCCCGACTGCTAGCGAAGGATGAGCAACGCAGCGAAATCGGCAGTGATTATTACCACGGCGGTATTGTGATTGAGCATGCCGCCAAGCTGCACCCATCGCTGTTCCACAAAGGCTTGCTGGATGCCTGTCATCGGATCGGCGTCACGCTATGCGCACGCACTAAGGTCGAGAAAATTGATGGGGCGCTGGGTAATTTCGTTATGAAGACAACAAAGGGTGATTGCCAGGCGGAACAGGTGATTGTCGCGACCAGTGGCTATACCCGTGCCTTATCGCCCAATCTGCGAAAGCAGATCGTGCCGATCTCCAGCCAGATCATCACCACGGAAGAATTACCTGAAGACTTGGCATTAGAACTGATCCCCAATGGCCGCACGATTTCTGAAAGTGCCCGGATCACCAATTATTACCGGCTTCTGCCAGGTGACCGGCGCTGACATCTGCCGGGCCCGTTTTGAATCTGTCCCGGCAGATGTCAGCGCCGCTATTCTCCACCGCAAGATGATTGACCGTTGGCCACAGCTGAAGGGTGTCCGCATTACCCATTCCTGGTCTGGCCTGGTTCCGATGACGACGGATTCCATTCCGTATATGGGCCAGGAAGACGGGCTGCATTTCTGCACGGGATCTAATGGCAGCGGTGTTGCAATGATGACCTATCTCGGCAATCAGGTGGCACAGCGAATTCTGCAGGATGGCCAATCTGACAGTGCTTATGTCGGTGTGGAATTCCCCAAAGCCCTGGTACCTTTTTACTCAGGTAATCCCTGGTTCTTGCCGATCATTGGCAACTACTACCGCCTTTTAGATCGCAAAGAACGGCGGCAGATTGGGTAAGCGCGCCTGCATCGACGAACATTGGTCCAGGCGCTAGGTTCACGCACCATCATCGAGCCTCGATGGGGCACCTTCCGGATATTTTTAGTCTCCTAAGGGCATTTATGAACGCCGCTGCATCCGCATATCAAGCACCACGAACTTTCACGCCGCTGGAAACATGGCTGGCGACGTTGGCTGGTCTTACGGCTTTCTTCACAGGGCTTTTCACCGCCAGCATGGTGAATGTCGCTGTGCCATCTGTGATGGGGTCGTTTGGGGTTGGGCAGAGCCAGGCGCAGCTTTTGTTGTCTGCTTTCTTGGCGATGAACAGCACGGGCTTGTTGGCAAGCTCCTGGATGGTTGCCCGCTTTGGCCAGCGGGAAGTGTTTCTGGGCGCATTGGCGACCTTCGGCTGTGCCGGCTTATTCTGCTTTATTGCCCCTACCTTCGAATTCTTAGTACTTGGCCGGGTTGTTCAAGGCATGGCGGCGGGGCTGCTACAGCCGCTGGTCATGATGGTCCTCGTGCAGGTGTTTCCGCCACAAAAGCGCGGATTGGCTATGGGGATGTTTTCTATGGGCGTTACAGCGGCTGTGGGGATAGGGCCCGCCGTCGGCGGGCTCATCATTGAGACGTTCCAATGGCGGCTGATCTTCCTCGCACCCATCCCGTTCACGATGCTGGCGGCTGGGTTGGGGTTTTTCTTTTTGCCGGTATTGACGCGCCAAGTTAGTCCGCCCCGGTTTGATTGGCTTGGCTTCGCGTTGGTTGTCGCAATCGTATTCTGCTGGTTTACGATATTGGGGAATGGTCAGCGCTGGGGGTGGTCTTCGGGTCGGATCCTGATGTTGCTTGTGGGTGTGCTCACGGCACTTGCGCTATTTGTCTGGTCGCAACGTCGGGCTGGCGCGACACTGATTGACCTTAGCCTGTTTAAAAACCGCACCTATGCAGCAGGCTTTGTCTTCATATTCTTCTATGGCTTTGCCACACTTGCGCTCATTTATGCGTTCCCGGTTTTTGGCCAAGTGGTTCAGAACCTCCCCCCGATCAATGCTGGCGCGCTCTTGCTACCGGGTAGCATTATCGCAGGCGCTCTCATGCCATATACGGGTCGATTGAGCGATATTCTGCCTGCCAGGACGTTGTTGACTGTTGGGCTTCTCGTAACGGCGATCAGCAGCTTTGCTTTAGCTTCTGCTGATACAAATACGATCTTCTGGTACATCGCATTCATGCTGGTCATCAGCCGCATTGGCTCCGCGATCGTGACCCCGCCAATGATGACGACGCCGCTTCTGGGGCTGCAGCCATTGCAAATGCCGCACGGCGCAGGCCTCACGAATTTTGCGGCTGTATTCGGCGGTGCCAATGGTATTGGCTGCTATGTTGTGCTGTTGGAACAGCGCATCCAGTTCCATGCGAGCAATCTTGGTGCCACCCAGAATTTCGCGAATGAGGCCGCAGTAGAACTTCTTCGTGGCGTCGGCAGTATGTTGTCGGAAGCGGGCGCTTCCGTATTTGAGCGCGACGCAATGGCGATATACCACTTAAAAACGATGATTATCGCGCAAGCAAATGCTTTAGGGTTTCAGGATGGCTTTTTGTTCATCGGGTTGACAGCGCTTATTCCGTTTATTCCGCTGATTTTCGTCAAAAACAGACGCGAGGTTCTAGGCTTCGGTTGATGCTGCCATAGAGTTCGTAGGGCAAATGTGGAAAGTGGTTTAGTGTGGGTTATCATCGACTGTCGCCCGCTGCTATTCCAAGGTGGTGCGATTCTATAAGGGAGATAGGAATGCGGTTCAGTTATTTGACTCTCGCGGCGTCGCCTGGGCCGGAATCGGATTGGCAGGCGATCCAAGATCAGCTGGAACTGGCGCGGCTGGCTGAACAACTTGGGTTCGATGGCGTTTGGCTGACAGAGCATTATTTCACCGGTGAGAGCGTCTACAATGATGCATTGACCTTTGCTGCCGCTGTCGCCATGCAAACATCCAAACTGCGGATTGGGTTCGCCGTGGTGCAATTACCGTTTCACCATCCCGTGCGCTTGGCGACGCAGTTGGCCCTTTTGGATAACTTGAGCAACGGGCGGATTGATGTCGGTGTTGGAAAAGGCACCGTATTCAACGAGTACGAATTTGTCGGCCACGGCCTGCGCAGTGATGACAGCCGGGAGCGGGCGGTGGAAGTGCAGACGATCCTTGAGCGCTGTTTTGCTGGTAAGCCATTCAGCTTTAAGGGCGACTATTATGATCTGTCCGTCCCAGCGCTTCGCCCAAAGCCCGTGCAGATTCCCGGCCCGCCAATTTGGCGGAGCGTAATTTCCCCGCCTTCATTTAGTGACGCCGGACGCCTGGGCCTGCCTATCCTAACCGCACGCCTGCCCGTCTCCCGTATCCGGGAACGGTGGGATTTGTATCGGGAAGGTATGGATGCGGGCGGCATTGGCGCTGAAAAGCAGTCTGCATTGATGCAGCAGTCGGGCATTTGGCGCAACCTTTATGTCGCGGAAAGCGATGCCCAGGCAGAGGATGAATTAGCAGATGCGCTTCGCCACGGGCGTCGTCATATGATCCACATTCGCCAGGAACTGAACCCGTCTGACTTCGTGGTTGATCCTGCCATGCTTTCGCCGTGGGTTGATCCCAGTGCGGATGAAGAAAGTGCCATCACAGATGCTGTGCAGTCCGGCTCTATTTGCGGAGGGCCACAGCGCGTGAAGGGGCAGATCGAGGAATTGCGGGATGCAGGTGTTGGCCATGTGGTTCTGCAAACCACATTCGGTGATATGGCGCAGGGTCAGACAGTTTCGGCGATGGAACGGTTCGGAACCGATGTCCTGCCTGCGTTCGCTGTCGCCTGACGCGATCCGCAGCAAAAGACATTTCTCCCACCTTTCTCCGACTTTGCTCCCTATAATATTGCGGGATTCCAATGAGCAAGACTTCTGACGTTGTGATTATCGGTGGCGGTCTACATGGCTGCTCTGCGGCGCTACATATGGCGATGCGTGGGCTTTCGGTCACAGTGCTGGAGAAAGACCACGTCGCACGCCATGCCTCGGGCATGAGTGCGGGCGGCGTCAGGCGGCTTGGTCGTGACTTGGCGGAAGTTCCTATTGCGATCCGTGCGGCTGAATATTGGCATGATATCAAAGCGTTGGTGGATGATGATTGCGGCTATCGTGAAAGCCGGTATCTCCAGCTTGCTGAAAACGACGCAGATATGGCACGCGCCGAAGCTCGCGTCGCCCAGATGCAAGCCAATGGTTTTACCCATGAAGAGGTGATTGATGAACCCACTCTCCGCAGCTTCGAAACTAATGTTGCATCACAATGCATCGGCGCCCTGCATGTGGATGGAGACGGCGCTGCGGACCCGAGGCGCACCACACAGGCATTTAGGCGGCGGGCGGAAGCGCTTGGCACGTTGGTTGTCGAAGGTGCGGCTGCCATATCAATCAGGCGAGAAGGTGAGAGCTGGCGCGTTCTGACCAACGCCGGTGCCTTCACTGGCGGCGCGCTAGTCAATGCCGCAGGTGCCTGGGGCGGTAAAGTTGCTAACATGCTAGGGGAAAAAGCCCCTGTGGACCCACGCGCGCCCATGATGCAATTGACGAAGCCGTTGCCAGCCTTTGCAAACGCTGTTTTCGGCGCACTTGGTGATGCCTTATCCCTCAAGCAGATGGAGGATGGCGCCGTTATGATTGGTGGTGGGCGCTTGGGGCGTGTCCTGCTAGACCAAAACGATCTGGCGTTGGAAGAAGATGGCCTCGCCCGAAGCCTCGCGACCGCGCGCCGACTGTTCCCGATTCTGGAGAGCGCTAAAGTCGAGCGCCGTTGGGCCGGGATCGAAGGCTATATGCCAGATAATATTCCGGTGATTAGCCCCGGTGCTGCACCCGGCGTGGTGCATTCATTCGGCTACTCAGCCCACGGCTTTCAACTTGGCCCAGCGGTTGGCGAGATTGTTGCTGATTTGGTGACCCATCAGGCGACAAAATACCCTATTGAGGCATTGCGAATTGATCGGTTTAGCTAAAAGCAACGTTAGCGTCGCTTAAACGACGAAGTCGCGGAAACCGAAGTCCGATACATCTTGTTTGTCTGTGCTGTTTTCGAAGTCATAGATTATATCTATCTCGAAATCACGTTCGAAGATGAAGGTATCAGTTCCTTCGTCGCCCCGTATGCGGTCTAGGCCAGCGCCGCCGGTGATCATGTCATTTCCGTCACCCCCTAGGATGACGTCATCCCAATCTTGGCCGAACAAGATATCTTCGAGGTTTTTGGCGAAAATCCGGTCGCGCGGCAGACTCTATGGCGGCAGTTTCATTGACCCTGAAATAGGTGCATTTCGAGCGTCAGCGCCTGATCCGATGTTGGCCAAACCGGGGCGGCAGAAGGATGACAATGTCGCTGCCGTCCGTTTCTTCAACCTATTGAAATATTACAAGGGCGAGGACTGACAGAGTGCTATTGCGGAGGCAGGAATGTGCTATCTCACATCTCCCGCAGTCACAGACGCCTAATTTCTTACTGCTGGGCGTGCTTCTGTCGGAACAAGAACTGACGCATGAACCGGTCAAGGTGCCAATTGTTGGCGGTAAGGATGATGCTCAGGCGGCGGCGCTGCATCTGGCGGCGTTGGCCGATCCGACAGAATATAAGCGCGTGCAATGGGGGGATAAGCGAGAAGGTAAGCTGCCATATGACGACGTGACTTACCCCGATTACCCGGAAGCAGCCGCATTCGCCTGCACCAACACATTCTGCTCTCTGCTTGTTACGGAGGTTGGCGGCGTTGCAGAGGCGCTCAAACGTCTGCAACGATAGTATTTCAACGTTGCAAACAGCTGGAGAGCATTTTATGGAGCCGCGCAAGCCTACGGGCATGTATTTCGAAGATTTCGTGATTGATGAAACCTACACGACGCCCAGGCGGACGATCACGAACACCGATATCGTCAACTTTGCTTGTCTGTCCGGTGATTTTAATGCGCCCCATGTCGATTGGGAATTCTGTAAAGAGCAGCCATACCAGGAGCCTATCGCCCATGGCCCGTTGGTCCTGGCAATCATGGGTGGGCTGCTGTGCCAAAGCGGTATGAATGACGGCACCATCGTCGCGATGCTTGGCACCGATGAGTGGCGGGTCAACTTGCCTGTGAAGCATGGCGATACTTTAGAGGTTGCTGCGAAAGTGCTCACTAAAAAGCGCACCAGCAGCGGGTCCAAAGGCATTGTCGAATTCGCACGGGAAGTGCGCAATCAGCGCGGCGAGGCGGTGCACACGATGAAATCAACCAGCATGTATCTTTGCCGTGAGGCTAGCGATGACTAAGCGTCGTTAAACGAGGCCGTGGATTTTGGCGAACGGGTCCCAGTCTGGGTCCCGCTTCCAATCATATTCCGTTCTATTCATGACGCGCTCAGCATCCTCAGCCGAATATTCCTGGGCGATGGCGGCGAGCGCCATGTCCATGCCGGCTGACACACCGGACGACGTCATGATATCGCCGTCCTCGCACCAGCGGGCCTGCTTGACCCAATCCACTTTTGGGCCTTGTTCCATCACCCATTTGAACGCGGCCTTATTGCTGGTGGCGTGTTTGCCGTCGATCAACCCGGTGCGTGCCAGAAGGGCGCTGCCAGTGCAGACGGTCATGGTGAGTTCAGCCTTTGGCGTCATGGTTTTGATCCAGTCAATCAGTACTGGATTATCGACTTCAGGCCGGGTGCCAGGACCACCTGGGATCAGCAGCATATCATAGCTGTCGTGGTCACCGAACGCATCATCAACGACTGTCTGCGGGCCTTGGCGGCTAGCGACCGGAGCGTTGGATTGGGCGACCATTCGTATCTCGACTTCCTCCCCCATCATGCCAAACATTTCGAGCGGGCCGAACATGTCCAGCAGCTCATAGCCAGGGAAAATAAGTGCACCCAGTGTTTTCGCCATGGTTTTCTCCTATGCGCCGACATCGCGGGCAAACTGGCCGCCATCGCGGAACCGCACCAAATATGTGGGCGCGACTGCAGAGATACTCGTAGGCTTGGTGCCAAGCGCATCAAGACCCTGAGCGCCCTCAGAAACAACGTTGTCGCTTTCCAGCAGGGTGAGTTGATCACGTGTGATTGGCGTGCCTGGAATGCATTCCATTAGTCCGGCGATAGGACGCAGTAAGGCGGATGGCACTGGCAGAAGCAGGCGCTTACGGCCCGTTTCCGCCATCACATATTCCAGCAATTCCTTGAAGGACATCACGTGCGGGCCGCCAAGCTCATAAGTCTTGCCGGCTGCATCTTTAGACTTAAGTGCGGCCATAACAGCGTCCGCGACGTTACCCACATATACGGGCTGGAATTTGGTGCGGCCGCCATCAATCAGCGGCAGGGCAGGCGCTAGTCTGGCCATGGCAGCAAAGCGATTGAAGAAGTCATCCTCTGGTCCAAAGACAACGCTTGGCCGCAGGATCGTCGCGTTCGGCATGGCGGCTTTAACCGCAGATTCGCCTGCCGCTTTGGACTGTGCGTACTTGCTATCGCTTTCAGAATCCGCGCCAATGGCAGACATCTGAACAAACCGCCCCACGCCTGCGGCTTTCGCAGCTTCTGCGATAATGCCGGGCGCTTCGGCTTGGATGCGGTCAAAAGATTGGCTACCGCCTTCCGCCAAGATGCCAACCAGATTGACCACGTCGTCCCTGCCATCAACGGCCTGACGCACCAGGCGCTCATTGGTGACATTCACGGCTAAGGGTGCAACCTGGCCCACGGTGCCCATGGGCTTTAGGAATTTCGCTTTTTCGGCGTCCCGCACCGCGACACGCACGCGCGCACCTTCGTTAGCTAGCCGCTTGACCACATATCGACCGATAAACCCGGACCCGCCAAAAACTGTAACGTTGCGCCCTTGAAAGCTGGATGCCATGACCTGAAAAACTCCCGCGTGGCAGAATAAAAGTGCTGGCAGCTTTATATCCTACGCTGCCGTATGCTGAAACCCGTGCTTGCTGTTGCGGGCTGAACCCTCTATCGAACGGCGTTATGCAAGACACATTACAGCCTTATCCTCGGCTCCGGCTGCTGCCAAAGCGCCACCGCCGTCTGAAACTCGGCCATCCTTGGGTCTATTCAAACGAGATGCAGCCAAATCCGGCGCTGAAGGCGCTGGATGCTGGCAGGCTCGTGAACGTTGAAAATGCTGCAGGCGAACCAGTCGGCACAGCAATATTTAATCCGAAGCCACTGGTGGTCTGCCGGATGATCGCCGCCAAGCCGGATATCGCACTGGATCAGGCATATGTAGAAAACCGCCTGCAGGCGGCGCTGGCTCTGCGGGAGCGACTATTCCAGGAGCCGTTCTATCGGCTGATCCACGCGGAGGCGGACGGCCTGCCCGGCGTGATCATCGACCGATATGGCGATGTGATTGCGGTACAAATAAATACGGCTGCGTTCGATTTACGCAGGGATATGGTTATCGCTGCTATTCAGGCTGTCCTGGGGCCTCGCACGATCATTATCCGCCTTGCTTCTGCTGCCCGGTTGATGGAAGGCCTCAAGGATGAAGACGATATCATTCTCGGTGATCTGAATAGGCCGATTGAACTGCTGGAGAACGGCATTGTTTTCCTGGCGGACTTGAGTGAAGGCCAGAAGACCGGCTGGTTTTTCGACCAACGCATCAATCGCGCCGCAGTCGCCAACTTGGCCTCAGGTGCGCGTGTGCTTGATGTGTACTGCTATCTCGGCGGATTTGGCTTGAACGCGGCAATGGCAGGTGCGGACGATGTCACGCTGGTTGATCGTTCAGCCCAGGCGTTGGGGCTTGCGGGCGAGTCGGCAAAGCGCAACGGCGTCGCGGATAAGGTCACGACCGTTCGGTCCGAAGCATTCGCATTCCTGGACGAAGCGGTGCAGGCTGGCATGCGATGGGATATCGTTATTGTTGATCCGCCCGCATTCGTGAAAAGCCGGAAAAACCTTTCGACTGGCCTCCGCGCTTATCGGAAAATGGTTCGTTTGGCTTGTCGCTTAGTTAGCCCAGGCGGGTTCCTTTTCGCGGCGTCCTGCTCGCACAATGTGGGCCCTGTGCAGTTCATGGAGCAGGTGCGCCATGGCCTTGGCGATGGTTGCAGGAACGGACGCTTACTGTGTGAAGCAGGCGCTGGGCCAGACCATCCTGTTCAACCTTTCCTGCCTGAAAGCGCATATCTAAGCAGCGCCTTACTGCAACTGGACTGATGCAAGGCCGCGTCCTTAAGGTTACAAATGGCGATAGCGCTGGTGGATTGATACAGGCCAGCAGGATCGCTGGTGATGTGTTGCCCTGGCGCGTGATGCGGTTTTATAATAATCGCAAGATGCTCGAGACCGACATGCTGTGGTTCGAGCATAATTTGCTCGACCAGCTCCAGATTTTGCAAATTTTGGATTGGCGCGCGTCACCTGAGGAGGCGCATCCTGGCCTGCACTTAATCTGTATTAGTACATTTGAAGGCATGCCCAGGTTCCGCGGCCTCGGTAAACGGCGCTGCAACAGGTCGTAGCACTTTGGCCGGATCGCTTGCCTATTTCTGCGCCAGCGCTCTCCAGTGCCCGCAGGGGATGGGGGCATTTAGGTCTGAGGGCCCGCGCGCGGTTGAACGGGATCTGGCTGAGGCAAATACTGTCACGCCATTCATGCGGCCATCATTGCATCGCCATTTGCAAGAATTCCCCGATAGCGTCACAGGCCAGATGCGGTCCGAGAAACATGTGTTGGATGTTTTTGCTGCTAGCGAAACGCGACCAGGGGCTGCATTCCGGCAGGTGATGGATAGGGAGCGATCTCTGTTCGGCGGCGATTTAAGGTTCGTCCAACAAGTCGCCAATCTCACAAATGGCGAGATGCCGCTGCTCAGTTGCGAGCCATGACCGAAGTTTCAAACGCTCAAGAGAGACAAGATTGACCAAGAGATATTTCTAGATCAGCGCCTCAGCGTGTTGCCCACAGGCAAAGCCCTGCTTGCAGGAACTGAAAGCGCATTCGGTCTTTTACAACAAGATATGCATCTTGGTGGCGTTCATATCCGGTCTAGCGCACCAATGTGGATATGGAATGCACAGAGCGGGGCACTTGAATTGCGGGATTGATTATCGGCTTTTGTCCATGCCGTCTCACTCCAGGTTCCTAGGGTTCTACGCTTGCAACGATTAGTGTTTCGGTCCTAGCCTGTAAGTCTGCAACACAGGGCTGGAGGTAAGAACATGCATGATATCGTCATTCGCGGCGGCACGATTATTGACGGAACGGGTGCTGAAGGCTTCATCGGCGATGTGGCTATTGACGGAGAGACGTTGGCGCAGGTTGGCGGCGATGTCGGCCCTGGCAAGCGTGAGATTGATGCCAAAGGCCTGCTTGTTACGCCAGGCTGGGTTGATGTTCATACCCATTATGATGGCCAAGCTACTTGGGACCCGATGCTGGCACCATCCTCCTGGCATGGTGTGACAACCGTGCTGTTCGGTAATTGCGGTGTCGGGTTCGCGCCCTGTAAGCCGCAAGACCACAATGCGCTGATCGACTTGATGGAAGGTGTTGAGGATATCCCCGGCATTGTGCTGTCTGAAGGTTTGAAGTGGGATTGGGAAAGTTTTCCGGAATTCCTTGATGCGTTGGAGCGCCAGCCTCGCGCCATCGATATTGGTGCTCAGATGCCGCATCATCCCCTCCGCGTTTATGTAATGGGCCAGCGCGCGATCGACTTCGAAGATGCGACGGAAGCAGACATCGCTGAAATGCAGCGGCTAACGGAAGAAGCGCTGAAGGCGGGTGCGTTTGGCTTTACTACATCGCGAACGGAAAGTCATCGTACCACCAAGGGTGAGCGCGTACCGGGCCGCTATGCAGCGTTTGACGAGCTGATCGGCATCGGCAAAGCCTTTAGCACCGTCGACCATGGTGCCTACGGCATGCTGAATGACTTCGAAGATGAAGCGGCGGAATTTGGCTGGATGAAACAGGTTGGCCAGGAATCAGGCCGTCCGCTTTGGTTCTTGATGACGGACCGGTATTCCGATCCGGACCGCTGGAAACGGTTAATGGGCAATGTGCATGAGGCCCGGGATGCAGGCACTGATGTCACCGCACAGATTGCGGGCCGCGCCGTTGGGATCATCCTGGGCTTCTCAACCTCGCTGACTCCATTCAGTGGCCGCCCAACCTTCGCAAGCCTTGAAGGCATGCCCCAGGCTGAGCGCCTAGCTAAGCTGAAAGACCCGGAAATCCGGGCGCAGATTCTGGGCGAAGAAAATTCGGACGTCCTTCTGAACAAGCTCCCGCCGCTCCAACGCGCGATCGCGAGCCGGTGGGACCGGATGTATGTGCTGAATGATCCGCCTGAGTATGAGCCAAAACCCGAAGCGGCAGTTGAAGAGGCCGCACGCCTTACGAATAAAACCCCGCAAGAATTCGTGTACGACTTCATGGCCGAAGGCGATGGCGGCGGCATGCTGCTATTCCCAGTCACGAACTTCGTCACGGGCGACCTAGAGCCTGTCCACGAGATGATGCAAGATGAAGCGACGATCATTGGCCTTGGCGATGGCGGCGCCCATTGTGGCCAGATCTGCGATGCCTCTATGCCCACGTTCATGCTGACCCACTGGACGCGAGATCGGACGCGCGGCGGTAAATTTTCTGTGGAATGGGCGGTTCGTCGGCTAACCAGTGAAACCGCAGATTTCTTCGGGTTCAAGGACCGTGGGCGCCTTAAGGAGGGCCTCAAAGCGGACGTGAACATCATTGACTATGATGCCCTCCAAATCCGTCGACCTGAGGTCATTTTTGACCTGCCGGCAGGCGGTCGCCGTCTAGTACAACGAGCGGACGGTTATGTGACAACCATCGTTTCCGGCACGCCTATTTTTGAGAATGGTGAGGCGACAGGGGCGCTACCGGGTAAATTGGTGCGGGCCGGATAAGGGAAAGCCTCTCAAGCTTTCCAAATTCCCGCTCCAGCCTGAAAGCAAGAAGCGCTCAGAATGAACACTGCTAATCCGCTGCCCGGCGCCGACGCGATCCAATTGGAAGTTTTCTCAAACCGCCTGTTGGCGATTGCGGAGGAGATGGGGCGGCGGTTGGTGCGGTCTTCATTTTCGCCGAATATTAAGGAACGAAGGGACTGTTCGGCGGCTTTATTTGCGGCTGACGGGCGATTGATCGCGCAAGCCGCTCATATTCCTATTCATCTGGGCTCCCTGTTCGGTGCTGTCGCAGCCATCGTCGAAAAATTCCCGTTTGAGCGCATGCAGCCGGGGGATGCCTTTATAGCTAATGACGCCTACCTGTGCGCAGGCACACACCTGAACGATATCTCCATCGTCCAGCCCGTATTTGTAGAGGGGCATGTTCAATATTTCGCTGCTTGTATTGGCCATCACACGGATGTTGGCGGGCCAACGCCAGGTTCTATAGCACCTGATGCAGCGTCGATCTTCGAGGAAGGCATCCGTATTCCAGCGACCCAGGTTGTCCGCGCTGGGGAGACAGACCGAGGGCTGATCGAGTTAATCGCCCATAACACGCGGGAGCCCGAAATCCGTATTCTGGACCTTGATGTGCAGATTGCTGTCTCTGCCTTTGGTGCCAAGCGCATGGCTGATCTGGCAGCCAAGGAAGGCGGGGCCGCAACGGCTGCGCTCGCAGATGCGTTATTGTCCTATGCCCGCCGCAGATTAGGTGCCGCGATCCACGTGCTGCCAGATGGTGAATACAGCCACACCGTATGGATGGATGATGATGGGCTGGGCGGTGACCCCTTGCCAATCCGTGCCACGCTGCATGTGGTGGGGGATGCATTGTCGCTGGATTTCACGGGGTCCGGGCCGCAGTCTAGGGGTGGGTTTAACCTACTGCCGTCTGGCGTAATGGCGACGGTCGGGTATGCCGTGAAGGCCTTGCTTGATCCAGACTTGCCACCGAATAGCGGCCTGTTTGATGCTATTCAGTTGAGCATTCCCGAAGGCACAATCCTAAATCCGCATTTTCCGGCGGCTGTCGGCGCGCGCACCACCACGTGCCAGAAATTGGCGAGTGCAATCTTCGGTGCGCTACAGCCTGCCTTGCCAGCCTCTCGGGCTATGGCGGCGAGCCATGATATCCTGGCTTCCATGGTATTTGGTGGCGACGCTGCCGATGGTCGACCCTATGTCTACTTGGAGACGATTGGTGGTGGTAATGGCGCGCTAACGGATGCTGACGGCATGGATGGTGCCCACTGCCATATCACCAACTCATTGAACACGCCTGCTGAAGCGGTAGAGAATTCCTACCCGCTTCGCGTCGTGGAATATGCGTTGGTCGAAGGCTCTGGCGGGGCAGGTGCCATGCGCGGCGGCATGGGAATCGCGCGGGAGCTTGAAGCCGTCGGCGTGCCTGCAAGCTTTTCCAGTCGGGGCGATAACTTCAAAACGGCACCGTCGGGCGCGCATGGTGGTGGGGAAGGCGGCAGGGCTAGGGTTATCCTGCACCCAGACACACCTGACGCGCAGATCATGGATACCAAGCAGCGGCGGATCGCACTTGACGCCGGTGCTCGCGTCCGCCTCGAAACTCCAGGCGGAGGGGGCTATGGCTTGCCAGCAGATCGGCCGATATTGGCGCTCGCAGCGGACCTTGCTGATGGCCGCATTAACTATGCTATGGCCGTAGAAACATACGGTGAGGCCTTGACCGCAAAAGCGAAAACCATGTTTCGAGCCTTGCCGTGAGTTGCGGCATCAGCCAAGTTCGGGCAAGAAATAACCACAGACTTAAGCCATTTAGCAGCACACTTGCGATCTGGTTCATCCGCTAAAATAATTGAACCCTAAGTGGGCGCAATGACGTTACGTTTGCGGAATAGCCAAGAAGGCAAGGTCTATGCAGATGATTTTGTTGCTCGGCGCTGCTTGCAGCATTCAGTGGCGATGGCGGCAATCCGCTTGATCGCGCACTTGCAGCGGCGAATGAAAGTCGTCACGAGACGGCTGCGTACCATTTTCAGCAGCGCTCTCTAAAGGTATGCTTGGGGCTGGGGATCAATCCATCGCTCATAATAACCGTGACGTCGCCTATGCGCGGCTTGGCTGGTACGACGCTGTCCTGAGTGACTTTACAGCGGCGAAATCCATGGCGGCAGGCGAATCAATTCTGTTCACCGACAAGAAAACGGCCAGGAAAACCTCTGCGCCTGCAAGCACGACCTTGCCCTGCCACTTGCTGTATTCAAGGTGCGGGATCAATCTAGAGCTGTGTGGTTGTTTTAGGCTTCAAACGGCCGGGTCTTTAGCCAATCCACCGTATCTCTCAGCAGCGTTGGGATATCCCGAACCGCCACGCCCAGACTGTCGCGCCGTGTGGTATCGAAGCCAGTTGGCGTGACGGGCGCTCCGTCTATTGGAGCGGGCATTTGCATCGTGGGCAGCAGCTTTTGCAGCTCACCGTAGATATCTTGCCAATGCCAGCTGTCGTAGACGCCGAAGTAGCGGCCTGACGCTGCAGGGTTTTCATAAGCTGCAAGGAAAAGTGCCGCCAGATCATTCAGGTGGATCATAGAGCTAGAATTGTTTGGGATCTGCTGATGCCGACCTTCGCCACCCTCAATCAATCGCTTCAGCCATACCTGCGGATTGCCCTGCATGTGCTCTGGCAGAATGACAGGGCCGTACATGCCTGTTGGCAGAAGGATGGACAGGCGGACATCACGCGCAGCCGCTAACGCCATTGCAGCCTTTTCCATGACGGTTTTGGTGGCGGATGTGTATTTCTTGGCGCGGCATTGTTCGGCTGCATCTGACCAGTGATCGACTTCATTCTTTACTGGCACGGATGGGATCGGGTTCGTGCTGCTAGTGCTGCTGCAGATCACGATTGTTTTGATGCCCTGGCGGATCGCGGCGCGCATGATATTCATGCAACCATTGACGGTGGGCATGATAATGTCCCGCTCGCCCTCTGCATCATCCATATCCACCGCCCGCTTGCCTGCTGGCCCGGCGTAGATAGGGATCAGGCAGGCGATATAGACGCAATCCGCATTCTTTAGTGGGGCATCAAACGCGGCTTCGTCGCTCATGTCTCCACTAAACAATTGCAGGCGATCTGCAGCCCCGGGCAAGCCCATCAAATAAGGTGCTTTCGTTGGCACAGTTGCGTCTCGCAGTGTGCCGTTCACCCGATATCCCCGCGCCAAAGCTTCTCGCGTGATGTGTGACCCGACGAGTCCGCTGGCACCAGCGACGGCGATTAATTTCGGCTGAGACATATACTTGGGCTCCTGGTTCAGGCGGGCGGTCATTGTTTCATGAAGGTCACGCTAGCGACAAGGCAAGCGCTGCTTCTGACGCGGCTTGTGTGTCGGCTTGTCGGACGGCATCATCGGCAAAACAGCCAGCATGGAATTATCGGCTATGAAACGGATTGATGACGAGATTGATCTTCGTGAATTTTACGGGAAAGAGCCTTCGGAGCGTGCGCTGAAGAAGGTGATCAACAGGTTTGATATGCATTGCCGTCACTTCATTTCGCTTTCTCCATTTCTGGTGATTTCTTCATCCTCACCTGATGGGCATCTGGATTGCTCGCCAAGGGGCGACCCACCGGGCTTTGTGCAGGTGTTGGACGACACGATGCTGTTACTGCCGGACCGGCCCGGTAATAACCGACTGGATACGTTGAGCAACCTCGTCGCCAACCCGGAAGTGGCGCTGATCTTCTTCCTGCCGGGCGTGAATGAGACGCTTAGAGTGAATGGCACGGCGGAAGTTGTTGAAGACCACCCCGCACTCGGCGATGCAGCGATCAAAGGACGGGCGCCTAAATCCGGCCTCGTAATCCATGCGCGGGAGATTTATCTGCACTGCGCCAAAGCCTTGATCCGCTCAAAACTTTGGGACCCAGCGGTTCAAATTGAGCGGAAGTCCTTCCCCACCCTTGGCCAGATGATTGCTGACCAAGCTGGTGGTATGGATGGTGAATCGCAGCAAGCCAGCATTGAAACCGCCTATAAAGAAGACCTGTATTGATGAGCGAAGCGGAAGCCCGCCCCTGGCGCGGCAACAAAGTCCCCGAACAGCGCTATTTTGAGGATTTCGACATTGGTGAGCGCTTTCTAAACCCATCGCGCACCCAAACCGATGCGCTGTTTGCCGCCTTCCAACTTGCTAGCGGCGACAATCATCCGATCCACTATGACGTTGAATATTGCCGCAGCCTGGGGTTCCCAGGCCTTCTCGCCCACGGCCTGCAGGTGCTGATCCAAGCTGCGCCGGGCGCTGGCGACTTCCCGTTTGTGGTGCAGGATTCCTTGAAGGCAGTCATCGAAGTATCCGCCAAATTCAAGGCGCCAGTGTTTTCTGGTGACACCACATATCCGATGTTGGAAGTCGTTGGGCTAGAATCTGGGCGCACGACTGGCGTCGTCGTGTTGCGCTCAACCGTGCACAATCAGCGGGATGAGCTTTGCATGGATGGCGAGATTAAGACGCTGCTGAAGCGCCGTAACCTCGTCGCCTAAGAAAATCTAAGCCTTCGCGTAGCCTGCCAGCTTTAAGGCGTCCTTGATTTCCGCCAGGATTTTGGGGTCGTCGATGGTGGCGGGCATTTTGAACGTCTGGCTGTCAGCAATCTTCTGCATCGTGCCGCGCAAGACCTTGCCCGATCGCGTTTTCGGCAACCGGTCAACAACGATGGCGCTTTTGAATGCTGCGACCGGGCCAATCTTATCGCGGATCATGGCGACGCATTCGCTTTGGATGTCCTCGTTTGGCCGGTTCACGCCGCTGGACAGCACCAAGAAGCCTACGGGCGTTTGCCCTTTCAATTGATCCGCGACGCCAACGACTGCGCATTCCGCTATATCTTTGTGCGCGGACAGTACTTCCTCCATGCCGCCAGTTGAGAGCCTATGACCGGCAACATTGATGATGTCATCCGTGCGGGCCATGACGAAGATATAGCCGGTTTCGTCAATATATCCTGCGTCCGCCGTCTCATAGTATCCAGGGAAGTTGTTGAAATAGGAGGACATATAGCGGTCATGGGCATTCCAGAGCGTTGGGAATGTGCCGGGCGGCAAGGGCGTTTTGATGACCAACGCGCCGATTTCGCCAGTAGGCACTTCGTTTCCGCCTTCATCCAGAACACGAATGTCATATCCGGCGACAGGCCGCGCGGGTGAGCCGTGTTTGATCTCCAGCAGGTCATAGCCCATGCAGTTGGAGCAGATCGGCCAACCGGTTTCCGTTTGCCACCAATGGTCAATCACCGGAACGCCAAGCTGTGCTTCTGCCCATTCCAGCGTTGCAGGATCAGAGCGTTCACCCGCTAGGAAAAGCGCGCGGAGGCTGGATAAATCATATTGCTTGATGAGCTTGCCTTCTGGATCATCTCGGCGGATCGCGCGGAAGGCCGTTGGTGCGGTGAAAAGCAGCTTCACATCATGTTCCGCGATGACGCGCCAGAACACACCCGCATCTGGCGTGCCGATAGGCTTGCCTTCAAACAGAACCGTCGTGCAGCCGTAAAGCAGTGGTGCATAGACGATATAGCTGTGGCCAACGACCCAGCCGACATCGGATGCGGCCCAATAGGTCTCACCGGGCTCCATGCCGTAGATGTGCTTCATCGACCAAGCGAGCGCCACCATATGCCCGCCATTGTCGCGCACTACGCCTTTCGGCTCCCCGGTCGTGCCGGAGGTATAGAGCACATAGAGCGGGTCCGTCGCCGCAACGGGGGTGCAGGGGGCGGGTTCCGCTGTGGCCATAGCGCCCTCCCAATCCACATCCCGGCCTGGTTGCATGTCTGCCGTTGCCTGTTCACGCTGGAAGACCACGCAATGGTCCGGCGTGTGGCTGGCGAGGTCGATGGCGCCGTCTAGCAGTGGCTTGTAAGGAATGATCCGACCCGGCTCGATCCCGCACGAGGCCGTCACAATAATTTTGGCCGCACTGTCATCAATGCGGACGGCAAGTTCATTGGCTGCAAACCCACCAAACACAACCGAATGAATGGCACCCAACCGCGCGCAGGCCAGCATGGCGACGGCGGTTTCTGGGATCATCGGCATGTAGATGACGATCCGGTCGCCTTTGCCGACGCCAAGTCCGGCCAGAACGCCAGCAAATCGTGCTGTCTGGTCCAACATTTCTGCGTATGTGTATGTGGCTTTAGCACCCGTGATTGGGCTGTCATAAATGACTGCCGCCTGATCACCGCGTCCGTTGGCGACATGTCGGTCAAGCGCGTTGTAGCAAGTGTTTGTCTCTGCACCGACGAACCAACGCCGGGGGAAGTAGCCCTCGGGCGCCAAAACCTGATCTGCTGGTTTGAACCAATCGATAGCCTTTGCCGCTTCGGCCCAGAAGCTTTCCGGGTCGGTCAGCGCGCGTTGCTGCATCTGATCAAAGGTTTCGGTCATCATCGGCCCTCTCAATTTTTTTTCGTCCTGTATTGTTAGGCCGCAGAGCCGGCGCCAGCAATCACGAAATGTGTTGGATGCGGTCTTGCTCTAATCGCTTGCCCAAAGCAGGATGCGCCAATCGAATTACGCTTAAGAGCAAGGACAAAGAAACATGGGAATTCTTGATCGCAAGGTAGCGCTTATCACAGGCAGCGGGCGGGGCATTGGCCGCGCGATCGCGATGGATATGGCGAAAGGCGGCGCAAAGGTCGTCGTGAACGACTTGGGCGCAGGGCTTGATGGCGGGGAAGGCAATGCCGGCCCAGCAGAAGAAACCGCAGCAGATATCCGTGCTGCTGGCGGTGAAGCCACCTACAACACTGATAGCGTGGCCGAAATGTCCGGCGCCAAGCGCATGGTTGAAGCAGCGATGGATGTTTTCGGTGGCATTGATTGCGTCGTCAACGTGGCGGGCATCTTGCGGGATGGCATGTTCCACAAAATGGAAGAAGGCGATTGGAAGGCCGTGTTGGATGTGCACTTAAACGGCTGCTTCAACACCTCCCGCGCTGCGATTGAGCATATGCGCGAGAAGGGCAATGGCGCGTTCGTGCATTTCACCTCGACCTCCGGCCTCGTCGGCCAAATTGGGCAAGCGAATTATGCAGCAGCAAAAATGGGCATTGTAGGCATGAGCCGTGTGATTGCCATGGAGGGTGCCCATAAGGGTGTCCGGTCCAACTGCGTTGCCCCTTTTGCTTGGACGCGGATGATTGAAAGCATCCCGATCAAGAGCGAGGAGCAGGCCCGTTCATTTGAAGCTTTCCGCACCGGCGCTACGGCGGAACATGTCGCACCAGTCGTTAGCTATCTTTCCAGTGATGCTGCAAGCGGCGTGAATGGCCAAGTGTTTGGCGTGCGCGGTAACGAAATCTATCTGTTCACCCAGCCGCGCCCCGCAAAGACGGTGCATAACGGTGCTGGATGGACCCATGATAGCCTGGCAGCCATGCTGGAACCATCTATCCGCCGCGAAATGACGGGCCTCGACGGAACAGGTGAATATTTTGATTGGGACCCGATTTGAGCCGTAAGGACGCCGGTATGATTGGGGCTAAGGAGATAGAATGATGGATTCAGCAGCTGTGATCCTTGATGGCCGGGAACCCCAAGCTGGCGTTTCCCACGTAATCGGCGGTGTCACATCGCCATTAATCGAGGACACGATCCCTGTCGTCCTGAAAGATACAGCGGCGCGATTTGGGGACCGGGATGCTGCAATCTTACCCACCCAAAACATCCATTGGACCTATGCTGAGTTCGACCATCAGGTCGACCGGCTGGCAGGCGGTTTACACGCGCTCGGTTTTCGTAAAGGCGACAGGGTCGGTATATGGGCGCCAAACCGCGTTGAATGGCTGCTCGCCCAGTTCGCAACCGCGCGGGTTGGCATTATTCTGGTCAATATCAATCCTGCTTATCGGGTTTATGAGCTTGAATATGTGCTGAACAAAGTTGGCTGTAAGGGGCTGATAGCGGCGCGGTCATTCAAGTCTTCGGACTATGCCGAGATGATTCTAGAACTGGTGCCTGAACTGAGCAACCACAACGCGTCCAATGAACTCAACGCCGTTCGCCTACTGCAGCTGAAACGCGTGATCTGTATGGGCAATGATGCACCCGCAGGCATGCTGGGCTTCGACGCTGTTGTTGCTATGGGCGATGCCGTTGATGTGGCGGACCTGGATGCGATCACGGCCACGCTGGACCGGAATGAGCCGATCAACATCCAGTTCACCTCCGGCACCACAGGACAGCCTAAAGGGGCGACGCTGACCCACCGGAATATCGTTAATAACGCCCATTTCACAACGGCTGCGATGGAGTTTACGGAAGCAGACAGGCTGTGCATTCCAGTCCCATTTTATCATTGCTTCGGCATGGTTATGGGCACGCTTGGCTGTGTCACAAAGGGGGCGGCCATGGTCGTTCCGGGCGAAGGTTTTGAGCCTGCCGCGACCATGCAGGCCGTATCGGACGCCAAGTGCACCGCGCTCTATGGCGTGCCGACAATGTTCGTTGCTGAACTAGAATTACCGGACCTTAAATCCTATGACCTCTCGGCTCTGCGCACAGGCATTATGGCCGGAGCGCCCTGTCCTATTGAGGTGATGCGCCAAGTGCAAGGCGTGATGAATATGAGCGACGTCACCATCGCTTATGGCATGACGGAGACGAGCCCGGTCTCCTTCCAGAGCAATGTCGATGATCCATTGGAAAAGCGCGTTACATCCGTTGGCCGCGTGCATCCTCATGTGGAAGTCAAAGTCGTTGATGGGGAAGGTGCTGCTGTGCCGATTGGCGAGCAGGGCGAGCTTTGGACGCGCGGTTATAGCGTCATGCAGCGCTATTGGGGCGACGAGGAGCAGACGGATGCTGCCATCGATGATGGGGGCTGGATGAAAACCGGTGATCTCGCGACGATTGATGCAGAAGGCTTCTGTAACATCACAGGCCGCGTCAAAGACATGATCGTGCGCGGTGGTGAGAACATCTATCCGCGCGAGATTGAAGAATTTCTTTATAACCACCCGGCCGTAAGCCAGGTGCAAGTGTTCGGCCTTCCGGATGAGCGATTTGGTGAGATCAGCGCTGTATGGATTATCAAAAGGCCTGGAACAGAGCCAACGGAAGCTGAAATCATCGGCTTCTGTAAGGGCAAAATTGCCCATTACAAAGTTCCAGCACTCGTCCGTTTCGTTGATGAAATTCCGATGACGGTAACAGGCAAGCCGCAGAAGTTCGTCATGCGCGATCTGATGATGGAAGAACTTGGTATCACGGCGGCTAAAACAGCCTAGTCAGTTTTCTGCACGGCCAGACCAGCGAACATGACGTCGAGAATGGCGCGAAGTTCGGGCATTATGGTTGTCCGATCAATCCAGTTTACCAACGTTATTGGCATCCAGAATGCCTTCAGCGCGTTTAGGACAGCGGCAGCGGTTGGTTCCGGATCAAGCCCGTTGAGGTGACCGGATTCGATACCTCGTCTGATCTCACGGGCAACGCGCTCACGTTTCCAGCTGATGTGTTCCTCCAACATGGCGAGGCCGTCTGCATCTTCACAGAGAAATTCCGCTAGCTCGACGATTTTTGGCGTCCGCTCCAATTCATCTACTAAGTGAGCGACGCCGGTTTCGATGAATATGCGGATGCGTGTTTCAGGGGCGTCACCCGCCTGCGCCAGCGCCATATCCATAGCGGCTTCCATCAGATCGAAATACCCGTGCACAACGGCGATGCCGATAGCCTGCTTGTTCTTGAAGAACCGATAAAGATTGCCCGGAGACATCTCACAGCGCTTCGCAATATCGCCGATATTGGTTTTCTGAAAGCCGTAGTGGGAAAATAGGTCGAGCGCGTGGCGACAGATTTCGGCTCTGGTTGCTGCGGCCTGCACGTGTGGGGACATTTCATTCATCAGATCAAGCGCCGCCGCCGAAGAAGTAGGTTAATTTCACACGCAAATAGGAATCCCGTTTGAGCGAGGATGCAAGGCCTTGATTGTCCGTATTGAGAAAGGCCTGGCCTTCGAGCCCGAGCGCTATATCTTCACAAACACGGGTTTTGGCTTCTAGGCGGAGATTGGTTTCAGCGCTCTTGACGTCGATCGCGCTGGTGAAAAGTAGGCTTGAACTGGCGGGGTCGTTGAACGCCAACCGGACCCCCAAAATCAAGTCATTCTGGAAGACGGTAGTGGCGTCATCGAAGCGGCTATCGAGTGCATTTTCCGCGATCAGGCCAAGGTCCATGTTGTCGCCGTCTACGGCGAATAGGGTGTGTTCCAATCCGCCAGTAGCGGCAGCGAAATCCTCGTTCACGAAATCACGGTTTTTCTGGTTGATCCTGCCTATGCCTTCAAATTTCCAAAGCGTAGCACCAGATGTGTATTGCGCATCAAACCCGATTTGGCCGACTAGTTCATAGAACGGGCGCAGCGCACCGCCCTGAAACACGAATGCGGGATCGCGTCCTAGGCCATAGAAACCGGACACGCCAAAATCCACGTCCCCAAACACGCCTGCAAAGCGCATGGCGGTGGCAGTCGTCCATTCTTCGGCGCTCGTATCATAGATCGCTCGGTCGGTATCTATCGGCAGGCTGGTGCGGAGGCGTCCATCTTCGCCTGGGAAGGTGCGCTCGCGGAAATAGGGCAAGAAGAATGCGGAGAATTCACCAGCTTCCGCCAGGTAAGCCACGCGGACGAGCGGTTGGCCCAGCCGGTCCTCATCGTTCAAATCCTCGACCTGATCTGTTTGATTGATGATATCGACCAGATGGACCGCTTCCGTTTTTCCCCAAAACACCGTGTCGACGCCAAATGTGGCGGACCATGGGCCGCTGATATAGTCAACCTTCAATTCACGGATATCGGCGTGCGTGCGCTCATCATCCGCCTCGTCGAAGTGGGCGAATGGGGTGAACTTGAAGGCGATGTCGCCATCATTCCATTCCAACAGTAGCGTCGCTGTGCCAGCGATGGAGGCGGCATGGCGGTCCTGGCCGGCAAATTGTGGTGCTCCGGCAAATCCTGTCGCGTCAAAGTCAATCTTGCCAAATATCTCCTGATGCTCCGGCGGTGCCGCGAGCGCAGGTGGCCCGGCTAAAGTGAGGGCCAGCGTCGCCAGTGCGGATGTGCGGACCGCGTCCATTACCGCGCCAGGCGTTTCAGGCGATTGGCGTCAAAGTCAGCCTCACTTAAGCCATTGCCGAACTTGTAGTTTGTCCACAAGAGGTCGGTCGATTTGCCGGTCTGCTTGTTCTCCATTCGCATCGTTCCAGCGCGCCAGTATTTACCGAGATACTGCTGGTAGCCCGTGAAGGTCAGCTGCTTTTCCAAGTCGCCGCGCCGGTTGAAAAAATGGATGGCCTGCAGGCGAAATTTAGCAGTGTCCGTCCAAGTGATGCGCTTGGAGTATCCAGATTTCTTGTTCTTCGGAACACTCTCCGAGACATGACAGGTCATGGCTGGGTCCGTTGGGCAAGGTTCATCGCGGAGCCATTTGTAATCGTAGTCTGCCACTTCCTGGCTGCCGAGATCCTCGTAGGAGAATTCTGACGATACGAACTTTCCGGTGCGGTTGGAGGATGAAATTCGCTTCACGCGCTTTACGGCAGGGAGATAAAGCCACTGGTCGTCGTCATTCGGTTCAACTTTGGCGTGGGTCAGCAGTGTCGTCCCTCGAATGTCCCTTGGCTTACGGAAGACGATGACGCCGAAGTCGCCGACATTGGTCTCGGGCCGTTCACGGGTCATGTTGTCGAATACACGGCGGCTCTCGCGGCCTTGCTTGTCGCGCAGTACCATTTCTCCATTTGCCGTGAAATCGCCGAAGCCGAGGTCGCGCTGGTCTGCTTCGAGGGCGATGGCTAGGCCTTTTTCTTCAGGTGTTTCAGCGCTGGCGGGGCGTGGTGTGAACGCAGCGCCGGCCAGTAGGCTCGCCAATGTTGCAGCAGCAACAGGTTTGATCATCGGTTTTCTCCGGGTTTCGAGCCAAATCAGCAAGGAAGGCAGGAGGAGGAAGTCAGCGACGAGCGCTAAAGTTATCGTAATCGCGGTCAATTTCGCCATGTCGCCGTTCACAGCGAAGCCCGATTGGGCCAGCACTGCGAACCCGCCAACCAAGCCAAGCGTTGTCACGAACATCGCCATGCCGACGGATTTGAACGCGAAACGCACACCATCCTCCGCGCTCGCCCCACGCTTTCGGGCTTCGGTATATTTGGAGAGGAAGTGGACTGTGTCGTCCACCACAATCCCCAGCGTCGCGGCTAACACAACCGCAATTGCAAGCGTTACTGCGCCGACCCCATAGCCCCATATGCCAAACGCCATAACGGCGGGGATAATATTTGGGATCAGGCTCACCAGCCCAATTTTCAAATTCCAGAGCGCGATGGTGATAATGCCAGATATCAGGATCAGCGCGATGAGCGTGCCAGACAGCATCGCCCGCACATCACGGTATGAGATCAGGTTAAACACGTGAACGACGCCAGTTGGCGTGACGAGCCTGACTAACGGGTTTTCTGATTTCCAACCGGATTGGATGACGGGGGCATTGCCGTTCAACCAGTCGCCGGCGCGCAGGGTCAGGCCGCGCATGGCGGCGGTTGTCACGTTCGCCATTAGCACTGTGACACGCATGGTGCGGCGGTCCACATCGATGCGGTCCGTCAGGTCCATGCCGTAGCCGATGCTCAATTCGTACAGGAACAGATATTGGCTCGCTTCCTCACGGTTATCGGGGATTCTGAAGAAGGTCGGGTCATCTCCATGCATGTTCATGTTCAGGCGTTTAATGGTGTCTGTCAGGCTGCTGACATAAGTCACTTCCGGCTGATTGCGTAGCCAATCCGTGAATGCAGTCACTTCTTTCAGGAACGCCGGATCATTGACGCCTTGGGCCTCGCCGGAGGGTAGGGGGAATTCGATACCGCTTACTCCGGTTAGCCGTTCCTCAATGAAATCAGCATCTTGGCGGAACTCATAGCGTTCATCGAAATAACGCAAGAAATCGTCTTCCAGGCGTAGTTGGCTGACACCCACTGCGAGCCCTGCCACCAGCAGCGCTGTTCCTGGCAGCAGTAATTTGCGCTCGGCGATGACGAACTCGGCCAACTTGTCCATGAGCTTGCTGGCGCCAGCTTGCGATGTGCGGCGACCGATCGGCAGCAGCGTCACTAGTGTTGGCAGGAGGGTCAGGGTGTAGACCATCGCCGCCAATACGCCGATGCCGACGACATTGCCCAGTTGGCGGAATGGCGGTGAGATCGAGAAGTTCAGGCAGAAGAAGCCGATAGATGTCGTTACGCAGGCGATCACGATGGCGCCCATATGGTCTTCTAATGCGCGGATCGCCCATTGCTTGCGGTCTGCTGTTTCCACCATGGTTTGTCGGCAAGATGAGAGGATGTGTACTGCGGACGCCACTGCAAGCGTCAGGATGTAGAGCGGTGCCAGGATCGTGACGGAGTTCAGCGGTAAGCCCATCCAGCCAAGGGCACCAAGTCCGCCGAGGGCAGAAAGCGTGATTACGATCAGCACGCTAAATGTGCCAAAGATGGAACGAAGCGCCAGGCCAACAATCAGCAGGATCACGATGAACATTGGCCCCAGCAGGTTCTTACTGTCCGCCTGACCAGAGACTGAGAACTGGTTGTTGATCATAACAGCGCCGCTGAAGCGGATGTCGATGAACGGATAAGCCGCTTCAAGCTCTGTCCGTAATTCCATGGCCGCAGCCACGATGGACGGGACCTCTGTCAAAGTATCCTTCTGGGGCAGGGTGAAGCGGACGGAAACCTGGGTCACATCCGCTGCTTTCGGCACGAACAGGTCAACGATTTCTACCCGCTCTAACGCTAAGCGTTTGGCCTCTGCGGCTTGCTCTGCTGTCACGGTTGCTGAGTTCTCAACCAGATCTCGGACGATCATCTCGTCGGCTTCGGAATATGTGTGCTGGAAATTTGTGATGGAATCGACCCGGCGCACGAACGGCAGACGCCAAGCCTTCTCCGTGATCTCACCGATGACGCCAAGCACCTTTGGGTCAAAAATATCGCCGCCCTTGGGTACGACCACAATCATCAGATTGTCATCTTTGGCGAAAGTTTCTTCAAATCGGTCGAGGGCCTGCCTGTCTGGATTTTCCGGGGCGAAGAAGACTCGGGCATTTGGGTCTAGGGGCCAAATTTGGTCAATCCGGGCGATCGATAAGGCCACCAGTGCGACTGTAAGCACTAACCAGAGCCAACGGGCATCAACGATAAGTCGCGCGGCGCGGCCAGTTAAGGATGTGTGCTTGTCGATAGCGGCGGCATTGCCTGCATTCAAAGCCATCATATCGCCTTATGTAATTAATAAATATTTTATTATATATTTATTATTTACATACTGGAGTCAAACATTCCTGGAATTCTATTACCGCGCCGCCCGTGCCAAGATAGAAACGGATGCGCAATGGGGTCGTTTGCGCCAGAATAAGTTGGACCGTGATCGTGGTTGGAAGACCAATTCAGATCAATATGAAAATGAATAAGGCCTGGAAAGTCACTGATATGTATATGAAGATTGATGATATTATAGCTGAAGTAGTCAATGGATCGCTTGATGCTGCGGCCTCCGTTCCAGGCGTTGTCGCTATCGCGGCTGACAGCAGCGGCGTGATCTATGAGGGGGCGGCTGGTGAACGCCGCTTGGGATCAAGTGAGGCTATGCGCACGGATCAAGTGCTGTGGATCCATTCGATGACCAAACCGGTCACTGGTGCTGCGTGCATGCAATTGGTGGAGCAAGGCAATATCCGCCTAGATGATGATTGCGGTGCGCTTGTACCCGCCCTGAATATGCCGGATGTGTTTGAAGGCTTCGATGACCAGGGGAAGCCTATCCTCCGTCCAGCAAAAGGCGTGATCACTTTGCGCAATCTGCTCACCCACACATCCGGCTATGTCTATGACATGTGGAATGCGGATCAGCGGGCTTGGATCAAAGCCCATGGCGTGAAACGCGAAGACCTCTTTGGCCCAGTGGCGGACCGCCCACCCCTAGCATTTGACCCTGGCACTCGCTGGCAATATGGCGTCGGTATAGATTGGGCGGGGAAGGTGCTTGAAGCGGTCACAGGTAAGGCGCTGAGTGACTATGTCCAAGAAAATATATGTAAGCCGCTTGGCATGGCGTCGACTGGGTATCTGCTGACAGACGCGTTACGGGCGCGCTTGGCCGGGGTACATCAACGTGGCGAAGATGGTGCTGTTAATGCAGTCGATTTTGATCCCCCGCAGAACCCGGCGCATTTCAACGGCGGCGGGGGCATGTATTCAACCGCACCTGATTACGCCCGCTTCATGCGTATGATGCTGAACGGCGGCAGTTTGGACGGCGCGCAGATATTGAAGCCTGAAACGGTAGCGTTGATGGGCCAGAACCATATTGGCGATTTGCTGGTCGAGAAACTCAACAGCTGCATGCCGCACTTAACTTGTGATGCGGAATTCTATCCGGGTATGGCCAAAAAATGGGGTCTGACATTCATGATTAATCAGGATGATATGCCTGGTGCCAGGCGCGCTGGATCGCTCGCGTGGGCCGGATTGCGCAATTCATATTTCTGGATCGATCCAAAGTCTGACCTGTCCGGCGCGATCTTTACTCAACAGTTCCCATTCGCGGACCCAGGCGTGCTGGCGCTGCTGGATCGGTTTGAGCGGGCCGTATATGCCCACGCCGGTAAAAATTAGCAGCACCCGCAAGAAGCGGGTGGTTTGGGCGCGGGTGCATCCCCATTCTAAGCTCCAACACGCTGAAGGAGCATTCAGATGACTGATGTTGATGCCTACCCGAAAATCGCATCCGCGATGGCCGCCATTGCCGATATGCGGGCAGAACAGCCTGACCTGGACTGGGTCGCGGCTGAAGCGGGCATGTCCCCTGCGCATTTCCAGAGAGTTTTCAAACGTTGGGTGGGGCTTAGCCCTAAGAAGTTCCTGCAACACTTGACTTTAGATTATGCAAAAGCGCGGCTGGAAGAAAGCCAAAGCTTGCTCGATGCAGCGTTGGATGCAGGCCTATCCGGCCCGGGACGCTTGCATGATCTATTCGTCGTCCACGAAGCCATGACTCCCGATGATTACAAGCGTCGGGGTGAGGGGCTTCCGATGCGCTGGGGCTGGGCTGAATCGCCATTCGGTCTGACACTGCTGTTTATGACGGACCGCGGCTTGGCCGGTCTGGCGTTTGCAGAGCCGGGCGCTAAGGGTGAGCAGGCGGATGTCCTCGCCAGTATGCAGGGGCGTTGGCCGGCGGCTGAATTTGTTGAGGATGTTGCTGCAGCCGAAGCCATGGCAGCAAGGATTTTCCAGGATGCGGCCAACCAGGACCCACTGCCGCTTTGCCTGATTGGCACGCCGTTTCAGATCAAAGTCTGGCGGGCGCTGCTGGAGATTCCAGACGGTTATCTAATGACCTATGGTGCTATTGCGAAGCTTGCTGGTCAACCGAAGGCGGCGCGGGCGGTTGGTGCAGCAATTGGTAGGAATCCGATCAGTTGGCTCATCCCGTGCCACCGGGCGATTCTCAGCAACGGCTATGTGCGGAACTACGAATGGGGCATTCCCCGCAAGCTTGCCATGATCGGATGGGAAGCGGCGCAATGGGACGCCGTCCACCAGCAGAACGCGGCCGCTTAGGCAGATCGGGCGGCTTGTATTTCAGATTGCTGCGAGACCTGGTGATACATACCGCGTGCGCCATCCACCGCGGTCTAAACGCACGGGAAATTTCGCCAAGGATGGCAGAATCGTTCGGATTCTGCTCCAGAGTTACCAATTCTACGTCGAGGGCGTTCAAGCCCTCCGCCGTTTCGGTTATGAACTCGGAGGCCAAATCCTCCATTTCGCCGCTGCCTGTTTTTTCACGCTGGGGGACATCCGGCGCTGCAACTCTCAGGCTAGCGGAACTAGGCTTAATAGAAGCTTGATAAAGACCTTATAGATCGGCCCCTATCAGCTTCAAATGTTCTCTTCGACCCAGGCTTTGATGGCTGGTTTTGCTGCTGCACCCACTTTGGTTGCGGCCAGCTGGCCATCCTTGAACATCATCAGCGTGGGAATGCCACGAATACCGTGGGACCCTGGCACGCCCGGGTTATCATCAATGTTCAGCTTAACGATATCAACTTTGCCAGCCAGTTCTTCGGAAATTTCTTCCAGAGCCGGGCCAATCGCTTTGCAGGGGCCGCACCATTCTGCCCAAAAATCGACAACAACGGGTTTGTCGCTCTTCAGAACGTCTTGATCAAAGCTGATGTCGGTGACGGGGCGCGTGGCCATGGCTGTAATTCCTTCAATTGATGTGATCGTTGAGTTCTAGCTAGGGGCTGGCACCTGATCCGTCAACGGATGAGGCCTGCTTCATTTGTGCGATCTACGCTAAACTGTGTGGCGCGATTAGACTATCCGGTAGAATGACAAGCCTTGGGGCCTCCGTCCAGAGAAGTGCCGCCTTGATTGTTCGGCCAGGAAACGCTTGCGCCGCCAAATCCCGATACACTGCCATTTGCGCCAGATAGGGAATCGGTGTGGCTTCCGCTGTTGTCGGCGGCGGGCGGTTACTCTTGTAATCAACAATCAGCACTTCGTCTTCTGTCACGAGTAATCTGTCAATAATGCCAGCGACGGGTTGGCCAGCGAGGGTGCCGCCTATTGGCGTTTCGGCCAGTGCGTGTTCGTCGAAGATATTTGCGAATTCTGGGTCCTCTACAACCCGCATTACGGCTTTAAGGATATCTTGTTGCTCAGCTAGCGTGACGCCGTCTGCGCGGGCCAGGTAGCGTGTAGCGGCTTTTGACCGGGCCTCACGGGGCAGGGCAGGCAGGCGTTCCAGCAAGCGGTGGATCATCAATCCGCGCCCAAAGCGCGTGGCTGCGCGTTCTGATTTCTGGCCCCATTCCAACGGTGAGAGTACCGGCGATAGATCGGCCACGGCTTCTGGCACAAGCTTAGATGGTGCCTTGATTTCGGGTGCGCGGGGCGGGGCTGCGAAGGGTTGCTGCCACCAGCCGGGCAATATGTGCCGGATGTCAGGGCTGAAATCCGTCTGAACGCCTTCGACAGACGTACCATCGCCTTGATCGTCTAAGACCAGCATAGGTGCTTCTGAGAAATACACACCTTCCTCAACGTGGTCTTCGAGCGAGCGTATGCCAGTTTCAACAAGCCCATGCCAGGTCAGCGCCATCTTTTCCGCTTTTAGGTTGGTCTCCCAGCCGCAGACATAAAGCCTGTCTTCTGCCCGGGTCATAGCCACATAGAGCAGGCGGCGACGCTCTTCTTCCTGGCGCTGCGCGCGGGCTTCACGGAGGGCATTGATTGCAGTTGGATCAATCGCTTTACGGGTTGGCCCTAATATCGGAGCAATGCCTTGCTCCGTATCAGTCCAGAATAAGCCCAGTGTGTAGTTTGCTTCCCCTCGTGTCGTTTGAGGCAGGAAAACCACAGGCGCTTGCAGGCCTTTGGCAGCATGGGTGGTCATGATGCGCACGCCCGACGCAGCTTCTTCAAGCTGGCGTTTGATCTCCACTTGGTCCCGTTCAACCCAGCCGAGGAAGCCTTGCATACTTGGCGCATTGTCATCGCTATAGGCCAACGCCAGGGACATAAAGGCATCAAGCGGGTCACGGATGGCTTCGCCCATGGCAGAGATCATGCGGGCGCGGCCCCGCATTGCGCCGAGCGCCCATTGATAGAAATCGAATGGCGGTTCGAAGTCGGCGCGCCTTAGCGCTTCACTGACAAAGGCCCAAGCCTCTGCATAGGCTGAACCTGGTTCCGCCGCGCGCTCTTGCAGGCGTCGCCAAAGTGGTTGCTCGCGTCGGCTATGCGCCAATTCGAACAGCTCCTTCTCGCACAGCCCAATCAGCGGTGATTTCAGCAGTACGGCGAGGGACAGATCGTCTTCTGGCAGAATAGCGATAGCGCCCAACGCAATCAGGTCACGGATAGCGAGTTGTCGTGTTAGCCGCATCCGGTCGACGCCAGCGGTAGCGATATCTTTGGTTTTCAGGGCGCGGGTAAGCAGGTCGCCGAAGGTGCTCCGGGTCTGGAGGACAACCATGATGTCACTGGCACGAATGCGGCGTCCTTCGGGCGCTGATGGTCCCGGCGGCAGGCGTTCATTTGGATCATTGAGTAGTTCTTCGATCTTATTAGCGACAAGTGCGGCCAACCCAGCCTCGACGCTAACGTTGGCGTCTGGATAGGCCTTCAACGGCGTCCAGCGGTCCGGCATGTCCGCCGTTTCCGGCTTCTCGAGCACTGGCCATAGCTCGACGCGTCCGGGCAGGCCCGGGCGGGCGGAGATATGGGCGGGCGGCTCTGCTTCCGGTGCAAGGCCTTGGTAGGCTGCCAGTGCTGCAAACGTGGCGTCCACAGCGCAGAGGACGGCCGGGACGGACCGAAATGATACATCCAAGGACCGATCTTCGAACTCTTGCTCAGCGCCTGTCACCAGGGTCTTGAACCGCGCCCGGCTTTTCGCAAACTCTTTGGGATCAGCCCGTTGGAAGCTGAAGATCGATTGCTTCGGATCGCCAACTGCAAACAGCGTGCGGCCCATATCAGCGCCATCACGATAGAATTCTTCAGCGAGAGCATGAACAATCGCCCACTGCTCTGAGTTTGTGTCTTGGGCTTCATCGACCAGGATGTGGTCAATGCCTGCGTCTAGTTTATAAAGCGCCCATCCAGCGCCACCATCGGCTTCCAGCAGGTCGCGAGTTTTTAGGATCAAGTCGTCGAAATCGAGCTTTGCCGCAACCCGTTTAGCCCGGGCATAACGCTCGCCAATGGCGCTGGCGAGGCGGATGGCTGCTTCTGTATCCGCCGCACATTCGGCCGCCCAAAGGCGTTCGCGCGCATTGGTAATCCAGTCCAGGCAGTCCGCGTGCACTTCTTCGAACCAGGTATTGGCTTTGAGGACACCCTTTGTGGCGGCGCTTGCGAATGGTGTGCTTTCACCGCCGCCCGTAAAGAATGCACTGAACAACGGTGGCGTCATCGCGCAGCGGCCATCCGTATCGCTTGCTAGCCATGCATCTAACGTGTCGCCTTTGCTTTTATCCGTCTTCCCACCATCCAGCCACGCCGTCATCAACCGACGGAGCTTGGTTTCCATACCTTGATCAAGCGTCACGATGGAGCGCATGGCGAACTCAGGGGCTGCGCTTTCTGCATCTACTTCAAGCAAGCGCCAGGCGGCTTGGGTGGCAGCATCCGCCCCGCCGAGTTGATCGATCCGTGCACGCTCGGCCAATAACGCCTTTAGTAGCTCGTCGAATGCGTCTGCAGTGCCCCGTTGCACCAAACGCTCCAAGGCAGGGGTCAAACGTGGGTCAGAAGCTTCGCCTGCAAGAATATCCTGAAGCATGCCATCTCGGGCTTCGCGGAGAAGGTCTGCAGCGGCGCGTTCGTCTAGGGCAGCAAACCCTGGCGGCACGCCTGCCTCCACGGGAAAGCGTTCCAGTGCGGATTGGCAGAAGGAATGCACCGTCTGCACTTTCAACCCGCCTGGCGCATCAACGACAGTGGCGAACAGCTTTGCAGCGCGGGCAAGCATCTCAGGCGTCGGGTTGAAGGCACCCATGCCGCTCAAGTCTTCGCGGAGAGCGTCCTGGCTGGCAGCAGCCCATAGGCTCAAGCGATTGATGATGCGGTTCGCCATTTCAGCAGCGGCGGCCTTAGTGAATGTCAGGCAAAGGATGCGGTCTGGCTGCGAACCTGCCAGCATCAACCGCAAAGCCCGGTCCGTCAGCACCTTGGTTTTCCCGGACCCGGCGGATGCGCTGACCCAAGCCGAAAGGTTGGGCGTTGAGACAATCCGTTGGCTGCGGGTGGCGCGTTCTGTGGGATTATCAGCCATCAAGACTCCTCCACATCATTGGAGAGCCTGGCGAGCGTTCGGTATTTGGAAAATCGGGGTGCCTCATTAAAGGCTGCGCGCGGTTCGCTGAGATAAGGCGTATCTGCCTCATCGAAGCCTGCAATCAGGCGTTGGAAGCCTTCCCACGCGATATCCATGGCGGATTCGGCGACCTCACCATCAATAGCCGTCACTTTGCCGCCTTCACGGCCCGCCAACTGCCATATTGCGAGCAGCGATGTTTCAAGTGCGGCAAGGGTTTCACCATCACCATCTTTGAAGGCACCGTGACGGGCGATTGCAGCTTCCAATGGCAATTGCGGCGCATCGGCGCTCGCTATGGCTTTTTTTGTGGGCGGCGCGCCAGTCTTATAATCGACGATAGCGAGCGTGCCGTCGCCGCTGGCGTCGATCCTATCTGCCCTGGCGGTCAGCTTGAACGGCCCGCCGGGAGCTTGGAATACGACCTCGCCTCTCAATTCCGCATGGGCTTTCGCAAGTGCGATATCTTCGCGATGTGCAATCTCCCGCTCTGCAGCCCAGCGTGCGGACCGCTCGAACGCTGGCCGCCAAAAGGCTTGCGCTTCTGCGTGATCGGCGAACTCCGCGAACGCTTCATCGCCCGCTTCTAGGATTGCGGCCAGAACGTCATCCGGTAGGTGGTCAGGGTATTTTTGCAGGAAGGATTCAAATGCAGCGTGGACAATACGGCCCCTGTCAGCGGGACTTGGCGCTGGGTCTAGGTCGCCAAGCGGATACAGCTCAAGTACGCGTTTGGCATAGATCGCGTAGGGATCAAGGATCAGCGTATCGATTTCCGTTGCAGAAAGGCGGCGAGGACGGGCCTTGATAGGCGGGCAGAAGTTTGGCGGTTCGGAGCCTGCAATGTCCTGTATCGGATCGAGCGCTGCCGCCAGATAGCGATAGCGCTCCTGACCATCCGTTAGTTTCGGGCAGGCACCGTCCGCCGCCACAACCGCATCCAGGCGGACCAGCCAGCGCGATGGCTTGGTCGGCGCATCGTCGCGCAGTAGGCTTCGGGTTAGAAGGACATTTGGGCAATGCAGAAGTTGCGCGAAGTCATGGGCAGAAAGGCCAAGGCGCTTTTCCGGGTCCGTCAGCCCGATCTCCCGGCGCATGGCGCGGCTGAACCACGGGTCGGCGGCGGGCGGGCGCGGCCATACACCTTCATCTAGCCCGCCAAGTACGACAGCATCGAACCCCGCGAGACGCGCTTCCAATACGCCCATGATCTGGATCGGCGAGCCAGCTGCTTGGTTATTGCGAACAGCGGCACCTTCGATGAGCGCCTCAAAGCTTTCGGGATAATCCCGGCCATTTAGCGATGGGCTAGCGTCCGCCGCATCTAAAGTTTCAGCGAGGAGGGCGGCAGCGGCTTCGCCTGCGTCCCCCTGCCAGAGGGCTGCAGCGCCCTCGCTCTCATCGCTTGCGGCCAGCGCTTCGGCAATGCGGATGTGCGCTTCCAGCATTGGGCGGAGTGCGTCGCCCTCTGTGAGCTGCTCGATTAATGGGGCTATCAAGTCGTGCGCGCGTTCAGCAAATGCCGCCAGCTCTGGCTTTTCTAGTTCATGCAGAAGTGTGGCGGCATCAGCCAGTGTGCGGGCTTGGCGTTGGTGCCGGTCATCCCGCCATACGGTGCGTTCAAGCGCGCGGGCGTTGGTGCGAAATTCTGCACGGCTGATGCCGCCTGCGCTCAATGGATGCTTCAGCAGTGAGAGAATATCGACAGCGTCCGCTCCGGTGCGGCAAGCGCGGGCGGCAAGGCGGAGATAAGCACCGAGGGGTGTTTGACCAAGCGGCTCACCGGCGCTGTCATCTGCTTCAATCTCCCAACGCCGCAGTTCAGCCCGAACCCTGCGCGCCAAGCCCCGATCCGGTGTTACAAGCGCCAGCTTGGGGTAGGGTTTTTCCAAAGCCAGAATTTGCAGTTGTTCACGAAGGAAAATCGCGGCAATGCGGGCTTCTTGATCCTGGCTCGCAGCATCCACGCGCTGAAGATTTTTGTTCGCTTGGGTGAATTGTCTTGGCTGAATAGACCGCCACTTCTGTGCATCCCGCGCTGGCCTAAGCGCCTCAACAATAAGATTGGCGCGCGGTGAAGCAGGTGCATCCACTGCCCAAGTTTGCACGTCAGCCGGTTTGAAGTCTAGTGCTGCAAGCGCTGTTGCCATGGCGTGCTGCGGGTGGCCTGGGCTTTCTCGGATATGCCGAAAGCCATCATCGTCGACATCGTTCTCGAAACCGGGGAGAACGACAATTCCGTTAGGGCCATCCAGAAGTGCCGACATTAGTGCACGCGTGCCGAGTTGCGCGCCGGTCGAGCCTGCGATCAATGTAGGCTGGGTGGGCGGTTGGCGCGTCCAAGCTTCCGCCTGGGCATCAATCAATGCTTCGCGACGGGTGGTGGGGTCCAAGCGATCAAGCTCAGCCAGCATGTCTGGCCATTGCTTGATCACAATTTCCAAGAACGTGACGACGCGATGCCAATGGGCCGCATATTCACCTGCATCAATCTGGCTGACGGCGTCTGGGTTCACCCGGTCAATCGCTAGGTCATCCAGAAATCGGCCAAGCTCCCGGCCAAGTCTTAGGGCTGCTGGAAGTGGCATGTCGGCACCATGTTCGCTGCGTTCTTTAGCTTGCGCTAATCGGGCCAACATTAGAGTCCGCCGGGTTGAGGCGAGGGCTGGCTGAAGTTCGATTGCCCTTTCGGCAGCAGCGCTAGCGTGGATGTCGCTTTGAAATGCCAGGTCATCCAGGTCAACATCACCCAGTGGATAGGCTGCGGGCAGCAATCTCGCAGCATCTTGGCCGTCCAGGAAGGCTTCCGTTAGCGCCCGACAGGCGCGGCGCGTTGGAAGAAATATCTTGGTCTGACCAAGGCTTGCAGAAGGAATATGGCTCGCGAGGCCTTTCGCCAATGTGCCCAGGAAATCCGCGCCCGGTGGAATCGTATAGATGCCGGACAGTCCAATTACTGCATCTTCGTCTGTCATAGGAGTTGGCGTGCGCGTGCCGTCTCTGCAGCGTTTCTGGCCCGGGTTAGCCGTTGCGGTGTGCCAATGTCAGCCCATCCGCCACTGTGGGAAAGACCAAACAGTCGCCCGTTTGCTGCCGCCTGATCATAAATTCTATTCAAGGAGAATGCGCCGGACTGGACGCCTGCAAACGCTGATGGGCTTAGAATTTGTGCGCCGGTAAACACGAAGGGTGCGGTTTCGCTGTCCTGCTTCCGGGTGAGCTGGCCAAGGCCGTCTAAGTAGAAATCTCCACGCCCGTCATAGCCATCGATCTTCGCTGTTGCTTGTAGCAGCAAAAGCACGTCCATCGCTTGTGGCCGCCAATAGGATGCAAGTGCTTTTAGGCCGGATGGAAGTGATCCCGCCCACCAAACATCTGCATTGACGGCATAGAACGGCTCTGCCCCCAGCAAGGGCAAAGCTTTCAGGACGCCGCCGCCGGTTTCGAGCGGTGTGTCTTCCGCAGAAATTCTGGCATCGGCCTCGCCGCCGCGGTTCCCTAAATGGGCGATAATCTGATCCGCCAAGTGGCTGGCGTTTACGACTTTATTGGCGACGCCAGTTTTCGTGAACGCGTCCAACGCCTGATCCAGCAGAATACTGCCGCCAATATCAAGCAACGCTTTTGGCGTTGCGAGGCCCAGCGGACCAAGCCGTGTGCCGCGCCCCGCCGCCAAAACCATACCGCTTTGGATATTTGCAGGCCGGGCTGGTGCCAAAACCATTCGGGCGATTGTTTCTGCGTCTAAGCTCATAGCAGAGCACTTTCATGCAGGCTGACGGCGCGCGCACGTGCATCCGCCGGGAATTTTTCGGCCATGAATGCATGAAGGTCCGCCAAGGCTGGATGGCGAAGACTGTGATCCAAGTGATTGAGCGTGCGTTGCATGTGTTTCAGATATCCCGGTTTGCCGTCTCGTCGCCAAAGCCGAACCCACAGCCCAGCCACCCTGCAATGCCGTTGACCGCCATGCGCGGCAAGCGCTGCGGCGATATCTTCTGGGGACAAATGCGGGGCCGCATTTTGGTATCGAGCGAGGCATGCGGCCCGGACTTGGGCTGGCACATCGCGCCGGGCGTCCTCAATTAGTGATGCCAAATCATAGGCAAGCGGGCCATAACCTGCGTCCTGAAAATCCAGAACACCGCAGGCTGCGACGCCGTTCCTGCTTTTTAAGCGCATCAGGTTGTCCACATGAAAATCCCTGTGGACAAAGCCGCGCCCAAGCGTTGGTGCTTGGTGCAATGCATCTAGCCAAAGGGCAGTGAACTCAGTGCGCTCGTCTGCTGTTGGCGGCGCGTCCATGCAATCTGGCCAAAGCCAGTCCAAGAACGTGGAAACATGGCTTGCACGAGCAGCAGCATCATAATGGGGCAATGTTGGATGCGGTCCGCCAAGGTCCTGGCGAATGGCAATCAGGACATCCGTTGCAAGGGCGTAGAGTGCATTAGGGTCTTCGCCGGCATCCAACAAATTGGTGAAGGTCGCGTCGCCGAAGTCCTCCAATAGCAGAAAGCCTTGGGCGCTATCCTCGGCCAATATTTGCGGTGTCGTGATCCGAGCTGCACTTAACATGGCACCACACATGATGAACGGCCCAAGCGCTTCTTTTGGCGGCGGCGCATCCATTAGCATGGCACGGCGGGCCCCGCCTTGAAGGCGGGCGTACCGCCGAAAAGAAGCATCACCGGGCCGCCATTCAAGGTGTGCGTCTGCCCATCCGGCGTTTGCCAGAAACTGGGCGCGGGCGGCATCTCTTTCGGGTTCGAATCGCGGTGTGTTCATGTCATGGCGATTGTACGATTGCGCGCGGCCTGGGACCACATCTGATCTTGCACGCTAATGCTTGCAGAACGCCTGCTGGATGTCGCACTATTGCTGCCATGACAGATCAGGTAAAAGTGGCACTGGGCATTGGTGCGGGCGATGCGATCGGCGCAGCATTTGCGCGCCGGTTCGCTAAAGGTGGATATCGTGTGGCGATGGCGCGGCGGGATCCGGCGAAATCCGATGCGCTTGTCCAAGAGATCAACGCAGCTGGGGGCATGGCAAAAGCTTATGCCGCTGATGCACGGCGGGAGGATTCGCTGGAAGAGCTACTTGATGCTGTCGAAGCAGATCTCGGGCCAGTCGAAGTGGTGCTTTATAACGCTGGCGCCAACTATAAGAGCCCGCTGACAGAGACGAGCCAGGACATGTTCCGCAAGGTTTGGGCGCTCGGCTGTGAAGGTGGTTTCCTTTCTGGCAAGGCCGCGGCTAAGCGCATGCTGCTGCGTGGTAAAGGCACGATCATGTTTACGGGCGCTACGGCCAGCATACGGGGCGGTGCCGGGTTCGCGGCCTTCGCTGCCGCTAAGTTCGGCTTGCGCGCGGTCGCTCAATCCATGGCGCGGGAATTGGGGCCAGAGGGTATTCATGTGGCCCATCTGATTGTCGATGGTGGTGTTGATAGCCCGGCCATTCATGCCCGCCGGAAAGCAGCGAATGGCGGCAAGGATATCGAGTTTCCGCCAGATAGTCTGATGGACTTAGCCTCAATCGCGGAAGCTTACTGGACGCTCAGCCAACAGGGCCGGGATGCCTGGACGCACGAGCTTGATATTCGCCCATTTGTGGAGACTTGGTGATGGCAGACCGTGTGCTTTGGGGCGTTAAATCCGCCCGCTCAATAAGGGGACATTGGGCGCTGATAGAGCTTGGGTTGGAGTATAAAACCCATGCCATCCAAACACGCACGCCACCAATGGAGGGCGCAGAATACCGCGCCGTTAATCCGCGCGGTAAGATCCCGACACTGATAGATGGGGATATCGCGATCACGGAAAGCCCCGCCATCGTTATGTATCTAGCAGACAGATATTCGACGGATAAGCGTCGCCTGATCCCGACAGAAGCCAAGGCCCGCGCTTTCTATTTCGAATGGATGTCTTTCATCTCTATGGAATTGGATGCGACGTCACTGTATGTCCTCCGCCGCCATGAAGGCCTGCCGGAGATTTATGGTGATGCGCCGGAAGCCAACGCTGCAGCGCGTGCCTACTTTGACCGGATGATCACAGCAGCGGCGCTTCGTATGGAGGACGGTCGCCCATATCTGCTCGGCGATACGTTTTATGGGCCAGATATTTTGATGATGACGATATTGAATTGGGCTAAGCGCTATAAATGCCCCTATCCTGATATCTTTGCAGACTATCAAGCGCGGATCGCTGAACGGCCACAGTATCTAGCGGCTGAAGCGGCGAATAACCCCGAATGACCGGACCTTTGAGCGGCATCAGAGTTGTTGATCTATGCAGCGTCGTCTCTGGCCCCGCTGCGATGGCAACGATGGCGGATCAGGGGGCTGATGTCATCAAGGTGGAGACATTATCGGGTGACGTAATGCGCCATGGGCGAGCAGCGTCTCCCGGGTTTTCTGCAAGTTTCGTTGCGTGCAATCGGGGCAAGCGCAGCATCGCGCTCGACTTAAAGCAGCCTGAAGGCAAAGCGATCCTTTGGCGGCTGGTGGAGCAAGCGGATGTCTTCGCTCAGAACTTCCGTCCCGGCGCTATCGAACGTTTAGGTTTTAGCTATGAGGCTGCGAAAGCGCGCAATTCGGGCCTAGTTTATTTGTCTATAAGCGGCGTTGGGCCATCGGGTCCATATGCTGGCAAACGCGTCTATGACCCTGTGATCCAAGCGCTATCTGGCCTGGCCGATATTCAGGCGGATCCGCAAACTGGACGGCCAAAGATGGTTCGAACACTTGTCGCGGATAAGACGACAGCCATCTATGCCGCCCAGGCCGTGACGTCTGCTTTATTCGCCCGCACTCGCACTGGCGAGGGCCAGCATGTGGAAATGGCGATGCTGGACGCCATGCTTTCGTTCATTTGGCCCGAAGGCATGTCTCCGTTCGCGATCGTCGCAGATAATACGCAATCTGCAGCTGCCAGCACCCATGACATGATTTTTGAAACGGCAGATGGGTTCATTACCCTGGGCACGGTTTCCAATGCGGAATGGCAAGGTCTTTGCCGCGCTCTGAACAAGCCCGAATGGCTGACCGACCCTCGCTTCGTAACCCAGGCCGTCCGCTCCGCCAATCGCCAGATACGCATGCTGGAGATAGAGGCGGTGTTAAAAGGCCAACCCTCAGCCCAGATATTGGCGGCGCTTGAGGCGGCAGATGTGCCGTGCATGCCCGTGCGCCGTCGTCGTGAGATGTTGGATGACCCGCAGATTCAGCACAACGGCATTGTCACGGTGATAGAGCAACCGGGCGTCGGTGCCATTCGGCAAGCCCGCCCCGCAGCGCGCTTCAGCGGCACGCCAGCGGCAGAGCCCAGCCCGGCGCCAGCGTTGGGCCAAGATTCAGCTATGATCCTTAGCGAAATTGGCTATTCGGAAACAGAAATCGGCGCGTTGCAGCAATCTGGCGTCATCGCGCAACACCAAGCTTAATCAAAGGAACTGATCCCATGGATATGCAGATCGCCGGGAAGAAAGTGTTGGTCACGGGTGCCTCAAAAGGCATCGGCCTCGCGTGTGCTAAGCAATTGGCGGAAGAGGGGGCTATTCCTGTCTTGGTCTCCCGGACGGAAGAAGACCTTGTGCGTGCTTCCCAGATGATTAAGCAGAGCCACGGCATCGATGCTGAATGGCGCGCCGTTGATCTTTCCGATGGGGATGCTGCCCGTGCGCTGATCGCTGAATTCGCGGATATCGACATTCTGGTGAATAACGCTGGCGCTATTCCGGCTGGCACTTTGGACGAAATTCAGGAGCCGCGCTGGCGCGAAGCCTGGGACTTGAAAGTATTCGGTTATGTGAACATGACCCGCGCCGCTTACGCGAATATGCGCAGCCGTGGTGGTGGCGTGATCGTCAATGTGATTGGCGCTGCTGGGGAAAACCCAAGCGCAGGCTACGTGGCGGGCAGTGCGGGCAATGCCTCGCTCATGGCGTTCACGAAAGCGGTCGGCAAAGTATCGCTGGCGGACAATATCCGCGTCGTCGCCTGCAATCCTGGCCTGACACTGACGGACCGGATGGAAACGATGCTGCGCGGGCAGGCGAACGAAAAATTCGGCGACGCTGAACGTTGGGAAGAATGCATTCCGACAGACCCAGCACCCTCAAAAGCCGAAGACGTTGGCGATCTTGTGACATTCCTCGCCAGTCCGCGCGCCTGCATGATCACCGGAACCGTCATCACACTAGATGGCGGCGGATCTACGCGTTGACCTGGAACGAAGTTCCGGGAAGGTTAGTGGGTATGAATTTCCGCATAGTTTTAAGGATAAACTGATATGCGTTTAGCCGCTGTACTGACCGGCCTTGCAGCCGTGATCGCCGCCACGCCCGCTCTGGCACACCACCCACTGGGTGGTGCCATGCCATAAACAATTTCCCAGGGGCTGCTCTCTGGCATTGGTCACCCAATCATCTGGATTGATCATCTGACGTTCATTATTGGTGCTGGCATCATCGCCGTCATGGTTGAGCGTGGTCTAACGGCACCGATGGCCCTGGTTGCAGGCGCGCTTTTGGATACTGTCATTCACTTCGGCGCTGTGTCTATTCCTGGCGCTGAAATCTTGATCGCACTTTCTATCATCATCGCTGGCCGTTTGGTCTTCACGGGCTCCCGCGCAGGTGCCGGCCTCATCATGGCCGGGTTCACTGTTGCAGGCATTGTCCATGGGTATGCTTATGCAGAAGCCGTTGTTGGAGCTGAGCAGACTGTAATTGCCGCATATCTCGTCAGCTTCAGCGTGACCCAGTGGGCCATAGCTTGTGGTGCTGGTGCCATCGTGCGGATCGTGATGCGCGGCAAGAGTTGGTCCGCTGCGCACCGCGCCGCTGGCATGGGCTTCGCCGCAGTCGGGGCCGTATTCCTGATACAGGCTGTCGTCTTGCTTTCTACAAACTTTCAATAAAAAAGGCCCGCTCCGTTTGTAACGGAACGGGCCTTTTTCGTTTGATGCCTCGGCGCTAACGCAGCGTGGATTTTGACGTCGCAACGATGCGGGTCACGACGATGTTGGCGCGGTCCAAGTAGTTGGGAACGCGGGGACCCATGTCATTCTTCCAGTAATCTGTCTCGTAAACCGCTTTGTACAGCGCTTCACGCTGGGCTTCGCTCTCAAAGCGGCGCATCCAGGTATATGTCTCTTCGTTTTCTTCGTTGCGGAAGCTGCCGCAGATCACCATGCCTTTGGAGACTTGAAAGGGAATAATTTCCTCTTCCATGATCTTGATCCATTCATCCATCTTGCCGGGCAGGACAGGGTATTGGCGAAGTTCAAAAAATGCAGACATTTGTATTTCCTCAGGAATTGGTTGGTCAGCGCTGACCAGGCATACGCTTCAGATAAGTCTGCCTGTCGCCGGTGCGCACTGCAATATCCCGCACCCGGTCATCGCGAAGCACGTTGAGGCGAACCGATGCACCAGCCGGGCCGCGTGCCCAAAGTGCGCGGAAGAATTCGGGTAGGTCGCTAACGTCTTCACCCGCAACACCCAGAATGGCGTCACCAAGTTTCAGGTTGGACCTTGAGGCAGGGCCGCCATCAACCATGCCAGCGATCACCAATTGCCCGTCAGCTTCGGTCACGAACATCCCGATCCATGGATTCGGTTCCCGCGAAGTACGGCCTGTGGCAGACATTTCGTCGATGATTGCAGGCAGCATATCCACTGGCACAAACATATTGCCGGGGGGCGATACGCTGGATGGCAGGGCGTCTTGCACATAAAGTGAACCGAGGCCGATCATGTCGCCTTCAGGGTTCAAAAGCGCCGTGCCGCTCCAATGGGGATGCGGAGGCGCCGTAAAGAGCGCTTCATCCAACAGATATTCCCAATACCCAGCGAATTCGCGCTTGGAAAGCAGACGCGCCGACATTGCATGATCCAACCCGCCGCCGCTAACAACCGTCACTTCAGCGCCAACAGCCGTTTCCGCCGCTGCTCCAAGCTTGATCGGGTTTGCATTTACAGGATTATCGAGGCGGACAAGGCCGTAGCCGGTTTGTTGATCGTAACCAATTACTTCACCCTGGTGCCGCTCGCCATCGCTATCAGTCAGCCACGCGGTTGTGGCTTCCGTAACCAGGTAGCCGATTGTCAGCAGCAGTCCATCTTCGCCGATCAGCACGGCGTTGCCCTCTCGCTCGACGCCTAGGCTGTTCGCCGTAAAAGCGTCTGCGGGAACCGTAGCTTCTAGGGTGAACACCGCGCGTGTTTTTGCGGCTAAGTCATAGTTCAACCGGTCCGCGCGTGGGCGCAGATCAGGCTGTACGGGCTCGCGGCCCAAATCGTTATCGTCGCCGTAGTCAGAGCCATTCGCGCGGTCAATGCCGGCCATGTTGTTTCTCCTATCCACGCCGGGTCTGATTGGCGTTGGATAACTGTCCTGATAGAACAATATAGTGGATAGGCGGGATTGCCAGGGGTAGCGATGAATTAACACCATCCATGACCGATATGATGGACGAAGCGTTTTCAATGCTGGACGAGATATGCTGCTAAGCCGACGTACTCTTTTACAAGCCGCCGCAGTCTTGGTTGTTGAGCATGCGCCGTTCAAGGCAGGTGCTGCAGAAGCTGTACCCGTTTACCAACTTTGGCCAACGTACCGCGACCGATTTGTGCATGCTGACGGGCGGGTTGTTGATACGGGCAATGGCGATATCTCGCACTCCGAAGGCCAAGGCTGGGGCATGCTTTTGGCCGGAGCTGCTGGGGATTGGGATGCATTTGACCGCATTTGGAAATGGACTGACGCCAATCTTCGTTGGAGCGGCGCGCCGCTCTTCGCTTGGAAATGGGACCCCAAAACTGGCGAAGTGGTTGATCCCAACAATGCAAGTGACGGTGATATCCTGATCGCCTGGGCGCTCGCCCGTGCCGGTTATTTCACCAAGCGTGCAGAATTGGTTGAGGCTGCAAAGATATCTGCAGTGGCTGTCAGAAGGCTTTTGACCGACCAAGTGGCAGGCGCAACCGCACTCCTTCCAGGTTTTACAGGCTTCGGCAAAAACACTATCGCGACGCTCAACCTCTCCTATTACGTCTTCCCGGCCTTCGCGCATTTGAACCAGGTGGACCCAAACCCGCTCTGGCAAACGCTCGCAGCGAATGGCGCGCAATTGGCGCAGCAGGCCAGGTTCGGACCGCATGGCCTGCCGCCAGATTGGTTAGCGGTGCATCCCAATGGTCAAATGCAGCCCGCGAAAGATTGGCCAGCGCGGTTTAGTTTCGATGCAGTGCGGATACCGTTGTATTTGTATTGGGCTGGTTATGATTCCGCTCAGCATTTAGGGACATTTCAAACGGCATGGGCTGCACCCGATGTGCCAGCGTGGTTTATACTCGAAACTGGCCCGAATGCGGAATATGAAGCGTCAAATGGCGTCAAATCAATCGCACAGTTGATTAGGATGCATCGTCCAGAAGGCGGTACGCTCTGGTCTGCCGTTAAAGAAGGTGACTACTATTCTGCTAGCCTCGCAATGCTGTCATCTTTGGCAGCGGAAGAGCGGGGCGCGAAATAGCACCTGCAACGCCCTTTGGGGGAAACATCCAATGCCTGACGATAGCCGCCAAAATTTTGACGCTGCCGCCGCCCTAGCTGATGCGGAGGCACGGCTTGCTGCAGCGAATCCCCATAGTGCTGCCGCTCATGAAGCTGCATGCAAAGGCATGCCAGGTGGTAATACCCGCACGGTCCTGTTCTATCCACCATTCCCGCTGGCGCTTGCACGTGGTGAGGGTTGCCGCCTGTATGATGTCGACGGCCATGAATATGTGGATTTCCAGGTGGAACAGACTGCTGGCATCTACGGCCATTCTGAGCCCATCATTTTGAATGCCGTGCGCGATGCTATGGCTGAAGGCATTACGCTAGGCGGGCCGACCCTGCGCGAGGGCGTGTTAGCGGAAATGTTCCAGCAGCGTTTTCCTGCGGTTGAGAAAGTGCGCTTCACCAATTCCGGCACGGAGGCCAATTTGCTGGCGCTGTCAACGGCGCGTGCGGTTACTGGACGGGAGAAGTTGCTCGGCTTTAAAGGCTCGTACCATGGCAGCGTCATCAGCTTTGGCGCATATGGCAACAGCATGAATGTGCCGTTCGACTGGACCTATGGGCGCTACAATGATGTGGAGGCCACGCGCCAGCAGATCAGGGAACTTGGTTCCGAACTCGCCGCAGTAATTTTTGAGCCAATGACAGGCTCTGGCGGTTGCATCCCCGCTATGGCTGAGTTTGTCGCCATGATCCGTGAGGAAACAGAACGCGCCGGGGCTTTGATGATCATGGACGAGGTGATGACATCCCGCCTTTCTCCGGGCGGCCTGCATGGTCTATGGGGCGCCACGCCTGACCTCGTATCGTTTGGCAAATATCTAGGCGGCGGGCTGACATTTGGCGCATTCGGTGGCCGGGCAGATATCATGAACCGGTTTGACCCAAGCAAGCCTGGCGCGTTTGCCCATGCAGGCACGTTCAACAACAACGTTCTCTCTCTCTCCGCCGCGATTGCTGGCCTGAGCAAGGTCTATACGCCAGAAGCGGCAGCCAGACTGAACGGTGATGGCGAGGTGCTGCGTGGACGCTTAAATGATACGTTGAAAAATGCTCGCGTTGCTGGTCAAGTCACCGGCATCGGTTCGATGATGATGGTGCACTTGACCGACAAACCTTTGACCGGCCCGACTGACGTAGATCAGGTCTCGGCAACGTTGCGCGGCTTGATCCACCTCGGCTTGATTGAACGGGGCTACTATATCGCCCGGCGAAATATGATCGTGCTGTCTCTGCCCATGGCCGCTGCGGAAATAGATGGTCTCGTGGCGGGATTCAAGGATGTGCTTGAGACATATAAAAACGTTCTGCCAGAAGCCTAAGGGCGCATCAACTCGTGGGCCGGATCATCATTCAGCGGACATTTGGCGCGGGTATCACGCTATTGGTCCTGTCCGGCTTGACCTTTGCCCTATTGGCGTTGATGCCGGGCGATCCGGTTGATCTGCTGGCAGGGTCTGACCCACGCCTAACGCCGGATGATATTGCTCGCTTAAAGGCGCTTTACGGCGTTGATAAACCATTCTGGGAGCGTTGGATTTCCTGGCTTGGCCGTTTGTCCGAGGGTGAATTTGGATATTCTCGCATGTTCAGCGCACCGGTGGCGGACGTGCTGCCAGAAGCACTCTTGCGGACTTTATCGCTCGCGATAGCAGCCTTGGCGATTTCAACAGTGCTGGGTATAGCTGGCGGCGCATTGGCGGCATTGAAGCCCGGATCAATCTTCGATTGTGGCGCGAATTTCCTGGCGTTTGCAGGTGTCGCGGCACCATCGTTCTGGCTGGCACTCATGGGCATGGCGCTGTTCTCAATTACCCTTGGATGGTTGCCTGCAAGCGCGCTACCGGCGGACCTTGATGCTGGGGTCTTTGAATGTGCGCGTCATCTTATTCTGCCAATCGCCGTATTGGCGGCGTTAGAAACCGCTGCAATTCTTCGCCACGCCCGCGCCGCCGTTGGTGAGGCTTTGATACAAGCCCATGTGCAGACGGCGCGCTCCAAAGGTTTGAGTGATTTCCGCATTATTTGGCGCCATGTCCTGCCGAACGCCATGACGCCCCTGGTGACAGTATTGGCGCTTGATCTGGGGGCACTGGCCTCTGGCGCGGTCGTGGTAGAGGTGATGTTTGGATATCCAGGCATGGGCAAGTTGCTCTACGACGCAATCTTGGGTGCTGATTATAATCTGGCGATGGCGGTCTTGCTGCTTGGTGCCGGTGCCATTCTGCTGGCGAATGCCGCAGCAGATGTAGCGTATGCAGCGCTTGATCCGCGCATCGGGTTCGGTAAGGCCGTGACATGACGGCTTTGGCCCTGAATATGGCTGAAACGCCAACGCGCCGGGCTTGGACCCGTTTTCGGCGGAATCGAGGCGCGATGCTCGGTACCTGCCTGCTAGCCGCACTGGCATTGTCTGCCATTTTCGCGGGCGCAATAACTGCAATCCTTGGACTTGATGCAGAGGCGGTTGACCTTGCCAGTCGCTATGCGCCGGTATCTGCGGCGCATCCCCTCGGCGGTGATGAACTTGGCCGGGATGTGCTGGCGCGCTTGCTGCAAGGCGGCCAAGTCTCGCTCAGCATTGGGCTGGCGGCAGCAGTGGCGGCCGCTGGGATCGGCGCTACAATTGGCTTGATGGCTGGATTTCAGGGCGGGCTGACGGACAGCATTCTGATGCGGATCACAGACGGCATGCTAGCGCTGCCGGTCCTGCCGTTATTGATCTTGCTTGCGGCGGTTGACCCAACAAAGCTGGGTATGAGCGCAGGTTCGGGCGGTGCCGCCAGCGTTGTCCGCATAGTATTGATCGTGGCGTTAGTCGGCTGGCCGGGCGCTGCACGATTAACCCGGGCGGCAGCCCTTTCCGCCCGCGCGCAGGATTATGTGCGCGCGGCCCGAGCCGTCGGCGTTCACCCATTTCGGATCGCCCTTCGGCATGTGGCCCCTGCAGCGGCGGGGCCAGTGATCGTGGCGGCGACGCTTGCAATGGGGCAGGTCATTCTGTTTGAGTCGACTTTGAGCTTTCTAGGGCTCGGCATTCAGCCGCCACTGGCAAGCTGGGGTGCTATGCTGGCCCACGCCCAGGATACGATTTGGGAACGTCCAATGCTCACGATCTGGCCGGGTGTGGCGATTTTCCTGACAGTCATTGCCGTCAATTTTGTTGGTGATGGGCTGCGGGACGCCTTAAACCCACTTGCGGTAGAAAACCGCTAAGTCATTATCGCTGCGGTGATCTGCGTTAGAACAGCGTCACTCGCCAGTGTCATTATAAGCAAGACCGTCGCTTGCTTACCGGTGATCCCAAGCGCCCATTTGGCGACGAACCAATCTACAGCAATCACCCAGATCATCGTCATGAACAACAGTACTTGTAAAGCTGCAGGCGGTGCCCCAATGGTCTGCATCACCACGGCCCCGATTGTTATCGGAAGGACTTGCAGCACAGCACACCAGTTTGCGGCTACGACAAAGCGTGGCCATGCCCGAGTGACAGTCATGCCCCGCGCCATTTCATAGGCAATAACAAGCGGCACAAGCCAGCGGACGATCAGCGAAAGCACAGCGATAACAGGCGTCAAGTCACCAGCGGGCCTTTCTTTCGCGACTTCCGTCACACCTTCAATGGTGGATGCGGCGGTCAAAATCTCACCCGCAAACACGCTGGTCATCACATGCAATCCAACGAAGAGCGGTAGCGCCCAGAAGGAGATGCCGACGGCGCGGTTGCTGTCGTTGAAGACAGGCAAGGCATCGCGTTGAAAGCGGACAGCCATGCCCGCAGTGCGCAAGCCGTGTCGAATTTCCTCGCCCCGGCTGTTCATGATCCTGCCTTGAAGAAGTTGCGCAGGACCTCCAGATAGGTTTCTGCAAGTGCGGTGATATCTGCGGTCGCCACGTGCTCGTCTACCTGGTGTGCAGTAGCGCTGATCAAGCCAAGTTCAACCACGGAGCAATAATCCTTAATGAAGCGGGCATCTGACGTGCCGCCAGTTGTGGAGAACTCAGGGCGTCTGCCGCTGACAGTCTCTACAGCCTTGGCAATTGTTTCCGTCAACGGACCGGGTTCCGTAACAAAGCTTTCGCCAGACACGACGACTTTGAGGTTGTATGGCTGCCCGACAGCGTCCAGACGGCGGCGGATCTCAGTCTCAAGCATTGCACCGTCAAAGTTTGCGTTGAAGCGCACATTAAATCGCGCCTGAGCCTTTGCTGGGATGAGATTCGTGGTCATGTTTCCAACATCGATGCTTGTCGCTTGCAAGCTAGATGGCGGAAAATGTGGATGGCCGTCGTCTAGCGGTACCTGCACCAGCGCGTTCAGCAGCGGCAGGATGTTGTGGACGGGATTGTCGGCGCGTTCCGGGTAGGCCACATGGCCTTGGATGCCATCGATTGTCAAAATACCATTCAGGCTGCCGCGACGACCAATCTTGATCATGTCGCCCATGGCATCAGGGTTGGTTGGCTCGCCGACGATGCAGGCGTCAAATCGCTCACCGCGTTCGGCCAGCAAAGGTAGCATTTTCTTGGTGCCGTTGATGGACGGGCCTTCCTCATCCCCGGTGATTAGAAAAGAGATCGCACCCGGCAAATTATCACCAGTCTCCGTGACATAGGCAGCGCTGGCCGCAACGAAGGCCGCGATGGCGCCCTTCATATCAACGGTACCGCGTCCATACAAAATGCCATCAGCGATTTCAGCGGCGAACGGACCATGCTTCCAGTCGCTTATGTCGCCAATTGGAACAACGTCTGTGTGTCCGGCGAAACAAATGTGCAGCCCGGCATTTGGTGAACCGGCGCGCGCGAACAAGTTATCTACGTCCGGCGTGCCGTCATCGGCGAATGGCATGCGTTCGCAGGCAAAGCCCAGCGGGGCAAGCCAGCCTTCCAATGCAGAAAGCGCACCGCCTTCAACGGGCGTCACGCTTTCACAGCGGATCAACGCCTGCGCAAGCTCAACAGCATCAAGCGGCCAGTTCGTCATTAATCGCGCAGGAGATCGTTAATGGATGTTTTTGCGCGCGTGCCTTCATCGACAGTTTTCATGATGACGGCGCAGTAGGTGGATGGGCCCGGACCGCCGGTGGGAAGGTCGTGGCCCGGCATGTTGCCAGGGATGAGAACAGAATATGCTGGCACGCGCCCACGGTGAATTTCGCCCGTTTCCCGGTTCACGATCTTGGTGGACGGGGATAGGAAAACGCCCATGGACAGCACACACCCTTCCTCAACAATCACGCCTTCAACGACTTCGCTGCGCGCACCGATGAAGCAATTATCCTCAATAATGACCGGATTGGCTTGCATCGGCTCCAATACGCCGCCAATACCGACGCCGCCAGAAAGATGGCAGTTATTGCCAATCTGCGCGCAAGACCCAACAGTCGCCCAAGTATCAACCATCGTATTCTCGCCGACATAGGCACCGAGGTTGACGAAGCTGGGCATCAGCACCGCATTCGGCGCGATGTAAGAGGAGCGTCGAACGATTGCGCCCGGGACAGACCGGAAGGCAGCTTTTTCAAACTGCTCACGGCCCCATCCGGATGTCTTCAGCGCGACTTTGTCATACCAAGCGGAACGGCCACGTTCAGGATCGACCGGACCGCCCGCCATGGGGGCGGAATTGTGGAGGCGGAAGGACAAGAGCACCGCCTTTTTGCACCACTGGTTAACAACCCAATCGCCAGACTTCTTCTCGGCCACGCGGATTTCGCCCGTATCAAGGGCATCAAGTGCGGCTTCGATAGAATCGCGAACAGTACCTTTTGTTGTAGGTGAAATGCTATCCCGGTCTTTCCAGGCGGATTCAATGGTGCGTTCGAGTTCGACGTAGGACATAGGCTCAGGCTTTCTTCAAGGCTATTCGGATTTGGTCATGACAATGCGAACGTCAGCACGCGCTGTCAACGCGGCGGATGGGCTTAACGGTGATCTATTACTGCCGGGGCGTCCATGCGCCAGATACGGTGGAGCGTGGACTACCTGGCGCGCGGATGATCCGACGCGACGCGGGTGGTGCCTGTAGAGGCGGCGCTTTATATGTCTGCGCCGAGATGGGTGCCCGATAGGCAGGCAAAGGCGGTGAGACGGTCAAAGCGCCTTCCGCCGGCAGAACTGCAGGCGCTGGCATGCGGGGAATACGGTCCAGCGGCTGTGGCGCATGGGCTGGCTGTGCGGCATGGTGCTGTGGCGGTGCGGCTGGAGCATGCAGCCAGTCTGGTGCGGGCTGGCGCAGCAGGCGGTCAATATCATAGCCTTTGGGTGACGCGTGAGCGCTCATGCCAAAGGCTAAAATCAGACCTGCGCTGGCAAGGCGCGCGACGATGCGGCTCATGCCGACATTCTCCATCACGAACTATTTATCTCCGGTGGGCTGACGGTGATCCGCCCTTCAAGCTATATCATATCTGTATACGCCTGGTTAAGCGACGGGAGAATTCGCCGGATGGCAGAAGAATTTATGATCGGCATTGCGGCGATTTGGGCAGCACTCGCACTAGGCCTCATTCCCGCCATGACGCTGTTTATCGGCAGGATCGCGTTTTTGACACTGGATGCCGACAATGCTGCCAAGTTCTTGCGGGCCGCATTCCAGGTTTACTACCTGATGCTGGCTTGCTTCAGCGGGTTTGCAGCGGCACTTCTGGCAATCCCCCGGCCGATTGAAGCTGCTATGATGGCTCTGATCGCCGTAATGGCGCTGTATGGGCGGTATTGGTTACTGCCGATCGCACACAATCTGGATGATCTCCGCATGCAAAACAGGCCGCCAGGCCAGACTTCTGGTGAGGGTGCGGCCGCCAGGACGGACATCGCCAGCGAGATTGCTAACGCCAACCATGATGACGTTGAGGATCTGGGCGAAGAAGCCTGGTTGGAGGCGATGCGGACAGAGGAACTCTCCATACAGCGTGCCCTCATTAAGGTTCAAAGCCGCAGTAGTTTTATCGCCGTTATTCAAATTGCTTTTGGCATTACCGTTGTTGTGAGGCTTGCAATCGTATGAGCGAACCAAAAAAACGTAATATCGTTCGCTGGGTCATTTTTTGCTTTGCGGGGATATGCCTGCTCTTCGCCGGTGGTGCTGCCTATTTGGCGCTTCAAATTATTGAAGGCGGGCCAAACCAGGAAGGCGGCATCATGGGCCAGCCAACCGTTGGCGGTCCGTTCGTTCTGGTCAATGGCGACGGCGAAACCGTGACGGAGAAGGCCTTCAACGGCAAGGTCATGGCTGTCTATTTCGGCTTCACCTACTGCCCGGACGTTTGCCCGACGGAACTCGCGATCGTTGCTGACGCGATTGATCTACTGCCCGCGAATGTGGCCGCGGACGTCGCCCCGCTCTTTATCACGATTGATCCAGACCGGGACACGCCAGAGCTGGTAAAGGAATATGCCGCCAATTTCCATGAAAACATGGTTGGGCTAACCGGCACGCCAGAACAAATCGCGGCGGCGGGCAAAGCCTACCGCGTCTATTATGCCAAGCGCGAGACAGAGAGCGGCAGCTACACGATGGACCACACATCCTACATCTACATTATGGATAAGCATGGCTGGTATTATCGCCATTTTCGCATGAATTCCGTACCGGAAGAAATCGCAGAGGCGCTAAAGGCGGTAGTGGCGGGCTAAGGTCCCTGCACATGACCGCGCGCGGATTTATTCTGGCGGCTCCAGCGTCTGGCACGGGCAAGACCGTTGCCGCATCACTGCTGTTGGCGGCTTTTAGACAGCGGGGTGTCGCGGTGGCTGGTTTTAAGACCGGGCCGGATTACATTGACCCCGGTTTTCTCGCGGCGGGTGCTGGCCGGATCGTGCCGAATATTGATCTGTGGGGCATGCGTACCGAAACGCAGCATGCTGTGCTGGCCAGCGTTGCAAGCTCCGCCAGTCTCATAATCGGCGAAGGCGTTATGGGCCTATTTGATGGCGCTCGGGATGGCACAGGTTCGACGGCGGACGTAGCGCAGAGCTTAAACTTGCCCGTGGTTCTCGTCGTTGACGGACGCGGCATGGCAGCATCTGCTGCCGCACTGATATCGGGCTTTGCGCGTTATCGTCACGATATCGGTGTTGCTGGTGTGGTTTTCACCCGGATTGGCCATGCGGGCCATTATGATTTGCTGGCAAAGGCCGCGCGGTCAGTCGGCGTGAGCGCATTTGGATGGATTGGTCGGGACTCCTCCTTGGAATTGCCATCACGGCACCTTGGGCTCGTCCAGTCCGGTGAGTATGCCGGCCTGACGGAGACATTTGAGGCTGCCGCGGGTCTCATCGCCACTACCATGGACATGGACGGCCTACTGGAGCTGGCAGCGCCTGTTACGGCGAACGCGGCTGGGCCTCGCGCGCCAATTCCACCGTTAGGCCAGCGCATTGCAGTCGCGCAAGATGAGGCATTCCGGTTTGCTTATCCCCATGTGCTGGACGGGTGGCGCGAAGCTGGTGCGGAGATTCTGCCGTTTTCACCGCTTGCCGATGCCGCGCCAGATGCCATGGCCGATGCCGTTTATCTGCCGGGTGGATATCCCGAACTTCAGGCCGGACGCCTTGCAAATGCGACAGGCTTTCTGAATGGCCTCCGCAGTGCAGCCGAAACCGCGCTGATCTACGGTGAGTGCGGCGGCTATATGGTTCTGGGCGATGGATTAACCGACGCAACAGGTGTCCGCCACGCCATGGCTGGGCTGTTGTCAATTGAAACGTCCATGCAGAACGCCCGCGTGAGCCTTGGCTATCGGCGTATTTGGATGGCACAAGCCTCTCCCATTGCCGGCGGCGCGTATCGCGGCCATGAGCACCATCATGCCCAGGAGGTTCAACGCCCAACGGACCTGCCATCTTTCGCCACAGCGGAAGACGCAACTAGAAAACCTCTTGGCGCGTTCGGCGCTGTCCGAGGCCGCGTCGCTGGATCATTCCTGCATCTGATAGATCAAGCGGATTAAACTTAGTGGCTGCGGCGTGCATCCCGGCCCATGATATAGGCCGGGATAAGGGCTGCAGCAGCGATAAAGGCTGTCAGCATGAATGTGTCTTGGAAGCCCTGGGTCAGGCCTTGGGCATAGACGGTTTGGCCAAGATATTGGAGCGCGCCTGCTGCTGCATCTGTCGCTGATACACCGGCGTCCTGCATTAATTGTTCCGTTTGGCGCAGCAGCTCACGGGAGGCGCTATTGTCTGGCGTTTGGCTGGAAACAATCGTCTGCGTATGGTTCGCACTAGCACCCTCCAGGAAAACCACCATCAGATTAACCCCGGCGGCACCGCCAAGTGTGCGTACGAAGTTCACCATGCCCGCTCCCTGGCCAACCTGTTCCGGCAGCAGTGATCTTAGCGCGCCTGTGTTCAACGACGGGATAATCAAAGATAGGCCGAAGCGGTTGACGAGCGTGAAGAAGATGAATAGCCAATAGGGCGTGCTGGCGTCCGCAATTGACATGAGCGCGAAACCGACACAGAACCAGACGAGCCCGATCATGATCAAAACATATGCTGGGAACCTATCCACAAGGCGGCCTGCGGTCGGGAACATGATTGTCATCAGAATGCCAGCGGGGATCAGCGCAACCCCAGCCTTGGTCGCGGAAAAGCCTTGGACCTGCTGCATAAATACAGCAATCGCGTAGATCGACCCGAACATTCCAAAGCCGAATATCAGGCCAACCACAGCAGCAGAGGCGAATTGTGGATTGGTATAAAGGCGAAGGTCTAGCATCGGTGCGCGAATGGTAAGTTGGCGCAAAATGAACCCAAGCGTCGCCAGGATGCCAAGCGTCAGCTCCAGCACAATCCTGTCAGACGACCAGCCGTATCTGCGACCGCTCGCAAGTCCGTCGAGCAGCAGCCCCAGCGACAGGCAAAGCAGGATCAGGCCGATCCAATCAAACTTACCTGCAGGGCCAGGTTTGCGGTTGGGCAGCAATGCGGCTCCCGCCATTGTGGCTAAGGCGGTTAGTGGCAAGGGTAGGAGGAACACAACGCGCCAGCCAAGTTCATCGACGATGACGCCGCCCATGGCCGGGCCGAGTGCAGGTGCCAGCACCACGCCTAGCCCAAACAAGCCCATGGCCGTGCCGCGACGCTCAGGTTGGAACACAGTAAAAATAATAGACATCGTAAAGGGTTGGATCAGGCCTGCAGTGAAGCCCTGGATGACGCGGGCGATGATAATCGTTGTCATATCCGGCGCGCCCGTCGCCAGGAATGAACCAGCTGCAAACGCGACCATCGTGCCGAGAAAGACTGTGCGCTGGCCAAACCTGTTTTGCAGCCATGATGTCAACAGCATCGCGCCTGTCATGGCCGCGAAATAGGCAGTGGACAGCCATTGCGCCTTATCCTGGCCAACCCCGAATGCGCCCATCACATTCGGCACCGCAACAGTGACGCTGGTCGATGACAGCACCATGGCGATCATGCCGATCAGCGTAGTTCCGGTCATCAGCCAGCGTTGTGTCTCAGTATATTGGGCGTAGGTAGGCAGGCTGGATTGCATTGGGGGCCAGATCAGCCGTCGCCGCGGGTGTCGATCTCTACTTCAACCATCATGCCTGGGGCCAGTGGCCGGGGCCGTTGCTCAAACGTGATTTTCACTGGGATGCGTTGGGTGACTTTGGTGAAGTTGCCGCTTGGGTTAGGCGTTGGCAGCAGCGCAAAACTGGATGTTGCGGCACCGCCAATTTTCGCGACGCGACCGATGAATTTGTCGTCTGGATAAGCATCGACATCAATGGCGACCAGTTGACCAACCTTGAGGCGGCGGACTTGGGTTTCTTTAATGTTCGCTTCAACCCAAGTGTTTTCTGGATCGTGCAACATCAGCACGCGCCGACCCTCACCAAGGAATTCACCTTCCTCGACGAACACTCTGTCAATCACGCCTGCCTTTGGCGTTTGAATGGTGCGATAGCTCAAAAGCGCTTCGTGGCGGGCGATGCGAGCACGCAGCATGGCTTCCTTGAAATCAACCAGTGCGGCTTCCTGTTCAATCACAGAGAGTTCGGCTTTATCGGCTTGGGCCTCCTGCGCCTGACCACGAGACGACGCGATTTCAGCATCCGCCCGGCGCACATCACTGGCGAGGCGGGATACTTCTGATTCGGCCCGGTCAAGCCTGGAACGGGCGATTACGCGCTTATCAAACAGGCTCTTGAAGCGTGTATATTCCTGGCGCGCCAGACGAAGTTCCGCCACGAGTGCGCCGCGCCGTGCGCGTTCCGCCCGGATGCTGGTTAGGCGGGTTTTGTATCGACTATCCGTCTGCTGCGTGACCATGCTGGAGCGGGCGATATACTGGCTACGCTCTGTTTGCAGGGCAGCTAATTCAGCTTGCAGCGCCCTTAGCTCAAGTGCTGGAACGCGATCATCCATCTGCGCCAGTGCAGCACCTGCAGTGACGACATCGCCTGTATCAACCTTGAGATCGCGTAATACACCATCAACTCGGCTTGAGATGGTCACGTGATCCGTGACAACACGGGCGTCATATTCGTAAATATGGGTCATGCGACTGATGACTTCACCGGCACCGAATACGATAGCTGCAATCGCGACAAGGCCTATCAGGCCATAACGCACGAACCGCACGCCGCCCCACTTGGTGCGGATGTGTGGTGGCGGGCTGGTTGCAACAGCAGGCCTTGCTTGCTCACTTGCGGTGGGTTCAGCGGCCGGCTTTGAATCATTGTCCGTAGACATATCAGGCTGCTCCCTTCGCTTCAGAAGACGAAAGTGTCTCGATACGACGGGTCAGTTTTGCCAAAAGCGCCATCATGGCCTCTATTTCTTTCGGATCAGAATCGGTTAGCACATCGGCGCGCAAGGCGGACGCGACTTTGTCGACATCCTTCAGCTTCGCGCGGCCTACTGCTGTTAAGGTAACGCGTTTGACGCGTCGGTCATTCTCGTCCTCACGGCGCTGCACAAAACCCGCCGTTTCCAGCTGGTCGATCTGGCGCACCAGCGTTGGCCCGGTGACGCCCGCCAGGACGGCAAGGGTTAGTTGAGCGAGGCCAGTTTCACTGTCAGCAAGATGTAGCAGCAATAGCCACCGCGCTTGCGATAGGCCGTGGGGACGCAAACGATTATCCAGCTCCGTACGCCAGAGCCGGGCCAGCAGGCCAACCTGTCGGCCAACATTGGGGAGCGCGCCCGTCATGCGCTATCCTATCTATAAGCTATCGTATAATAAATTCACTAAATATTAGCTTGCTAACTAATATGTTGTAAAGTGACTGCGCCTTTGTTTCAGCTGCTGGCAGCTCAGGACCGTTAGACTTTACCGTGGCAGTGCTTGAATTTCTTGCCCGAGCCGCATGGGCAGGGGCTGTTGCGCGGTACACGACCCCAGGTTGCCGGATCGTTTGGATCGACCGCTGAATTCGACGCTATCCGCGACTGCCTGGGTTCAGCGCGGGCAGGGGGCGCTGAGCCGTCGGCTGCATCCATGTCGTAAATGCCGCCCGCGTCAGGGTGTTCTTCGTAAATCTCACCCATTTCAGTTGCAGGGCCAGGTTCCGGCACTTGTGTATCGACCTGAAGATGCATGAGCGTAGCACTGACAGCAGTGCGGAGGCGGCCAAGCATGCCTTCGAACAGATTGAAGGCTTCCTGCTTGTATTCATTCAGCGGGTCACGCTGGGCGTAGGCGCGGAGGCCAATGCCCTGACGCAAATGGTCAAGTGCCAGCAAGTGCTCTTTCCAGACCTGATCCAGAAGCTGCAGGAGTACGCTTTTCTCCGCGAACCGCATGACTTCAGGGCCATAATTTGCTGCTTTTTCTGCCATGCGCCGGTCTACGTCAGCCTGAATTCGTTCTAGGATTTCCTGGTCAGCAATGCCTTCTTCCTTGGCCCAATCGGCAATCGGGTATTCCAGTGCTAGGTTGGCGACAAGTGCGGCTTGCAGGCCATCCACATCCCATTGGTCTGGCAGCGCATTCGTTGGAATGTGTTCGGCAACAAGATCTTCCGCCACCTGGCGCCGCATGTCTTCCAAGGTTTCACGAACATCTTCCGCATCCATGATCTCGCGACGCTGCTCATAAACGACCTTACGCTGATCATTCATAACATCGTCATAGCGGAGCAGGTTTTTACGGATTTCGAAGTTACGCGCCTCAACCTTGCCCTGGGCTTTTTCCAGTGCGCGGTTGATCCACGGATGCACAATGGCCTCGTCTTCTTTGAGGCCAAGACGGCGCAGCACGTTGTCCATCCGCTCTGATCCAAAGATGCGCATAAGGTCGTCATCAAGGCTAATATAGAATTTGGATGCCCCCGGATCGCCCTGCCGGCCCGAACGACCGCGAAGCTGGTTGTCGATCCGACGGCTTTCATGCCGTTCTGTCGCTAGAACGAACAGGCCGCCTGCTTCCAGCGCAATAACTTTGTCTCGCGCAATTTCGGCCTCGACGTCCGAAGTGATGCGGGCCCGTTCGGCCTCATCATCGATATTAAACAGCATGTCGGCCAACATCATGTCGCGGTTGCCGCCAAGCTGAATATCCGTACCGCGCCCAGCCATATTGGTCGCGATGGTGACGGCACCAGGCTTGCCCGCGAGCGCGATGATCTTCGCTTCCTGCTCATGGTAACGGGCGTTTAGAACCGCATGCTCAACCCCTGCCGCCTTCAGTTCCTCGGACAGCATCTCCGATTTGTCGATGGATACGGTGCCAACCAGAATGGGCTGCTTCTTGGCATTTCGCTCTTTGATCTCAGCAACAATGGCCCGGTTTTTTTCCTTCATGGAGCGGTAGACTTCATCGTCGAAGTCTTCGCGGGAAACGCTGACATTGGTCGGCATTTCCACCACGTTGAGCTTATAAATTTCGTCAAACTCGCCCGCTTCCGTCATTGCCGTGCCGGTCATGCCAGCAAGCTTTGGATAGAGGCGGAAATAGTTCTGGAACGTTATGGACGCCAGCGTCTGGTTCTCAACCTGTATTTCAACGCCTTCTTTAGCTTCCAGCGCCTGATGCAGGCCTTCTGAGAAGCGCCGCCCATCCATGGCGCGCCCGGTGAATTCGTCAATGATGACAACTTTGTCATCCCGCACCATGTAATCCACATCGCGCTCAAACAAGGTGTGCGCCCGGAGCGCCTGGTTAACGTGGTGGACGATCGACACATTGACGATATCGTACAATCCGCCCTCGGTCAGAATGCCCGCTTCGCGCAGGAGTTCTTCCACCCGGTCAGAACCGGAGTCGGACATGCCAACAGCCTTGGATTTCTCGTCTTTCTCATAATCGTCAGGCTGAATGTGCTGCATCACAGCATTCACGGACTGATAAAGCTCGGAAGACTGTTCAGCCGCGCCGGAAATAATCAATGGCGTTCGCGCTTCATCGATCAGAATCGAGTCGACCTCATCGACGATTGCATAATTGAAGCTGCGTTGGACCATATCGGTCAGGCGAAACTTCATGTTGTCGCGGAGATAATCAAAACCAAATTCGTTGTTGGTGCCGTAGGTGACATCCTGGGCGTATTGCACGCGCCGCTCGTCATCCAAGAGGCCGCCCAAAATGCAGCCAACGCTAAGCCCGAGGAAATTATAGACGGCGCTCATCCAACTGGCATCGCGCTGGGCCAGATAGTCATTCACGGTAACGACGTGTACGCCTTTGCCCTCAAGCGCATTCAGATACACAGCAAGTGTGGCGACCAGGGTTTTACCTTCACCCGTTTTCATCTCGGCATTCATGCCAGTGTGCAAAACAATGCCGCCCATGAGCTGCACATCGAAATGACGCTGGCCTAATGTGCGCTTTGCGGCTTCGCGCACTGCGGCGAATGCTTCAGGCAAAAGATCATCGATCGTTTCGCCAGCGGCCAGGCGCGCCCGGAACTTGGGCGTAAGTGCTCGCGCCTCATCATCACTTAGCGCCTCAAATTCAGGCTCTAAGTCATTGATTTTAGATACAGTCGCATGAAGCGACTTGATGTAACGATCATTCGCAGTGCCAAGCACGCGCTTAACGATGGCGCCGAACATATGGGCCTCAATATCTCGATAAAATGGGCGCGTGTTGCGCAATCGCCGCCGCAAGCATAACAACAGCCCCTGACAGATAAGTGCGAGGTGCCGTCCTGTCAACGAATGACGGGCTTGAACGCCCTCGCCAAATGCGCCGAAGTGCTAATTCTGGCGCACAATTTTGCATGAGGAGACCGCATATGCGGATGATTACTGGCCTAGCGTTTTCTGCGATCCTGGCGCTGAACACGGGGCCTGCACAGGCCCAAGATACGTCAAAGCCGAATGCGGAACCCGCTCCAGCGGTGGCGACCATGCCGAGTGAACTAGATCAAGTTGTCGCCATTGTGAACGGCGAGCCGATCCGTTTGAGCCGCCTACAAGACGCATTACAGGCATTTGGCAAAGACCTTGGCCAGCTTGATCCGCAGACCTTCTACATCACCATTATGGACCGCGTGATCGATCAGGAACTTGCCGCAAGTGCCGGCAAAGATGCCGGCCTGCTGGAGACACCGGACGTCAAAGTGCGGCTCAAAGCAGCACAAGACGCTGTGTTGGCTGACGCTTACATGCAGAAAATTGGTGAAGAGGCGATGTCAGAAGTCGCACTGCGCCGTCGATACGAGGCACTCGGTAAGGATGGCATTAAGCAGGTTAAGGCAAGCCACATTCTCTTAAAAACAGAAGAGTTTGCGAACGAAATCATTGAGCTTTTAGGGTTCGGTGGAGACTTTACGGCTCTAGCAAAAGAGCATTCTGTCGGCCCATCTGGCCCTAAGGGTGGAGACCTCGGCTTCTTTGGTGAAGGCCAAATGGTGCCGCCATTCTCAAAAGCAGCGTTCGCATTGGAAGCCGGTGAGCATACAAAGACGCCGGTGAAAACACAGTTCGGCTTTCATGTGATCAAGGTCATGGAAACGAAGCAGGTGCCGCCACCGCCGTTCTATGAGGCCGCGCCAAAGCTTGCGGAAGAAGCCCGCGCTGAAGCCATGATTGCGGCGCTGACCAAGCTAAGAACTGATGCTACGATCCAGCGGTTTACGCCAGATGGATCACCGATTGAATTGAAACGGGTGCCGGTAGGTCAGATCCCGGCGGATCAAGGTAAGAATTAATAATGCAACGGTCTCCTCTAGCACCCGAATCGGTGCCCAACCTTCCGCCGCTTGCGGGGGTGCAAATCGGCACGATGAATAGCGGTGTCCGCTATAAAGGCCGCGATGATGTAATGGTGATGGCTTTTGACCCTGGCTCCATGATGGCTGGCGTCGTCACCAAGTCCAAAACGCGTTCGGCACCGGTTGAGCATTGCGTGGATGCGTTGGCAGCTGGCGGGGATGCCCGCGCGCTTGTGGTCAATGCCGGCAATGCGAATGCATTTACTGGCCGGGCTGGCGATGTCGTCGTGCAGGAGACCATCAAGACGGCTGCAGATGTGTTTAGCTGCAGCCCGATGGCGGTCTATGTGTCCTCAACCGGCGTTATTGGGGAACCAGTGCCCCAGGACGTTATTCCTAAGAGCGTGCGCGCGCTTGGGCCCAAGCTACAGTCCGGCGGATGGGAAAAAGCCGCTGCTGCGATCATGACAACGGATACGTTCGCCAAGGTCGCAACCGAAGCGGCAAAGATCGGCGGCGTTGATGTACGCCTGAACGGCATTGTCAAAGGCTCTGGTATGATTGCGCCGGATATGGCCACGATGCTGGGTTATGTTTGCACGGACGCAGACCTTCCCCAGCCTATTCTTCAGACTTTGCTCTCAAGGGCCGTGGACAAGACCTTCAACTGCATCACAGTTGATAGCGATACATCCACGTCTGATACCGTTCTGCTGGCTGCGACAGCTAAGGCAGGCAATGCCCAGCCTGAAAGCGCCAATGACCCAGCACTTAAGGACTTTAAACGCGCGCTGCTGGCGATCTGTATGGATTTGGCCCAACAGGTCGTCCGGGACGGGGAGGGCGCATCCAAGTTCATCACTGTCCATGTGACTGGCGCCACGTCGCCGGGCGCAGCCAAACGCATCGGGCTCTCAATAGCCAATTCGCCGTTGGTGAAAACGGCCATTGCGGGCGAAGATGCAAACTGGGGCCGGATTGTTATGGCCGTCGGCAAGTCCGGCGAGAAGGCCGAGCGGGACCAATTGCGCATCCTGATTGGCGGTACGGAGATCACGGCCAATGGCATGGTCGTCGAAGGCTATGATGAAGCGCCGGTTGCAGCGCATATGAAGGGCCAGGAAATCGATATAGAGGTTGATATCGGCCTTGGTCGCGGCAAAGCAACGGTTTGGACCTGCGATCTGACCCACGGCTATATCGAAATCAACGCGGACTACCGAAGTTGAGCGAGCCAAGTTTGACGACGCTGCTGGTCGTTGCAGTCGCATTGGTGGACCGTGATGGACGCGTTCTGCTTGCGGAACGGCCTGAGGGAAAGAATCTGGCTGGGATGTGGGAATTTCCAGGTGGTAAGGTCGTTTCTGGGGAAACGCCTGAGGCGGCGCTTATCCGGGAATTGGGGGAAGAACTGGGGATTGACACGGTCGCGTCTTGTCTGGCGCCATTTACCTTCGCCAGCCACACCTACGAGGCATTTCACTTGCTGATGCCGCTATATGTTTGTCGCGTATGGGAGGGCACTCCTACCGGGCTTGAAGGCCAGCGGCTTGCATGGGCAACGCCGCAGGAAATGCTGAAATATCCTATGCCGCCGGCTGATAAGCCGCTTGTGGCGATGCTGCGGGATTTCCTGTGAGTGCGTCCATCAGCGGAGCCAGATACGGCTTATAGGCTTCGGCTGCTCCAAGCCGGAATCGAACATGGGTTAGCGTAACTAGTGGACACTGGCGGTCGCGTTTTGCCGCTCGGTCTTGTGGAAGGCCAAGGCCGCATCGGACCAAGGCATTTCGATGGCATCAACCATGGCCCTGGCCTCATCCTCTAAATTCTCGATCAGGCCGCGATAGCTCACATCATGAATACGCCCGGGTGCGGCTATCCGCCAATTCTGCATGAGCCGCACGTAATTGTTGTGATACCGCACGAGCTCTTGCTGGTCATAGGAGAAAGACACATCGCTAGCGAAGAGGTGGTGATAGCAGTTTAAGCACGTATCCGCAGCCTTCCGCTCGATATGCAAGATTTTGGCGTTTGGAAATAGAGCCAGGCCAGAACAAGATTCTGGAAATTCACCGGCATCTTGTCGGTGACCCGCACTGCATCGGACGCAATTTTGGCAAGGGTTGCGATATGGTTGGCGTGGAGCGCGTCTGCGCGTTCCAGTGTCATCGTCTGCCCGCCGTCGGGCCAAGCGCCTTCGTGCTTGGAAATATCAAGCGCGAGGTTTGCGACGGTGGAAAGTTTCCCAGCGCCGCGCACGTCTGGAATACTGGCGATGATCTGCTCGGCCAAAGTCGTTCCGAATCGCGGCATGCCCACAATGAATATGGGCTTTACATCTTGATCGCCCGTGCTCTATCATGGGTCGTTTCCGCCAACATCGAACGAGTGGATCAGGTCGTCAAAACTGATCCACTGTATCTGCTTGGCAGTGAATGGTGGCGCGTTTGGCAGCGTTGGCTTGGTCGTAGAGGGCATAGCAGCGGCCGCATTATTTTCTTGCGCTTCGAGGACTGCCAATGCGAATTGCAGTATCCAAGTAGGCTCTGTACCCGGCTTCAGGCCAGCCAACATGGTTTCTGCGGCTGCTATGTCGACCGATTTGATCGCATCATACGATAAGCGGGAAGCTTGATGGAACGCAGCGCTGGCGAAACACATCGCGCCCAGGCTGCTTATGTGTTTCGCCTTGGGGATGAAGGAGCAAAACCTATCAGTGGCTGCCGCTGTTTGGCCCCGGCGCATAGCCTGCACCGCGCGTTCATAGAAAACCATCGCACGGATACGAAGGTCGCTGCCATCCAATTCCACAGCCAATGCTCATCGGGGTGAGGCGGCATCAGACAGAGATCATGGTAAAGGCCGGATTAAAGCGCTTTCAAACGCGTAAGCGCGCCTTGCAGTTTTTCCTGCTGTAGGACAAATGCTGTGCGGCGATCTCGATTTTCCTGCACGACTTCAGCCGGGGCCCGCGCCGTGAATTTCTCATTGCTAAGGCGGTTGTCGATCCCGGAAATCTCCTTCTCTACTTTATCGATTTCCTTCGCGAGCCGGGTTTGCTCAGCACCCAGATCAATCACGTCGCCGATTGGGAGAACGATTGTCGCCTCATCCACGATCGCCTGAACGGCACCCTTGGCAGGTGCTGCACCATCTGTCGTGATGGTTTCCAGGCGTGCTAAACGCCGGACAGGTTCATTGTTCCGATTTAGACGTGCGAGCGTGTTGTCGCTGGCGCCAGATAGATGCGCATGTAGGCGTGCTCCGGGTGGGATGTTGCACTCCGCACGGACAGTGCGGACTGCGCTAACAAAACGGATCGCCCAGTCGATTTCAGCGATCGGGCCGGGGGCTGCAAGCTCAGGCTCTTCGGCTGGCCACGCGCTGGAAATCAGGGAATCCGTGCCGTTGAGATTGCATTTCTCCGCGATCTCTTCCGTCAGGAATGGCATGATCGGGTGCAGTAAACGCATTAAGCGGTTCAACGTCCAGGCGATGGTTGCACGGGTTTCAGCAGCGGCTTCTCTGTCATCACCAGACAAGATTGGCTTCGCGAACTCCAACTGCCAATCGCAGAATGTGCCCCAGGCAAACTGATAAAGCAGGTTTGCAGCTTCATTGAAGCGGTAGCTGTCCAAAGCGCGGGTGACGTCATCGCGCGTGGCGGCTGTTTTAGCGACGATCCAGCGGTTCAGGGTGACCTTGCAGGCGACTGGATCGAAATCTGGATCAATGACGCATCCGTTGATTTCGCAGAAACGCGCGGCATTCCAAAGCTTTGTCGCAAAGTTCCGGTAACCCTCTACCCGGTTTTCCGCCAGTTTAATATTCCGACCTTGGGCAGCCATAGCCATCAATGTGAAGCGGACGGCGTCAGCGCCGTATTTATCCATTAGCTTCAGGGGATCAATTACATTCCCTTCCGTCTTGGACATTTTTCTGCCAAATTCATCGGTTACGAGCGAGTGGATGTAGACCGTGCGGAACGGCACATCATCCATGAAATGCATGCCCATCATCATCATCCGGGCAACCCAGAAAAAGATGATGTCGAACCCGGTTACGAGCACGTCGCCCGGGTAATATTTTTCCAACTCTGGCATTTCTTCAGGCCAGCCGATGGTTGAGAACGGCCAGAGTGCGGAAGAAAACCAGGTGTCCAGAACGTCAGGGTCCTGCTCCAACGGTTTGTCTTCGCCATAATGGGCGCGGGCCTTTGCCTGGGCGGCGGCCTCGTCATTCGCAACGAAGATTTGGCCATCTGGCCCGTACCACGCCGGAATCCGATGGCCCCACCAGAGCTGGCGTGAGATGCACCAGGGCTGAATATTGCGCATCCATTCGAAGTAGGTCTTGGACCAATTCTCCGGCACAAACTTGGTGCGTCCGTCCTCGACCGCTGCGATCGCGGGTTTGGCCAAGGTTTCAGCGTCCACATACCATTGGACGGTCAGATAAGGTTCAATCGGCACGCCGCCACGGTCGCCATAAGGGACGGTGTGCGCATGGTCTTCGATCTTCTCGAGCAAGCCTTCGGCTTCTATATCAGCGACAATGATCTTGCGGGCTTCGAACCTATCCATAACCTGGTATTTTTCAGGCGCATTCTGGTTGATCCGGCCCTGGCGGTCCAGGATATTGATCATCTCCAGGTTTTGGCGACGGCCAACTTCGAAATCGTTGAAGTCATGGGCTGGCGTTATCTTCACCGCGCCGGAACCTGCTTCTGGGTCAGCATATTCATCGGCAACGATGGGGATGCGACGGCCAACGAGCGGTAGAATACAGTGCCTGCCGACCAGATGTTTGTAGCGCTCGTCGTCTGGGTGCACGGCAACGCCTGTATCGCCAAGCATGGTTTCGGGCCTAGTCGTAGCGACAATGATGTGCGCGCCACCCTTGCCTTCAATCGGATACTTAAAATGCCAGAGATGCCCGTTGGTTTCTGTCGGCTGGACTTCGAGGTCCGATATTGCCGTTTCCAGCTTCGGGTCCCAGTTGACCAGTCGTTGGTCTTTGTAGATCAGGCCCTGGTCATACAGCTCGATAAACACTTTGCGGACAGCTTCACTGAGCCCATCGTCCATTGTGAAGCGTTCGCGCGGCCAATCCGCAGAGGCACCAAGGCGCGTCAGCTGCTTCATGATTTCGCCGCCGGATTCGTCCTTCCATTCCCACACACGGTCTAGGAATTTGTCGCGGCCAAGGTCGCGGCGGGAGACGCCTTTTTCAGCCAGTTGGCGCTCAACCACCATCTGCGTCGCAATGCCAGCATGGTCCATGCCGGGCTGCCACAGCGCATCTTTGCCAGTCATCCGGTTGTAGCGGATAAGCACGTCTTGCAGCGTGAATGTCAGCGCGTGGCCCATGTGTAGGCTGCCGGTGACGTTCGGCGGCGGCATCATGATCACATACGGCTCGGCGGCGCTGGCTGGATTGGCGGCGAAAGCATTTGCTTGCTCCCATGCCTCATAGCGCGGCCCTTCGGCGGCTGCCGGGTCGTAGGTCTTCTCTAAGGGCATTGGTCTTGGCTTCCTGGTGGGTCTCAGCCCAGCCTCAAAGGCTGCGCTTAGTCTTTATCCTGGCGCTGAATACGTTGAATTTCCTCGCATACGAGGTTTTCGACCATGCTGGGCAGGTGGATGTCCAACCATTGCTTCAACATTGGTTTCAGAAGGTCAGCAACCAGAGCTTCGACGGTGTTGCCGTTAGCCCCGACACCCATAGCTCCCGAGATTGAATTGCCGCCGCGAAATGAAGCGAGCGCACCTGCCGTGAGCGCTGCTGCTTCAGGTGACAGAAGACCACTTTGTAGCGCATCGGCAGAAGCTTGCGGGGCAGCGGCGACCTCCGGCTTTTCCACATCTTCTCCGATTTCTTCCTGGGGTTCTTCCGGGGCGTTTTCGAGTACAAGGCCAAAGTGGTTATCATCATCTTCTGCCGTCACCTCGGCGTCAGCCGCGGCTGATGAAGCTTCTGAAGCCGCTTCTTTATCCTCGTCCATATCTTCTACGACCAGAAGGTCACCGGCTTCGGCTACATAGTCGTGTTGCTCTGGCTCGTCGGCGACAGCGCTGCTGGCGGCCACGGACTCTGGCTCATCATCAGGCAGGGGGTCGCTCAATTCCAGTACGTCGTCATCATCAGAGATGATTTTGCGGATGGAGGCGAGTATATCCTCCATCGACTGTTCGGGCTCTTGTCCGTCGGCTTTTTCTTTGCTCATGTTTTATCGCTCCCAGCGCTTCCCGCACCTTCGGTATCATTAGCGGACGCTTGTGCCGAACCATTTGTCGCGGACAGATCGATAGTACACCGATGGATCGTAGCGCGGCGCCTCCAATTCCAGTCCTTCAGCGGTCATAGAACCAACTGCTGCCAGCAGATTGAAGACCGCCACATATTCATCTCGTCGTGCAACGACCAAGTTGACGCGTGAATCAAGCAGTTCTTGCTCCGCATCCAAAATATCCAGCACTGTACGGGTTCCAACCAAGGCTTCCTGCTGCACGCCTTCAAGCGCGATCTCATTTGCACGAATTTCACTTTCGAGCGAATCAATCCGCGCGCGGGTTGCCACCAACTGTTCCCAGCCCTGGGTTGCGGCTTCAACCGCCTGGCGACGATTATCTTCCGCCAATTGCAGGCGCTGGGATTCGGCCTGCTTAGCCGCCCGCACACGGGAATAGACAGACCCGGACTGATACAGCGGGACCGTTAGATCAACGGTAGCCTGTGCGACCGTTGTCTGGTCCACGTTTCGACTCGAATTAAATGACTGTTGGAGTAGCCCGTTGAGCGCGAACGTCGGGTTCAGCTCACCTTCAACCAGATCAACGGTATGCTTTGCGCTTTGATGGAGGCTAAGCGCCTGGATAACGGCGGGATTATTAGCAGCTGCACGTTGTACCGCGTCATCAAGGCTGGAGGGAACCCCGTAGGGCGTTGTCGGCGGCTCTAAATTGTCAGGTGGTTCGCCAACTTGGCGGGCATAGGCTGCGCGCGAGGTCTGTAAATTGCCTTCAGCCGTCGTCAGGTCTGCTTTTGAACGGGCGAGGCGGGATTCGGCTTGCGCAACGTCCGTTCTGGTGACTTCACCCACACTGAAACGATCCTGCGTGGCCTGCAGTTGGCGCTCGAGTACGTTGATGTTGTTTATATTCAGATCAACAACGGCCTTGTCCCGAAGCACATCCATATAGGCCTGGCCGACGGAGAACAGCACTTGCTGCTCCACATTCGTCAGGCCAGCGCGGGCCGCACGGACTTCCGAATCAGCGCGCGATATATCTGCTCCCGTTCGACCACCTCGGTATAGCGGCAGTGAAACCCGGCCAGTGATCGTTGTTGGGAAGATCGTGTCGTCGCCGCTGTCACCTTGCGAGAGCTCCTGGTCGACATACTGAAGGCCAGTGCTGCCCGTGACAGAGACAGTTGGGCGCCAGCCGGACCGAGCCTGCGGCACGCCTTCGTCAATGCTGCGCACCCGGGCGCGTTCAGCGGCGATGGCTGGATTTGATTGATATGCCTTTGACCATGCGCTCGCCAGGTTCTCAGCATTGGCTATTCCTGCCATGCCGATCATGCATCCGACTACGAACGTGCCCGTGAGCATGAAGCGCATTGGGCGATGCGCCGGGTTTGAAGCGTTTCGACTCTTCATATGGATCAGGCTCCGGCCCACTAAAATGTGAACACCGGCGCGGGCTCAAAGCCTGGCAGCATCGGTGTTGCGCCATCAAACGCTGTGCGCTTGGAGATTGCGCCTTTGCGGTTAAGGAACAGTGTTCCCCGTTGAATGCCGCTCGCGTCCCGCTGCATCACAGCAAGCCGTCCGCCTTCTGCCAGCTGTTCAAGCAATGTCGTGGGGTCGTCAGCAACGGCACCTTCGCAAATTATTACGTCGTATGGACCTTCGTTGGCCCATCCTTCGGTCAACGGGCCTGTGTGCACAACAGCGGTATCCGCTGCACCATCATTGGAGAGCGCTGTTTGCGCTGATTCCGCCAGGCCTTCATCACATTCAAGCGCTATCACGGCGCTAGAAATACGCGCTAATACGGCAGCGCCGTAACCCATGCCTGCGCCAACATTGAGCACAAAATCATCCGGGCCAACCTCTGCTAGCTGGACCACTCTGCTGAATAGCATCGGTTCCATGAGCGACCGACCATCGCCAATTGGCAGGTCCTCGTCAGCGTAGGCCACGCCTCGCTTCGCTACAGGGACGTAGTTCTCCCTCGGTACGACGCGCATGGCGTCAACCAAGTTTACGTCCAAGACCTTGTTGGCACGAAGCTGGTTCTCGACCATCTTGGTGCGCGCAATCTGAAAATTGGCCATTATTCGCCAGTCCATCCCGCTCGAATTGGTGCTTTACTCGGCGGACACTACCGCCGAATGCAATTATCTGAAAGCCTCGTGTTTGCTCCACATAAAGTAGCGTCTTGACGCAGCGGCTTTGGGTGCCTATCAAACCTGCCAGCTTGGTGCTTTAAGGGCGCGGTGGCAGAGTGGTTATGTAGCGGCCTGCAAAGCCGCGTACAGCGGTTCGATTCCGCTCCGTGCCTCCAAAAGCATGTTGCGTTATGAGAGTGTTCACACACTTTCGATTATAGTCCCCGAGACTCTGAAAATACGTTATTTTTAGGGTCGCATTCTTCAGGCGGGTTTGGTATCAAGCTCTCCTCGATCCGCGGTAGCTCAGTGGTAGAGCAATCGGCTGTTAACCGATCGGTCGTAGGTTCGAATCCTACCCGCGGAGCCAAGATATCAGGTTAGAAAGATGATTTTCCACGTTAAAGTTCTTAAAAAATAATGAACGGTACGTTTTTTAGTACTCTTTACAGCTTAATTGAATCCAAATCATTGGCTGGCTCGCACCTGAACGCAGGTGCACAGCAATCGGGGATCGTGCATTTACAGTCATAAACCGGGAAATGAAACCTATTATCTCTGCTTGATGCCGGCACGATTCGCGGAGGACTTCTCCAGATTGCTCGGCGAACTTGGCTTTTAGCCGCATTCAATCCAAACCATACATCGCTGCACTCGCCATCCATCGCGGCGAAGCATCAGGATTCCACTTATTACGGCCTGACCCCTGCGGATGAGGTTACGGTTTGGATCGCGTTGACGGATGCAAGCGAAACAGTCGGATGTATCGAGGCCTTGGCCTTCGCTGAGACGCCGCGCCAGGTGCGACACCGTGCCCGCGTTCTTAAGAACAGCGTCAATCGGGAGGCCCAGGTGATCGTTGATCTGGTGGACGACGCACGGTCGACCCCAGTGCCCCTAAAGGCTGGCGCGTTCTTCATGCATCATGGGCTTTCGCCGCATCGGTCCGTCCCGAATCGCTCCGAAGGCCGCCGTATTGAACTTGGCCTCAATTTTATCCCAACTCTTGTGCGGACAACCGGCGGCTAGCAGCCAGCGACGATGCTGGTTCGCGGCTCGCACTGGTTTGGGCATTTCGAACTATTGCAGCCGCCCGAGACGGAACTCGATGACGCTGCATTCAGAACACATGCCCACGCTGTCGGACTCTACCGCGACAACTACGTGGAGCAGGAGGCGAAACACGCCGCTTAGGAGGGCTCTGAATAATGCAAGGCTTTCAACGTGGCGCCCACTGATTGTTTGTATGGCAAGTAGTTAAGGCCTGTGGAAAAACAGCCGATGCAGTTCGATGGGTTGTAATGATACGCAGGCCGAGACAGCTTTACTGTCACTGCGACGATCGGCGCAGCTCGAGTGATCTGGCATTCCCGAAAACCCAATACAGGCCATGGAGGAACTTATATGGAAGCGTCAACAGATGACCGGGTGAAGCTGTCCACGGCGGATGCGTGGACGCTAGGCGAAGCGGCGATGCTTGGCGCCGGGTTCGACGCCGAGGAAGCGAGCCTGCTAGCCGACCACGCCATGGACGCGGCGTTTTGTGGGTATGAATATTCCGGGTTGCCAAAGCTTCTGAACGTCATTGATGACCCGAATTTTAAAGCGCCGCGCCGCCCCTTCGGCATTCTCAAGGATTCAGGGGCCGCGGTATTGCTGGATGGCGGCGACAACAACGGCATGATCGCCTTGAAGCGAGCGGCGGATGTCGCGGTCGAGAGGGCCGAGGCCCACGGTCTAGCTATTGTCTGTTTGGCGAATAGTTGGATGAGCGGGCGGAGCGCCTATTACTGCGAATTGATCGCCCGCGCCGGCTTGGTCGGCATCCACACCGTCGCGGCGCCAGAACTGGTTGCGCCCTTCGGCGGGACTGCTCGCGTGATTGGCACGAACCCTATTGCATTTGGCTTCCCGACCGAAGGCGATCCGTTGCTGATCGACATGGGCACTTCAGCCTTCATGGGCACCGACCTGCAATTCCGTGACCGGCTGGGGGCGCCTATACCGGAAGGCGTGGCGCTCGGGCCCGACGGCGAGCCGACGACTGACGCGACCATGGCCCGACAAGGCGCGCTATTGCCATTCGGCGGGCCAGAGGGCGGATACAAAGGCTTTGGCCTAGCATTGGCCATGGATGCGCTTGGCGTTTTGGCTGCGGGCGTTAGGCCGGCAGGGTCCGTCACGGGTTATCTGTTCATGGCGTTCAAGCCGGACCTGTTCATGCCGTTGGCGGACTACCGCCGCGAGATAAGCGCGCGCATCCGCACGATACAGACTTCGCCGAAGCAAGCTGGCGTGACGGAAATACGCATTCCAGGCACCCGGAGCCAGGAGCAGCGCCGCCGCTTGCAGTGCGAGGGCATCGAGATTGAGCGCAAGATTTTCGACGCGCTGAATCTTCTCGCCGCCGGCAATCTTGATCACGGCGCTTGAGCGATGATCGAACGGCTTTCCCTCGATAGCCCGTCCTTGCCGTCCGGGTTTACGGCCATGGAGGTCATTGGCCTGGACGCGACCATCACGGAACGCGGCGTCGCCTTGGTCGCTAATGGTGACCCACTTTATATCAACCCTCAGGCAGGGTGGGCCGCTCGTATTTTTAGGTCGGCGCATTCGACGCGATACCTGAAAGCGCCCGGTCGCTGAAACTGCTCTAACTTCGGGGAGATAAGGCATTGAACGAGGAAATCTCGCCGACATCGCCCATCTGCCCGTTACAATAGCGGCGCGGTAGGCTTAAACATGGATCTCGTATGAAAGAAACAGAGATGGGCGAATAGACACGGCAGATCAGGGCTTCGAGCGGGCAAGCCCGGAAGATTGCGGTTGAGGGGTTTCGGCTATTCGCGCTCACCGCACTGGAGGCCTATCGCGAGCAAGTGAACATCATTTCGCCCGGAGGTTCCGTTCTGCCGAGCATAGCAACTGTCGCGTTGCCCGGCCATACGCCCAGTCAAATCGGCTTCCTCATCGGCAATGATGACCCCGTTCTGATCTCTGCCGACGTGTTGCATTTGCCTGCCCTCCAGGTATCGCATCCGGAATAAGGCTTCTTATTCGACGCTGATCGGGCGCGGGCGCTGCAGATGCGCCTCGATTTATTGGCGGAAGCATCAGTATCTGGGATCCGGCTTGCGGGCGCTCATATGCCATTTCCTAGTGTAATTCGTACCCTACGGCGCGAAGATGGCCTAGTCTTCGAAGCAGCAGCTTGATCCAGCTAGGAATGGTTTTGTCTGCCACCCGCCTGCGTAAACCGATGGGCGATGTGCGTAAAGCTATTCAGACGACCACCGCATGCGTAGTTTTCTTTGCCGCTACGCAAGCCGCAGTAGCGAATGAAATGCAGTCGATTGGCGCTTTAGCCATCGACAAAGCTGAAGTGGCATTCGTTGCTTTTGGTGGATTTGTCTCGAAAACTGGGATGGTGGCAAAAGCAGAGCGAGACGGCCGCGGGTTGGTCTATGGAAACGGCTGGGAACGCAGAAGCAGCTGGAATTGGCGATCACCCTATGGCAGACTTGGCCGTGTTAAAGAACCTGCCGTGCATGTGACGTTCGATGAAGCCAAGGCGGCTTATCGACATCTGGAAAGCCAGAAACATCTCGTCAGAGTCGTGATCACAATTGACTGATTTAATACTTTGGCGGACCGGCTGGCTCGTGCCACGGTTAGGAAATTTCCACGCAATATCATAATCTCAGACGCTCTGGCCCGCGGGTCTCTGCTGTTGGCCTCGGCTGCAACAATGTCGGCGGTCGGCTCGACGTCAACTAGACCCGACTCGTCGTCGATGCTGTGTTAGATGCGGGCATCACGTTCGTTGACACCACTGACCGCCATGGCGGCTTCGGCGTGTCTGAAACGCAATTAGGCCAAGGGCTAGGCGCGCGCCGCCAGAATATTGTTTTGGCGACCAAGTTCGGCGGCGCGATGTCTGCCGATGGGCCGCGCAAGGGCGGCTCGCGCAAATGGATGGTGCAGGCTGTCGAGGATTCCTTAAAGCGACTGCAAACGGACCGGATCGACCTGTATCAACTCCATTTCCCCGATCCATTGACGTCAATCGAAGAAACCTTGCGGGCGTTGGATGATCTGATCTCAAGCGGCGAAGTCCGCTATATCGGCTGCTCCAATCTAAGATCTTGGGAACTGGTAGAGGCGTCTTTTGCGGCGGAGATCGCCAAGACGAACGCCTTTGTTTCGGCCCAGGAAGAATACAGCGTCCTGAGGCGCAGCATTGAAAGCAACCTGCTTCTGGTCGCGCGGCTCTATGGCGTTGGCATCTTATCCTATTACCCACTGGCTAACGGGCTGCTGACAGGCAAGTACCAGCGGGATCAAATGCCGGATGGCGCACGCATGACCGTCAACCCTGCCTATGGCGAACATGGCTATATTAACGAAAAAAACTGGACCAAGATTGAGAAACTGCATGCGGGGCGATACATTGGCTTTTGACAGCCTTTGGTTCTTTGATGCAATCGGGTGAGGCTATCTTAATATGGACCCGCTTGGTGGGGCCTGCGCAGCCGCCGCTGTAACAAACCGCGTTAAGATTGGTACTTGTGTCGTTCAGGCACCGCTGCGGCAACCGGTTGAATTTGCCCAGTGCATTCTCTCGACCCATCTTATGTCCGAAGGCAGGTTTCGCTTTGCCCTCGGCGCTGGCTCGACCGAAGGCGATTTCAATGCAGTCGGCGTCAACTTCGCGGATCGGTTCAAACTGCTGAAGGAAAGCTTGGCCTCTATGCAGGCTTTATGGCGAGGTGAGACCGTTGATGGTGTCAACCTGACACCATGGAAAGCAGCGGTAGGTGGGCCGCCAATTCTAATTGGGAGCTGGGCAGGCAGCCGATGGCTTCCGATTGCCGCCGAACAGTATGACGGCTGGATTGGTTCCGCGATGTATATCAACTCCGTTGCTTTAAAAAAAACGGTGTTGATAGGTTTAATAGGCTCGGCGGCAAACGGGCCATCGTCGCGAATATTTAGGTTGAGCTTAGCGCTCCACTCAAGCCATCAACCGTTCTATTTCGGATCAGTCAATCACGGCTTCGGCAGCATCCAAGACGTACAAAATCTCGTAAATTCCTTTTGCATCGCTGATCTTAGCCAAATTTGGCCTAAATGACGACTTATGCAGAGGTCTAACCAATCAATAACGCAAATGCGCCATGCTTTTCTTGATCATCGTTATAAACGAAAGGGTTCCATGCAGTCCAATCTTCAACCTAGATTTAGTCTCTGCGGCCTTCTTAGAGAGACTAATCCGCCAAGATGGTTTGAACCCGCGTTTTTAACTTGGGCAATCGTTCGCTGTCGAACCATGGGTTGAGTTTGAACCATCGATTGTTTCGCGGGCTTGGATGCGGGAGGATCATTGCATTTGGCCAAAGGGCATCGGCGTTCTTAACGGCTTCTGTCACCGTTGCTTTGCCTAGGCTTGGTTGATGCCAGTCAATCGCATACCGCCCAATAATAAGCGTTAGCTCTAACAATTTGAGCGCGCCGAGCAAACTGTTCTGCCAGGCTGGTGCGCATTCTGGGCGTGGTGGCAGGTCGCCGCCTTTGCCTGTACCGGGGAAGCAGAACCCTAAAGGGATGATCGCGATTCGCGGGTCGTCATAGAAAGTTTCCCGGTCCACACCGAGCCAATTCCGCAGTCTATCACCCGATGGATCATCGAAGGGGATGCCTTTGGCATGGGTGATCCGACCAGGAGCCTGCCCAGCAATTAGAATGCGGGCACGCTGGTCAGCCTGAAGAATAGGCTTCGGGCCTAGGGGTAGGCCTTCACATTGCTTGCACGCACGGACATTGGCCAAAGTGGTCGCAAAGTCAGCATCTGCTTTCGGCTCAGAGCGCTTCATTACCAGATCTTTCTATGTGGCCCAACGATCCGCTGGTTCTGCATGCTTTGAGTCAGCTATATTCGCAACAAATGAACTTAGGGAGTGTAAGATGAGTGACGCGGATCTCTTGTTTGAGGTTGATGGCTCTGTCGCAGTGATAACACTGAACCGGCCGATGAAGCGCAATGCGATCACGGAGGCAATGGGCGCGCGCCTTGCTGAGTGTTTGCAGCGCATTCGTCAGGATGATGTAATTCATGCTGCGATCATAACAGGCTCTGGTGGTGCGTTCAGTGCTGGTGCGGACTTGAAACAACGGGCGGCTGGCGGTGGGGGGCGTTCTAAGGATCAATTACCAGAGACTATCATTGACGCCCGCCTTCAGCCAGAATGGTCCAGGGTTCCGGTTGCCAAACCGTTGATCGCGGCGATTGATGGTTATTGCCTGGCTGGGGGCATGGAGCTTGCCTTACTCTGCGATATCCGCATCTGTTCACCCACAGCGCAATTTGGCCTACCAGAGATTACACGCGGGTTCTTTGCAGGTGGTGGCGGGCCGCAGCGCCTTGCACGGGCTATCCCGCAGTCCCTGGCTATGGAGATCATTTTGACTGGCGACCGCATCGATGCCGATGCGGCTCTTCGGTCAGGCCTGGTCAGCCGAATTTTAGCGGCGGATGCTTTGATGGAGACGGCAAGACAGATTGCTGGCCGAATTGCTGGCCATGCACCGCTTGCAGTAAGGGCGGCAAAAGAGACCGCTGAGGCAGCGCTGGATCAGCCGCTGGATGAAGCATTGCGACTGGGGCAGACATTGCGCTGGATTATCGGCCAGACCGATGATGCAAAAGAAGGCCCGCGCGCGTTTGCCGAAAAGCGCGAACCAAAATACCGAGGCAGCTAAATTCGGCCGACCTAGTTTTCAACGTGAACAATATGCCCGCCAGAAGCTGCAGATTGTGAGACCGCCTGCATTGCAGCGACCCCTGCAAGAGCTTCTGACATAGAGACAGGGAACGCAGTGCCTTCCTGGACGACGCTGGCAAATGCGTTTAATTCAGCAGCCACCGTATCAACGGCTTCGAAGGTTTGGTTCGCCGCTTTCGGGTCGTGAAGTCTGCTAAATTCCAAAGATTGCTGGTCTGGCATTGTGGCCCAACCTTCAGAGCCGAATAGCTGCAATCTCCAATTCAATGGCGTGGCCATTAGGGAGGTGAGGGAGCCTGTGGCCCCGCTTTTGAATTCCAACTGCACTGTCGTCGTGTCGTCCACGCTAGATGTTAGGACACGACGTTTGCTGAGCGCTGCTATGGACTTCACAGGACCCAGCAGATGGATCATAGCGTCAAGCATATGGATGCCCAATGCCGCCATACCGCCTGCTGGGTTCTCGGCGGCTGTTCCGCGCCACGTATCGCCCGGAAAATCATACCCAAACGGGCCTGAGAAATTGGCATCAATGTGCAGTGGGACCCCTAGAGAGCCCAGCTGAATCTGTTTCTGAAATGCCTGAAACGCAGGTAGAAACCGGCGGTTAAACCCAACAACCAGTGTTACCTTGTTTAGCTCACATGCGGCAGCAGCGTCTTTGGCTTCGTCTAACGTGAGTGCCAGCGGTTTTTCGACAAAGACGTGCTTGCCAGCCTCTGCAGCTGCGCAAATTTGGCTGCAGTGCAGGCTATGGGGCGTTGCTAGCACCAGCGCCTGCACAGTGAGATCAGATAGCAAAGCATCGAAATCATCTGTGATTTCAAAGCCTTGTGCGTTACCAAAATCAGTGACCTTAGCCGGTGTTCGCGTCATGCCGCGTACAAAATTGATGCGGCTATCGGTGTGCGATGCCGCTGCCTTCACAAGGTTTTGCCCCCAACGGCCCAGCCCTACGATCGCCGTATTTAAGATTGGTTTCTGGCTCAAAGTTTTGCTCCACCGTCAATTGGAATAGCGCTTCCTGTCATAAAGGCTGAGATGTCGCTAGCTAAATAAGTAGCAAGCTCAGCGATTTCGTCTGGGCGGCCCATTCGCCCCATGGGCTGGCGAGATGAAAACGCTGATCTGGCGGCATCTGGATCATCCATCGCGTTAATCCGCGCGGTCATTGATGGTGTTTCAACGCCAGAGGGGCAAATCGCATTGCATCGAATGCCCTCAGACGCATAGTCGAGCGCAATGGATTTGGTCATGCCAATCACGGCGGCTTTGCTGACGCCATAGGCGAACCGGTCGGGTGCCGCACCTATCGAAGAAATGACCGACGCCATGTTGATGATGCTGCCGCCGCCAGATGCGAGCATCAGCGGGATCGCAGCGCGACACATTCTGAACAGGGACGTGACGTTCAGGTCTAGGCTTTGCGACCAATCCTGATCGCTGCAATGCATCAACTTCCCAACGGTCACCATGCCAGCACAGTTAAACAGGGCGTCGATACCTTCTATTTCCGCGAAAAATCCAGTGACGGCGGCGGGGTCGGTCACGTCCAGTGCAGTGATATCAATTTTCAAGCCGCCGATCTTGAGCGCTTCCAGCCCTTTGGTATCACGATCCACTGCTAAAACATGCGCACCTTCCGCCGCGAAGGCGAGGGCGGTTTGGTAGCCAATACCCGCAGCCGCGCCAGTGACGACACAGAGCTTATTTTCTAGTCGAGGCAATCTAGATCAATCCTTCTCATCTGAGGGTCAATGGCTCGCTGGTGCTGTTGATCAGGGCCTCAATCATCACGCGGTATATTGCGATCTGCCGCGCCGATGTAGCCACGATTCCATGTTGGCGTGATGTGGATTTCATTCAGGCAGACATGGGCTGGCATGGTTGCGATGAACAGGATTGTACGGCCAACATCATCTTCCTGCACCATTTTGGCCCGGTCTTCCGGGCTTGGCGGCACTGGGCGTAGGTCAAGAATTTCTGTTGCGACTTCGCCCGGGCAAAGCGCACACGCACGAATGCCGAGATGGCAGTTTTCGTGATTAATGCTCTCGTTCATGGCGTTCAGCGCTGTTTTTGCCGTGGTGTAAGCGACGCCGGAAACGCCGCCAATCTTCTGGCTGGCCATAGACGAAACATTCACGATCAGCCCGTCGCGCTGTTCCCGCATCATCAGGAGTGCTGCGTGGGATACGTTGAAGGCACCGGTCAGATCCACATCAATGACCCGGTTCCAGCTTTCGTCGTCGATATCCCGCCAACGGCGTTTCGGCGTATTCAGGCCAGCGCTATTGATCAACATGTCGAGCTTGCCATGGGCGCTTTTGATCCTGCCGGCGACAGAATCAACAGCGTCCCTGTCAGCAATATCAAGCGGTTCAATCTCTGACTTACCGCCAGCACTCTTGATGCTCTTTGCTATGGCTTCCAATTGTTCAACGCGGCGACCAGACAGGATGACGGTGGCACCTGCTTCCGCCAATGCCAACGCGCCAGCCCTGCCGATGCCTGTGCCAGCGCCGGTGACCCAAGCGATTTTTCCGTTCAGTGGCGTCATGTGATTTTCCTATTTGAGCGTTTGATCGGCCGGTTCAACCGATTGAATCGCGGACCCGGTAATATGCGGCTACAATGCTAAGGAACCAGGGATTGCCTTGATAGAACGGCATTGTCGGGAAGGACCGACCGTCTAGCGCAGTTTGGCCAGCCGGGTCGCCCAGCATCCGTTGGCCCAGTTTGTGGCCGAGATATGTGGACATGGCGACGCCTGATCCCAGATACCCGCAAGCATAATGAACGCCGTCGACTTCGCCGATATGGGGCAATTTGTCAAAGGTGAAGCCAAGCTTGCCGCCCCAGGCATGGCTGATCGGCACGTCCGCCAGCTCTGGCCAGACCTTGACCATGAATTTTCGCAAGTGAGGGGCTGCTTGTTGGGGCGTCGAATTCTTGAGAAGGGGCCTGCCGCCCATCAGGATACGGCGGCCATCATGGCTGGCGCGGTAGTAGTGCACCGTGCGCTTGGTATCGATTATCATGTTGCCGCGCGGAATCAGGCGCTTGACCTGTTCCTCCGGCATTTCCTCTGTCGCGATGATCTGGCTGGCAACTGGAATGACCCGCCGCTCAAGTGTTCCAAGAGCGCCGTCAGTGTAGCCATTTGCGCCGACACAGGCTTGGCCCGCGAGCAGCGACCCGCGTTCAGTATTGATGCGGAGGCCAGCGCCCTCCCGGCTGATGCCAGTAACGCGCGTGCCGTCACAGATAATGCCACCTGCAGCGCGGACACGATCTAGCAAGCCAGCATGGAACTCGGCAGGGTGAATAACGCCGTCGCCGCCGTTAAACCGTCCACCATGATAAAATTCGGACCCAATATGATCTTGCTGATCAGACGGTTCAATCATGCGCACATCAGCTCCAAGTTTCTCCTGCAGCACGCCGACTTCGCGCCGCAAGCCCTCCATAGCACTCGGCTTATGCGCACCAAGAAATCTACCAGATCGAACGAAATGCGCCTGGATTTGCTCCGTTTCTAGCAGGCTCTCTAGATAGTCGACGCTGGCTTTGCCCTCTTGCCAGAGCTGCTGTGCGCCGGCTTCCCCAAGCATTTCAGCAGTCTTGCCGTAGGACAGCTTGAACGGAAAATTGCCAACGCCGCCGCCATTGCGAGAACTAGCCCCGAAGCCAGCATTCTCAGCTTCAAACACCACGACAGAATTACCGCCGCGAAGGGCAGTCAGCGCTGCAGATAGCCCGGTATAGCCGGAACCCACGACAGCAATATCCGCCTCGGCAGGAAAATCAGGTCTGGCGATTGCATCCCGGGGCGCTTGGTCCCACCAGAATGGTGCGTCTTTGGTGGCGGCAAATGGATCGGCCATTGGGGGCCTCCTCAATCTGGATACTGGTCGCGTTTTACGGCGATGAATGTAGCGTGCTCCCCAGCCTCGCCCGGAACATGCACGCGGGCAAGACTGCGCATAACGGTTTCGGTGATGACGAACCGCTTGTTCGACGCTGCTTTCAACGTCTTGAAAACGGCATCCTGATATGTGTAAATCCACGTATCGCCTTGAATTTTGTTCACGCCCTGGAACTGAAACCCGGCCTCACCATCTCGCGCACCTTCTAGCTTCAGTCCCCATTCAATCCGCGTCCCCCAACCTTCGCCATTCAGCGTGCCGGACAACGTGTCATCTGGCTTGGCATCGAGCGTCAGCGCCGCCGTCGCAAACCTGAGATCATTGAAGGGAAGGGTCAAGTCGTCGTCGTTCTTGAACGCACGGTATGACCATGCGCCCGCCATGATTTCCGCCCAAGCAGGCATCAAATTAGCTCTCTCGGCCCTTCATCAAACGGAGCGGCGTGTATTCCAGAACACAATCCCCGTTTTGAGTGATGACGGAATTCCGGGTACGGACAAGGCCACGGTCGCCTTTGCTGGCGGCCCGGCTTTCGATTACTCGCATATCCACGTGGAGCGTATCGCCGACGAGCGTGGCTCCTTTAACGTCCAATTCCATGCCCAGGAATGCGAAACCTGTCTTCTGCAAGGTGCTCTGCATGACAAGACCTTCGGCGATGGAAAGGACCAATGCTGCGGGCACAATGCGTTTGCCGGTGGGCGACTCGTTTTCGATATATTCCATATTGTTGAACAGCAGTTCCTGCATGCCCGTAACGCCGATAAACGAGATCAGGTCAGACTCAAACAATGTCCGCCCAATCGTGCGAAATTTCCGTCCGACCGGCATATCCTGCCAAAAGAAACCATGGCCAAGTTCTTCAAATTCTGTATCCGCCATGGGGCGCTCCGATTGCGATCATCTGGCGGAGAGTGTAGCCCTATCTTCGATCTTTCGAAAAGGACGCCGTGCGCCGATGGCCGCTTCAGATAGCAATAATTCAGACACGATCGCTGGTCTGCCTCGCATCCAGAGCCCGTGCGTCTCTATCTGCGTTGTAGACCCGGCGACGCGCCAGTGTACGGGTTGCTACCGGACGCTGAAGGAAATCGCTCGTTGGAGCCGGTTTACGGCTGAGGAGCGGGCAGGCGTCTTGAACGAACTGCCAGCACGGAAAGCACAATTCGCTGCAGATGCATCTGCAGCGGATGTTAGCTAGCCGCGTCTGCTAGAATCATTGCGGCACCCTTTTCGGCGATCATCAGCGTGGGGCTGTTGGTATTGCCAGAGGTGATGGTCGGCATCACGCTGGCGTCCGCTACACGTACACCTTGAACGGCTTTTAGGCGGAGGCGCGAATCTACGGGTGCCGCCGGGTCTTCCCCCATGCGTGCCGTGCCGACGGGGTGGAAGATCGTGCTGGCGATATCGCCTGCGGCCTTCGCCAATTCCTCGTCGCCATCAATGTGCGGGCCGGGTTTGAATTCCGCTGCTTTATATTTCTGCAAAGCAGGCTGGCCCGCAATGTGGCGCGTTAGGCGGACGGCGGTGGCGGCAACCGATCTGTCTGCCGGGGCCGATAGATAATTTGGGCGAATATCTGGCGATGCGCGGAAATCATTGGAAGCTGCTAGCACTTCACCCCGGCTTTCTGGCCGGAGATTGCACACGGATGCCGTGAACGCAGGGAAGGGGTGCAAGTCCTCCCCAAACTTCTCCAGGCTGAGCGGCTGCACGTGATATTGCAGATTAGGCGTTTCACGGGATGGGTCCGATTTGACAAAACAACCGAGCTGGCTTGGTGCCATGGTCAGCGGTCCACGTCGGCGGAGGGCATAGTCCAGGCCCATTTGCACTTTCCCGATCAGCGAATTCGCTTGCTCATTCAGTGTCTTCACACCCTCCACCTTGTACGCGAGGCGAACTTGCAAATGGTCTTGCAGGTTTTGGCCAACATTCGGGACATCCGCGACAGTGTCTACGCCGATGCCTTGGAGGTGCGCGCCAGAGCCGATACCGGATAGTTGCAGCAAGTGGGGGGAGCCTATTGCTCCTGCCGCCAGAATAGCCTCGCCTGTCACTTCCGCGAGCTTCGGCTTGGCACTGCCGCCTTCGCCTTCTGTGAACAGCACCGCAGTCGCGCGGCCTTCGGTGATCTCAAGCCTTTCCGTATGCGCATTGGTTAGGACGGTCAGATTAGGACGGTTTTTGATGGGCCGCAGGAATGCTTTGGAAGCGTTCCAACGCACACCTTTCCTTTGGTTCACTTGGAAATAGCCCACACCTTCATTGTTGCCACGATTGAAATCATCTGTCGCTGGAATGCCAGCTTGCATCGCGGCTTCACGGAATGCGTCCAGGATTTTCCAGGACAGGCGCGGCTCTTCCACACGCCATTCACCGCCCGCACCGTGCATGTCATCTGCGCCAGCGTGGAAGTCTTCAGTTTGCTGGAAGATGGGCAGCACGTCCTCCCAGGACCAGCCGACGGCACCCATCTGGCGCCAACCGTCATAGTCTCGTGCTTGGCCGCGCATGTAGATCATGCCGTTGATGGAGGAGCACCCGCCCAGCACTTTGCCGCGCGGATAGTCCAGCGCGCGCCCGTTCAAGCCTGGCTCCGCGACAGTGCGGAAGCGCCAATCTGTGCGTGGGTTCATCATCGTGTAGAGATAGCCTACGGGAATGTGAATCCAGACCCAATCATCCTTTCCGCCAGCCTCAAGCAAGAGCACACGGTTCTGTGGATTGGCGGAAAGGCGATTGGCTAGCAGGCACCCTGCCGTTCCCGCGCCGACAATGACGTAATCGAACGCGCCGATGGTTTCCCGCTCGCCCATATTTGCAGCCCTCTTATCACTTGAACATTCACCTGCTTATACTGGCTAAAACAATTGCCTGAGGGAATGCCGAATGACGCAGTTTGTCGAAGCCAACAATGCCGTGTTCCGTTATGAGCACGTTGGCAGTGCCGAAGGGGTAGGCGCGCCCCTGCTGCTGGTCCATGAGCTTGGCGGCGATATGACGAGCTGGGACCCCGCTCTTGAAGCTGGTCTTTGTGCCAACCGCCCAGCCATGCGCTTCGATTGGCGGGGGGCTGGTATGTCTGAGAAAATCCGTGGGCACTTCGATATTGATGTGATGTGCGCTGACATTGCAGGCATCGTCAAAGAAACCGGGTTTGGCGGTGGCGCGCCTGTTGATGTTGTAGGCATTGCGCTTGGCGGTGGTGTCGTAATCGGCTTTGCGGCGCGATATCCGGAATTGGTGCGCCGCTTGGTCTCTACCAGCTCAGCCATTGGCGGGTCTCCCGCTGCTGCCGCTGGATTGAAGGAGCGAGCCACGGGCGTGGAGCGGGACGGCATGCGACCCTATTGTGAAGCCAGTCACGCACGCTCATTCGCGGATCACCTGCGGACGGATGCGGACCTATACGAATGGTACCGCAAGAAATGGATCGCTCAAGATCCAACCAGCTTTTCCGCCCACAACCGCATGCTGGCGGATATGGACGAGTTCCCAAGCTTGCCAAAAATCAAGGCCAAAACGCTTGTGCTATCAGGCACCCATGATCCGCTCCGCCCGCCTGAGATGGTGAAAGACATCGCCAGCAAAATCCCCGGCGCGGATTACGAAGAATTAGAAACCGGTCACTTCATGCATGTCCAAACGCCGGACCTTTGCGCTAAGCGCGTCCCGATGTTTTTGGACCAAAACTAGGAGCGATTGAGCCATGAACCACACCTATGAACCCTACGCGATCAAATATGGCTCGGTGACGAACCGGCCGATGAGCGAGAACTTTATTGGCGGGGATCCGCATGATCTCAGCCAGAATCTCGACTATTTCATTTGGGTCGCTGCGAATTCTGCGCGGACATATGTGATCGATACTGGCTTCAACCACGAAGTCGCGGCAGACCGTGGCCGTAAAATTGACCGGCTGCCGCGCGAAGGTCTGGAACTACTGGGCATTAATGCTGGTAAGGTCGAAGACGTGATCATCACGCATCTGCACTATGACCACGCCGGCACGTATGGCGATTCCAAGAATGCGCGGATGCATTTGCAGGACGCTGAAATAGAAATGGCGACGGGCCGCTGCATGTGCCACGCGCCGCTGCGCATGCCGTACCATGTGGACGATGTCTGCGAGATGGTCCGTAAGGTCTATGCGGAACAGGTGGATTTCCACGATGGCGACAAGCCATTGGCACCCGGCATCAGTGTGCATCTCTGCGCAGGCCATGCAGCGGGGCTGCAGTTGCTGCGCGTCAAAACCAAGCGCGGCTATGTGATGATCGCGTCTGACGCGACGCATTTTTACATGAACTTTGCCGAGAAGAAGCCATTCCCGATCCTGGTGAACATGGCGGATATGATGGAAAGCTGGATCAATCTGATCTGCTTGGGCGATTCCATTGATCACGTCATTCCCGGCCATGACCCGGCAGTGCTGGATTATTACCCCGCCCCTGATCCATCGCTCGAAGGCATTGCCGTCCGGCTTGATGTCGCACCAAAGGCCTCCATCGCATGACCAGCTGGACAGACCGTCGCCAAGCCTTCCGCGCAGTCGTCAATGGGGACCAATGTGTCCATCCAGGCTCCGTCTATGACCCAATGTCGGCGCGTATTGCGCAGGATATTGGCTTTGAAGTTGGCATGTTCGCTGGCTCAACCGGGTCGCTGACGGTTCTAGGTGATCCCGATTTGATCATCATGACATTGACCGAATTCGCCAATCAATGCCTCCGCATCAATCGCGCAGCCGAAATTCCGTTGATGGTTGACGCAGACCATGGCTACGGCAACGCGCTCAGCGTTATGCGCACGGTGCAGGAATTGGAAACCGCTGGCGTCTCTGGCCTGTCCATCGAGGATACGGACCTGCCGCAGCCTTACGGTGAGGCTAAGCAACGCCTGCTGTCGCTAGACGAAGGCGTGGACAAGATGAAAGCCGCCGTCGCCGCCAAGCAGGACCCAGCATTGGTGATTGCTGGGCGGACGAGCGCCTGTGGCATTGCAGGTCTCGATGAAGCCGTGAAACGCGCCAAGGCATATGAGGCATGCGGCGTTGATGTGTTGTTCTTTGTCGGTGCCAAAACGCGGGCCGAAGTGGATGCGATATCAGCCGCCACGACCCTGCCGTTGATCCTTGGTGGTGCTACGCCTGAGCTTGAGGACAAAGACTATCTCACAGCCCGCCGCGTCCGCATCGCATTGCAGGGCCATCAGCCAATCATGGCCGGCATTCAGGCTGTATATGCGACCCTGAAAGCGCTTCGTGATGGAACAAACCCGAAGGATTTAGGTGGATTGCCAGATGCGGAGCTTGTGAAGGTTGCCACACGGTCATCGGACTATGATCGTTGGACCAAGGATTTCTTGGACGGGTGACTGCAAAATCTGTGGCCATTATTGGTCGTATTGGCTCCAGGTGCTAGCGTTACTCGTGTTTGATTGAAGGAACATCAAGAAATGTCAGTCTCGCCCGAAGCATTAAAGGCCAGCGATACGCCGCCAGCAGATGCACCGCCTGTTGTGCTGGCACTTTGGCATACGGCCCATGGTGACTGGGATGCGGCCCATGTGCTCGTGCAGGATGATAAGTCTGCGGAAGCTGCTTGGGTTCATGCGCATTTACACAGGGTTGAGGGTGATCTTCGCAACGCTGAATATTGGTATAACCGTGCGGGCAAGTCGTTGAATGAGGCCAGTCTGGATGCAGAATGGGCATCTCTTGTGCAGGCCTTGGCTTGATCGGAATAATCCAGACCCTATGCACTTAATCTCATGACAACTGTCGCTGCATTTCACTTCGAAGATAAGCGGATCGAGACGCCTGGTCCCGATGGCATTGCAACAGCGATTGCGGCGGGTGCGTATTGCTGGATTGATATTGAGCGCCCGGCAGATGCGCCTGATATCTTGGAGCCGCTTGAGGTCGATCCAGTGGCGCTCAAGCGGGTGCAGCGATCGACGCCATTTGGCGACTTTGTGTTGGGGCGGCACTGCATTCATTGCGCATTGATCGAGACGCTTTTTACTGGCGAAGAGCTGAAATTAAACACCGTGCACGTGGTTTTGGGCGAAGGCTTTATCGCGACCATCCATGCGGAGCCGTCCGGACTGCTGAACCAGATGCGCGCCAGCTATGAGGAAGATTTCTACGGCGCAGCGCGATCTGGCGGGTTCCTACTATTTGAAATCGCGGACCACTTGATCAGCGGGTATCGCTCTGCGCTTTCGGGGTTGTCCGGCGCGGTTGATGCTATTCAACGCAAGCTGCTGGGTGATGTTGGTGACGAGATACTGACCGAAGTATCCGAACTGACCCGTGGCTTACTGGATTACCGCAATGCTGTTGTAGGTGCCCGTGAGACCATTTACGAATTGGCGACCCGTCGCTCACCCTTCGTGAACGAAAGCACGCAGCCGTTCCTTGATCGTCAAACCCTGGCGCTTGAGCGGCTTGCGAGTGACGCTGCGACGGAGCGGACGGTTCTGTCTGAAACGCTGAATTTGTATATGGGCATCGTCAGCCATCGTACCAATAAGGTCGTCAATCGGTTGACGGTGGTCAGCATGATCTTCCTGCCATTGAACTTTCTGGCGGCGGTCTATGGCATGAATTTCGACGTAATGCCGGAGCTTCGCTGGTCCGGCGGCTACTATGCATTTTGGGCGTTTAGCAGCCTGCTCGCGATGGTCTTATTGCTTTTGATGTGGTGGAGAAAGTGGCTTTAAAGGAGGCCAAGTTCTCTCAGCTCAGCCAGCATTTCAGGCGGCATTGCAGGATCAATATCACCTGAAACGTCGGTGAGATCAGGCGGTACATCGCGCTGTTCAAAATAGCGCCAACCTTGGAAAGGACGCATCTGACGAGCCGCTACTGGTATCAATTCAGGGGCCAGGACGATGCCGCAGCGGCGGATGCCGTCCTCATGGCGCACTTCTTCAAATTCGAGAATCGGTTGGCGCGCCTGCATAACGCCCTTGATGATCCAGTACATGGACCCGCCAGACTCTAGAATTTCGTCAGCGCGTTTCGGCCACATTCGGGTCACATGGCGGCTGAACGACGGTTCACCGCGCGCTTTACGCTCAGCCCGGCGCAGTTGCTGGAATGCCTGGAGTGTTTCCAGACTTTCAGACCCGACTGACAGTTTCCGCATGTTTAACGGCATAATTGCCAATGTAGGCGCCGCCTCGGTTGCGTCCAGCGGCAGCCTGTGGACAACCTGTCTATTCTAGTGACTGCCAGCATTTGGCGCAGGTTGTCCTTCAATCTGCACATTCACGCAAGCCGTTTTGCCGCTGGCGAGTGCGCGAGCGATTGCGGCGTCCAGGTCGGCTTTATCCGTCACGTATTCGCCATGGCCACCAAGACCGGCAACGGCCTCGTCATAGCGCGCGTCTGATAATTCGCAGCCGATCATTCGATTTGGGCCATAGTCACGCAGCTGAATTTCATGTTCGGCATTCCAGCGCCCGTCATTCGCAATGACAACGACGAGTGGGATGTTTTCACGGACAGCGGTTTCGAATTCAGCGAAGTGAAATCCGGCCGTGCCGTCACCCATCACGGCGATGACTTGGGCATCTGGACGCGCTTGTTTTGCTGCGACGGCGTAGCAAAGGCATCCGCCGATGGCACCGGCAGGGCCGTTGATAAGCCGTGCAGGGGCATTGATCCCAGCCTGCGCCCATTGCCCACATTCGCCGCCATCAATAATCGCGATTGTACTGGCATCCATATGCTTTTGAACTGCTGCCGCGACATCTTCTGCCGTGATGCCTGATACAGGCTTGGCGGATGCGCGGTGCTGAACATGGCCGGCGACCGTTTTGCGCCAGTCACTATGATCACCGTGCCCTGTTTGGTTGGCGATCGTTTCAGCAGCGTTATCTGGGTCCGCGATGATTGCGTATTGGAGCTTATCGCCTAAATTCTTACGCGCACGATCCAGTGCATCGGCTTCGGCGTCCACGACCATCCACTTGGCAGCGGGCTCGAAGGCGGCACCGCCAAATCCAATGGTGAAATCGATTGCTTTGCCGAGGCTGACAATCAGGTCCGCTTTGGCGAATGCGCCCTTTAAGTCTCCAAGCGATGGGTCACCAAGGCCGCGTGGGCTTTCTAAGCTGAGAACAGGTGCCCCGGTCAGGGATTGCAGGTCCGTTATGAGATCACCAGCGCGCGTACGGTTCAAAGCAGGCCCCGTAATGATCACAGGACGGTCTGCCGCCGCGATGGTTTCAGCGATGCTTGCAGCAGACTTTGCGCACAACGGATGCTGGGTTCTGGCATAGGCTTCTGGTACCGGAAGTGGTTCAGCCGTATCAGCATTCAGCACATCAAACGGCAAGGCCATGTGCACTGGACCGGGCCGACCAGAGGTCGCCACTTTGATGGCCAGCGCTGCTTCTTCACCGATAACATCAGCCGATATTGGTCGGAACCCGCGCTTCGTCAGCGCGCTTGATACGGTGAGTTGGTCCAATTCCTGAAAAGCGCCCATGCCGTCCTGCGATACGGGCGAGTCGCCAGATAGCAGCAATACAGGGCTCTCGGACCCCATGGCGGTATAAAGCGCGCCGACAGCGTTTGCGAAACCTGGAGCTGCTGTTACCAGCGCCACGCCAAGCTTGCCTGTCAGCTGTGCCCAGGCGTCTGCCATGAACACGGCAGCCGCCTCTTGGCGGACATGGGTGATCTTGATCCCGGCATCTAGGCAAGCATCATAGACCGGCATGATCTGGTTGCCAGACAGGCTGAAAATCCGTGTGACGCCAGCAGCGGTGAGCGTTTGGACGAGTAGATCGGCGCCTCTCATATCAGTTCATCGCTCCGATCGTCGGTTTCGCCAAAGCGCTTTAGAACAGCGGGGCGGGTGCCTTCGTAGACCTTGTCCAAGCCCTTCGCGATTTTGGCGTTTTCACGTTCGAACAAGCTATCGCCATTGCGATCACTTTCAACGATGAATGGCCCGAAGTTCTCGACCTCCAACACCCACATCGCCTGCGCTAAGCCAAGCTCTTTCCGCCAATGCACATCCTTCACGCGGATGATGCCCCGGCCCAGCAGCGCGCCAGTGCCATAACCAACAGTCGTCAGGTAAATTGCGCCATTGGGGACGAAATGCTGCTTGTAGTCCTTCGATGTCATACCGCCTTTACCAAGGATCAATTTGGCACCAGACAGTGTGAGCCAATCGCCGATCCATTTGCTGAAACGGAAGGATGCTGTTGCCGTCACTGCACCCATGGAGACCGAGCCATCGTCGCTAATGGAGGCTGCGGGTGAACAATGGAAATTGGCACCGCTTTCCTTTGGCAGGTCCACTGGCAAGCCGTCGCTGTTTTCCAAAGCGCGCATATATGCGCCCTCACGGGCGGTGTAGACCGTGCCGTCCAAATACACCACATCGCCCAGGTTCAGCGCATCAAGCGCCTCCGGGGTCGGTTCGGTGTTTAGGCGGACTTTCTTGAATTTTCCGGCATCTGCCATCCAACCGTCTCCCGGCGTTGATAGGGGGTGAACCAATCAGGGTCCGTTCTGTGCTCGACGCGGCCATCGGCGTGAATGCGGGCAACGGCGCGGCGGGATGATAGGCAGAAGGCGTGGACGCTCATCTGCATGCCGCCGGTATGGCAGTAGCCAACCTCAATATTGCAGTCGATGACCATGGATTTGCCAACGAAGCCCATGGCACCCATGCCGATAGAATTGCCAAGCTCTTTGAACTCTGCCTCAAGCGCTGCAATCTTTGGGTCCGGGTTCATGTCGCCGACGGTGCGGAGGCAAGCAGCGCGTTTGCCCAATACCATGCAGGCGTCTTTGGAGCCGCCTAGGCCAATACCGATGATTGCTGGCTGACAAGCAAGGCCGCGCTTGCCGAAAGCCACAAGGCTATCCAGATAGAAGCGCTTGATGCCCTCAATCCCGTCTGACGGGAATAGCATCCGATAATCGGTGCCGAACAGCCCGCCTTTGTGGACGGTCGTCAGATCAACCCAATTGCCGCCCGGCTCATAGCCATACTCAATCTCTGGCGCGCCGATGCCGACATTGTTGTCATGGTCCGTGCGCCAAAGCGGATGCACTCGGTTCGGGCGGAGCGGCACATTGTGCGTCGCGTCTGCGGTGGCGCGGCGCAGGGCTTCTTCTAACGCGATGGGACCGCCCTCAATCTGGGCTTCGTTTCCCATTTTGACGTACCAGCGCGGGCAGCCGGTATCACCGCACATCGCGCGGCGGTCTTCCTTGGCGGCCTCATAATTTTCGAGCATGGCCTGAAGCACGAAGGATGAGAGATCGCCATCCTCCGCATCCGCTGTTTCCTTGAGGCCGGTCAAGTAGTCGTCTGGAATTTCGATGGCGGCTTTGGCCATCAGGTCCTCAGCGGTGGACCGGATCAAATCGATAGAGATCAATGGGCTGCCTCCTGCGGTTCTTTCAGGATCGTTTGGCCGGGGCGGACGATTGTGAATTCGACGGGCTGGCGCTCAACGGTCAAGCCAGCATCGGTCTGCCTAGCGACGGTGAAATAGGATGTATCCAGACCGCCCGTATCCGTGAAATCTTCGCGGTAATGGGCACCGCGGGAGTTCTCGCGACTGAGGCTGGCGCCAGCGATAACCTCAGACATCTCAACGAGGCTCTGCACATTCAACCAATCATGCCATGTGAGATTGAACGCGAGGTTGGAGCCGTCGATCCCAGTTACTGCAAGCTCTGCGCGGATGTCTGCAAGGCCAGCCATGCCGCGTTCAATGCCTGTTTTGGTGCGGAGAACGCCGACATCATCCCACATCACGTCCATTAGCTTGCGGCGAAGGGCGTGGATATCACCGCTCTTCTTGCCGAGCGGCGCCGTGGCGCGGGCAATTTCTGCTTCCAGAACGGTCTCGTCGATGTCCTTGAGGGCGCCTTTCGCTTCAGCACCCATCACATCGCCCGCAATGCCGCCGTAGACGGTGGAGTTCGCAACACCGTTGCCGCCCAGACGGTTGGAGCCATGAGCGCCGCCTGCATCCTCGCCCGCCACATAAAGGCCCGGCATTTCGGTGCGCGTATCGATATCGACCACGACGCCGCCCATGAGGTAATGGGCCGTTGGCACCACTTCGACGAGGCCGCCGGCCAGATCAAACCCGCAATCGGCGCAACGCTTGACCATGCCGTTGAACTTCTTGGCCACATTCTCCGGCCCTAGATGAGCCATGGAAATATAAACGCCGCCGTTTGGCGTGATGTTAGATTTCCGCATTTCGGCATAGATCGCGCGGCTAACGATATCACGCGTCGCCCGCTCGCCGCCCTCGTGATAGTCGAACATGAAGCGGTGCTCGCTGCCGTTCAGCAGATGCCCGCCAGCGCCCCGCAAGCCTTCTTCCAGCACAGTGCCTGTCATCCGTGTGCCTTCGCCTGCGAGCAGGCCTGTCGGGTGGAACTGCACCATTTCCATATCGCGCAAGGGCAGGCCGGCCCGGAGCGCCATCGCCAACCCGTCCATGGATTTATCACCAGACGGCGTGTGGTAGCGATACATGGTTGGCCCGCCGCCTGTCGCCATCAACACGGTTTTGGCACGGACAAGGCGGAACGCGCCAGTGCGCATGTCGATGAACAGAACGCCCGCCAGGCCCTCGCCATTTTTGGCTGGGATCAGGCCGATGGCGCGGTGTTCTTCCAGCCGATCAAGCGGCTGCTTCATCACCTGTTCCATCAGGCGGCTGATGATCTCAATGCCGGTCAGATCGCCTTTATGAGCCGTGCGGTCAAAGGTTTGGCCTGCGAAGGCTTTCTGGTGGAGCGTGCCGTCTGGATTGCGGTCAAAGAAGCAGCCTATTTCGTTTTCAAGCTCATGGATGCGGGTGACGGCGGTTTCGACCAAGCGCCACGCCATGTCTTGATGGGGCAGCCATTTCCCGCCTTCAATCGTGTCCATGAAGTGCCGCTCAACGGAATCACCGGGGTTGAGGGCGACGTTGTATCCGCCCTGCACCATTCGCGTGCAGCCGCATTTCCCGATCAGGCCTTTAACCGCCAGCGTTATCTTGGCGTCCGATGCTGCCTTTTGGGCATGGAGAGCTGCGAATAGGCCAGCGCCGCCGGTGCCGATAATCAGGATGTCCGTATCGTGCCGTTCGATCTGCATGGGCTTACACCGCACTTAGGAAAAAGGTTGTTGATACGAAGAATGCGAGCGCCACAGCGCCCGCCGCCAACGTTTTCTGTCGAGGTGACCAAGGCAGGAATTCTAGCGCCAGCAAGCGCAACCCGCCGAAGAAATGCGCGGCCAGCAAAAACACGAGGCCGTATTCCGCCAGCTTCACAATGGTCATATCCGTCCAGGCGAGGAACCCGTCGAGCGTTTCTGGGCTCGTCAGCGCCATCGCCAGTACATAGAAATGCAACGGCAAGAACAGCACCAATGCCAGCCCGGAAACCCGGTGCAGAAGGAACGCGAACCAAAGCGGATGGGAGCGATGGGGGCGGATCATAGCGCCGTCACCGCATACACGGCCCGCGCGCCAAGAATACCCAGAACCGCAAACACAGCGAGGCTGAGGCCGCTGAGCGCAGCGCCCCGCACCCCGAACCATTCCGCCGCAATCGCGCGCACTCCAATCGCGGCGTGAACGGAGACTGCAGCCACGAAAAGCCCGTAGAACAACATCCACGGGATAGAGCCTTGGGTACGGCCGAGTACTTCAGCAGCGGAAAGGCCGCCCTGCACCGCATAAATCATCACGCCGATATGGGTAATCACCAGAGGTGCCAGGATCAGCGCCGACAAGCGCTGGAGCATATAAAGCCTAAGATCGAGCATGCGCTTATTTCCCGAAGCCGAGCGCTGCCTTGACCGTCGCGCGCTTGAGACCGGCGATGGAGACTGTCGGGTTGAGTTCGTTCGGACAGAACTGCGCGCAGTTCCCCATGGAATGGCAGTTGTGACAGCCCCCGGCGGCGCTGACAGCGTCGAGGCGGGACTTCTGCCCGCCGTCGCGCACATCGTTCACCAGCGTCCAGGCGCGGTTAAGGGCGGCTGGGCCAAGGTAGTCCTCATTCCCCGCGACGGCGTCACAGGCCGCATAGCATACGGCGCAGTTGATGCACTCAATCGCTTCGCTGGCAGCGACGCGCTTGGGTTCTTCCGGGTTGATTGGCACCATCGGGTCATGGCGCGTGACGGTCGGCGTGAATGAGGCTTCAGCGGCTGCCCATTTGTCGAAGAACACCGTCATATCCGTCGCGAGGTCACGGATGACGGGCAGGTTTCGCAGTGGCGCGATTTCTAGCTTGTTGTCTTTTAGGACTTTCTGCACATGGGTACGGCAGGTCCAACGCGGCTGCCCATTCACCATCATGGCGCAAGACCCGCACATACCAACGCGGCAGGCGAAGCGATATGCCAGGGACGGGTCTTCGTATTGCTGAATATACGTTACGACATCCAGGATCGTTTGACTTTCCTGTTGCGGTGCTTTGAAACTCTCAAAGGCACCGCCATCTGGCCCGCCGCGCCACACGGATACGTCCATCGTCTTTTCTGGCTTGTCTGTCTCTGCCGCCATACTGCCCCGCCTTCAAATATCGAACGGCGAAGCTACAGCATCACATGCGCCGCGTCGATGATCAGCTGTCAATTGGTGGCGGCAGCCAGACGGTGAAATTGCTGCCCTCGCCAGCTTTACTGGTAATCGAAAGCTCGCCCCCGCAGCGGTTCAAAATGTGCTTCACAATGGCGAGGCCGAGGCCCGTGCCGCCCATATCGCGAGACCGGGCGACATCCACCCGGTAGAACCGTTCCGTTAGGCGCGGGATATGGGCTGCTGGGATGCCTTCGCCCTGGTCCGTGATCGTGATGCGTGCGCCATCAGGTGTTGCGGCTGCGGTAACAGTAACAACACCGCCGCTCTTGCCGTATTTCACGCCATTTTCAATCAGGTTCTGGAATACCTGCTGCAACAGGTCAGGCTCGCCCATGACTGCAGGGAGAGGTGTCGCACAGGAGAATTCGAGCGTGGCGGGCCGGGCGGCGGCGACAGGCCGAAGCTGCGCCACGGTCGCGATGACCAGGCTTTCTAGGTCATCGGTGCGCCCGGGTGGGGCGTGTTCATCAAGCTCAATCCGGGAGAGCGAGAGCAGGTCTTGCACCAATCGTGTCATTCGGTTGGTTTGTTCACGCATGATACCGAGGAATTTGGCCTGCGCCTCAGGATCGTTTTTTGCAGGGCCTTCAAGCGTTTCAATGAAACCAACGAGGCTGGCCAGCGGTGTGCGTAATTCATGGCTGGCATTGGCGACGAAATCGGCCCGGAGCGCATCCAACCTGCGGATTGCGGTTAGGTCGTGCAGGGTCATTACAGCAGCTTCACCACCACCGCCAACGCGCTCCAGCCGTCCGATGATCGCGCGGTAAGATCGGCCTTGGGCAGACCCGGCTTCGAAATCGACAGACGCTTCGGGCGCTGCGCCGCTGAGTACGGTTTCCACGCTATCCAGCAATTCAGGCTGCCGGAAGGCCTCCGCCAGTGTGCGGCCAACAATGCTTGGGCCGACTAATGCTTCGGCAGCTTCATTGGCATGGGTCACGTCTTGGCGGATATCTACGACGAATAAGGGCTCTGGCACGGCGTCAAGCACACGCTCGACTGTAACGGAGCGTTCTTCGAGCGCCTGGAGCGATCTGTTGACCCGGCGTTGGCTTTCGATGAGCGCACGGGCCAGGTCGCCGCCAAGGAATGTTCGTCGTGCGGCGGGCAGGGGAGAGGCGTCCCCTTCACCGATTGCACGGGAGCGAGCCCTGAGGGCTGATGCATCCCTAGCCCAAGGTAGAGTGGTAATCAGTCCAAGGATGATTGCGGCACCTGCCGCCAACGCCGCCTGCCAAAGTGTAAAGGCGCCAAACGCCAATGCACCAGCTGAGACGAAGAGCCCGGAGGCCGCCGCCGCCAGCGTCAGGCCAATGACATGGGACCGATCGGCTTCAGGCATTGACGTGACGAGCTGGCATAATGGCGGCGGCTGTTCGGTTCAGTTAGTCGATAGTTGCATGGGCAGCGAGAGCCGCCAAGTTTACTACTTCAGACACGGTAGCGCCCATGGGCACGATCTGCGCGGACTTCTCAAGGCCGAGCAAGGACGGGCCGATAACGCTGGCACCGCCAAGATATCGCAGCAGTTTCGCTGAGATATTGCCGGACTGAAGCGCTGGCATTACCAGCACATTGGCCGGGCCCGTCAGACGCGCAAACGGATAGAGCCGCTCCCGGATCTCGTTGCTCATTGCAACGTCAACGGTCATGTCGCCTTCATATTCAAAGTCGACCTTGCGACCGTCCAAGATCTCCACGGCTTCCCGCACGCGTTGGCCTGACGGCCAGCCTGGGTTGCCGAAGTTGGAGTAGGACAGGAACGCCACCCGTGGTTCATAGCCCATGCGTTTAGCAGCGGCGGCGGCAGTGCAGGCGATATCCGCCATTTCTTCCGGCGTCGGCACTTCATGCACGTGGGTATCAGCCATCAACACGGTCCGGTCACGGGCAATAACCGTGGTCAGGCCCATGGCGATATCGCCTTCTTTGACGCCGAGCACGTTAGTGACTTCTTCGAAGCAGACGGAGAAGCTGCGGGTCAGGCCGGTAACCATCGCATCTGCGTCACCGGTGGCGACCATGCAGGCTGCGAATGTGTTGCGGTTCTGGTTCACCAAACGTTGGCAATCCCGCTCCAGCATGCCTTTACGGCGCATCCGATTGTAGAGGTATTCGGTATAGGCCGGGTTGTGCGCGGATACGGCTGCGTTATGCACCTCAATATCCGGATCTTCCCGACCTGCGGTTTTCATTGCGGCACGGACGGTTTCTTCGCGACCAATCAGGATTGGTATGCCAAGACCCTGATCCTTGAACGCGATTGCCGCGCGGATCGTGCGCTCTTCCTCGCCTTCCGCGAACACAACACGCTTGGGGTTGGATTTGACGATGGAGAACACGCGAGACATGGAAGCTAATGTCGGATCAAGACGTGCTGCCAACTCACGGCGATAGGCTTCCCAATCTTCAATCGGCTTACGCGCGACGCCCGTTGCGACAGCGGCTTTAGCAACCGCGATGGGGATTGCCGTGATCAAGCGCGGATCGAATGGCGTTGGGATGATGTATTCTGGCCCGAAAGCAAGGCGCCGGCCCTGATAGGCTTCAGCCACTTCATCAGGCACATCTTCGCGGGCGAGTTCTGCAAGCGCTTCAGCGGCTGCAAGCTTCATTTCGTCGTTGATCGCGCGAGCACGCACATCAAGCGCGCCACGGAACAAATATGGAAAGCCAAGCACGTTGTTCACCTGGTTGGGGTAATCCGAACGGCCCGTTGCGATAATGACGTCATCACGGGTCGCCAGGGCGAGTGCTGGATCAATTTCCGGGTTTGGGTTGGCGAGCGCGAATACGACCGGGTTCGGCCCCATGCTGAGCAGCATTTCAGGCGTCAGGGAGTCACGGACGGAAACGCCAAGGAACACATCTGCGCCATTGACCGCATCGGCCAAGGACCGGGCATCTGTCTCAACAGCGTGGCCGGACTTCCATTGGTTCATGCCGTCTTCGCGGCCTTTGTAGATGGCACCGCGGCTATCGCAGAGCGTGACGTTTTCGTTCTTGGCACCGAAACGCTTGATCAATTCAACGCAGGAAATCGCGGCAGCACCCGCGCCGTTTACGACGATTTTGACATCTTCAAGCTTACGGTCGGTCATCATCAATGCATTGACGAGGCCAGCGGCGGCGATGATCGCCGTGCCGTGCTGGTCATCATGGAACACAGGCACGTCGCAGATTTCACGCAGGCGCTGCTCAATGATGAAGCATTCTGGCGCCTTGATGTCTTCCAGATTGATGCCGCCCCATGTCTTGGACATGATTTTGACGCACT
>CBFIAF010000004.1:0-16273 GCA_965660545.1 Alphaproteobacteria bacterium | reverse complement strand
ATATCGACGCCGTCAATGTCTGCAAAGCGTTTGAACAGAACCGCCTTGCCTTCCATCACTGGCTTTGAGCCAAGACCACCCAAATCCCCGAGACCAAGAACGGCAGAGCCGTTGGAGATGACGGCGACAGTGTTGCCCTTCGCCGTATAATCATAGGCGGCGTCTTCGTTATCCGCAATTTCCAGGCAGGGCGCGGCCACACCAGGCGAATAGGCCAGGCTGAGCTGATATTGCGTGGTAACGGGTTTGGTCGGCGCAAGCGCTACTTTGCCAGGCGGGTAGGCTGCGTGCATGCGCAGCGCTTCCAAATCCATGGCCGAGTGTTCGCGGCTATATTTTTTCCCCATGTATTCCCGCCGGGCTTGAATGCGCCCGCCCCCTAATTGTTCATGTCCGACTACACGATAACAGCCTCTCGCTGCGAAGCGATAGGCTTGAGATTGCTTTCCGCCTGCTGGAAAGCATGGATTTTCGTAACGGATGTCACGCATGCAATGAGTTGTTTAAGATCATCCCCATATCTGCCGATTAGTGCAACGGAGCGAAGCGCTTATGAGCCAGCCTGAAAACAGCAATCCCAAAACCTTCGTGCTGGTACATGGCGCTTTTCATGGCGGCTGGTGCTGGCGCCCTGTCGCAGACATTCTGCGCGCTGCGGGTCACACCGTCTTCACGCCGACATTAACTGGCCTTGGCGAGCGGCTGCATCTGCTGACGCCGGAGGTCAATCTCAGCACCCATATTCAGGATGTCATGAGCGTTTTGGAATGGGAAAACTTGCGGGATGTGATGCTGGTCGGACACTCGTACGGCGGGTGCGTCGTCACTGGCGTCGCGGACCGGGTGGCCGACCGCATTGGGTCAATTGTCTACTTGGACGCTGTAGTGCCAATATCCGGCCAATCCATTTTAGACGTGCAACCACCAGAGCGAGGCCAAGGGATGATTGACCGGGCCGCATCCAGCAACGGTTGGACGCTGCCTGCCAATTCTGCCGAATATTATGGCGTGACAGATAAAGCGGACCAAGCCTGGGTCGATAGCAAATGCACGCCCCAGCCCTTCGCCACGTTCACCCAAAAGATCACTCTTTCTGACCCGCCAGCCGCCAGGGTCGCCAAGCGGCTTCATATCCTCTGCACAAATCCGCCATTGCCTTATATGCGCCAATTCTACGATGCAGCCGTCGCTGCCGGATGGAACGCCATGGAAATGGAAACCGGCCATGACGCCATGGTGACAGAGCCAGAGGCCCTCTGCCGTATTTTGTTGGAGCAGTGGTGATGAAACCGGGCGTACTGTCAATTCTTGCGGGCGCAATGTCTGCAGCCTTAATGAGCGCGGCAGCGCCTGCAGGGGCCGAAGACCGCCAAACACGGCGCGAAAACCGGGCGCTCATCAAACCTTGCAAGGCCTGCCATGACTTCCGTCGCGAGAAGCGAAAGTTTGGACCGCATCTGGTCGGCGTTATCGGACGGCCCGTTGCAAGCGCCCCTGGATATAAATATTCCGGTGCCTTAACGGCACTTGGCGGCGAATGGACCGAAGAGCGTTTGGCGGCTTTCTTAAATGACCCTCAAGCCTATGCAACAGGAACGAACATGAAATTTCCTGGGTTTAAAGACGAAGCTAAAGCCGAACGCGCCGCCGCATATATTACGCAGCTGACGACACGAAAGTGACCGACAGATGTCGTGAGCTTCCTTGCCGGATGTGCTGCTATCTAACTTCGCATCTACGCTCGTATGGAGATCGCCATGCATATCTCTCTCCCGCCGGAATATGAGGCCTTCATTAAGGACCAAATCTCCTCCGGCCAGTATGCCACCGCCGAAGACGGCATAGCTGACGCCTTAAAGGAGCGAATGGCCTCTGACTTCGAGGCAAAAGTGACAAAGCACGTTGAAGAGTCCATGGCCGCTTATGAACGTGGCGACTATGTGGCCGCGGATGATAAATACTTCGACAAGCTGCGCGAAAGGGTCCGGCGGAAATATGAGGGCGCATAGTCCAGTGCCCTCGTTGCAAGTCGTCGTAACGCCCAACGCTATCAATGATCTGTTTGATATAGTGGATTTTATCGCGGCGGATGTTCCTGAACGCGCCCATAGCTTCGTTGATGATTTGCAGTCGCGTATTTTTCAGCTTTTGAGCACAGCCCAATGGCGGCGTTCGTATTGGTGCTGACATATATGTAACATTCGGCCAGTATGTTGCTGTGTACCGTGTGGTCGACCAGGAGCAGGTGGTTATCTTGCATATGATCACTCATGGTGCCCGAGACAGGCGGCGTCTCCTACAAGAGCGGTCACCGGTGAATGACTAATTGTAACTGCCAAGCCCTTCAGACCATTCTTGGCTATCGCAGGATGGAAGCGCTGCCCGCACGATGAACTATCCCCCCACGGCCTTGACCATCCTCACAGCTAACGTTCGTAACAGCCTCCGCAAGCTGGGCGAGCCGCTGAAGCCCTGGCCGCAAACACCGCCAGGCATCGATACAGATGTGTTGATCGTCGGTGCCGGGCAGTCTGGGCTGGCGGCTGCGTTTGGGCTGCTGCGGGCTGGCGTCGGCAATATCCGCGTTGTCAGCGCTGATGCTGTGGGGGCGGAGGGGCCATGGCGCACGTTTGCGCGGATGCCGACACTCCGCTCGCCGAAGCATGCGCCGGGGCCAGAGCTTGGGCTGGCGGACCTCACATACCAAAGCTGGCACGCCGCCTGCTATGGCCAGGCGGATCACGATGCGCTTGGGCTAATCCCAACCGGCCATTGGGCGAACTATCTGGATTGGTTCCGCACGGCGACGGGCATTGTGGTTGAGTCTGAACGCCAAATGACGAACCTAAACGGTGACGTCCAAAGCATCACGGCCACGTTCGCAGATGGCAGTCAAATCCGCACCCGGCAGGTGGTTTTGGCGACGGGGATGGCGGCGCTTGGTGGTGCGGCAACGCCTGACATGCTCGCAAATATCTCCCGCAGCCTCTGGGCAACGACATCGGAAGCGATTGATTTCGCGGTCCTTAAGGGCAAGCGTGTGGCGGTGCTGGGCGCCGCATCATCCGCCTTTGATAATGCGGCGGAAGCGCTGGAGGCGGGGGCGGCTGCAGTTGATCTTTACTGCCGCCACAAGGAACTCAACGCCATCAACCGCATGAAGGGCGTGGCGGATTACGGCCTTGTCGCGCACTGGGCGGAATTGGATGATGCGCGGCGCTGGCGCTTGGCGCTCCACACCCAGGGGCAGGCCGCACCGCCAACGGGTCCGACGGTCACGCGGGCTTGCCGTTGGCCGAATTTCACCATGCACATGAACGCGCCCTGGCAGGATGTGCGGGAGGACGCTGGCAGTCTCATCATCCAGGCGGCGGGTGAGGAGCGGCGGTATGATTTCGCTCTGGCCGCCATTGGCTATCGGATAGACCCGGCGGCGCGGTCTGAACTTGCTGCCGTGTTCCCAGCGATGGCCCGCTGGCGGGACCGCTTCACCCCGCCCCCCGGTGCTGAGAACGCGCGGCTTAGTGACTTTCCCTATCTCACGACCGGTTTTGCGTTCCAGGAAGCCCAGCCCGGCCAAGCGCCTTGGCTACAGCGGCTGCGATTGTTTGCTGGCCCGGCGGTTGTCAGCATGGGGCGGATATTGGGGGAGAGCGGCAATCTGCGGTACGGCGTTCCCCGGCTCACCAGCGCCATCACGCAGGCCCTGGCGCTGGAGGATGCCGACGCCCTAATCGCCCGCGCCGAAGCGTTTGATGAACAGGATACTCTGCCGGCGGATTACGCACACCGTATCGCAACAGGCCCGGCCAAGTCGCATCGATAAATTGGGCGAACTCGGTCTCTAATACCGTTCAACACCTATGGGGAAGTGCTAGATATGCCAATGTTTCAAGCAGGCGACGTCACCATCCGTTATGAAGAAGCGGGCGAAGGGCCGCCAGTACTGGTTATTCCGGGCGGTGGGCTGAATGCGACAGTGGAAATGCTGGACGGCCCCTGCTCCTTCAATCCGCTGAAAGAACTGGCAGACATGCGCCGCTGCATCGCCATTGATATTCGTAACGCCAATGGTGGCGGCACGACAGGCCCCCTGGCCGTAGACAACCCGTGGGACGCCATCACAGACGATCACCTGGCGCTGATGGACCATCTGGGCATTGAGAAATTTGATGTGGTCGGCTTCTGCATCGGCGGACCGTTGATCTGGAACCTCCTCCGCCGCGCGGGGGACCGTGTGAACGCTGCCGTGCTGGTCCACCCCTCAGGCTATCGCCCGGAAATGCCTGATCTATTTTTCCAGAGCAATATCAAAGGCTGGGCGCCCAAGTTCCTGGAAAGCCGCCCGGACGTAAACCAAGCAAACGTCGAGGTCTATCTCCACAACATGTACACAAACCGCGCCGATTTCGTCTTCACCGTAGGCAGAGATTTCGTGGCCAATTGCCAAACCCCCATCCTCATCATGCCAGACGACGTCCCTGCCCACCCGTTCGCCCCCGCCATGGAATCAGCCCTCCTAGCGCCGAAAGCGCAGGTGAGCCTGTATCCATGGAGACAGCCGGACGCGCATATCCCGCTGGCGGTTAGGCATGTAAGGACTTTTTTGAAATAAGTAATTTGTAAAATTACTTATGCCAAGCGCCAAATAAAATCGATAAACCCAACAGGCTAAAATTACAAATTTTCGAGGCTTTATTTTATTATCGATCTAAAAATACGATAGTTTCAGTCAAATATTTCTAGGATTTTTGCCCATATTGTATTCAAAGTTAATAAGAAAATAGATATAAAATTAAAATTATGCAAACTTATTAATATAGTATGATTCAATTACTATAAGATAATACGCGCAAATAATTATAAAAAAACCGAAAATTAAAGGTAAATTTTTCTTTGATAGCTTTAAAGACGGGCTTTTTCCGAATTTTCAGATAAATACTAAAGTAATTTAAAATCAACAAACATAGCTGCTTTGCGCAATAGGTCTGCGGTTTTTTCAGATGTTTCTAAAGTTAGGACCCAGTAAAGGGATTCCCAGTTTTGCTGCAATCTGATTCACTTCTCCAGACATTGGGAGAATGTGATGCGCGATGGGTTTTGGCTAACGGCCAAGCAATTTTAACACCTTGAGCCTTTCCTTCCGGCGGATACGCGTGGCGTTCCGCGGGTTGATGATCGACGGGTGATCAGCGGCATCGTTCAGGTGTGAAGTCTGGGTGTCGATGGAAAGATGCGTCGGCGAACTACGGGCCTCATAAAACGCTCTACAATCGGTTTGTAAGCTGGCGGGCGAAGGGCATTTGGGATAACGCTTTTACGGCGCTTGCTGCTGCTGGCGGTCCTCCAGCGGAGGTCTTGCTCGATAGTACGCACGTGAAAGCGCATCGCTCCGCTGCTGGCGGAAAAGGGGGGCGTTGGCCCAAGCAATCGGCGTCAGCCGGGGTGGGCGGAACACCAAAATCCACGCTCTGAGCGATGGCGCAGGCAGGCTTATCGCCTTCCTGCTAACGGGAGGGAACGCCGCCAACACGCCGCAGGCGGCTGTGTTACTTGGAAACCTTTAGGTCGGAGCCATGGTCATGGCCGACAAAGCGTATGACGCCAATGCCATCCGGCGCTTCATCGAAAGCCGAAACGCGGCGCGTAACATACCGTTCAAAGCTAGTCGACGATGGAAGGGCTGCTTCAGCCCATTCCTATATCGGGCAGGCAAAACCTCTGTTACCTTAATTTTAACCAAACAATAAAAAGAGAAAAAATCTGATTAAACGCTGATTTTAACGGATTTATGTGATCGGTAGAAATTTGCTGGATGCGTATATTCAGTAAAATTTTGCATTTATCGTACAATAACGTACCATGTGTTGATAGATTTAGTAATGTTGTTATACATTCGTTGCAATAAAATGCAGATAATTCGAAATATAATTTTATAAAGACTGATTTTAAGTGATCGTATAAAAATATAATTATATTATTATCAATAATTTGTGAATTAACATCAGTATTATCAAAAAAAATTCTCAGTTATTGTATGGTATTTTTTAAAGTTGTCCCAAATATAATGTGATCTACAATTTGTCCGATTTAATGATTTTAGCTGTTTCAATCTCATATTCCTTGATAAATTTGGACCGTAGATGCTCAAAAAACTGGTCTTCGTCACTTCGGCAAAAAAACGGAATGTGAACTGCGATTGCAGGACTTTGTACTTTATACGGAAGTCTTAAGACCGATTCCGTCAGCTCAGCTTGGGTTTGTGATAAAGTTCGCGTATCCATGAAGGTTTCATATAATTTTGTCACTTTACGCACCGTATAATTGTTACATAAGAAAAATAATACAACCGATCGAAGCAGGTTCGTCCTCTTGACTCAAGAAGTTTTGATCTAATTTTTTTCGGATTAATTTAAGATTATCCGCCCCATCTGCTCCACCGCCTCCCCAACAGGCCGCAAGCACAGGTGCCGCGCCCCCGCACCCACAAACTCCCGTACCCAATCTGCTGCCGCTTCTGGTGTTCCGGCGAAGGTGGCTTGGTGGGCTCGTAAATGTGCGGCGGGTTGGTTGTAGTAGGCCTCAAGGTAGGTGTTGAGGGCGGTCTCTGCGCGGGCCGCGTTTTCGTCTATGGCGAGGGTTAGGTACATGGCGGGTGTGATGGCCGCTGGGTCGCGCCCGGCATCTGCCGCATAGGCCTGCACGCGCGCCCAGTTCTGGCCGTAGACCTCTGGGTCTGACGGGCCGGAGGGGAACCAGCCGTCAAAATACCGCCCGGCGCGTTTGAGGGCGCCGTCTGCAGCGCCGCCTCCCCAAATGGGTGGGCCGGATGGCCGGGCTGGCGTTATCTCGGGCAGGGGGGCGATCTCAATACCCTCTGCCTGCCAGTGGCCATCGCTATCACGGGCGTCCCCATCACTGGTATCTCTGCCTTCTGGTGGCCAATTGAGCGGGCCGCCTTGCCAAAGGGCGCGCATATACCGAACCCCCTCCAGCATCCGCCCAATGCGCTTTTCGAAGGGGACGGATGCGGCCTCGAACTCCCGGTGGATGGCGGGGACATCCCTGGCCGTACCAAGCCCCAGGATTAACCGGCCCTCACTGATCCGGTCCACCGTCGCGGCCTGCTGCGCCAATAGGACGGGGTTGCGGAGCATGGGCAGCAGTACAGCCGTGCCAATCTCCACCCGCTCTGTCACGGCAGCGACGGCGGCCAGCATAGACAGTGCATCATGGCGCGGTTTGGCGGTGACACTATCGCCGATCCAAAGGCTATCAAACCCCATCGCCTCCGCCTCCCGCGCCAGGGTGAGGACGGACCGCGTTTCATGCTCCCCCGCCATAATCCGTTCCCGCGTGGGAAGGAGGTAGCCAAATTTTACTGGCGCTTGGGGCATGGCGGGTGGTTCCTATTCTGCGAGCGCCCCCTCACCCTGCCCCTTTCCCCCCGTTGGGGGGGCGAGGAGAATGCGTTGGGGGCGGTTACTTTGTTTTATCGCGAGGCGGGGTGAGGGGGGCGTCTGCTGCAAAACCAACCTCACCTACTTAGCAATAAAGTCCCGAATGGCCGCAATCTGGTCGTCGCGCGTCAAGCCAGGACAATGGCCAACGCCCGGAACCGCAAAAACCTCCGTCATCGGCCCCGTTTTGGCCATGCGGTCCACCGTAGCGGCTTCCAGCAGTTTCGATTCAACGCCCCATAACGTCAGCGTCGGCTGCGTGATAGCGGGCCAGAGGTCCCACATGTCCGTATCCGTGATCGGTGCGTTGGAGGCGAGGTTGGGGTCGTAGTGGAGGGTCCATTGGCCGTCTGGCAACTGGCGGAGGCTGTCGCGGCCAAACTTGTCCCAGTCCTTGTCTGAGAAGGGACCGAAGGCGCTGCGGGTTTCTTTGATATAGGCGATGGCTTCAGCTTCGCTGGGGTAGCGCGGGTCCGTGCCGAAATTGGCTTGGTTGTCGCGTCGCCCGCTGGCGGGGATGAAGGGGCCGATATCATTCAGCACCAACCGCTCAATCGGCGATCCGCGCTTGCCCGCCAGCCGCATCCCCAGAATGCCGCCCATGCTGGTGCCGATCCACGTGACTTTATCCGCACCCGTGCGGGCGATCATGCTTGCGCAGACGGTTTCATACAGCGGGTAGCCGTATTGGGATTTATCATCCAGCCAATCACTATCGGCGCGCCCTGGCATATCGACGCTGAAGACGCGCCAGTCTTTGGCTAATTCCGACGCCAGATCGTCAAAGTCTTTGCGGTTGCGGGATAGGCCGTGGCAACAGACGGCGACCTTCGGATTGCCGGTATCCCCCCATTCCCGATAGGCGATGTTGATGTAACTGGCGCCGGCAAGGGCGGTAAATGATTTATCCGTATAAGCTGTCATGGGATCAGGCTTCCAGGAATGAAATAATGCGGTTGATTTCGGCGTCACTCATGAGGGCGGGGGCGTGGCCCACATCCGGCACCTCATACAGCTCCGCCTTCGGGCCATTGGCCTGCATGTAGGCCGCGGTTTCCGATGAAAGCAGATCCGACATGGCGCCGCGCATGACAAGCGTTGGCGTGGTGATCAGGTTCCAGAGGGGCCGCATGTCCACATCCTCCGGCTCGTTCTCATGGAACTGCCAGGCGACTTTGGGATCGTAGTTCAGCGTCACCGTACCGTCGCTGCGCTCGCGCAGGCTGGCCGCGCAGAACCGCTTGCGCTGCGCTGCATCCATCGGCCCGAATGCGCCAGTGACGGCGTTTACTGCGGCCTCGGCTTCCTCATATGAAGCAAAGCTTGGGTCCTGGCCGACATAGCCCTTGATGCGGGCGAGGCCGGCTTTGTCCAGGAACGGGCCGATATCGTTCAGCACCAGCTTATTGATCGGCGTGCCGGGGGCTGCGGCGGCCATCTGGCCCATCACGCCGCCCATGCTGGTGCCGATCCAGTCGACTTTGTCAGCACCCAGCCGAGCGATAAGCTGGATCATGTCTGCGACATATGTGGCGAAGTCATAGCCTTCTTTCGCCACCAGCCACTCACTATCGCCGCGCCCGACGACATCAACAGCAGCAACGTGCCAGCCCTTGGAAGCCATAGCTTTGGCTAGGTCATCGAAGTCCCGGCCATTCCGTGTCAGCCCGTGAACCATCAGCGCAGTGCGCCCTGCATCCTCCGCGCCCCATTCGGTATAGGCGACTTTGTGAAATCCTTCGGGACCAAGGCTTTGAAAACTACGTGCGACTGGAAAATTACGTGACGTCGGCTGCATCGCGATTTACTCTCTAATTTCATTTTCAAAACAGCCTAGCCGATTTCGCTGAAGGAGCTACCCCCATGCCTGTGCCCGGCCCATTTAACGGCATCACCGTAATTGACCTGACCCGCGTGCTCGCGGGCCCGTTCTCCACCATGATCCTGTCAGACCTTGGCGCGCGTGTGATCAAGGTCGAAACGCCAGGCAAGGGGGACGATGCGCGCGAATACGGCCCGTTCGTCAATGGCAAATCCACCTATTTCGTCTCGGTGAACCGGGGCAAGGAATCCATCGCCCTGAACTTGAAGGACGATGCGGACCGGGAAGCGTTTGAGAAGCTGCTGTCTATCGCTGACGTGGTCGTGGAGAACTTCCGCCCTGGCACCATGGAAAAGCTGGGCTATGGCTGGGAAGACCTGCACGTCAAATATCCGAAGCTGATTTATGCCGCGTGCTCTGGCTTCGGACACACCGGCCCGCACTCCAAGCGCCCGGCTTACGATATGGTCGTGCAAGCGATGGGCGGGATAATGTCGATCACGGGCCAGCCGGGCGGTGAGCCAACGCGGGTCGGCATGTCCATCGGCGATATCGGCGCTGGCCTTTACACCACCATCGGCATGACGACGGCGCTGTATGACCGGGAACGCACGGGCGAGGGCCGGAAGATTGATGTCGGCATGTTGGATTGCCAAATCGCGTTCTGTGAAAATGCCATCGCGCGTTACGGTGCCACGGGTGAAGTGCCAGGGCCGCTCGGCGGGCGTCACCCGTCTATTACGCCATTCCAGGTGTTCACGACCCAGGACGGACACATGATCATTGCGGCTGGCAATGATGTGATGTTCCACCGTTTCTGCGACATCATCGGACGGCCAGACCTGAAGGCCGACCCGCGCTACGAAAGCAATCGCACGCGGAATGAACATCAGGCAGCGCTTGAGCCTGAAATCGAAGCTGTGCTCAAAACGCGCACGACAGCGGATTGGCTGTCTGAACTGGACCCAGCAGGCATTCCCGCCAGCGGCATCAATGATGTTGCCCAAGTGATGGCCCACCCGCAAGTCGAGCCGCGCCGGATGGTGATTGAGGTGGATGATCCGAAGGTTGGCAAGATGAAGGTTGCTGGCAATCCGGTCAAGCTCTCAGGGTACGACGATCCATTACAACGCCTAACAGCTCCGGATGTAGATCAGGACCGCGCGCGCATTCTGGTGGAGCTTGGCCTGGCGCCCCAAGCGGCGGAGTAAATCCTATGCCGGAGGAGACTGGCCCGAGCCTCGAAGATATGGCGGATACGCTGCGCTATATGTGGCTGAGCTTCATGGATGAACTGGACGCCGCGCGCCGGGCCAATGGCGGCGTAGGTGACCTGACGACGGAGCGCTTTGGCGCATCCGTCGCCATGCGTATTCGGGACTATCAAGGCCAATCCGGCGCGCCGTACCGATATCTTGACCTTGAAATTGATGGCGGCGATCAGGATTTCGTTCTCAAAGGCGCGTTCACGACCGATCCTGATATGCAGACCGCAGGACCAGACGGCATCGCCTGGAGCGCAGATGGCGATCACGACAGCCTATGCGCCTGGATGATGCCCTGGGTGGCGCTGCACATCGAACGCGGCGGCGGCTATATCGACTTTGATGGATGAGGCGACCTACGCGTCAGCGCCGTTTGGTTTGAACGTCGGCAATAGCCGCATCATCCAACCCCAGCACATGCCGCAGCACGTAGTCATCACCTTCGCCCAGGATTGGTGCGGCTTTTCGTAAGCGCGGGCGCTCACCATTGACGCGCCAAGGGGCTGCGACCAGCGCTTCATGGCCGGTGAAGGGATGGGAGGCAGGCAGCCATCCATCGCAATCGGCAAAGGCTGGGGCAGCGTCGGTGTCTTCAAGCTGCAGCACAGGTGCTTTCGTATCGCTGCTTGCTGATACGGCAACCGATAAGCCATCTTTTTCGACGATTGTTGAGACAGCATCACCCACGACAGGCGCTCCGGCCAATGTCGCTCCTGCTTCAATCTGGGAGACATCGATGGCATGGCCTGCGCCGCTAGTGTCTGCGCGGAGCGCCGCTGCGAGACTTGCCATGGCCGCGAACACGGCGGCATTCGGGTCACTGATGCTGAATGTGGGTGAACCTAAGAATTCGTCGCCATCGCGGATGAGGTGTTCTGCACCGCCAAGAGCGCTGAGCACCAAGCCATAAGACCTCAGCTTCTCAACTGCGGAGCCGCGTCCCGGTCCACTGAGTGATAGCTGCACAAGGCTAGGGTTAAGCGTTGCGAGCGTTTCTGCACCGAGGCCCAAGCGCTCCATCGTGCCAACCGTAAAATTCTCCAGCAGAATATCTGACTTGGCGGCGACCTGCTTTGCCAGATCGAGATCGGTTTCAGTTTTCAAATCCAACGCCAGCCCGATCTTGTTGCGGTTCAGGCTGTGAAAATAGAGAGATGATTCGATCCGCGCTTTCTCATCCATTTTACCGCGTTCGGCTTCAAGGCCACGTGTGCGGTACAGGTCAAACCGACCCGGTGCCTCCACCTTAATGACCTCTGCACCGAGGTCCGCCAACATCTGGCCAACCATCGGGCCGGACCAGACCCAAGCGAGCTCCAGCACACGCAGTCCGGCGAGTGGCATATCTGGAACTGGTCGGTCGGCGTTAGGTCTAGGCTTTGTTGGCCCCGGCGTTTCTGTCCCCAGAAACGGCATCGCGGGACCAGTACCTTCGACGATGAAGTCTTGGCGGAATACGTCGCGCGCGGCCGCTTCAGCTTGCGAATAGACGGGTGCGATGACAGCGCCATGTTCAAGACCGCGCGCAAGCAATGCATCCCGGGTGAATTGGCTTAGGGTCTCTTCAAGCATCCTGTCAGCGTCGGCGCTATCGCGGGCTACCAGGAATGGGTTCTGGAATTGCTCAGCCTCTGCCCATTCAGGATCGCCAATGGCGGTACGGATTTGGCGCCAGTCACGCTTTGAACGGCCAAGGATGGCGACGTGACCATCCTGGCAGGCGAAAAAGCCCATGGGGAAAATGCCGCCATGATCTATGCAGAGCCGCCCGTTCCGTCGCCAGAGATATTGCATCTCCTTCGGGCCGCCGGAATTTTGTAGGGAGAAAGCACGTAGGATATCTGCTGCCGATACGTCATAGCGAACCGGGCATGTTGCACCCCGTCGCAATCGCCAAGCTTCCGCCAACGCCAGGATTACACCGTGCGCACCGCACCATTTCTCTGGCATGTCAGCGGGAAGGGGAATTGCGGGTCCGTCAGCCCGGCCAATGACAGTTGCAGCTCCGGACAGTGCCGAGGCGAAGATGCCATCGCCCGACATGTCGACTTGGTTATCCCAAAGCCGGATAACGCAAGGGGCGTCAACATCATCTTCGCCTGTAATGGCGATGGGTGCGGATGGATCGTCCGTTACGTCCTCCCCCAGCAATTCTAGCCAATACCCGGCGTAGCGCGCTGCACGATTGCCACCGGTGACGCGGATTAGGCCGCCTGCTGGGTTCGGGATACGGCGTGCGGCGATCATGGCACCAATGGCAGGGTGACAGGGCCATCCGCGCGGCTGGGCAAGGCAACGACTGCTGTGCCACCAGCGGAATGAGTGTCCCGCTGGCACTTTGCCTCAACTGCAATATCAATCAGTTTCGCGCCAGCAACGTTCCGTTTGCCTGTGACGGTTCCCCGCCACCAGATTGTGTCGCCAACCAGATTTGGCCGCCGGACAGATACATTCAGTTTATGCAGGAAGCCGTGATCTCCGGCCCAATTGTTCAGCATATGCTGCGCCCAGGATATCCGCTGCGGGCCAACATCATAGGCACCATCCATGCCAACATCCCGGCCTGTTTGCGCTTCCAGGTGGCCGCGCCCAGCGGCGTCCTTAGCGCCAGTCTTTGGGTTGATGTGATAGTCGTCATGGCGCCTGCGATAACGGATCGCATCTCCGTGCGCGCCGCCATAATGCAGCGCGCCTTGGGTCGCGGAATACCAGGCCAGAATATCGATAACCGAAAGCGGGCCTTTGACGACGGGCGGGATTTCATCGCCAATGCTCACATCGTCCCAATAGAGCGGTTCAGCGCCGCGCTGGGGTTCGTTCAGGACTTGGTTTTCGATGTCCGCCAATTCTTCTTGGGTGTAGCGCTGTGGCTCGGCGATAGGCTCATCACTCTTTGGTTTGGTATCTTCTGCATTATGGGTGCGGCGAGGCGTTCGGGCACAGTGGCCTTCTGCCGTCGCAACTAAGCGACCGTGCTGATTCAGGTATCGGACTTCGCCGGTTTGCAGCACCCAACGCTTGAACCGCCGCCCGGATTTTTCCTGCTGCTTGGTCAGCACCGCTTCGACCGTGAACGTGTCGCCTGCGCGGATGGGGGCGTACCAGGTCCAGTCTGTGCCAGCGTAGACCCACTGCACGCCAGGTAGTTTTGGTGCGACGATAGTGCTGTCCACTGCGTAGAGCATGCAGGGTGGTGCGGTAATGCCGCCAAGCGGTGATGCAGCGGCATAGTCCGTATCGAGCCAGAGCGGATTGCTGTCACCGATGCCCCAGGCGAAATGGCGGATCGCGTCCCGGGTCGCCATTTCAATCCATTGCATCCGCGTGCGGCGGAGTGGCTGGCCGATGAGTGCTTCCGCCTCCGCCAGGCCTTCGTCTGTAATCTCGCCCCAGGTCAAGGCGCGCTACTCTGCTGCTGCCAAAACCTTTGGCGCATCCATTGCCTGGACATGTGGTAGAACTTCCTTGGCGAACAGCCGCAGCATATCCAGCGTTTTCTCCAAGCCGTAGTAAGGCGGGTAATGCAGCATGATGGATGTCGTGCCGACGGCGCGGAATTCCTCAATCTTCCGAATTACGGTATCTGGCGAGCCATGCAGGATCGTGCCGTCCATCAGGTTGTCGTAGGAAAATTGGCTGTCGTCCTCCTTCTCTGTCACGTCGCCCAGATAACCGCCGGTTTTGGCACCACCTGCCAGGAAGCTTTTCATGTGGCGTGCGATGCCTGCTTCGCTCTCAGCGCGGGCTTTATCATCCGTCGGCGCCACATAGGCCATGCGGACGACATCAACTTCGCCGAAAGCTGGGTTCTGGTTCAGCGGTGCGGGCGCTTCTGCCATATGGGCGCGATACATTTCAATATGTTCGCCGATCACGCGGGCATTGGGCAGGGAGGATTGCATAAGTCCAAAACCATTTCTAGCCGCTGTCAAAATCGAGCCTTCCGTACCTGCGCCTAGATAGAATGGTGGATGCGGCTGCTGGATAGGATGCGGGAAGATTTCAAACTCACCAGAAATATCGAAGTTGAAGTGCTCGCCTTGTGCAGAAAGCCGCTTCTTGTGGAAGCCATCGAGAATGAGCGGAATAGCCTCGGCTTGAATATCCCGGCGTTTATCGTATGGAACGCCCAGCCCATCAAACTCATAGGGCCGGTAGCCAGAACCAAGCCCCAGCTGGAACCGCCCGTCGCTCAAAATATCAACAAATGCGGCGTTCTCGACAATGCGCAGTGGGTGATGCAGTGGCACCACCATCACAGCTGCACCAAGCTTGATGCGGCTGGTCTTGGCAGCGAGGTATGAGAGATAGCTGAACGGGTCTGGTAGAATACCGTAGCGGTTAGAGAAATGATGCTCTGCAATCCAGACGCTGTCGAAGCCCAGTTCCTCAGCTTCCATAATTTCACGGGTGACCCGGGCATGAATTGCTTGGTGTGGATAGGCCTCCGTTACAGGATCAGGGTGTGAGGTGAATAGAATTCCAACACGCATCTGGGCTTCCTCCATTGCGGCGACTCTGCTTGAGGCCGTCTTAATTAAGTTAGAAGAAGTATATCCGGAATAATTCAGCAAACGCCAGCAGGCACCTCAGCCTTTGACTTTGTCAGAATAATCACGATGAACTGCAACCTTTAATGTTTCTATGGGCCAAGAAATCTGCAAAGCGCGTTAGAGCGAAGCTGCGTTTTCCAAGTAAACGCATAAATCATATGCATAATGTGTCAGCGGATTTGTGCTCATTTTGCGAAGCTTCGTCGTATTGTTGTTCATAAGCTGACCCAAGTATCAGCTCAGGGTCTATACCCCTGAAATGCCCTGCTAAAACGACTATTCGTTGAGCGATTTTAAGAAGCCAGTAACTGTCTGAACGGCACCGTTAGCTTGAGTTCAATTAGCAGGCACAGGCTAGACCTATGAAAACAATTATGACTTAGCGAAAACCTGGACTTGCCGCTGGTGCTGTCACGGGCCCGCTAAAACCCGCTTCCGTGTGTCTGAACGCAGCGCCATGATCACCGCGTTTGGTGCCTTTGCCGTGCTGTTCGGCTTGAGCCTTCGGGTTCAAGGGGAATTAGTTCCGCTAACGATCAGCAGGCAACGGCAAGCGTTGAAAGCCGCAAGCCTGAAGGTACGAAATCGCTGAATGAGCGCCTGGCCACCTACACGCAGGTTTGTGCGGAGGCTTGGGCCTGTTCGCTGCCTCGACTGCTGTCGATCGGGGTGAATGGAAGGCGCATGTCGAGTCCCTGGAATTAAACAAGCGCTATCACGGCATTCAGGGCGTTGGGTACGCTAAGCTCATTCAACCAGCCGATATGCCCGCCTACTTGGAATCCGTTCATGCGGATGGGTTTCCGGATTTTACAGTCCTGCCAGATGGCGCACGGGAGCTTTATTCTTCCATTACTTTCTTGCAGCCATTTCACGCCCAGAACTGGCAGGCTTTCGGCTACGATATGTATTCCCAGGTCGCCCGGCGCACAGCGATGGATCGCGCTCGCGACACGGGCGATTTTGCGGTTTCCGGCAAAGTGACGCTGGTCCAGGAGATCACAACAGATGACCAGGCTAGCTCCCTCATCTATCTGCCATTTTATGGTAAATGTGCAAATTCCAAAACAGGATCAGCCCCCCTAAGTTGGTCCAGCTAGAGGGATATTATTTATCCCGTCAGAGGAGGATGAGAAGAAGGCAGGCAAGTGCGGTAAGCCGGAAGAGATCTTA
>CBFIAF010000003.1:0-190672 GCA_965660545.1 Alphaproteobacteria bacterium | reverse complement strand
AGGACCACACAGGACACCTTCGTTTAGGAATGAGGTAGAAACATCCAACGACGAATAGAACAAACAGACAGAACGAACCTCAAACTTACGACTATTTATGGGGTCACAAATCCCCCAGGTATTCGTGTGGAAGAGGATGTTTATGTGCGTTGATGTATTCCCTGATGAGTTTTCGTTTGTAGTGTTCCAAACTTGGAAGACAGAGTTGTTGTAGGTATGGGGACAGAGTGTCGTAGTCCCTTATGAAGTTGTTTATTCGTTGTATGCGGTTCATCCCACATCTCCTTTTTTAGATTTTGTTTGTTGTCGTCTGGTGAGTGGATGAAGGACCATTCTTGTTGTGGGTCTTCGTCATCACACCATTTGTATGCGTAATCCAACCATCCTTCTGGTGAGGTCTTCTCCATTAGGTTTGAGGTGAAGGTTTCTCGTTTGATAGATTGGATGACCTTACGAAGAGGGTAGGTCTGGTCCTCATACTGAAAGGAACCCAGTTCCAAAATCCTGTTGTGGAATGGTTGGGATTTCCATTTCTCCATATGCGATTTGTGTATCCCCCATATTCCGTGAGAGTGCGGTAGGTCTGGGGAACCAAACCTCGTCTTTGTCTCAATAGCATTATGGGAGATGATTTTTAGATGATGGTTTCTTGGTTTGTGAGGACGCGAGATTAGGTGCGCTTCATACTTGGAGATTAGATTTGTGAGTATGTGTTCCGTGATTGTGGTTCTGGTGTAGTGGGGAAACCCTCGCAGGAAATCTTCGTGGGGACGGATAGTGACCGCGAAGAATGTATGCGCGAGATTATCTCCCAGAAGTTTTAGGGAGTTCTCAATCAGGGTTTCCTTCGTGTCTCGCATTCGTGTCTCTCTCAATCTGTCTGTCTCTCTGTTCCATTAGTTTCACTTCACACAGGAAATGACCTGTATGAGAAACCAACGGATTAGACGCATTCACCCTTCCCAAACCTTTTCCCCGAGCAACCTCGTATTCCTTTACAGGAGGTTCGTTGGAGTGAGAGCGATGGGACTATTTAGACGGGGGACACTCGTATTTTGACCGCATCACAAAATAAATTGGTTTATCTGCGACCATTAGTAATCGGTGACTAATCGCGGTCTGTGATGGTCGTATCTATGAACCGCAACGAGAAATCCCCTATCTCTGGTTCATATCTGCGGTTTAGTCGCACATCCCTACTCTTCTTCTTTTTGACGATGGAATGCGCGTGCGCGTTGCGAAACCTTTTACCCCGCGCGGTGGTATAATCGTTCTCATTCAACCAATCAGCAATCTGTTGGAAGTTCCAACCCTTTTCACGGAAGTCGGTAATCGTCTCAAATAGAAAGTGTTGATACTCGTTGTATGGTGCGACCCACAGATGAGACGCACGAACTTTAAGATGGAATGTAAGGTAGATTTCTGTGTGTGATTTGGTGGGTGACTTACCACCGAACCCCACTATTCCACGGTCACTGACTTTGCCAGGTTCCTTGGCTGGTCTACGTCCGTGCCTTTGGCCACTGCTGCGTGATAGGCGAGGAGCTGGATGGGGGCGGAGTATAGGATGGGGGCAATGAAGGGGTCGCAAGCGGGCATTTCTATGGTTTCGGTGGCATATTTACCGGCCTCTGCAATACCCTGTGCATCCGAAATCAGGATCGCCTTGCCGCCGCGCGCGACCACCTGCTGAAGATTGCTGGCAGTCTTTTCGAATAGATTGTCATAGGGTGCAACGAACACTACGGGTACCGCCTCATCAATCAGGGCGATGGGGCCGTGTTTCATCTCGCCAGCGGCATAGCCTTCAGCGTGGATGTACGAAATTTCTTTGAGCTTGAGCGCACCCTCCATAGCAATTGGATAGGCTGCGCCCCGTCCGAGATAGAGGACATCCCTAGCTTCTGAAAGTTTGATCGCCACCTGCCGAATGTGGCTTTCGTTCGCGAGTACATGTGCCAATAGCGCAGGCGCTTCAATCAAGGCATGGGTCAATGCGGCGGCACAGGCGTCGTCAATCGATTTCCGCTCCGTTGCTGTCTGGATCGCGAGCGCGGCCAGGACGGTCAATTGGGTGGTGAAGGCCTTCGTTGACGCAACGCCGATTTCTGGCCCTGCAAGTGTCTGCAGCACGCAATGACTTTCGCGGGCAATAGCACTCTCAGGCACGTTTACGACCGAAAGGATAATCTGCTCCCGCCGTTTGGCGTAGCGGAGCGCTTCCAGCGTATCAATCGTCTCACCCGATTGGGAGACGCAGATCATGGCGCCGCCCTCTGGCAAAGGTGCTTCGCGGTAGCGGAATTCGGATGCGATATCGACATCCATTGGGACGCGCGCTACCTGCTCCATCCAGTATTTTGCAACAAGGCAGGCATAGAATGCAGTGCCGCAGGCTGTCGTTGTAAAGCGCGTTATATCTGCCAGATTGAGTGGCAATTCTGGCAGTTGCACAGAGTGCGTCGTATGACTGTAGAGCGCGCGCAACGTATCGCCAATAACGGTTGGCTGCTCATGGATTTCCTTCTCCATGAAGTGGCGGTGATTGCCTTTGCCAATCATGGCACCTGAAAGAGCCGAATGTTTAACCTCACGGGCGACCACGGCACCGTCCTGGTCCATGATCGTTGCTTGATCGCCTTCGATGACAACCCAATCGCCTTCTTCTAAATAGGCGAGCTTCTGGGTTAGCGGTGCCAGGGCCAGGGCGTCTGAGCCTAGGTACATCTCGCCATCACCGTACCCAAGTGCTAGAGGGCTACCTTGGCGCGCACCAATCATCAGGTCATGGCGGCCCCGGAAAATTACTGCGAGCGCAAATGCCCCGTTGATTTGGCCAAGCGCTTTATGGGTCGCCTCTCGCGGCTCCAGGCCAAGCGCTTCCATGTGATACGTAACGAGCTTCGCGAAGACCTCTGTATCGGTGTCCGTCTCGAAAACAACGCCCTGGGCTGCAAGTTCTTCACGGAGCGCTTCAAAGTTCTCAATGATGCCGTTATGGACCACAGCAACCTGGTCTGTCGCGTGGGGGTGGGCATTCCGTTCACTTGGCGCGCCGTGTGTCGCCCAGCGTGTATGGCCAATACCAATAACGCCTTCGAGCGGTTCACGGTCCACCAATGACGCTAGATTAACGAGCTTACCCTCTGCCCGACGCCGGTCAATATGACCGTTGACCAAAGTGGCGATCCCGGCGGAATCATATCCGCGATATTCCAGGCGCTTAAGGGCATTCACCAATAAAGGTGCAACGGGGCTTTCACCGACAATTCCAATGATGCCGCACATCAGCGGATACTCCTGGTTTTCAAGATTTTTTCGCAGCCGCTTTGGCCTTAAATTTCTGTTCCCGGAAGGCCTTCGCCCAGCCATCCCGATGCGATTGCTCGGCGCGCGTGATCGCTAACGCATTCTCCGGCACGTCGCGCCCAATCGCACTGCCTGCGCCAACAATCGCGCCCGCGCCGATATTCACCGGCGCCACGAGCGATGAGTTGGAGCCAATGAACGCGCCTGCGCCAATATCGGTTTTATGTTTGAAATAGCCGTCATAATTGCAGGTGATCGTGCCGGCGCCGATATTAGCGCCCGCGCCCACATGGGCATCGCCGATATAGGCCAGATGATTGGCCTTAGATCCGGCTTCAATCGTCGCTGCTTTGACTTCAACGAAGTTACCAATGCGCGCGCCCTCACCGATCTCAGTACCGGGGCGCAAGCGCGCGTAAGGGCCAATGACCGCGCCGGACGCGACGGTAGCGCCCTCAATATGGCTAAAAGCCCGAATATGCGCGCCGCTGTGTACTTTAGAGCCCGGCCCAAAAATGACATTCGGCTCAATGATGACGTCCTGGCCAACTTCCGTATCGTAGCTGAAGAATACGGCTTCTGGTGCCGTCAGCGTAGCACCGCCAGTCATTGCGGCCACGCGCTTGCGGCGCTGAAATTCGGCTTCAGCCTGGGCTAAGTCCGACCGGTCATTGACGCCCAGAAGTTCACTCTCAAGCCCCTCAACGACTGCTGCTGTGCCACCGGCAGATCGGGCGAGCGCTACGATGTCCGTTAGGTAAAATTCGCCTTTGGCGTTGTCATCGTTAACTTGGCGGAGAAGATCAAACAAGGCCGCACCATCAACCAGCATAACGCCGGAATTACAAAGCGGCGCCGCGCGCTCCTCTGCGTTTGCATCTTTGAATTCAACAATGCGGTTCAAAACACCGTCTGGCGTCACGATCAACCGCCCATATGCATTTTCGCCAACCGGCCGCATTCCAAGTACAACAACCGTCGGCGCATCAGCGGCGCGGCGGCGATCTAACATAGCCTGCAGTGTTTCTTGGCGGATCAGCGGAGTGTCGCCGAATAGAATGAAGATATCGCCAGCGAATCCATCAAACAGGTCCGCCGCCGCCAGCGCCGCATGTGCCGTACCAAGTGCTGTCTGCTGGATTGCAGTTGGGATTGGAGCAACGGCCTTCGCGACATTCTCAAACCCGGGTGCCACCACAACGCCAACCCGTGCTGCGTCTAAGCTTGCGACAGCGTCCAAGACATGACTTACCATTGGTTGGCCACCAACCCCGTGCAGCACTTTCGGCAAAGCCGAACGCATGCGCGTACCCATGCCCGCACCCAGAATAATCGCACCGACATCTTTTATATTTTTATTGGTTAAATCGCTCACTTGTCGTCCCCGCCCCCGGAATCGGCCTGCAATATACAGGCTTCATCACCAATTGAGAGATAATAGAAACACATCGGCCTTTATATCTGCATACGCAAAATGTATCGAAGCAGCTACAATCATACCTACAGCGATGGTTCGCGGCGCAATAAGGCAAAACTATGAACAATCCGTCCGATGGAATCGCCGTTGATCTGCCACCACTTAAAGGGATTATCTTCGATTTGGATGGCACATTGAGCGAAAGCGCACCTGCAATAGCCCGCGCGCTCGCCTCTACTTGGCGTAAATCTGGTCGCACAGAACCAACGCTAGGGGCCACACGCGCTATGATTGGGGATGGGCCAGCTCTGCTCGTTCAAAGAGCGCGCACAGCATCCGGACTTCCGGATGATCCTGCCGCTGTAAAACTCGAAACCTTCAAATTCCTGGAGAATTATGCCCTCGAGGGCCCTGGCGGCGATCCATTCCCCGGCGCGCTTGATGTTTTGATCACGTTGCATGCTATGGGGCTAAAGCTATCAGTATGCACCAACAAGCCGCAAATCGCAGCAGAGCGTTTATTGGATGGCTTGGGCTTCTCGCCATATCTGGTGGGCGTCGTTGGTGGTGACGCAGTTCCAGCACAAAAGCCTGATCCCGCGCATGCATGTGCGGCGCTAGCATTGCTTGGCAACATTCCAGCTGAAGCAGCAATCCTGGTAGGCGACGGCCCGCAAGACATTGCATCAGGCGAAGCGGCTGGCCTGCAAGTTATTGTCGCTGCTTATGGCTATGGCGGCGTAGCAGAGGCACGGCCTGATCTTGCCGTAATTTCGGATATCGGGGCTTTGCCAGCGCTCCTGCAACGCCTCCGTACCCTGCCAACCTAATTCAGCGCGGGCAAAACCATGTGTAAAGAACCTCGTTACAGAAAGAGCGCTATCCGATTCCCTACGCTAAAACTCACGCACGCCTTACAAACTATGCGAAAGTTCGCTGCCCTTGCCGCCTGTGCTGCCGCCTTGTCATTCGCTGCCCCTGCGTCAGCGATGGATGGCAAGGGTCTTGCGAAATTTAAGGCCGAGAACCCCTGTAGCAAATGTGATCTAAAGCGTGCCTCAATCAGCCGTGGCTAGCATGAAAATGCTAACCTTTCCCGCGCCACGCTGCGCGACCTCGATGCTAAAGAGATCAATCTGCGCAATGCTGATTTGTCCCGGTCTGATATGCACCGGGCCGATTTCGAGAAAGCGGACCTAACCAGCGCGAATATGTCTCTTGCGAACGCCGCCGGTGCAGACTTCGAAAAAGCCATGCTCGCCAATGCCAATTTCTCCTAGACCGACCTGTTAGAAGCCGACATGGAAAATGCGGATATGAGGGCATCAACCTGAGTGGTGCAATCATGACCAATGTGCTGGCTAAGCGCGTCAAGCTTGTCGGAGCCAACATGACCAAAGCAGACACGGAACGCATTCGTCTTGAGCGTGCGGACCTAACATCTGCCGGTATGCAGCGCGTGAACCTAAAATACGCGGGCCTGGAGAGCGCTATCCTGCGCAACGCAGACATGGAAAGTGCCTGCCTCACCCGCGCCGACTTTACAGACGCCGCGCTACAAGACGCCCGATTTGACGATGCCTTGATCCGCTTGGCCCAGTTCTCCGGTGCTGATTTGACCGACGCCAGTGATCTTAACCAGAACATCTTCAACTTAGCGTGTGGTGACGCCAAAACAAAGCTGCCAATCGGCCTTAAAATTCCGATGTGCGTAAAATAGCAAATGCCTAAAATCGCCGCCATTCGCGAAGCTTTGGCACAATTTCCCCGGGTTGAGGCAACGCATGCCCCAACGCCAGTGGAAGCGCTGCCCAGGCTTGGCGCAAAACATGGTCTCGATCTATGGATCAAGCGTGATGACTGAACTGGCATCGCTTTTGGCGGCAATAAGGTCAGGCAGCTTGAGTTTTATATTGGAGCTGCCCAGGCTAAAGGCGCGGATACGCTGCTGATCACATGCGCCGTTCAGTCCAATTTCATGCGAACGGCCGCCGCCATAGGGCGGCGCTTTGGCATGGACTAATATATCCAGCTTGAAGACCGTATACCGAACACCAGCGCACTATACCAAAGCAACGGGAATGTCTTCCTCGATAAGCTTCTCAGCGCGACGTTCCACGCCTATCCAGAAGGCGAAGATGAAGCAGGCGCGGATGCATCCGTCGCCGCCATTGCTGCAGGACTGAAGGCAGAAGACAAAACGTCCTAGGTCATCCCGCCTGGTGCCGATAGCGCTCCAATTAGCGCGCTCGGATATGTAGCAGCGGCGCTGGAATTGGTTGAAGCTATCTTACCGCCATTTGATGACATTATCGTCAGTTCCCGCAGCGCGTTGACCCACGCAGGATTGCTGCTGGGCCTAAAAGCGTTAGGCGGCATGACGCCTGTATACGGCATTTGCGTGCGCCTGGACGCTGGCACGCAATCGGCCAGAGTCGCAAATCGGACCGCAGATTTAGCTGATTTAACGGTGCTGGATGTGCAAGTCTCGCCGACAGACGTTCGCCTATTTGATGGCGTTCTAGCACCCGGTTATGGCCAGTTAAATGATGCTATCCTGTCCGCGATCGATCAGATAGCACAACTGGACGGCCTATTGCTGGATCCCGTATATACGGGCAAAGCGATGGCCGGCACCCTTGCGCTCGCGAAAACCAAAAGCCTAGCGGGATGTAGAGTATTATTTTGGCATACTGGCGGCACGCCTGCGCTATTCGCTTACGCAGACCAACTCGCCTGAGATACCTATACTTTCAGATTGACGAGGCTTCCGCGCGGCAGACTTGGGTTGGGCAGCGGTAAAGGCTGGTCGGCCTTTGGAGCCGCTTCAAAAGCACGGGCATGCATGAGGCCTTGCTGGAAGTTTTCAAGCGGAAGGTCCCTGCTATTGATGGGTGGAACCGCTTCAACCGGCTTATTTACCGGGCGGTTCGATTGTATACGATCGAGGGCCATGCTGCCGATACCTTGGGCAAAATTCCTATCACCTATTTGCCTCTAACGTCCTGACCTCGAATTGCTGTTCAAATTCAAATTCAAGCACTATCAGGCACACTCGCTAAACATCTCCTAAAGACAGAGTCCCACCGCACTTTCAGACTAATTCAACTGTGCGCGCAAGCGCTGCCTCAGCACATCGATTGGCTGATTGGGGCCAGCGCCTGAGTTAAAGTGCCAATAGGTCCAGCCATTGCATGCAGCCGCACCCTGAACTGCAGCCCCCACCTGGTGGATAGAGCCACGGTGATTGCCCTGCCCACCACTAACAATCAGGCTGCCATCCGCATGCACGCGCGCAGCAGTTCGGCCCGCAGCATCCGTCAATACATCGCCCACATTCAGCAAGCCACGCTCGACGACCCATCCGAAGGGAATGCGTTTTTCGGCACGCTTGGATGGCGCTTCTGTTACTTCGTCATCATTGGCGGGCGTGACCTTGCGGATACGATCCTTGGCGATCTTGGCGTAGGCGGGGTCTTGTTCAATCCCGATCCAGTGGCGATGGAGGCGCTTGGCGACTGCGCCCGTCGTACCGGAGCCAAAGAATGGATCCAAAATAACATCATCAGGTTTTGTCGATGACATAATGACCCGCGTGAGCAACGCTTCAGGCTTCTGGGTTGGATGCGCCTTCTTGCCGTCAATCTTCAAGCGCTCGCCACCGGAGCAGATCGGCAGCGTCCAGTCGCTTCGCATTTGCAGACCTTCGTTCAGAGACTTCATGCCGTCATAATTGAAGTAGTGGCGGCTGCTTTTGCTCCGCGCACACCAGATCAGCGTTTCATGAGCATTGGTGAAGCGGCGCCCCCGGAAATTAGGCATTGGGTTGCTCTTGTTCCAGATGATGTCGTTCAGCATCCAGAAGCCCAAGTCCTGCAGGGTCGTGCCGACACGGAAGATATTGTGGTAGGCGCCAATGGTCCAAAGCGTGCCATCGGGCTTTAGGATGCGCCGGGCTTCGCTAAGCCATGCACGGGTGAACTTATCATAGGCTTCAAAGCTCTCGAACTGATCCCAATCATCATCGACGGCATTAACAATACTATCGTTCGGGCGACGCAGGTCACCAGAAAGTTGGAGATTATAAGGCGGGTCGGCGAAGATCACGTCTATCGAACCATCCGGCAGCGTCTTCATCTGCTCAATACAATCGCCGATTAAAATCCTGTCCAACACGCCGTCGTCCTTTCTGAATGAAAGGTCAACTTATCCACAAGCTGACTCACGTCAAGAATCTTTTTGACTCAGCATCTTGGAGACGGGAGTGAATGTTCTACGATGATGAATCGTAACCCCTAACGAATACAACCCAGTTTTATGGGCCGGCACGCCATATCCTGCGTTTCGCTCCCAACCATACCCAGGATATTGAATTGCAAGGTCCGCCATATATTGGTCCCGAGCAACCTTTGCAAAAATTGATGCCGCAGCAATTGAGGCCGAAATTCCATCCCCTTTGACCACCAATTGGGTTTTGCAGGAGAGTTTTGGCAGCTGATTGCCATCGATCAGAGCAAGGCCGATGGGGGTTTCGATCTGCGCCTCTAACGCCTCTACGGCCCGCTTCATAGCGAGCTTAGTGGCACCCAAGATGTTGAGCTCTTCTATTTCCGAAACCGATGCTTCTTCGAGGGCAATAACCGCATGCGATTCGATCAAAGGTGCCAGCGACTCCCTCTTTTTGCGGGAGAGCTGCTTTGAATCGCGAAGTGCATTCAGGAAATCTTGAGGCGCTGGGCGCCCGAACAGGAGGGCGGCGCACGCGAACACCGGACCGGCCCAGGGGCCTCGACCGACCTCATCAACGCCAATAATGGGGCCAGTGATGCCGTCAGCGCGGGCGAATTGCTCTAAGGAAAAGCCTGGCACGGAAGGTTATTAATCTTCCGCCGCCTCCCTCCAAACCCTGCCCTAGCCCAGCACAGGAGGAAGAGGATCAAGGAGAGGGGGGAGACTGCGGAAAAAAGATTTAGCGAGAAGCCCGAGGCGGCCAGTTAACCTGCCTGCGCATTTCCAGCTTAGCTATCTGCTGGCGATGCACCTCATCTGGACCATCCGCGAAGCGAAGGGCGCGCATGCGGCTCCACATGTAGGAAAGCTTGAACGCCTGGCTCATAGCGCCGCCGCCGTGGGCCTGCATTGAATGATCAATGACCTGCAATGCCATATTTGGCGCTGCGACCTTAATCATCGCGATTTCCTGGCGGGCTTCCTTATTCCCAACCGTATCCATCATGTAAGCTGCTTTTAGTGTTAGCAGGCGGCACATTTCGATATTAATGCGCGCATCAGCAACACGCTCCAAGAAGTTGTCACGCTCTGCCAAAGGCTTGTCCCAGGTAACGCGCTGCGTCGCCCGTTCGCACATCATTTCCAGCGCGCGTTCGGCGACGCCGATGATGCGCATGCAGTGGTGAATGCGCCCTGGTCCGAGACGGCCTTGAGCGATCTCGAAGCCCCTACCCTCGCCCAACAGCAAGTTGGAGGCTGGTACGCGCACATTCTCAAACAGCACTTCGCCATGGCCATGGGGCGCATCGTCAAAGCCCATGACTTGCAGCATCCGTTCTACCTTGATGCCCGGGGTGTCACGGGGCACCAGGATCATGGACTGCTGGCGGTATGTGGGTGCAGATGGATCCGTTTTACCCATAAGTATCAGGATTTTGCAGCGTGGGTCACCGATCCCACTGGTCCACCATTTACGCCCATTAATGACGTATTCGTCGCCATCGCGCTCGATCCGGCATTCAATATTCGTGGCGTCGGAGGATGCGACCGCCGGCTCGGTCATCGCAAAGGCCGAGCGCATTTCACCGTTAAGCAGCGGCTCCAGCCAGTCTTTCTTGTGCTCCGGCGTACCGTAACGCTCCAGCACCTCCATGTTGCCCGTATCTGGTGCTGAACAGTTGAACGCTTCAGACGCCCAATGAACGCGGCCCATGATTTCGCAAACTGGAGCATATTCCAGGTTGGTGAGGCCAGCGCCGTTCAGGCTTTCTGGCAGGAAGTAGTTCCAGAGGCCCTCATCCTTGGCCTTCTGCTTCACTTCTTCCAGGATCGGTACGACCTTCCAGCGGTTATCGCCTTCTTCAAGCTGATCATAATATGTCTGCTCGTTTGGCAGAATATAACGCTCCATGAAGTCTTCAACGCGTTCGCAGACTTCCTTTGTTTGATCGGAATAATCGAAATGCATAGATGTCCCCTCCCGGGCGGGCTTTTTGGTCTAACTGTTGCAAGCTTAAACCGATGCGATAGAGCGGGCCAAGCCCTATCAATCGGCGCGGCGTAGCCACATCAGATTAAGGCCATTTAGGCCACTGAATAGCGCCTAAAAATCCCGCATAAATGCATCTTCACCGAGGTTGGTGTCAGCTTTCTGATTGTCTCGCAGGATATCGTTCTGCGTATTAGCGCCGTCCACTCGTCGCAGAATCGCAGGTGCGCGCCTTGGGAGGGTGCGTGTCAGCTTTACACCCAATGTGTCTGCAACAAGCTTACCGCTGCGCGCTGCGTTCGCGAGCGTATCCCGGCTTTCAGGATCACGCAGAACCGGAACCCACTGGAGGTCACTAGGCGTTGCTGAGGCCTAGCCTGCACGGGCGTTATCCGCTAGGTAAGCGATATGGGTCGTCATATTTCCGGCCAATCACTTTGCAAAAATGGCTTGATCAAGTGTAGCCAAAGCCGCCGTTGCCGCTATCAACTGAGGTCAGTCGGATAGGCTGCAGGATCATAACGCGCGGGCTCAATGAAAGAGACCACACTCATATCAGCGCTCTCAGCGAGGGTCGCAAAATCGTTGACCGTATAGGCACGGTCACGGGCGTGCAGCAGCAGGTCATAGAACCCTGCCTCTCCTCCATCCAAGTGATCTCGAACAAACGAATTCCGCTTCAACCAGTTAGAGGCAGGCAGGTCTTTGAACAAAAGTTGCCCAATCGCCAAGCGTTCATTTGGTGGTAAGTCGGTCGGTGCCAGCGTCTCGGCCATTTCCTGCATGTCATAAACACCGCGTCGGCCAAGCGCCCCATAGACCATAATGCCCATACCAGCCGTTGGGCTTCAGCACAGTCTTGAGCGACCTTAGGCCAGCCTCCGGTTCATCAAGATGATGCAGGACCCCGCAGCAATCAATGTAATGGAAGTCCCCGTCAAAAATTGCTTTCGCTTCAAGCAGCGATCCCTGGACAAATTTGATATAGGTGGGGCTGCGCACTTCTAACCGTGCCTCAGCCACAGCGCGGGATGCAAGTGAAAGATCAAGCCACACAATCTCACCATTCACGCCACGAGGCGCCATACTTTGGGCGAGTTGAATGGCATCATCGCCAGTGCCCCCGCCCGCCCCACCAGCGCCCGTAACGGCGACGGTAACCGTCCTTGAAACAGGTAATGCTCGACCTCCGCCAATCGGCTGGGGGAGCCTTCAATCATCCGCTTCTTCTCATCAGCTGGATCACGGGCGGGATATAGGTAGGCCACGTAATGATCAGCGACGGCCCGGTCTTGCAATTCTGAGTCCTGGGCTTCTGGATCTTGCGCTTCCGGCACACGCATGTCACCTCTTCCGTTGTCTGCCAGTTGGGATAAGCTTTCCGCAAAAATTGGACAATAGGGATGGCTTCGATGGCTGAAACGTTTGACTACGTAATCGTTGGTGCAGGCTCTGCTGGGTGCGTGTTGGCGAACCGGCTATCAGAAGACCCAAAAACCAGCGTGCTACTGCTAGAAGCTGGTGGGCCAGACAAGAACTTCTGGATCCACGCGCCTATCGGCTTCGGTAAACTAATGAACGACCCGCGCCACAACTGGATGTTTGAGACAGACCCTGACCCGGCAACCGGCGACCGCAAAATCCCCATCCCGCGCGGTAAAGTGCTTGGCGGTTCCTCCTCCATCAACGGCATGCTGTATGTTCGAGGTCAAGGCCGGGATTACGATGGCTGGGGCCAACTCGGAAATCGTGGCTGGGGCTATGAGGATGTCCTGCCGTACTTCAAGAAATCGGAGAATTTTCAGGACGGTGAAGATCAATTCCACGGCAAAGGCGGCCCCCTGAACGTCGCTCCCCCCAATGAGCAACACCCATTGGCTGATGTCTTCCTAGATGCCTGTGGGCAAGCCGGGCATACAATCAACCCGGATTATAATGGTGCTGACCAAGAGGGTTTCAGCTACACCCAATCAACAATTGCGTCCGGCAAGCGCCAAAGCACCGCCGCCGCCTTCTTGGACTCAGTGAGAGCGCGGCCAAACCTTAAAATCGCCGTTCACGCCATGACTGAGGCTATTCTTTTTGATGGCAAACGGACAACGGGTGTTAAGTATCGGAAGAATGGCACATTGACGGAAGCAATGGCTGGGAACGCCGTAATCCTGGCTGCAGGTGCTGTCCAATCCCCCCAATTGCTAGAGCTTTCAGGCATCGGCAATCCGGAAGTGCTTCAGGCTGCAGGTGTAGATGTTCGGCATGAACTGAAAGGGGTAGGGGCTAACTATCAGGATCACTATGCCTGCCGGATCAATTGGCGTGTCAAGAATATCGCCAGCATGAATGAGCGCAGCCACGGACTTCGAAAAGTCTGGGAAGGCGTAAAATATATCACCACCAAACAGGGGCTTTTGACCAACACGGCCGCGACAGTGATGGGTTTTGCCCGGACCAGACCCGAGTTTGAGACGCCAGACGTTCAGTTTTTCATGACACCAGCCAGCTTCAAAAGCGCGGCAGACCGTACCTTGGATAATGAGCCAGGCTTTACAATAGGGCCAACACAACTCCGCCCGGCTAGCCGCGGTACCATCCATATTCGTAGCAATAATGTCGCAGACGCGCCTTCAATCCGGCCTAACCTGTTGTCGGTTAAAACGGACTGCGATGCCTTCATAGCCGCTATAAAAATCGCGCGGCAAATCGCCGAGCAACCGGCCTTGGCACCCTATGTTTCTTTCGAAATGAGCCCGGGGCCAGATTGCGCTAGCGATAGTGAAATCCTAGCTTATGTCCGCCGCACTGGCATGACAATCTACCACCCGGCTGGAACCGCAAAGATGGGGGCGGCAACTGACCCCATGGCGGTCGTAGATGACAGGCTACGTGTGCATGGATTGGAAGGGCTGATGGTTGTTGATGCTTCCATCATGCCGCTGCTCGTCTCAGGTAACACCAATGCGCCAGTGATTATGATCGCAGAGAAAGCCGCAGATATGATCAAACAAGACGCTGCCTAGACAAAATCGAGGCTGTTAGCGAAAATTAATTTCACACTGGGGGACGACTGGATAATCCAGAAACTAGTCTGCGCCATATACTCTATCGAGGATGGCGGCACCTGGAACGGCATGAGGCCCGAGCGCTTCCTGCGGTCCGGGCCCCGGCTACTCAGTAGTCTTACGCAAAGGCCATCCAGAAGGAGTCGGAATACTTACTGGATCGGCGGTATAACCAACTGATAGCCTGCCGTTCGGCGATGACATGGTACCTTCGTGGTGGCCGCCCTCGCCTGAGCAATAAGTGACTATGCTAGTGATCAAAGCGAGTGCCGGATGTTACAGGTCGGAGAGCAGGCTTTTAAAGCTTGTCGTTTTCGGCGAATGCGCGCGTGGCATTTATCTGGCCCATCAACTTCTGAGCGACGAATAACGCCTGCATCAGCCAATAGGCTAGCAAGATCTAGCATCATTGCGAGACGACTGAGGAAGCCTTGTGGCGTCACGACAAGCTTGTGATGACTTTCTAGCGAAGACTGCATATCATCCTCACCCACTTTCGGCAGGCTACCAAGCTCAATTCTAACCATCCCGTTACGGAAAGTGACGTTGCTAAAGCCGTCTGAAAAAATTTCGGGTTTCATAAGAATTTACTGCGGTTCGATTGCATGAGCAAAACCGCATAAATCATCCCCGCAGCCGGTCATAGAGTTAATACGGAAGGGATATGGCTTTAACCGGCCGACATTTGCAATTCATTATGTGCATTTTTCAGTTTTTCGATTAACACGTCACCAGCCTCACCGCCGTCACCTCCAATGCCTGCAGCAAACACACCTTTACCCGCTGCAATATGTGCAACCGCAATACGGGTAGCACCAGGCGTCGGCGCTTCAAGCGCGCGGACAAAGTCAGCACCCAGGGAACCAATCCGGGACAACAGATTGAGGCCAACGCCGCCACCTGCACCCTTTAGGTCGTGAAAAGGGAATCCACATCTTACTTCGCACCTTCGAAACCCACCCTTTCCAGGTCATCAGCGCGCAGGGTGCCTTCTGCCAGCGCGTCATTCGCCTATTCCAGAAAGGCCGCCCGCGCATCCGCAGCAGCGGAAACAGCAGCCGCTTGGCGACGCTCACTCTCGGCGGCTTCGAGCTTGCTGGCGTTTGCGAAGCGCATGGATGTATCCCCAACCTGAAATTGATAGTTGTGAGTTTAGACAGATCGTCGCTAATAGCCTGTTAAATCTTTTGAAAACCCTTTATGGCCCTTCACACAACGCGAATTAAGGCCGAGTAGTCCTCGCGAATATTCTTGACGGACGCTTCATAAATCCGTTTGCCATGCGAAGGAAATCTCGGACGGCGTTGCATGGCTCCCTTCAGAATCGCCGTATAGCTCCTTTAAAAGCTTGCGCATTCGCGGCCCAAGGAACCAGTTCTGCAGTTTCAGGCGCGGTGCCCCAGAGCAAAGCTCTGCATAAATCTCAGAAAACGCGGCTGTAATGGTCGCGATATTGCCGCCATGGCCGGTCAGAAAGTAAATCCGCTCGAATCCATGGCGTGAGAATGAACTGATCACATCCGTAAACATCAACAGCAGCCTCAACGCCTATTGCCACAATCTCGGGGCAGATAACGTCGGTGCCAACCGGCCCATTAGGCCCGTGTTGCTCGGTCGAACCAATCGGTACAATCAAGCCATTAGAGCGGGTCAAGTACCCTTCTACTTCTGACCAAGTCGATTGCTGTAAAATCATGTTTCAAGGCTCCGATAGCGTTGCTTAAAGCAGTGAGCCGTGCCAAATTAACTGTCAGACAGGTGAGGGTGCGCGACAAGACGCGACCCGTGATAGGGAGAGTTTTCGACATGGCGTCATCTGACCGCTCTGTCGGATGGCTAAGGACAAATCAAGGTGTTGCGGCTTGTTTAGTTGTGGCCATTTTGGTTTTGATTGGCTATCTGTTAAATCAGGATTGGGTTTATCAGCAGCAGCGGGACGGGTTCCGGCTGGGCTTTTTTACGATTGTCAGCGCACTAGTGATGCTCGTCTGTATCGGCTTCACAATGGTCGGCAAACAAAAAGACAAAGCCACGCCTGAAATGGCCAAAATCAAACCAAGTCACTGGGGCCGTGCTTTCATCGGCCTGCTCACGATGCTGATTTATTACATTCTAGCCTGGGATGCGCATTTCTCCCAGGAATGGTTACGCGCGTTCATTGACATCATTCCTTTCACTGGGGATTTCCTTATCTGGACCGTCGTATTCCTCACATTCGGCATGGCGGTCCTTGGCGTTCGCCCGCTCACATCCGCAATCTCAGCAGGAGCAATAGTGAGCGTTGTAATTTTTGGCCTGTTCCTGCTGATCGGCATTAATTTACCGCAAGGCGTCATTGGCCCGATCCTAGGGACTGCGCCATTATGATTAATGTAGATGCTCTTTACGAAGCGATTGCGCTCGTATTCACTTGGCAAACGCTACTTTGGATCGCCATTGGCGTGACCATCGGCGTCGGCGTCGGTGCCATGCCTGGCCTGACAGCGACGACCGGTATCGCGCTTATGCTGCCTTTGACCTTCACGATGGACCAAGCCGCTGCGCTTGGCCTGCTTATCGGCTTATACAAAGGCGCGATTTACGGAGGGTCGATATCAGCGATTAGCTTTGCCACGCCGGGAACATCGGAGGCGGCCGCAACAGTCTTTGACGGTCATAAATTAATGATGCGCGGTAAGGGAAAAAAGGCCTTGCTGATTGCACTCTATGCATCCGTCACGGCGGATTTCCTATCGGACCTGATCACTATCATGATCGCGCCATTGCTGGCATTGGTAGCGCTGAAATTTGGCCCGTCCGAACGGTTTTGGCTCATGGTACTGGCGGTTTGTCTACTCGGTGCCCTCTCTGGCTCCCATTTTGCCAAAGGCATGTTGAGCGCAGCAATGGGCTTGTTCATTGGCACGATCGGCGCTGATCCTGTTAGCTCCGTTCCCCGCAACACTTTTGATCTTTGGTGGCTTGGCGAGGGCATTCACTTGATCCCGCTCGTCGTTGGCATATTCGCCATGGGCGCGATGTTGGAAAAGGTCGTTGAAATGTCGACGGTCAAGGAGAAAGTAAAGCGACTTGGCGGAGCCATGAAGGGCTTGTTCTCCATGGGCGGCGAAGGCTTGTCTTTAAAAGAATACCTGTCCTGCTGGAAAGAAATGTCCATCGGCCTCGGCGTCGGCACGTTTGTTGGCATGTTGCCAGGCCTCGGCTCAACAGTTGGCGCATTCCTATCCTACGGCATAGCCAAACAGGCCTCGCCGGAAAAGAAGATCGGCACCGGCAAGATTGAGGGCGTTGCAGCGGCGGAGGCTGGCAACAACGCCACAGTCGGCCCGACTCTCGTGCCCCTCTTGGCTTTCGGCATTCCGGGCAGCGCCGTGGCGGCGTTGATCGGCGCGGCGCTCATGCTGCAGGGAGCTACCCCTGGCCCCCGCATGTTCGAGCTCTTCCCGACAATCATCTACTCACTGTTCATCATCCTGCTGCTTGGCAATATCTTCAATCTCGGCATCGGGCGCTTGTTCGCTTTCGTTTATGCCAAGCTTGGCGAACTGCCGCCCCAAGTGCTGGTGCCCATCGTCATGGGCATGGCCGTTATCGGCGCGTATTCCTATGCGAATAACGAATGGGATGTCCTGGTGATGCTGGTGTTCGGCATTATCGGCTTGTTCATGCGCACGTTTCGCATCCCTGAAGCGCCGCTGATCATCACCTTCCTGCTGGCCCCGCAGGCGGAAGAAAACCTCCGCCGTGGTCTGCTCATCAACGAAGGTGATTGGGTTGCAACTTTGATGAACAGCCCACTCGCAATTGGCCTTGCAATCGCCGTTGTCGCTCTGACTTATATCTCCACACGGATGCGTATCTCTGAGCGCATGACGGAGATAGCAGATGAAGCTGAAGCGGCGGAAGCAGGAGCGAAGGCCAATAATTAACATAACGCCCGTCGGCGAAAACCACTAACAGCGCCGGCATATGTCACTAAGGAACCAAAGGAGAGATCCCATGAAGCTTATGAAACTGACGGCCCTTGCAGCCATGGGTGCCGGCCTCGCGCTCGCATCCCCAGCTATTGCAGACGGCCATTATCCGTCCGGCACTATTAAAACTATCGTGCCATTCGGCGCAGGCGGCGGCACGGACCGCTGGGCGCGCGTTATGTCCTCCGTGGGCTTTGACGTGTTCGGCCATGGCATGCACGTGCAGAACCGCGGCGGCGCAGGCGGCACCATCGGCTGGAAATACATGATGGACCAAAAGGCTGACGGCCATTCCATTCTGCTCGCCAGCCCGACGCCTGTTATGGCGGCGCTGATCGAAAAGAACCCACCTTACGATCCAACGAATGTTCGCATCGCAGCCTATTATTCCGTGATGAAGCCAACCCTAGTCGCGCAGAAAGGGAAAGCTTACAGCACATGGGCTGGACTCGTCGAATATCTTAAGGATGACAGCAACAAAAAGCTGACCATCGGTGGTACTATGACCCAGTTGCTCGGCCCTGCAAGCCTTCTGGCGCAGCTTGGACTAGAAAAGCGCGTGATCCTCGTGCCTTACTCCGGCACAGGCAAAGCAGTGAATGATTACCTCGGCGGCCATATCGCGATGGTGAACGTGACGACCTCTACTGCTGTCGGCCTAGCGAATAAACACGCCATCGTAGTGAATGCATCTGACCTCGAGTATAATAAGAAGGCAAAAAAGGCGATGGGCGATGTGCCGAACGCCAAGACCCTTGGCCTGACGCCGTTCAACCCGCCTCGCTTCGTCGCCATGCACCCGGATACCCCGGATGCCCAGATTCAGGCCATGGGCAAAAAAATTGGCGATCTGCTAAATACAAAATCAGTCAAGAAATTGATCGGTAAGCTAGGTGAAGATATTGTCTATCTAGATTCTGCTGCCTCCGAAGAGGCCTATAAAAAGGTCCTAGCGGAAGCCAAAAAGTACCTGCCGCTCTTTCAGTAGGACTGGTTGATACAGCTATTGGAAGCGCCCGGGCGGCTTAAACCGTCCGGGCGCTTCTGCGTTTGAGGCTTGTTGCATTTCACTCCAAGCTTTGGAACGATTATGATTGAAAATCGCGGAAATTTTCAGGGGGCAGCCAGTTATGGATGCGGCGGCAGGACGGACTGGCGGCATGATCGACGCTGTCATCATAGGCGCAGGCTTTGGCGGCATGTATATGCTGCATTGCTTGCGGAAACTGGGCTTTAACGCGCAAGTGTTTGAAGCTGGCAGCGATGTTGGCGGCACATGGTATTGGAACCGCTATCCCGGGGCGCGCTGCGATATCGAAAGCATGCAGTATTCCTATTCCTTCTCCGAGGACTTGGACCAGGAATGGAACTGGACCGAAAAATACGCGCCCCAGCCTGAGATTCTGTCCTATGCTAAACATGTTGCTGACCGACTTGATCTCCGCCGTGATATAAAGTTTAACACGCGCGTAAAGTCGACCCATTTCGATGAAAACTGCAACCAGTGGACTGTCACGACGGAGCAGGGCGACAAGGTTGAAGCCCGCTTTTGCATCATGGCAGTCGGCTGCCTGTCAGCTGCCAACAAGCCGCCCTTCGAAGGAATCGATGATTTTAGCGGCCCGGTCTACCACACCGGAGAGTGGCCCCACGAAGGCGTTGATTTTACCGGCAAACGCGTCGCCGTTATTGGAACAGGCTCCTCTGCCATCCAATCGATCCCGCTGATAGCAGCGCAGGCGGGCGAACTTACTGTTTTCCAACGTACTGCCACGTACTCGGTACCTGCATGGAACGAAGCCGTCGACCCGGCTAAAGCCGCCGAGGTTAAAGCCAACTATCCGGACCTCCGCGCAAAGGCACGCGCGCGCCCAACCGGATTCTATTTCCCGTTCAATATGCAGCCCGCGCTCGAAGCCTCATTGGACGAACGCCGCACTGCCTATGAAGAAGCCTGGAAGCGCGGCGGCTTGCCCTTCCTCGGTGCGTTCGGCGATTTGCTGTTTGATAAGGAAGCCAACGACACCGTCGCTGATTTCGCACGCGAGAAAATACGCGCTGTCGTCAGGGACCCGGAAACGGCGAAATTGCTTTGTCCGGACAACGTCTTCGGCTGCAAGCGCCTCTGCGTCGATACCGGCTATTTTGAAACCTATAACCTTCCCCATGTGAAGCTGGTCGATGTTTCTAAACGCCCGATTGAGCGCTTCACCGAAAAAGGCGTTGTTGCGAACGGCATCGAGCATGAAGTAGACGCCGTCGTCTGCGCGACCGGGTTCGCCGCCATGACAGGCTCCCTCGATAGGATAGATATCTGCGGCAGCAATGGCCTGACGCTTAAGGAGAAATGGGCCGGAGGCGCGCGTACATATTTAGGCCTTTCTACAGTTGGGTTTCCGAATTTCTTCATGATCACAGGCCCCGGCAGTCCATCAGTGCTAGCTCAGATGATCCAATCGATTGAGCAACATGTTGACTGGATCGCGGATTGCATCGCCCATATCTCAGATATCGGCGCAGAGACAATTGAACCAATGCTCGACGCCGAGGACGCTTGGGTTGAACATGTCAACGAAGTCTCTGAAATATCCCTGCGCTCGACGTGCTCATCCTGGTATGTCGGCGCAAATATCCCAGGCACGCCCCGGGTATTCATGCCCTATATCGGCGGATTTCCGGTCTATGTGCAAAAATGCAATGACGTCATGACCAATGGCTATGAAGGCTTCAAAATCAACGGCGACACGCCAAAAGCTGAATGCCCAAACATCCGCCAGACCGAACGCTGGCGCGTGCCGCTGGATATTGAAATCATAACCCCAGCCGCACTCGCCGCCATGCGCGTCCCCGTTGTTTAAAGAGAGCCGGACTAATGCCCGTTCATCCCCAGATCGCCAAAGCGCTTGAAGCCCTAGCTAAGGCCGACCTGCCACCCCTTGAAAGTATGACGCCAAAAGACGCGCGCACTCAGATGGAGGCGATGTCCAAGGCGCGTGGCGGGGAGCCACAGCCTATCCAGAAGACCGAGGACCATGCCATTCCAGGCCCAGCTGGTGATGTTCCATTACGGATCTACTGGCCGCTTGGCGATGCGCCGAAGGGCGCGGTCTTGTACCTCCACGGCGGTGGCCATGTTATTGGCAGCCTGGACACCCATGACCGCGTCGCGCGCAACCTAACCGCCTATAGCGGCGCGCTGGTGGTTTCGGTCGATTACCGCATGGGGCCGGAAAACCGCTTCCCCGCAGCCGTGGATGATAGTTGGGCAGCGCTTGAATGGCTCTCTAAAGCAGCCCCGGAGTTTGGTATTGATCCGGCTAATCTGGCCGTTGCAGGCGACAGTGCTGGTGCTAATCTCGCTACCGTAATCGCAATCATGGCGCGGGATTCCGGCGTACCGCAGCTCAAGTTTCAAGCGTTGGTCTATCCTGTAGCGGACTACACGCTCTCTTCAGACAGCTATCGGCGCTATGGAACCGGTTATGGCATTCTTACAAGGGAAGCGATGGATTGGTTCCAGAATCATTATCTGAATTCTAAGGCAGACGCGGAGGACTGGCGTGCTTCACCTATCAAAGCGAAAAGCTTGTCGGGCGTCGCACGCGCACTTGTTATCACAGCAGAATGTGACGTGCTGCATGACGAAGGTGCGGCCTATGCCGAAGCGCTGCAAGCCGCTGGCGTTCCCTGCATTCATTCGAACTATGGCGGGATGATCCACGCATTCTTTGGCATGGCGCCAGATGTGGAGGATGCGGCGACGGCGCAGCAGGAAGTGGGCGCTGCCATCGCCCGTGCCTTTGCCTGAGCCGCAAGTTGGCAACCATCATTAATCATCCGCTGGCACTGCATAAGCTGACATTGATGCGGGACAAAGGAACCTCCACACAGGAATTTCGCCGCCTCCTGCGTGAAGTAGGTGCACTCTTGGCTTACGAGGCGACACGAGACCTCCCGTTGACGGAGCGCACCATCACCACACCCATTGGGCCGATGAATGCCCCTGTCATCGCCGGCAAAAAGCTTTGTATTGTGCCAGTATTGCGCGCCGGCCTTGGTCTCGTGGATGGCATGCTGGATGCTATCCCTGCTGCACGAATTGCTCATATTGGCCTTTATAGAAACCATGAGACGCTGGAACCTGTCCGCTATTATTTCAATACCCCGGAAGGTATGGACGAGCGTCTGACGATCGTCGCGGACCCGATGCTGGCGACGGCAGCCTCAGCCATCGCATCAGTCAATTATTTGAAGGATGCAGGGGCTGCCAGTGTGCGCGTCGCGGCGTTGTTAGCGGCCCCTGAGGGAATTGTAGCCCTAGAAGCAGCACACCCGGATGTGCCCATATTTGTGATCGCCGTGGATGAACGCCTCAACGACAAGGGCTACATTCTGCCGGGCCTGGGCGATGCTGGCGACCGCCAATTTGGCACCGGCTGACACGCTAGCCGCCCCGGCCCCGAACAACCGAATAAAGGATACCCCCATGCTCGTCGATCTGCCAACTGCCGCCCGGTACAACGCCTGGGCCAATAAACGTCTCTACACCGCTGCATCTGCACTATCCCCAGAGGCGTTGGCGCAAGACAGGCGCGGGTTCTTTAAATCGATTATGGGTACCCTCAACCACGTGCTACTTTCGGACCTGATTTATCGGGAGCGCCTGGAGAAAAACCCAACGACCTACACGACATTAGATGAAATCCTCTACACAGATTTCGCCGAACTTCGCGAAGCCCATGCAACACAGGATGCGTGGTACGTCGAATATGCTGAAGCCTTGGACCCGGCAGAACTGGACGGCACGCTCTCCTTCGACACCGTTGAGACGGGCGAGTACTTCAGCCTGCCCCTGCGGAATTGCCTCACCAACCTGTTCCAGCACCAGATCCACCATCGTGGCCAAACGCACCATATGCTTTCCCACGCAGGCATCGCACCGCCGCCGCTAGATGTGGTCCAATTCGCCTCTGAATCCTAAGCAACATTTACATGCGCGATGTTGTCATTATCGGCGCGGGCCAAGCTGGCCTTGGGCTCAGCTATTGCCTGACGCAGCAAGGCGTCGACCATGTCATCTTAGAAAAGGGCCAGATTGGGCGCGCATGGCGTGAGGACCGCTGGGACTCGTTCTGCCTAGTGACGCCAAATTGGACGATCACGCTGCCAGGTGCGGAATATGATGGCGTTAATCCTGAAGGATTCATGTGCCGGGATGATTTTGTCCGGCATTTGGAGGCTTGGGCCAAGTCCTTTGATGCGCCAATCCAATCCTATACCGAAGTGCTATCTGTCGCTAAAACAGACGCTGGTTTCAAGTTGGAAACCACTGCTGGACTGCTGGAATCTCAGCGGGTGGTGCTGTCATGTGCCACATACCAACACCCACGCATGCCAGGGTTTGCGGCAGCGCTTGATCCTGAAATTCAGCAAGTCCACGCCGCCAGATATCGCGCGCCAGCAGCATTGCCGCCGGGTGGTGTGCTGGTAGTTGGCTCAGGCCAATCAGGCTGTCAGATCGCTCAGGAATTGAACCGCGCTGGCCGGAAGACAGCACTGGCCGTTGGAGACACGGGCCGCCTGCCTCGGCGATATCGTGGACGGGACTGCATCGATTGGCAGAATGACATCGGCCTGCTCGACCGGACGCCCGATATGCTGGATAGCCCAGTGCATCGTTTTCGCGGCGATCCACATTTATCTGGCGCGCACGGTGGCCACACGCTTTCCCTGCACACATTGCAATCCGATGGCGTGACACTACTTGGCCGGATCGAAGATGTTCGCGGAGGCAAAACGCTGGCCCTCAAAAACACACTGGTCGCAAGCATGGCCAGCGCCGATGCGTTTGCCCAGAACTTCTTCAAAATGGTTGATGACTACATTGCTAAGAACGGCATCACCGCCCCTACGCCTGCCCCATCTGACTTCGATGGCGAACCGCCGCCGAACGCTGCCGTCAATAATGGCCCGGCCGAATATGGCCTAGCGGCTGAAGGCATCAAGACTGTGATTTGGGCGACAGGGTTCCAGTATGATTTCTCTTGGGTCCAACCGTTGCCGCTAGATCAGTTTGGCTATCCGGAGACCAATTCAGATGGAGCCACCGCCGCGCCGGGCCTGTATTGCATGGGCCTGAACTGGGCTCCGAAGCGAAAAAGCGGAATCATTTATGGCGTTGCGGAAGACGCTACACGCCTCGCCCAGCACCTCGCTAATAGCCGCTAGAGGACCATTCATGACGAAATCAAAAATCCAGGCTGGCGATATCGCCATGCATTACGAGCTTACCGGGCCTACAGATGCGCCGGTCGTATGCCTCCACCACTGCTTTGCCTCAAGCATGGGCTATTGGAAGGAACACTTGCCAGCTCTCGAAGGCTTCCGTGTCTTGCGCTTCGATGCCCGCGGCCACGGCGGGACAGATGCACCGGAAGGCCCATACACACTTGATATGATGGCGGCAGATGTTCTGAATTTACTCAATGCGCTTAAAATCGACCAAGTGCATTTCTGTGGCGTGTCGCTCGGCGGGCAGATCGCGCAGACCTTCACGCTCGCTTACCCAGGCCGTGTCGCCTCGCTCATCTTGGTCAACACGACCTGCGAATACACGGATGCCCAGTGTGATCTGTGGCGCTCCAGGGCGCAGCAAGCATTGGATGAGGGCATGGAAGCCATTGCAGCACCACTGATGGAGCGCTGGTTCACAGCAGATGCTGCGAAGCGCCGCATCCCAGGATACCTGTATATGGAGGAGGCAATTGCCGCCTTCACGCCAGCGGCATTCGATGCTGCCTCCGCCGCCATGTGCATGCTTGGCACAACGCCGCGCCTTCCGGAGATCACAGCGCCAACGCTGGTAGTAGGCACACCGGAAGACCCTGGCGCGCCACGCGAAGTGACGGAGAAAATGGCCAGGCTCATTCCAAACTCCCGCTTGGAATGGCTGACGCCTGCCCACCATCTATCCTCGCTTGAACACCCGGAGCGCTTCAACGGCATGCTCCGGGTGTTTTTAGTTGAACAAGCGGCTTAGCCAAGCACGGCCAGCACCACTTCGGCATCAGCATCTGCAGCGACAGAAATTGCCGTGTCAGCTAAAATCTGCAGCGCATCCCGCTCCGCCAATGGCGTGCCGTTGACGGTCACCGCCCCCTTGGCTACGACCAGATAGGCCTCAGCCCCAGGTGCCAGACCATACGTCGCCGCGTCACCGGCATTTAACGCAGCGGCTAGCAGTGCCGCGTCGCTATTAATACCGACAGCGCCGTCGCTAATATGATCGTCATAGCCCGAAGCCAGCGGCACAAACCCTTGGCCAGCGGCGCGCGGCGGGAACTTGCGCGCTTCCCACCAAGGCGCGCCGCCAGCAGACCTGGGCACAAACCAAATCTGGAACAAGCGGGTTACTGTATCCTCCAGATTATACTCACTGTGGGTGATGCCTTCCCCAGCTGACATGACTTGCACATCGCCAGCATCAGTCCGGCCTTCATTGCCCAGGCTATCCCAGTGGGTAATCGCCCCTTCCCGGACATAGGTGACGATCTCCATGTCCTTATGTGGATGGGGCTCAAAACCCATACCGGCGTCGATCTCATCATCATTCCATACCCGCAGCGCACCGACGCCCCTACGGGACCGGTCGATATAGCGCCCAAAGCTGAAATGGTGCTTCGTCTTCAGCCAACCGAAGTCAGCGCCGCCAAGGCTATCAAACGGAATTTTTCCTAATATCACAGCTCTCCATCGCTTGTTTTGAATTGATATAAACTATGTGGAGCCGCCCACCGGCAGACTCAAGGCAAGCAATGAGCTTTGCGCTGAACGCATGGCCGCCTATTCAGCAAGCGCAATTCTAGTATTTAGAAGTGGAATAACCTTAGCGCTGAATATGATCCCTTTCCTCCGCCGATCAGATTGCGCACGAGAACCCGCCGTCTACGTTGATGGTCTCGCCCGTGACGTAGGCCGCCATGGGGGACGCTAGAAATAACGTCACTCCAGCGATATCGGCCGGTTTGCCCCAGCGTTTCAATGGCGTGCGGCGGAGGATTTCGTCGTTGATGGCTTCGCGGTTTTGGGAGACTTCTGTCATCTTGGTTGCGATCCAACCGGGGGCGATGCAATTCACACGAATGCCATCTTCAGCCCAAGCCACTGCAAGGGTTTTGGTAAGCTGCATCATCGCCGCCTTGCTAGCGCCGTAAGCAGGGTTGCCGCTGGACGCAAAGAAGCCTGTAAGCGAGGAGATGTTAATAATCGAACCGTGAGCAGCACCGAGCCCTGGCCGCAACAGCGTTGAAAGCGTCATGGCTGCCGTCAGGTTGACGTCCAGGACTTTGCGGAACGTCTCTGTTTCAAACTCCCGACGCTTATAGGCTATCATACCGGCATTATTCACTAGCACATCGACCTGCCCTGCTTGATATGCCAATGCCTGAACGGCATCCTCGGATCCTAGGTCAACCTCTGCATATTCCATGTCTGCCATATCGGTGTCATAGGCGTCCCGGGCCTTGGTTCCGGTTGCGAGCACTGCTGCACCCGCATCCCGGAAGGCGCAGGCGATGCCGTTGCCGATGCCATTTGATCCGCCGGTGACGAGGGCCCGTTTACCGCTGAAGTCCGTTACGTTCTGCATAATTGTTCCTCACCTCGATTAGACCATTGCTTCAATGACATACGGCCCGTCATGAGCAAGCGCGCGGGCGAATGCAGCCTCAAAGGCGTCTGCACCCTTAGCCGGCTCGCCAGCTACGCCGAAGCCCTTAGCCATAGCCACGCAATCCAATGGCGGGTCAATGAAGTCCATAGCTATGGGCGCATCATTGTCATGGAACAGCTTCATCCGCTGCTTCAACACGCTATAGCCCTGGTTATTGGCGATGATGAACACCGTCTGCTGCTTCAGGTTTGCAGCAGACCAAAGCGCCTGGATCGCGTACATGGAACTGCCGTCGCCAATTAGTGCCACCACCTGCCTGTCCGGATGCGCTTCCTGCACCCCAACCGCTGCCGCAATGCCCCAGCCGATACCACCAGAGGTATTGCCGAAATAGCAGTAGCGATCCGTATAGGGCAGGAAGTCCGGCAGCGCACCTGCTGTGGTAATCCCTTCATCCACAACAATCGCGTTCTCGGGCAGAAGCTCGACCAGCCGCATGACCAACCAATCGGGGTTCATCGGCATTGCGTCGCGTTTATCAATTGTGGCAGACACTTTCATGGCTTTGTTGGCCGTCCAGTTCTTGTATTTGAGCGCCGATATCTGCTTCGCCGCTTTATCCGCCAAAGCCTTTCCGCCTTTGGACTGCATCAGCGGTGTCAGTACTTTCAGTGTTTCTTTGACATCCGCCCGGATAGCAAGTTCCGTCGCGTAGTTCTTGCCCATCTCCCAATCACGTTGACCAATTTGGACGACGCGCATGCCCTCCGGCATTGGTTCAGTCTTGCTGTAGACGGACATCTTCAGGACGTCCGATCCAACGCAGATCATCATGTCGTGAGGCTCAAGCTTCTTGAGGACCAGGGGCTGGCTACGAGTGAGCACGCCCATGTAGGCCGGGTGGCAGGTTGGGAAATGCGCGCCGTCAATGATCGACTGCTGATACACCGGCGCCCCTAGCGCATCGGCGAAGGCAGCCGCTTCCTCAAATGCATCTGACGCAACAATTTCATGGCCCGCGACAATCAACGGGTTCTTGGCGGACAAAATAGCGTTGGCCAGCGTATCAAGTGCTGCATCGTTCGGGCGGGCTTTGGCCTCAACACGGGTAGCTGCACCCAGATCAATCGCGGCGAACTCATTAAGGATATCGCCTGGAAGGGAAACGAACACCGGCCCTGTCGGCGGCGTCGTTGCGATTTTAGCGGCGCGATGCAAGGTACGCGGCAAGTCTTCAATCCGCGTGACCTCTGTCGCCCATTTCACTTGCGATTGGGCGATTGGCACAAGCGGATCGTACAGCAGAGGTTCGGTTAGCCCGTGGCCGATTTCCTGCTGGCCTGCGGTTACAATCATCGGCGTGCCCGCGATCTTGGAGGTATAGATGGCACCCATAGCGTTCCCGAGGCCCGGTGCCACATGCACATTGCACGCAACCAACTCACCGGATGCGCGGCTGAATCCATCCGCGATGCCGATCACCACGGATTCCTGCATCGCCAGCACGTAGCCCATCTCCGGGTAGTCCGCGAGGGCGTGCATTATTGGCAGTTCAGTAGTGCCGGGGTTGCCGAACATGCGCGTAATGCCCTCATTCAGCAGTGTGTGAATAAAGGCGTTGCGGCCACTAATCGTGTTGACGGGTGTAGAATCAGACATAGGGAAGGCGCGCTCCGGATGGCGGGGTCATTTGACGAATGCTCTCTCGACCGTGAGGATAGCCAACAAAGCAAGACCGCAACAACAGTGTTCAAGGAGAAACCCCATGGACGGCGCACATCCCGCACCTTCAGCCCCCGTTTCAACCCCGCAAGTTTGGTATGGCCGCGACATGGCCAAGCAACCAGAAAGTTGGAACCGGCGTTGGAGCGCTGCCGAAATCGCTGAGATTGACGCCGCGATTGCTGCAGTCGAAGCCAAAGGGCTCGACATTCTGGACATCGACGCCACCGCATTCCCACTGCCCACAATCGCGCCAGAGATTGAGCGCATCCGGCAGACAGTTCTACATGGCCCGGGCATCTTTCTCTTAAGAGGCCTTCCGGTCAGCCAGTGGACAGTCAAGCAGGCAGGCATCGCATTCTGGGGTCTTGGCGCGCATATGGGGGATCCGTGCTCACAGAACGGCAAAGGCCACGTGCTTGGCCATGTGAAGAACCTGGGCCTCGATTACGCCGATGCCGCAACGCGTGGGTATCAGACTGCCGCTCGCCTGCCCTACCATACTGATTCAAGCGATATCGTTGGCCTGCTCTGCCTGAAAACAGCACAGTCTGGCGGGCTGTCTTCAGTCGTAAGCTCCACCACAATCTATAATGAGGTGCTGAAACGCAGGCCAGACCTGATGCCCGTTCTGATGCAGCCGTTCTACCGCACACGCTGGGGCGAAATCCCCGAAGGCAAGATGCCTTGGGCTGAAGTGCCGGTGTTCATGCCCTATGAAGGCCGCGTGATTTCGCACTATGTCCGGAGCGCTATCCGCAAAGGCCAAGACCTTCCGGGTGCCCCGCAGATGACAGACCTTCAAGTCGAGGCTCTGGATCTGGTGGATAGCATTGCGGCTGAACCTGACGTTCATTTGGATATGACTTTCGAGCCGGGCGATATCCAGCTGGTTTGCAATCACGGCCTCTACCATAGCCGCACGGCCTACGAAGATTGGCCCAACCCTGAAGATCGTCGCCACTTGCTGCGCCTCTGGCTAGCCTGCACTGACGGACCGCCATTGCCGGATTGGATGACAGTCGCTTATGAAGGCCAAACCGCCAGCGGGCGTCCCAATGGAATCGCCGTTCCCGGCGTCCCGTTCGTTGCTCCCCTAGAGGCAGAATAGACATCTATGACTGACGCTCCCCTGTTCCGGCTGGATAGCCGGGTTGCGCTCGTAACCGGCGCTTCTCGTGGCCTAGGCCGGCGCTTCGCTGGCGCGCTGGCCAAAGCTGGTTCCAAAGTCGCCCTCTGCGCCCGCGATGAAACGTTGTTAAAGGAAGTCGCCGCTGAAATAACGAGTGCTGGCGGCACAGCCCATCCCATCGTCATGGACGTGACGGATAAGGCAAGCGTTATTGCTGGCATTGCAGCAGCGGAAGCAGAACTCGGGCCATTGCGCGCGGTCGTCAACAATTCCGGCATCGCGAAAACGGCGCGGTTGCTGGACGTTGATCAGGCGGTGGAATGGGACCCGGTAATTGATGTCAACTTGACTGGCGCTTGGCTGGTCGCTCAAGCCGCGGCCAAGGCAATGGTAGCCCACGGCCAGGGTGGGTCCATCATCAATATCTCTTCGATTCTTGGCCAGCGGACAAATCCTGGCGTGATCTCATATAACGCGGCGAAAGCGGGGTTAGATATGGTCACGCGGGAAATGGCGGCGGAACTCGCCAAGCTTGGCATTCGGGTGAACGCCCTGTCGCCAGGCTATATCGAGACCGATATGAACCGGGAATACTGGTCGACCCCACCTGGCAAGGCTTTGATGGCGCGAGTGCCGATGAAGCGCCTCGGCCAGGAAGAAGACTTGGACGGACCAATCGTCTTCCTGGCCTCAGATGCGTCGGCCTATATCACCGGCCAAGTGCTTGGCCTGGATGGCGGGCACTCAGTCGGCTTTATATAGGCGGTAGCTATTCAGCGGCCTGCTGCATAAGCGTTGCAGCATAGGTTCCGCGTCGCTCCAGGTTGGCTGCAAACTCCGCCGGAAATACATCCGCAACAGAACCATAAACGGCTGGATGCGCCATCAGCGCCTCCGCCCAAGCTTTGACGGATGGATATTCGTCCAGCAGCTTGGTGCCAAGCAGATCATCCGCCATCAAGAAGCGCTGGAAGAACGGCGCATAGGCGCAATCGACGAGGCAAAGTTTGTCCCCACCGAAATACGGCCCTGGCTCCGCATGATGCTCCAGCGCGTAGGCAATACGCTCCAAGCGCTTTTGCGCCATCTCCATCGCAGCGTCAGATGCTTCCTTGGTCTTGGCGTAGTAAACGCCCGAAAGACTGCTGGAAAAGTCCGGCACAAAGTCCGTCCACGCTCGATGACGGGCGCGGGTGACCGGGTTTACCGGGTGCATTTTCGGCTTAATCGTCTCATCCAGGTATTCCGCAATCGCGTTAGATTCGAACAGAATTTCGTCGTCAACCTGAAGCACCGGCACTTTGCCGTGCGGTGAAATTTTCAGGAACCAATCCGGCTTTTCCCGCAGGTTTACATAGGTGGTCTCAAACGTGACCGACTTAGCACGGAGGGCAATCACGGCCCGCTGTACCCAGGGTCAAGTGTAGGAACTGGTCAAATGAATCTTGGCCATTTTCAACTCACTTTTTGGGGTTTTTGGAACTAATACCCTATCAGTTTAGCCGCCGCTTGTCCTCTCGCTGCATCCCGGCCAAGCTTATAGTCAGGTAAGGACAGAAATAGGACTGCTAAGCCATGTCTATCGAGGAAGAAGAACGGGTCGCCAAAGCCGGAGTATTCGACGCAGGCCGCAACGCCAAACGCCCAGAACGCCAAGCGCTGGGCTCCGTCTTGGAAGCGCCGCGCGAAGTCCCGATCTTTGCGACGACGGATGTATTAGTTGTCGGCGGTGGGCCTGCTGGCACGACTGCCGCCATCGCAGCCGCCCGTATCGGCGCAGATGTTATTCTGGCTGAGCGCTACAATCACCTCGGCGGATTATCGACCGGTGGCCTCGTCTGCTGGATTGACCGGATGTCCGATTGGGATGGCAAGCACGTCATCAAAGGCCTTGCCGAAGAGCTGCTGGACCGCCTTCCTGCAGGCGCGCTGAGTGGGCCGGACAAAAGCATCTGGGGCTCACGGGATGAAGCGCTGGTATCCGAATGGGCACCGCGCGCGTCGGCCCATCATGGCGCTGTCACCTGGGCGCCGATGATCGACCCCGAGTGGCTGAAACTCGCCTCCCTCTCCATGGTACAGGAAGCTGGCGTTGAACTGTTGCTGCATAGCTGGGTCGTCGCACCACTGGTTGAGAATGGGTCAGCCACGGGCGTTATTCTAGAATCAAAGCAGGGCCGCATGGCTATCCGCGCCAAAACCGTCGTGGATGCATCTGGCGACGGCGATATTTTTGCCCAGGCCGGTGAGGCTTATCAGGGCGATATCGACAACGATACGTTCCACCATTGCGCCAACACGGCATCATTGCTGGCTGGCGTGGACATGAAACCCTGGCTGGCCTTCCGCAAAGGTGATGAGGCCGGGTTCAAGGAATTCATGAATGCAGGCCGGAAAGCCGTGAAGCATTTCACCATCCCCTTCCCCGGCTGGCGCGATGACGTGACCATTTTCATGGGGCCGCGCTTTGCGGGCTTTGACGTACTGAAGATCGATGACCTAACGCAGCTGGAGCTTCTCTCCCGCCAAAGCATCGTGGACCTGCTCACGTTCTACCGCGCCAACGCACCAGGGTTTGAGAACGCCTGGATCATGCTAACGGCGCCCCAATTAGGCGCCCGCCACAGCCGCCGCATGGTTGGGTTGAGCCAGATGACGGTGAAGGAATCCCGATCCGGCGAAGTGCTGGCAGATGAGATCGGCGTAAGCCCCAGCCTCACTCCCAATCACCCGACCGTGTCCGTGCCGTATGGCGCGCTGCTGCCAGCCAATACGAACAATCTGCTGGTGGCCGGGCGGCATATTTCCACCGATGCGCCCGTGCATTCCTTCATGCGTGAAATCCCACAATGCTGGCTGACAGGCCATGCGGCTGGGGTGGCTGCAGCGCTCAGCGTGCAGGGAAACTTGGCACCGAGGGATGTCGCCCCGGCAGATATCCGCAAGCATCTCGAAAAGCAGGGCGCCTACCTACAAACTCAAACCTGATAGACGGACTGGAGACCCAATATGAGCGAACCGCTTGTCCTGCTGGACTATGACGATCACGGCGAGAATGGCCGCGTCGCCCGTATCACCTTTAACAACCCCGCCAAGCGAAACGCCTTGGGCCTGGGCGGTAAGGAGCTATTCATCGAGCTGATGACTTCCATCAAGCATGATGAAAGCCTGCGCGCGCTCATTATTACCGGAGCCGGCGATCAAAGCTTCGTTGGCGGCACCAACTTGGCAGAGATGAAGGACTTCAACCTGGACCAGGCCGAGGCTTCCTCCACCAAAACACACCGGGTGTGCGATGCCGTGCGCCAATTCCCGGTGCCGGTGATTGCGCGGATCAATGGTTATTGCTTTGGTTCCGGCTTTGAGATCGCAGCCTGCGCCGATATGCGGGTCGGCGTTCAGGGTGCCAAGTTTGGCATGCCAGAAGTGCGGTTCGGCATTCCATCCGGCATGGAAGCATCAGCCTTACCGCGCTTAATCGGCTGGGGCAAAGCGACGGAACTAGTGCTTACCGGTGACCATATTGATGCCGATGAGGCCTATCGCATCGGCTTCCTCAACCGCCTTGTTGAGCGGGACGAGATGGACGACGTTGTCGACAAATGGATCGCCTCACTCATGGCAGGCGGCCCGAATGCTCTACGCATTCAGAAGCGCCTCATCATGGATTGGGATCGTATGTCCGTGACAGACGGTGCACGCGCAGGCATCCAAGCCTATGTTGAAAGCTACAAAAGCGGTGAGCCCAATCGCCTGATGACTGCATTCCTACACCGGAAGAAGTAAGATGGACGTCACCTGTACCCCTCTCTCCGAGCATACCGGCATCGCGGTGGAGGGCGTTGATCTCTCCAAGCCTGTGCCGGATGCGCTGGTCAACGAAATGTACCAGGCCTATCTGGATCGCTCTGTCCTGGTCGTCCGCGGGCAAAAGCTTGATCCGCATCAGATGTTGGCGGCGGCGAAGCTGTTTGGCGTGCCGTTTATCCAACACAACACGCGCTTCCAATTGCCAGAATGCCTGGAGATCCACTACCTCTCCAATCAGGACAAATTCCCGGATGGCAGCCGCTATATCCCGGGCGAAGGCTTCCACACCGACCATTCCAATGACGCAACGCCCCCAAAGGCGACGCTTCTCCATGCCGTCACCCTACCCAGTAGCGGCGGCGACACCCAATTCATCAATATGGGCCTCGCTTATGAAACCTTGGACGAAGCCACCCGCGCGCAGATCGAAGGTGTCCAGGCAGAGCACGTCTACCAAGCCAGCCACAGCGAACGTAAACTTGTGGGCCTGACAGCACACCGCAAGCAGCAAGTGCAGCAATCCGTCATCCACCCCCTCGTCCGCACCCATAGTGAGACCGGCCGCAAAGCCCTCTACATCAACCCCATCCGCATCGAACGCCTGCTCAACATGCCAGACACAGAGGCCCTCCCCCTCCTAAAACGCCTACTCGCCCACGCAACCCGAGGTACCCACGAATACCGCCACCAATGGAGCACCGGCGACTTCGTGATGTGGGACAACCGGAACCTTTTGCACAAGGCGAACGGCGACTACGACATGGCGGAAACGCGTTATTTATACCGTTTGATGCTGCAAGGGGAGCGGCCCAGTTAGTGGAATTTTGATGAATAGCTTGCCATCTTCTGATCCTCCTCTGACGGGATAAATACTACCCCTTTAGGTGGACCATTTCAGTGGGGCTGCTGCAGCCTAGAAGGCGTTGAAGAGCGGCCGTCTGTCGCTAAGTTCCCTGCTTGGATCCTGGAAGAAATCAACGCCATGGAGAGCGCGGATGCGCTTTGCGCACAGGCAGAATAAGCGCACTATCCAGGGAGCATCACTTCAAGGAGGGCGAACGCCATGCTTCAACAGAAAAACTGGCGCGGTCATAGCCCAGCCCCGTTCGATTGTGAAAAGCAGTCCGCGAGCGGGTCCAACGGTGTTATATGCGCCAACAACCCGCTCGGCGCAGCTGCGGGGGCGGAAATGTTGGCAGCAGGCGGCAATGGTGTAGACGCCGCCGTCGCCACCCTGCTCACCCTCACGGTTGTTGAGCCAATGATGGTCGGCCTGATCGGTGGCGGCATGACACATATCCGCACCGCTGATGGCCATAACACCGTCATAGATGGCCAAAGCCAAGCGCCCGCTGCCGCGACACCGGATATGTTTGAAACGATATCCGATGAAATCGCCACACGCCTGGAGACGAAGGGCCGCCGGAACACCTTCGGGCCCCTGGCCACAGCGACGGCAGGAAATCTTATGGCTTGGGCCAAAGCGCTCAACGATCACGGCACGTTTTCATTGGCGGACGTCATTGCCCCCGCAGTTCGCCATGCTGAGCGCGGCTTCATCGTCACGCCATATCTGCAGGACTGCACCAAGGAGGCAGGTGCGGATATGGCCGTTGATCCATTGATCGCCAGCGCGTTCCTGCCAGATGGCCAACCGATCAAGGCGGGTTCAAGGCTTGTGCAAGGCGCATATGCGGAAACGCTGAAGGCTATACAGGCGGAAGGACCGTCGGCACTCCATGGCGGCAGCGTTGGCCAGCTTGTGGCGGATTATGTGGCGGCCAATGGCGGCATTCTCAGCCTGAGCGATCTGGCCGAATATAAACCGATTGGACGCGCTCCCATCCGCGGCCATTACCGCGGTATTGAGATTATTGGCCCGCCGCCGCCGGCCTCTGGCGGCGTGCATGTGGTGCAGATGCTGAACATTCTGGAAGGCTATGATCTGGCAGGCATGGGCTATGGCGCACCGGAGACAATTCACCTGATTGCCGAGGCCATGAAGATCGCCTTTGCGGACCGGGACGCTTCCACCGGCGACCCAGCATTCTTAAACGTTCCCGTTGAGCAATTGATTTCCAAGGCCTATGCCGAGGACCGCCGTGCACTGATCGACCCTGCCCGCGCCCAAACTTGGGCGCCTGGTGTGCCGCCGCTCAACGAAAGCCCGCACACTACTCATGTGACTGTTGTCGATAAGGACGGTGCTATTGTGACAGCAACCCATACGATCAACAGCCTGTTTGGCGCGCGCTATATTATTGGCGAGACAGGCATGATTGCCAACAATTACATGTCCCTGTTTGACCCCCACCCCGGCCGCGCCCTCTCCATCCAGGCAGGCAAACGGGTACCGACTTCAATGGCCCCAGTCATGGGGGTGCAGGATGGCGCGGTCCAGTTCGCACTCGGGCTGACAGGCGGTGTGCGCATCTTCCCCTCCGCCATGCTCGCAATCCTAAACTTGATTGACCACGGTATGAGCCTGAAGGAAGCCGTTGAGGCACCGCGCGTGTGGACGCAGGGCGGCGTCTTGGAACTGGAATCTGGCGGCGCTGCGGGGGCTGCTGCATCCCTTCAAGCCAAGGGCCACACCACGGTAGAGACGCCGCATCTTGGCGGCGGCATGAATGGCGTCCGCCGTATGCAAGATAGTCAATGGCAGGGTGCAGCCTGCTGGCGGGCGGATGGAACGGCCATTGCGCTAGGCGGTGGCAATGCCCGAAAGGGCGTGCGTTTCTGGCCAGAACAGGCGCGATAGCCACAAAGGTACCGTAACGGTTGGAGGCTACAGCCTAGCGCGGAATGTAGCGGCGGTCCTGCATCTCCTGTAGCAGCTCGATGAACATGTCCTCCGTGTCCACGCAATCGTAGAACCCGGCTTTGCGGGCTTTGATCGTGCTCATATTGTGCGGGTTGGGGCGTTGGCCGTGGCCAAAGATGAAATCCACGAAGCTCCAACTTGGCACAAGATCCGACAGGCTATAGCGGATGAGGTCGTGCTTCTCTGTGATTTTAGACCACAGGTCCGCATTGCTTGGCATGGTCCGCGCCAGGGACATGGGATGGCGAGGGCCTAGCTCCATACCAAACAGTTTGGCAATACACGGCCAGATCGCCTCCCACTGATAGACGTCTCCATTGGCGATGTTGAAGACTTCATCTGCAGCCCGATCGTCTGTCCCGGCCCATTCCATGGCCCGGGCGAGCAAGCGGGCATCAGTCGCTTCGCCGATGCGCGGGTCGCCGCCAGGGAAGCGTAACGGCATGCCATAGTCACGCGATATGGTAGCGAACGCGCCTATCGCTGCGACAACGTTCAATGGGCTGCCAATAGCAACACCGCAGACGATCTGTGGGCGCAGGATGGTCCAGGTCCAACTGGCACCTCGACGATCGCGCTCATCCGCCAGCCAGTCCATCTGATCATAATAGAAATTCGGCGGCATGTAGCGTGGATCGCTCTCCTTTGCCGGTATTTTGAACGGCCCCAAATGCCCACCATAAGCCTTTGTGCCCTGCAATAACGTGATATGCCGAATGTCCGGCGACGCATCTGCTAACGGGCTGACGAGGTTCTGCAGCATGGTCAGATTAACGTCCGCATGCTTTCGCGTCAGCCAGCCCTTAGCGATATCCGGCATCTCATACACAGCGGCATATGCTAGGTGCGTGACGCCTTTCAACGCGCCAAGCTTGTCTCGCGCGTCTGCCGCATCCCGCAAATCAACCGAAAGCCAGGTAGCGTTATTATCGAAATCCGGCGGGCGGCGTGATAGTGCGATGACCTCCCAGCCCTCCAGCCTATCGAAATGTTCAAGTGCTGCCCGGCCCACAGTGCCGAGCGCACCTGCGATCACGATGCGATTGGTCATAATTCATTCTCCCAATGTCGGGCGAAGCTTACGACAGGATCAGCGCCAGCCAAATCAGCCCCCAAATGCTTCTAGCAGCAATTGCAGAATCGCTTGCGCCCGCCGGGGCCGGTTCCTACGATGCGGCACAAAACTCACACACCAAGGACACACGAGCATGATGGACGTATCTGGCAAAAAAGCATTGGTATTCGGCGGCACTTCAGGCATTGGCCTTGCGACAGTCGAGCGGCTGGTCGCTAAAGGTGCAAAGGTCATCGCCATGGGCCGCAGCCCAGAAAAGGCCTCAGACCTGCCTGCAGGCGCCACCTTCCGCCAGGTTGACGTGACGGACCGGGACGCAATGGCAGCACTCTTCGAAGCTGAAGCGCCTTTTGACATTCTCGTCAGTGCTGCCACGGGCGGCGCACGCGCGGCTGGCCCGTTTCTAAAGATGGACTTGGACGGCTATCAAGGCTCCTTCGCCAAACTCTGGGGCTACGCCAACGTCCTGCGCTATGGCTGCGAACACCTGACGAATAACGGCGCTGCCGTGCTCGTGAGCGGCGCGCCTGCCCGTAAGGCAAAGCCTGGCCAGGTTGCTATTTCCTCCGTCGGTGGTGCTGTTGAAGCGCTGGTGCGGGCCGTAGCACCCGAAATTGCGCCCAAGCGCCTCAACCTCGTCTCCCCTGGCGTCATCGATACCCCGATGTTTGGCCCCAATGACGAGAAGCGCAAAAAGATGGTTGCAGGTGCGACCGCCAAAAACCTAATCCCTCGCGCTGGTGAGCCAGACGAATGCGCCCAAGCCGTCATGCTCGTCATCGAAAACGAATTCATGACCGGCACCACCGTAGACGTAGATGGCGGCTGGCTGCTGAGCTGATTGACTAACTATGCAGCTCGGAGGCGGTCTTGGGAGAGACCGCCTTCTGGCTGGTTTCATGGCACAAGTGACAAACTTGCGGCTCAGTTACTCCAATCCATTGAGCTGATTCATACTCGAATTTGAAACAGAATTAGCCATTCTGTTTCAGGGGCGGCGCGTATCGTTGGAGATGTACAGTGAGTGACGGTGTAATTCGAAATGGCTTATTCGCACTGACTGCCGCAGCCGTTGCAGACGCATATAAGTATTGGCAATTTCGGAGATAGGTCAAAAAGTCGAGCGAGGGGGTGACTGCAAATGCAAAGAAGAGGGCAATTAAATCCTTGTTTGCATATAGATTTGTTTTGCCTGGCGACCGCCGCAACGACCCGGAACCAACAAGCCACTTCAATGCCGCATAAACTTCAATACTAGTGCATTTTTCTTATAAAAAAGAATGCATGGACCATTACGGCTCAATTGGTGATGTTTTTAATGCTGAGAAACTCTACAACCTAATCATTCTGCTAATAAAGAACGTCCCGCTCAGCACGGACGCAATTAATAAGCATCTTCTGGAAAATGTCCCAAAGATTACTCCTAAAACGCATTGATCCTCGATAAATCGCAATCATGAAAAAATAGAGTTGATCTGTTTCAGGTCAGTTAGATAGCTTCATTTATTGATTGTTGGGCAAATCCAATCAAGCGCCTGAGCACTCCAATTGCCATCAACCTGAGCTTCAGCGCTCTAAACCGTCAGCACCATCTTACCGATGACCTGCCGGTCTTGGATCGCCCGTAACGCCTGAATGGCGTCTTCTAATGGGTAGGTCTTCCATACGCGGGGGTTTAGGCGACCTGCCGTTACGTCTGGCAGGATGGATTGGAGGCGGTGGCGGGAGTCGTCTGGGTAGCGCCAGCTATGCTCACCAAAAACGACACCGACGACGGCGAAGTTTTTGACCAGGATCATGTTGGTTGCGACCTTGGAGATGTCTCCACTGGCAAAGCCGATTATAAGGATGCGGCCTTCCCAGCCGATGCAGCGGACGGATTGTTCGAAGGCTGATCCGCCAACAGGATCGAAAACAACGTCCGCACCCTTGCCGTCTGTCAGCGCCTTCACGACGTCCCGCAGGCTTTCGTCGCGGTAGTTGACGACATCATCCGCGCCGTGAGCTTTGGCGATCTCCAGCTTTTCCGCCGAACTGGCCGCAGCGATCACGCGCGCGCCCAATAACTTGCCTATCTCTATCGCTGCAATGCCGACACCGCCCGTAGCACCCAGCACCAGCAGCGTTTCGCCAGCCTGCAGCTTGCCCCGGTGCGTCAATGCGAAATGGGCTGTGCCATAGGCCACGGGGAACGCAGCTGCGGTGACGAAATCCATATCGTCGGGGATAGGCGTGACGATGCCGCCGGGCAGTACCGCTTCCGCTGCATAAGCACCGCCACGCCTAGCGAACGCCATCACCCTGTCACCCGTTTTCACGTGGCTGACACCCTGTGCGCATTCCAGCACCTCCCCCGCAAGTTCCAGGCCGGGGATAAAGGGCAGGTCCGGCTTCACTTGGTACTTGCCTTCAGACATCAGAATATCGGGAAAATTTACGCCAGCGGCTTTCACGCCAACGCGCACCTGCCCTTCCCCAAGCCTCGGGCTCGGCGCTTCGCCGACATACAGATTATCGATGGAGCCAAGCTCCGCGATTTGAAGGGCGCGCATGGGGAATTTCCTATTAACTGGCAGCTATTATTTGGCAACTTTCATTGGGCGGTAATAGCCATGGCCCGAAGGTCACGGCGCATCAGCTTACCCGTTGCTGTCAGCGGCAAGCTGTTTGTCAGGATAATGCAGGCGGGGGTTTTGTAGGCTGAAAGCAGGGTCCGGCAATGTTGGCGAAGGGCGTCAGGCGTAGGTGCCACCCCAGGCCGCGCCACGACGTAAGCCACGATAAGCTCACCTTTGACTGCATCCTCAACACCAGTCACGCCAACTAGCGCCACATCAGGATGCTGCTGCATTGCCTCTTCAACTTCCACTGGGGAAACATTGATGCCGCTGCTCTTAATGATCTCCGACAGCCGCCCCGCATAGCCAAGCGATCCATCCGCGTTTAATGCGCCGAGATCGCCCGTGCGAAAGAAGCCGTCATCAGTGAAAACGTTCGCGTTGTACTGCGCACTATTGCCTGCGTAGCCGGGTGTCAGATACCCGGAGAATTCAATCTCACCAACTTCACCAACGTCCAATAATCCGCCCGTTTCCAGGTCACGAATGCGGACGGTGACGCCTGGCAGCGGCGGTCCTTGGCACTGGATCCGCTGCTCCAGCGGCCAATAATGGGGAGTGACGCAGCAATTTCCATAGCCTTCAGTGCTGCCGTAAATATTGCAGATATCGCTGATCCCAAACTCCTCCGCCGTTCGCCGCACATCCTGCGGCGCGCCGATGGTGACGCCGGTGCGGAGCGTTTTTGTGCGGTCTAGCGAGAAACTGGGTTCCGCCAGAAGCGCGCTTGTCATTGCCGGTAGAGTGTAGAACCCGGTGCAGCCGTGGCGCTCAATAATGTCCAGGGCTTCGGCTGGTTGGAAACGCTTCTGCAGCACCAATGTGGCACCATGGCTAAGGATAGCCGGGAGCGCGTTGACCGCGCCATAAGACCAGAACAGCGGGATTGATATCAGCACCTTATCGTCCGGCTGAATGCCTTGCCGCTCGCCGATATTGAAGGCGTTTTCGATAGCGCCGCCATGGGTCAACGGCACGCATTTCGGGCGGCTGCTGGAGCCGGAGGTATAGAGCATCACCAGCGTATCCGCGGCACTGGCGCTTTCGCCCGGTGGCGGCAAGGTTGCGAGCGACCCGGTTTGGTATTCTACGTAATCTACATCACCCATGCCGCGCTGACCGTCATAAACCACAACGCGCTGCAGGTCTGGAACCGTGCCGCCTGCCCGCAGCGCTTGAATGCTCTCAGCAAAGTTATGGTCGCCAAATCCGCGCATCGTGAACAGCGTTGAGACCCGAGCGTCCTGAAGCAGGAATTCAAGCTCTGAAGCTGTCGACCACGTGCTGAAGGGTGCCACCACAGCGCCGAGAGCTGCCGCGCCAAAGAATATCTCCAGCCATTCCGGTGAATTATTACCAAGTAGGCCAACCCGGTCGCCCCGCTTAACGCCATCCTCCATCAACCGCACTGCAACGCTAGACGCCCGCATCGCCAGATCGGCATAGGAGAGCGTCACATTGCCGGCGATCACAGCCGGATGCATCGGACGCCGCCCTGCTTGCTCCAGCAGAAGTTCGAAAATGGTGCGGCTGAATGGAGCTTGCATGGGGGCGGCTAAAACCTTTGGTGTGGGCGGGTTGCTTGCGCTTTCAGTTCAACGCAAGATTCAGCAGCGCAATTCTGGAAAAATGTTACGAGGCCAGCCCGGCCTTGTCCACACGTATGGGAGCCAACACATGCCGCTTTTGGTCATTGAAGCTGCGCCCCACGTCACGCTGATTACGATTGACGCCCAGGCCAAGCGCAACGCCTTGAACAGGGAGATGCTGTTTGAATTAGCCGCCCTTTGGGACACGCTTGACGCAGACCCTGACTGCCGCAGCGTCGTGATTACAGGTGCTGGCGACAAAGCGTTCTGTGCAGGCGCTGATATTGGCGGCGACTTATCCGCCGGGCCAGAAGTCTCCAAGGCCGTGAATGATGCGCTGTTGAAGATCAAACCAATCTCAAAGCCCATTATCGCAGCGGTGAACGGTGTATGCGCAGGCGGTGGGGTAGAGCTTCTGCTTTCCACCGATATCCGCATCGCGCACCCGGGTGCGCGGTTTGGGCTGCCAGAAGTGCGCTATTCGATCTATCCATTCGGTGGTGCGACGGTGAAGCTTGTCCGCCAGGTTGGTTACGTCCATGCGATGGACCTTATTCTGACTGGCCGACTTATCGAGGCAGATGAAGCCGCACGCCTAAACCTGATCAACCGGATCGCACCTGCCGCTAGCGTGCTGGACGAAGCCATGAGTGTCGCCAAAACCATTGCCGCGAACAGCCCGCCAGCCGTGCAGGCCGTCAAGCAGCAGATCAGCAGCATGATGGCGGATGAGGCCGCATCGCGCGAACCGTTGGAGCAAATGCTTGGCGATCAAGTCCGCGCCAGTGATGCATTTCAAGAAGGCGTTGCGGCGTTTATCGAAAAAAGGACCCCGAAATATGGCTGATGCCACTCTGCAGGAAGTGCCTGCCCATGAAACCGTTGGCTACGCTCTACCGGTATGGGAAACCTCGGTCGATCAGACGCGGCAGGCCACCTATCACAAATTCGCAGGCATAGACGGGACTATGTTCGGCGGCATGCTGGATGCTTCCGTCCTATCGAACGACTGCTTGCATGGTGCCCGCCCGCGTGAGGCGCTTGGGGCAAAACGACTGCATGTGGGCGTTCGCGTCCGCCAGTCTGAGCCAGTGCCACTTGGCGAGGCGCTTATGGTCCATGCGACCGTCGAGGCGCTACGTCCTGCCAGGCGTGGACGTTATATTAATATCGATTTTGCCTTCACCCGCGCTGATGGTTCTGTCCCAATCCGCATTGACCACCAAAGCCTAATCCTGGACCCCGTGCCGCTCCCCGCGAACCCAGTCGCGCGGACGCCTGAACCAGACAGTGATGCGTTTCGAACTCTGCGCACTCTTCAACTGACGCCCGAAATGGTCAGCGGCTATAGCTTTGAATTTCCCCATTTAGAGGGCCATCACGACCCTATCGCCGCTGCCGAAATCGGCATGCGCGCGCCAATAGCCCAAGGCCTGATGGGCTTCACGCTGCTGTTCGCTGAGCGCGTGAAAATGGGCACCGCCAGCCAGTTTGATATGGAGGCGGGGTTCACGCGGCCCATTTTCTGGGACGATGCATTGACTCTCCAAGCCGCTGGCGACACAAATTTCCGTGCCCTTAGCCCCGCCGGCAAAGACTGTAGCAAGTTGAAAATTCACGAGTGGACCACATGACGATCAAACCCGCCTTCGATGGCATTAAAGTCGTAGATCTCACCCAAGGTCTTGCAGGCCCCTATTGCGCAATGTTGATGGCGCAGAACGGTGCTGACGTCGTCAAAGTCGAGCCGCCAGAAGGCGACTGGTCCAGACGGATCGGCGTGCCTGTCGGCGCGCGCAGTGCGGCTTATCTCGCCTGCAATCGCGGCAAACGCGCGATCACGGCTGACCTCAAATCCAGCGATGGGCTTGATATGGTGCGCAAACTGGCGGCCAAAGCGGACGTGTTCATGGAGAGCAATCGCACAGGGGTCGCTGATCGCTTGGGCCTCGGATATGAAGCTTTAAAAGCCGAGAGCCCGGACCTCGTCTATCTCTCAATTACCGGGTTCGGCCAAGAAGGCCCCTATTCAGACCGCCCTGCAACCGATGCCGTGCTGCAAGCGTTTTCCGGACTCATGGTCTCTAATCCAGACAAAGATGGCGCGCCGAAGCGGATTGAATTTCCAGTACCTGACTACACAACTGGGCTGATCGCATATCAAACACTTGTAACGGCGCTGTTCGGACGTGCGATGCATGGCTACGGGCGCAGGTTGGATGTCAGCCTGATGCAAGCAATGCTGCTCTATCAACAACAGGGCATGATTACGCGAGAGCTTGATCCAACCCCGCCCAAAGGCAGCCCCTTACCGCCGACAGGCACATATCAAGCGACGGACGGATACGTGAATATCTCGATCATGCGGGAGAAGTTTTACCAAGGGCTGTGCCAGGTGCTGAACTTGCCGGGTCTGGCTGCAGATGAGCGGTTACAATCGGTTGAAGGGCGAAGGGCCAATGCGGACGATATGATCGCTGCAATTCGCGTCGCCATCGCATCTTGGAAGGTGCAAGACCTATCAACAGCATTCGCTAACGCTGACGTCCCCCACGCCATCGTCAACGATTACCCAGCTGCTGCACGTGATCCCCACGTCGCCGCCGTAGAAAGCGTTCGCTGGATCGAAGATATCCCGGGCACGCCACCGCTGCCTTATGTGAACGTCCCGGGTGCGGCAAAGCTAGCGCCAGATGATCCACGCAGCGCAGCCCCTGATATGGATTCACATCGGGCCGAAATATTAGCTGAATTAGAAGATTAGCCGAGCTTCTTTGGCTTCGGCCCGCCCGTCGCCCAATCCAGCAACTCCGCCGTGTGCACGACAGGCGCATGCACGGCGCTTTTCAATTGGGTGAGGCAGCCAATATTGCCAGCAGCGATAACATCAGCCTGTAGCGCGTTTAAATTCCTGGCCTTCCGTTCTTTAAGCTGCTCGGCGATCTTGGGCTGCATGATGTTGTAGACGCCAGCAGATCCGCAGCAGAGGTGCGGTTCACGCGGAGTCGTAACGCGGAACCCGGCATTTTCTAGAAGCGCTTTCGGCTCATCTTTCAGCTGCTGGCCATGCTGCATGGAACAGGCGGAATGATAAGCAACCCTCAACGGCTCAGGTGGTTTTGGGTTTTCCAGGCCAATTTCGATCATGAACTCGACAATGTCTTTGGTCAGGCCAGAAACCTCCGCCGCTTTTTCCGCCAAGAACGCATCATTCCGCAGCATGAAGCCATAGTCTTTGACGGATGTACCGCAGCCTGAAGCGTTGATGACAATGGCATCAAGCCCCTCACCGTCAATCTCCGCCGCCCATGCGGCGACGTTCTGGCGGGCAGCTGATTGGCCGGCTTCTTCCTGGCCCATGTGATGCACTAGGGCACCGCAACAGCCTGCACCCTTAGCGACCACCACTTCGACGCCATGGCGGTTCAACAAACGGATCGTCGCCTCGTTGATCACCGGGTCCAGCACCTGTTGAGCGCAGCCCGCTAACAGCGCCACGCGCTTCTTCCGCTCGCCCATAGCAAAGTGCGTGCGTTCGCCTTCTATTCGAGAGCGCGGTGGGATGGAGGCTGGTGTAAGTCGCAACATCGCGCCAATGCGCCCCGGTAAGAAGCGTGCGATTGGCCTCGCGAACCATGCGGCTGCCAAAGCGGCGCGAAACCGGTTCGGGTATGGCAGCACTTCCGCCAACACCCGACGCAACATCCGGTCGATCAAAGAGCGCTCATAGGTCTTTTCGATATGGGAGCGGGCGTGGTCAATCAGGTGCTGGTAATGCACACCAGATGGACATGTCGTCATGCAGGATAGGCAGGATAGGCAACGGTCCAAATGCTTCACGACTGTCGCTGCCGCCGGACGGCCGTTTTCCAGCATGTCTTTGATTTGGTAGATACGACCACGCGGACTATCAAGCTCATCGCCAAGCAGGACATATGTTGGGCAAGTCGCGGTGCAGAAGCCGCAATGGACGCAAGTTCGCAGAATCTTTTCCGATTCGGCGACATCAGCGTCTTTCAGTTGAGCAAGCGTGAAGTTCGTCTGCATGGCAGAGCTATTCCTCTAGCGCACTAGCATTCCGCACGAGGATAATCGAACCTGACCGGAGCGCTTGATTCAAACGATCTTCCCGTCAGGTTGGCAATAAAGCCCAAAATGACGGTGTAACCTCAGCCCTGGCGCGCCTTGAACTTACGGACCACTTTGTTGATCACGTAAATTCGGCCGCGGCGACGCACGACCTGGGATGCCTTATGGCGGTTCTTAATGGTTTTCAGCGAACGCACGACTTTCATCGGACCAAACCTCAAAATGCAAATTAGCAAAGGAAAGCGCGCCGGATCAAACCAGCCAGCGCGCGGTGGGGCGGATATAGCGAAATGCGGCCTCCATTGTCAACGGTAGAGGCGTCGTAACTCCGCCGGACGGGCCCTTATATCTCTTTCGCGCGCTCTCTTAGCACGAACTTCTGGACCTTGCCTGTTGAGGTCTTAGGCAGCGGGCCGAATACGACATCACGCGGACACTTAAAACGGGCCATGTTCGCGCGGCAGAATTCGATGATATCGGCCTCACTGGGTGCATCTGCGCCAGGCTTCAGTTCAATGAAGGCGCAGGGTGTCTCGCCCCATTTTTCATCTGGTTTCGCGACGACAGCAGCTTCTGAAACCGCTGAATGGCTATAGAGTGTCTGCTCCACTTCTACGGAGGAGATATTTTCACCACCAGAGATGATAATGTCTTTGGAGCGGTCTTTTAGCGCGACGTAGCCATCCTCATGCATGACGCCAAGATCGCCCGAATGGAACCAACCACCAGCAAACGCGGCCTCGGTCGCACTCGGGTTCTTGAGGTAGCCCTTCATGACGATATTGCCCTGCATCATTACTTCAGCAATCGTCTCACCGTCGCGTGGGGCCGCGGCCATGGTTTCGGGCTCCACCACATCGACGCCTTCAAGCATGGGATAACGCACACCCTGGCGCGCTTTAACAGCGGCCCGGTCTGCTGGCGGCAAGTCAGCCCAGGAATCATGAGCGGCGCAGACGACTGAAGGGCCGAGCGTTTCAGTCAAACCATAGACATGGGTTACGTCAAACCCGGCCTCTTCCATCTTCTGCAAGGTAGAAGGCGGCGGCGGCGAGGCTGCGGTCATCACTTTTACAGTGTGCTCAAAGGCACGTTTTTCGCTTTCGGGCGCATTGGCGATCATGTTCAACACAATCGGCGCGCCACACATATGATCAACCCCATGGTCAGCTATGGCGGCATAAATAGCGTCAGCGCGCACTTGGCGAAGGCATACGTGAGTGCCTGCTTGCATGGCAATAACCCATGGGAAACACCAGCCATTGCAATGGAACATAGGCAAAGTCCAGAGATACATTGGATGGTGCGGCATCTGCCAGACAAGCGCGTTAGAGGCCGTGTTTAGGTATGTCCCCCGATGGCTGTATACCACGCCTTTCGGATCACCTGTCGTGCCAGACGTGTAGTTAAGCGCGATGGCGTCCCACTCGTCATCCGGTGGCGTATACGGGAAGCTTGCATCGCCGTTATCCAAGAACGCCTCATAGCCCATTTCACCAATTAGGTCGCCTGCTCCGTCATATTCCGAATCATCTATATCGATTACGAAGGGCTTCGTCTTTGCGGCCTTGAGCGCTTTTGCCATAACGCCAGCAAACTCCCGGTCTACAAACACGGCATCCGCTTCGCCATGGTCCAGGATGAAGCCGATAATCGCCGGGTCCAGGCGGGTGTTGATGGTGTTGATGATTGCACCCGTCATAGGAATGCCGAAGTGCATCTCCATCATTTCAGGCGTGTTGGCCGTTAGCACAGCGACTGTGTCCCCCTTCCCAATGCCGCGCTTGGCCAGCGCATCCGCCAATTTATGCGCGCGCACATGCGTTTCTTTCCAAGTGAACCGCTTGGCACCATGGATAACTGACACACGATCTGGATAGGTCCAAGCTGCACGCTCCAAATGACCAAGTGGCGTTAGTGGCTGGAAGTTGGCAGCGTTCTTATCCAGGTCGAAATCATATGGGCTGGGCGACTTTGGCATTTTGGCCTCTCGAAAGACGATGCAAGTTGGGTCTAGTCTATCCGGGACAGGACGATATTGGTCAACGTTTTTGGCCCGTACGCACAATGACATGTAAAAATGAGGCCGAATCTATTGGAAATTACGGCATTTGACGCAGCTCTGGGCGCGACGGTCACCGGCTTCGACGCGGCGTCTGAACATTCCGACTGCACATTTGCAGCGCTTCGGGCTGCGCTCGACGAACATCTGGTGCTGCTGTTGCGCGATCAGAGCCTGACTGATCCAGCGCTGATGGCATTCTCAAAAGGTTTTGGCGAGCTGGATCCACCCGGCCCCAACCCATACGGCGCGCCTTTCCTGCCCGAATATCCAGACATCAACGTAATTTCAAATGTGGTGGAAGATGGCAAGCCCATAGGCAATTTGGGTGCTGGCGAGGCCGTATGGCACGCAGACATGACCTATATCGAGTGTCCACCGAAGACCGCAATCCTGTTTGCAATCGAAGTGCCGGAAGGCCAAGGGGACACATGGTTCGCCAACCAATTTGCCGCCTATGAGGGATTGTCTGATGATTTGAGAACCGCAATCAAGGGCAAACGCCTGGTCCACGATGGCGCACATAATTCAGCAGGCATGCTGCGCCGCGGGCATGTGGAGCCGAATGATCCCACAGAAACCGTGGGTGCCAGCCATCCACTCGTGCGCCTAAGTCAAGAAACGGGCCGCCGCGCCTTATTCCTCGGCCGGCGGCCCCATGCCTATATCAAAGGCATGCCGCTGGCGGAAAGTGAAGCGCTGCTTGATACACTCTGGGCGAATGCTGCCAAGCCAGAATTCACCTGGAGCCATCAATGGCGTACGGGCGATGTACTGATCTGGAGTAATTTAGGTTTACTGCACCGGCGCGATTCCTTTGATCCGACGGCACGGCGCGTGATGCACCGGACGCAGATCAAAGGAGACGCAGCAATCAACGCTTAACGGCGCGGTAGAATGCCAGCAGGATCAACGCACCGCCTGTCGCAAGCAAAATGCTGGTCAGGTTGATGCCACTAACAGCACCAACCCCAAGCTCTTTCCCGATAAAGCCGCCGATCACACCGCCGACAATGCCGATCACCATGGTGACAATAAACCCGCCTGGGTCACGACCCGGCATAATTAACTTCGCCAGGAAACCTGCGATCAGGCCCACGATAATCCAAGCAATCCATCCCATGGGACGTTTCCTATTCCGCTAAAAGTAAAGTGTGCTTGGGAGCAGAATGCGCCTAATGGCGGAAAAGGTCCTCGATGGAAGGCGTCTTCTTGGTCTCTTCCTTAGGCTGATCGTCCGTCTGCAGGCGCGCGCGATCTTTGGCTTCAAGCGCATCACGATCTTCCGATGATAGCTTGGAGCGCGCTTTTTCAATAGCGCCACTGAGTTCCATATACGTACAAAGGCCTAGATCAACTGGATGGCGCGCATGAATATTGCCGCTATTCCAGTGGGTACGATCACGGACGGCAGCGATCGTTGTCTTGGTCGTCCCGATTAGCTTGATCACCTGCGAATCGGAGAGCTCTGTCTGGTTCCGCACAAGCCATGCGATGCCATCAGGCTTATCCTGGCGTTTAGCGACCGGGGTATAGCGTGGACCCTTGGTCCGTTCTGCAGCGAGGGGCACAGCCAGTTTGGACATAACGAGGCGTGCGTTCGGGTCAGCCTCACAACGGGCAATCTCTTCTTTAGTGAGTTCACCATTCGCAATCGGGTCACGGCCTTTAATGCCCTGGCCGATGTCGCCATCCGCCAGCGCCTGCACTTCCAACGAGTGCAATTCAGAGAGCGCGCCAATTTGATCAAATGTGAGGCCAGTATTGTCGACCAGCCATACGGCTGTCGCTTTGGGCATCAAGGGGCCAGTCATTGCCAGGAACCTCCATAAATATCTGTCAGATTCGAATCGCGCCTTTAGCTGCGTGGCGGAGTTTTCACCTCCGCCGCCGCACATCTTTGATCCGAATGATGTGGGACCCTGCGTTATATGGCCCGAAACGCCGCCAATTGAAAGCTTTTTCCACGCTATCCACCGATTGCATGGGGACTGATTAGGTCTCAATCGATTGCGCTTCGGCTTCAGCGGCGTAGATTGACGCAATGAATGAAACATCCTCCATCACCGCCCTGCCCGATCCCGCTTTCCCGGATGAAGATTTTGGTCCTGATGGAGGGTTCGACCCCGATGCTGAATTCGGCGGCGGTGGCGGCGGCGGACCGCAGGTGCGTGAGCCACCCACAGATATAGCAGTTGAAATGGCGCTGCTTGGCGCACTCCTGGTCAATAATTCATCCTATGACCGGGTTGCGGATATTCTCGATGCACATTGCTTCGCCGACTTAGCACACCAACGCATTTATGAAGCCATTCAACGTCTGATCGAGGCTGGACGGCAAGCGACAGCGACAACGCTCCGCCGCCAGTTCGAGAACGAAGAATCGCTTAAAGACCTCGGTGGCGCGCGCTATTTGGCAGAATTGGCCGCCGGTGCCGCTAATGTCGTGGATACAGCAGATTACGCGCGCATGGTCCATGACCTTTATTTGCGACGGGAATTGATCGACATAGGCACTGACACCGTCAATGACGCCTACAGCGCTGACCCGGACATTGATGCGGATGCTTTGATCGAAACATCAGAGCAGCGCCTGTTTGATTTAGCTGTGTCTGGTGCCAGCGAGATGGGCTTCCAAACGTTCGCAAACACGCTCGCCGGTGCCCTCGAAATGGCAGAGTCGGCATTTAAACGCGAAGGCCAGCTCACCGGAACGCCGACAGGCTTTAAAAGGCTGAATGATCTGCTTGGAGGCTTGCAGCCCTCTGATCTGATCATTCTGGCAGGCCGGCCCGCCATGGGCAAAACGGCCCTTGCTACGAACTTTGCATTCAACGCCGCAAAAAGTCTGGTCCTGGGCGAAGGCGATACAGAGCAGAAGCATGTCGTTGCGTTTTATTCACTTGAAATGTCATCTGAGCAATTGGCTTTGCGCATTTTGGCTGAGCAATCTGGTGTGCCGTCTGACCGGGTTCGTCGTGGTCAGATTGATCAGCATGACTTCGACAAAGTTTTCGAAGCCGCAGAGGACTTATCTAGGCTTAGTCTTTTTATCGACGACACGGCTGCGATCAGCGTCACAGCGCTTCGAACCCGCGCCCGCAGGCTGCTGCGAACCGAAAAACGACTCGATCTAATCGTAGTGGATTATCTGCAATTAATGCAGGCCCCCAGAAATGCGCGTTCAGACAATCGGGTCCAGGAAATTTCTGAAATCACCCGTGGCCTAAAAGCCATCGCAAAGGAGCTGAATGTTCCAGTCGTTGCACTTTCCCAGCTCTCGCGTGCTGTTGAGCAACGCGAAGATAAGCGGCCACAACTGGCTGACCTGCGTGAGTCAGGCTCAATCGAGCAGGACGCAGATGTCGTAATGTTTGTCTACCGCGATGAATATTATCTCGACCGGAAAGAGCCGGCGGAAAACACCGAAGAACACGCCCAATGGCAGGCTGAAATGGATCGCGTTCATGGCCTTGCCGAAGTCATCATCGCCAAACAACGCCACGGCCCGACAGATAAAGTAATGCTGGCGTTTGAAGGTGCCCGCACCCGCTTCAGCGATCGCGAAGAGCACGCCAGCGATTACGCGGGCTATGAATAAGTTAATGGAAATGGGCGAACCCGGTCTTCTATCCATCGACCTGGACGCAATCCAAGCGAACTGGCGGCTTTTAGATGCGCGTAATGGCGCGACTGAAACAGGTGCCGTCGTGAAAGCGGACGGGTATGGCCTTGGGCTAGAACCGGTTGCCAATGCGCTTTGGACAGCAGGGGCCAGACGATTTTACGTAACACAATCCGGTGAGGGCGAGCGCCTCCGTAGTATTCTGCCTGACGCAACAATCGTCATCCTCGCCCCGGTGCTTCCCCAAGGCTTCGCGCGATGCCGTGCAGCCGCCTTGATACCGTCGCTGAATGGCCCTGAAGCTCTGCGATTCTGGAAGAATGATGCAAAAGCCAACGGGTCCGCCCTTCCCGCAATGCTCCATATCGATAGCGGCATGACCCGCCTGGGGTTTGATTACGTTACTTTTCCGTCTGTATTCGCCGAACTTTCGGATGCCGAGTGCGCTGCCATCACAGAAGTGTCTAGCCATCTCGCCTGCGCAGATGAGCCCTCACATCCACTGAATTTGCAGCAACTGAAACGCTTTCAAGCAGCGACAGCTAGCGTGCCCTCATCCATCCACCGCAGCTTTGCGAACTCCAGCGGCTTGTTTCTTAGCCAGGCGTTTTCAGAGTTTGCCGCACGGCCCGGCATGGCGCTTTATGGCCTCAACCCAACATCTGTAAATCCGAACCCAATGCGCGCCGTCGTGAGCCTGCAAGTCCGCATCCTGCAAACGCGCGTTTTGGAGCGGGATGAGCGGGTCGGCTATGGTGCCACGGCCTCCGCAGAAGCCGGATCACGCATCGCAGTGATTGCAGCAGGGTATGCGGATGGGTTACATCGCTGTATCAGCGGCACTGGCCGCGTTTGGATCAACGGTGAAGCGGCCCCAATTCTCGGCCGCATATCCATGGATTTAATTACGATCGATGTCAGCCATATGCTGGAAAGCCAAGTTGTTCCTGGGGGTTGGGCCGAAGTGATCGGACCGCATCAAAGCGCAGACGATCTTGCCGCAGCAGCCGGCACTATCGGCTATGAAATACTGACAAGCCTGGGTGCCCGCTATCAGCGCCAATACCTGCCCCTGACGCCGGAGATGTCCGCTTGAACCCGCTTGCTAGCATCGGCGCTGTCGTCCTGGCGTTTTTCATATCGACTGGACGCGTCGCGATTTTTGCCGGACGAGCGCTTTATCATGTCGCAACACCGCCCATGCATTTCCGCCAGATGCTTAGGCAATTGGTCGACGTTGGCTACTACTCGCTGCCTGTTGTCGCGCTGACGACATTGTTCAGCGGCATGGTCCTGGCGCTTCAAAGCTATACTGGGTTTGCCCGCTTTTCCGCTGAAGGCGCTGTCGCCAGCGTAGTCGTTCTTTCCATGACCCGGGAACTTGCACCTGTGCTGGCTGGGCTAATGGTGGCAGGCCGGGTGGGCGCAGCGATGGCAGCCGAAATTGGCACCATGCGCGTCACCGAACAGATCGATGCGCTTGCAACACTCTCCACCAACCCGATGAAACATTTGGTGGCACCGCGCATCATCGCTGGCGTACTGACGCTGCCACTGCTCGTTCTCATTGGCGATATTATTGGCGTGATGGGCGGATATTTGGTCGGCGTATATCGCCTGGAGTTCAATCCGTCCGCGTATATTCAGCAGACGTTGGCTTTCGTTGAAACGCTGGATGTTTTGTCAGGCCTCGTCAAAGCCACTGTGTTCGGATTTATCGTGACGTTGATGGGTTGCTATCATGGCTATCACAGCCGTGGGGGCGCGCAGGGCGTCGGCATTGCGACAACGAACGCGGTCGTATCCTCCGCCATCCTAATCCTCGTAGCGAACTATGTCCTGACAGAAAGCTTCTTCAGCAAATGAGCAGCCAACCCAAAATATTGTTTGAGGATGTACATCTGGCGTTTGGCCCGAAGCAGGTACTGCGTGGCGTAGATCTTGCCGTCGACCCTGGCGAGTCGCTCGTCATCATCGGCGGTTCAGGTTCTGGCAAGTCCGTGCTGATCAAGACAGTGCTCGGCATTACGCGTCCGAATAAAGGCCTCGTCGTAGTTGACGGTGAGGATATCGTCGGTGCCTCTGCCCGGCTGCGGAATACCGTTAACGCCAAAATCGGCATGCTTTTCCAAGGTGGTGCACTATTCGACAGCTTGCCTGTTTGGGAGAATGTCGGCTTTGGCCTGATCCAATCTGGCGTGATGGATCGCCAGCAAGCGCGCGTCAAAGCAATCGATACTCTGGCCCGCGTCGGCCTGGATGAACATGTCTCAACGCTTTTGCCAGTAGAGCTATCTGGCGGCATGCAGAAGCGCGTCGCCCTTGCCCGTGCCATCGCTGATGAGCCTGAGATCCTCTTTTTCGACGAGCCGACAACCGGTCTCGACCCGATCATGAGCGACGTCATTAATAAGCTGATTGTTGAATGCGTACGTGACCTGGGTGCCACTGCCATCATCATCACCCACGATATGCGGAGCGCACGTACGATCGCTGACAAAGTTGCGATGATCTATGAAGGCCACATCATTTGGACTGGCGGCGTTAAAGACCTGGATGTGCCAGATCATGAGATGGTGGACCAATTCGTCCATGGTCGCGCCGAAGGGCCGATTCAGATGGCCGTCCGGCGCTAGCGCGGAATGGCCAGAAGCACCAGACAATTCGTGTGCCAGTCCTGCGGTAGCGTCACCCGGCGCTGGGCGGGGAAATGCGAGAACTGCAACGAATGGAACTCCATTGTTGAAGAAGCGCGGCCTGAATCCGTTCCAGTTGGCAGCAAAGCAACCGCCGCTCGCCGCAACCGCCCGGGCGCACGGTCATTAGAGCTTGAATCGTTAGCTGGCGGCGGACCACCTGCCCCACGCACACCAACAGGTCTCGCGGATTTTGACAGGGTTCTGGGTGGTGGACTGGTGCGCGGCGGTGCCGTTCTACTAGGCGGCGACCCTGGTATTGGTAAGTCAACATTGCTGCTTCAGGCGCTTGGCGCTGTCGCCAAATCTGGCCGAGAAGTCATCTATGTCTCGGGCGAAGAAGGTGCGGACCAAATCCGTGACCGTGCAGATCGCCTAGGCCTTGCAGACGCGCCCCTACTGCTCGCAACGGCCACTTCGACAGATGCGGCAGCCGCCACGATTGTGAATACGCGGAACTTGGCCTTAATAGCCATTGATTCCATCCAGACCATGTATGTGGAAGGCGTTGAGTCGGCACCTGGGTCCGTAGCACAGGTCCGCGCATCCGCTCAATTACTGATAGCGGCAGCCAAGCGCGCAGGCGCGTCACTGCTGCTAGTTGGCCACGTGACGAAAGATGGTGCCATCGCTGGCCCCCGTGTGCTGGAGCATATGGTCGACTCCGTATTGTACTTCGAAGGTGATACCAGCCAGCACTACCGTATTCTCCGCGCCGTCAAAAACCGGTTTGGACCGGCTGATGCGCTTGGCGTATTTGAGATGACGGGCCTTGGCTTGGCCGAAGTGCCTAACCCCTCCGCCCTTTTTGTCGGCGAACGTGAAGGGCGGGAGCCTGTGACAGGTTCCGCCGTATTCGCAGGCTTCAGGGGTGCCAGGCCATTGCTGGTGGAAGTACAAGCCCTGGTCGGCGCGCCTGGGCCGGCGTCACCGCGCCGGGCTGTCGTCGGCTGGGATTCAGCTCGTCTCGCCATGACGCTTGCCGTATTGGAAACCCGTGCCGGGCTGCCATTTTCCGGGCGGGATGTGTTTCTGTCTGTTGCTGGCGGGCTTCGAATCGATGAGCCCGCCGCTGACCTTGCTGCCGCAGCAGCACTTGCATCAGCGCTGCTAGAACGCCCAACACCGAAAGATTGCGTGTTTTACGGCGAATTGGCGCTTTCTGGCGAAGTTCGGCCAGCGCCCCAAGCCGATGCACGCCTGAAAGAGGCCGAACGCTTAGGCTTCAGCCGTGCTGCCGCACCTCGGGACGCCAAGATGAAGGGCGTCAAAGTAGAGACAATCAAACGTGTGGATGACTTAGTGACGCTTCTGGCAGCACAGCCCTTGCTTCGCGCGTCGAAACCGGCAGATTAGTCTTACAAAGATATCTAAATACCGTATCCTCAATTGTGCGCGGCTTCTCCTAATGCAAAGGTCAGGCGGCTCATCCAAAGTATGAACAATCCGGGCGTTCTGAACATGTTGGATAGTGGCATTCATACTCTAGACATCATCGTAACGGGCGTTATCGCGGCGAGTGCCATTTTGGCGTTCATGCATGGTTTCGTGCGTGAAGTTTTATCAATCGGCACATGGGCTGGATCCGGTGCTATCGCGGTCGCGGGCTACCCCTATATGCGGGAAGTGACGGGCTCCTACATCCCCTCCCCGCTCATTGCAGACTTGGCCGCTGGCGCGCTTTTGTTTGTCGGCGTATTCCTGATCCTATCGATCATCGCGCGCGTTATTGGCCGCGCATTGGAAAGCGCAGAAGGGCTGAGCGCTCTCAACCGGTCATTCGGCTTGCTTTTCGGCCTGGCCCGTGGCGGACTGATTGTCACCGTTGCCTATCTCGCGCTCTCATGGACGGTCCCACAACAGGACCATCCTGAATGGGTTACGGAAGCAAAAACCACGCCTCTTATTAAAGAGCTTGCCGCCGCAATCGAATCGATGCTGCCGCCAGATTGGCGCGCCAAAGGAAAGGATGCGGCACAGTCCGCGAAAGATATTGCGGATACAGCAGATAACACACGCCGCCTTTCAGCCCCGCAACCGTCGCAAAACAGCGGACAACAGCCTGTTGGCGGCAGTAGCTACGATGAGCGCGAACGGAAGAGACTCGACGACCTGATCCGTAACCAGCAATAGTACTCTCCTGAACGCCGTCTGCCGGAGACCAGCCCATGCAATCCCCTAATGACCAGGACGCGCCGCATCAGCAATCCGATACTTACGATGATGATCGCATGCATGAAGAATGCGCAATCTTCGGTTTATGGAACGCGACCGGTGCCGCAAAGCTAACAGGCCTTGGCCTGCATGCCCTTCAGCATCGCGGCCAGGAAGCGAGCGGCATCGTCTCCTATGACCGATCGGAAGGCCGCTTCTATTCCCGGCGTGGCCGCGGACATGTGGAGCGCGTGTTCGGTAATCCTGATCGTATGGAAGGCCTAAAAGGCGGCGGTGCCATTGGCCATAATCGCTACGCCACCACCGGCGAAGATATGATCGGCAATATACAGCCGATGTTTGCAGAGTTTGAATTTGGCGGGTTCGCTGTCGCCCATAACGGCAATCTCACCAATGCGATGTCGATCCGCAAGCGATTGGTCAGTGACGGTTCTATATTTCAATCCACTAATGACACCGAAGTAATCATTCACCTCATCGCACGCAGTGTCCGGAATACGCTGGTCGAGCGGGCGATTAACGCCCTACAACAGCTAGAAGGCGCCTATTCGCTGGTTGCTTTATCCCGCAAGAAACTGATCGGCGTCCGAGATCCGATGGGCGTGCGGCCACTGGCGCTTGGCCGCTTGCCGGGTGCGGACGGCAAAGAGGATGCCTGGGTGCTGTCTTCGGAAAGCTGCGGCTTTGACATGATCGGCGCCAAATTTGAGCGCGAAATTGAACCCGGTGAAATGGTCGTGATTGACGACAATGGCATCGAAAGCTTCAGGCCCTTTCCGCAAGCCCGCCCACGCCCTTGCATTTTTGAACATATCTACTTCGCCCGCCCTGATAGCGTTATCGGCGGACGCTCCGTTTATGAATCTCGCAAAAGCATTGGCCGTGAGCTAGCTCGGGAATCCCATCCACCCGGCGGTATCGATGTTGTTGTGCCAGTACCTGATTCAGGCGTACCTGCAGCCCTCGGCTATGCCAATGAGGCTGGCGTTCCGTTTGAGCTTGGTATCGTCCGTAGCCACTATGTTGGACGGACATTTATCCAACCCAACCAGTCGATCCGTGATCTTTCCGTTCGGATGAAACACAGCGCCAATGCCGAAGTGCTCCGAGGCAAAAGGGTGGTTCTGGTAGACGACTCCATCGTGCGCGGCACCACGTCCGCTAAGATCGTCGACATGGTCCGCCGGGCTGGCGCGGCAGAAGTACACATGCGCATTTCCAGCCCGCCGACTGTAAACCCGTGCTTCTACGGCATCGACACGCCGGATACGAAAGAACTGATTGCAGCCAACTTTACTGTGGATGAAATCGCGGCCAAAATTGGCGCGGATAGCCTAGCCTATGTGTCGGCAGACGGCCTTTACCGGGCAATGGGCGAAGCTCAAGGCCGCATCAGCGAACGACCGCAGTACTGTGACGCCTGCTTCACTGGCGCATATCCCAACCGCTTGGTTGATAAAGATGCCGGGCTAGTCGGAGCACTTTCTGGCCGTCCAATTGAGCAGGCCGCCGAATGAACGACAATCCCAGGCTGCTGGGTCGTATTGCACTTATTGCAGGCGCATCACGAGGCCTTGGTGCCGCCGCCGCCGCAGCCCTGGCCGCAGACGGTGCCCATGTCATTCTCGTGGCGCGCACTCAAGGCGCACTTGAGGCGCTGCATGATCGGATCGTCAGCGCAGGCGGAAAAGCCACCATCGCACCTGTTGACCTGACAGACGGTGATTCATCAGACCGCCTGGCACTTGGCATCGCAGACCGATTTCAGCGCTTGGATATTCTGGTGCAAACGGCGGCAATTCTGGGCGTTCTCTCCCCCATCGCCCATGTAGCGCCTGAAACCTTCGAAAAAACACTTGCCTCTAACGTCACAGCGCATTGGCGATTGATTCGCAATTTTGACGCGCTCTTAAAGCGCTCAACGGGCGGCCGAGCCATCATTGCGACGTCAGGCGCCGCAGCTGGCGGTCTGGCCTACTGGACACCCTACGCCGCCAGCAAAGCCGCATTGGAAGCCATGGTCTCGTGCTGGGCAGAAGAAGTTCGCCACACCAATTTGCGTGTTAATCTGATCGACCCTGGCGTCATGGCGACGGACCTCCGCGCTGAAGCATTCCCAGGCGAAGACCCGGCTACACTCCGCAAACCTGAAGCCATCGCTCCGATGATCGTGGACCTGGCGCTGCCAGAACTCGAGATGCACGGGCAGGTTATGCGGGCTGGCTAATTATCTTTAGAGCCATCAGGCACGCCAAACAGATTGGCCATACTCACTTCCCCTGAACCACGTCTCAACGGCTGTTGTTGTGTTGGCGCAGGTGCCCAGCCGGTTAAAAAGATGATTTCAAAAGGGATGTTAATGCGGCCATCAGGGCCAGCGGCTTTTCCCTGCAGCAACTCCAACGCGCGCATCAGGACAGCACGACGGAGAGGACGGCGGCTCCGTTCACGAAGAACGTTTGTTTCCGCCATGCTGCGAAGGTCCTGCAACAGCTTGACCGGGTTGGCATAAGATACAGTGATGGTTTCTGTATCCGCAACTGGCAATGCGAACCCGGCGCGTTGCAACAAGCCTGCCGCATCCCGAATATCAATCGTCGGCGCGATGTGGGGCGATACTGGCGCATCCAGCGCTGCCTCAGCCTCTAGAAACGCCAGCCGGAGTGGGTTCAATGTTTCTGGACCAAAGATGGCACCCAGAAACAAGCCGTCCGGGCGCAAAGCACGGCGAATTTGTACGAGAGCGCCCGGCAGGTCATTGACCTGATGCAACTCATTGGCTGCAAACACACAATCCACCGAACCATTGGCGAATGGCAACATCTCTAACGATAGTACTGCACGTGGCCCTGTATCCCCAAGCAAACTAGGCGCTGCGTCTACCTCAACCAGTGTTTTGATACCGCCCCTGCCCTTCAGCACGTCTGCTGAGATATCACCTCGTCCGTTAGTCGCTAAGGTGACACAGAAACGGGTTTTCAGGTCGTCCAGCCGTTCAGCCATGCGCTCCGCGATCTCCCTGTGCAGGAAGCTTGCGTTATCATAATCCGGCTGGGCGCGGAGGCGCCTGGTGCGAACAAGCGATGGGTCGAAGATTAAGGGCGATTGGGGCATGGGGCAGTATGGCGAAGCCTTGCTTGAGCGTCTGAGCACACGGGCTTAGAGTCTCTTTTCTTAATTATAGAACAATCCTTCATGAGGCGAACCCGAGCGCATGTCAAAAAATATCTCCGCTAAAGCTGTGTATGACCTGATCCAGGCCAATGCCAGTGAATACGCCATTGTCGATGTTCGCGGCGAGCGCTCATTCTCTGATGGCCATCTTATGCACGCGATCTCTGTACCGCTTGGCCGGTTGGAAGTGATGATCGGCGATTTGGCACCGCGCCTCGCAACGCCCGTTATACTAACCGATGTTGATGGCTCCATGGCTGCGCGCGCCGCAGAAGGGCTTGAAGGTGTAGGCTACACGGATGTTTCGGTGCTGAAGGGCGGCACAGAAGGCTGGCGTGAAGCGGGCTTTGAAGTCTACGGTGGATTCAACGTGCCGTCCAAGGCGTTTGGCGAATTCGTGGAGCATCACTTCGACACACCATCCGTTTCTGCTGAAGAACTGAAGGCGATGATGGATGACGGCGAGAAAATGGTTGTCCTCGATAGCCGCCCCATGGATGAATACAACACCATGAACATCCCCACCGGCGTTTGCTGCCCTGGCGGCGAGCTGGTTTACCGGGTTGGCGAAATTGCTCCAGACCCAGATACGACCGTTGTTGTGAACTGTGCAGGGCGGACGCGCAGCATTATCGGCGCGCAGTCACTCATCAATGCAGGCGTCAAGAACAAGGTCGTGGCCCTACGCAACGGCACCATGGGCTGGCACCTTTCTGGGTTCCAATTGGAGCATGGCAACACCCACGCAGCCCCGCAGGAGCTATCCGGCGAAGCCATCGCCGCCGCCAAAGCCCGCGCTGCCGACGTCGCCAAACGATTTGAGGTTGGGCAGGTTGATCTGGATACAGCAAAGGCCTGGCTCGCGGATGATAGCCGCACCACCTTCCTGCTTGATGTCCGCCACCCCCATGAATATGAGGCCGGCCACATGCCGGGCTCTATCTCCTCCCCCGGCGGTCAATTAGTTCAGGCGACGGACCGCTACGCCGGCGTGCGCGGTGCACGCCTGGTATTGGTAGATGATCCAAACTTGGTCCGCGCCACAATGGCGGCCCATTGGCTGACCCAGATGCACTGGGATGTGCATGTGTTGGCGGGCGGGTTGCCTGCAAATGGACTGGAAAGCGGGAAACAACCGGTCAAACCACTTGGCATGCCAACGTCCGCAGAAGGCCTTAGCGCTGAAGCAGCCAAAGCAAAACTGGATGCGGGCTGGATCGCAGTTGATGTCGCAACGAGCCGAGACTACCGCAAGGGCCATATTCCCGGCGCCTGGTGGGCCACACGGGCCCGACTAGAAACAGCAGCGGCCAATCTGCCAGACGCGCCTGGATATCTCGCTACATCTGAGGATGGATTAGTCGCAAAATACGCGGCGGCGGAACTCGCCAAGCTCACAGGCAAATTAACGGCTTCGCTTGATGGCGGTACCAAGACCTGGGCAGATGCCGGAATGCCGCTTGAACAAGGTGCAACACATCTGGCGGATGAAGCCGATGACGTTTGGCTCAAACCCTACGAACGCAGGGGCGTTGTTGAGGACTTTATGAAGGAATACCTCACCTGGGAAGTTGACCTGATCAAGCAGGTCGAGCGGGATGACCTCGTATCCTTTCGTGCATTCTAGAGCCTCTTCGCTCACCTGAGAGCCGCAGGCTTGAACTCCTGATCCCACCCCGTTTTGATCGGACACGCGCCATGCTCGCGTATGATGACGCGAGGCGACACCTCTTTTGACACGTTGGCTACTTGCTGCAGGACGCGACTTGGTCGCAGATGCGGATCACATCGAGCCAACACTGATGCTTTGGCGGCGATTGCTTGGGCGACGCTACTACGAATCCGCAGAGCTTGCCCGGCGCATCGCTGGGTCAGAGGATATTTCCTATGCACCAGATCTACTGCACCTCACCCGTGCGACGCGCAGCCAGACTGGGCTGAACCCTGCTGGCCGCAAACGCAATCTTACAGGCGCATTTAAGCTGAGTGAACGCTGGCAGGGTCGCATTGACGGCAAGCACGTGCTACTGACTGGCGATGTGTTATCGATAGGGGCGAACGTCGAACGCTGCTCCGAAGTACTAAAGCCTAGTAGTGCCAGCGTAGTGGACGTTCTGATAATTGCTAAAGCAGAGCGGCCAAGGCCTGTCTAGCGTGCATTCCGCTGCGCGACCCAGCGGACCCAATTCCCATAAAACGCCTGCGCATTTGCGCGCCATGTTTGCGGCGGCGCGTCGGCTGGGTCGTCATCAGGGAAATAGTTGATCGGAGGGGCAATCTGGCCACCCTTCTCCAAATCTCTCTGATATTCGATCGCCAGCGTTTCAGCGTCATACTCAAAATGGTTGAGAACATGAAGGTGACCAAGCCGCTCATCAGCAAGCGCGCCTATTCCAGAACCTTCTGATACGAGCAATGGCTTCAGGTGCGGCAGCGCTTTCAAGTCCTCGGCACGGGTTTCCGTCCAACGCGAGACCGGCATCATTGGCCCATCATCGAGGCATTGCAGGAATGGCGAAGCCTTATCCGTCAAACGGTGCTGAAAGACTCCAAACCGCTTCGCCTCAAGCTGATGCTTCGGCACCCCATAATACCGATAGAGCGCAGCCTGTGCCCCCCAACAGAGGCTAAGCAGCGGAATGCCAGCTCCATCATTCGCGTCCCGGGTCCAATCCAGAACTTCCACCATCTCATTCCAATAGTTCACAGCCTCAAACGGCAATGTTTCAATTGGCGCGCCAGTGATGATGACCGCGTCAAACGACGACAGCTTCACATCGCGCCAGCGCCGATAGAACCTGTCCAGGTGGCCCGGTGGCGCATTCTTGCCGGCATAGTTTTCAGGGGCAGCCAGGGTGATCGAAACATGAACTGATGCCAGACCAAGCATACGCGCCAGTTGCAATTCTGTTTCAAGCTTTTTCGGCATCAGATTGAAGATGACGATATTAAGGGCTTCTACTGCCGCTGGATCATGGGCATTCAAAAGCGGCACGCCTTCGGCGGCCAGTGCCGCCCGCGCCGGTAAGTCCGGCGGTAAAATAACAGCCATCGCCTTAGCTCCTCCGCACATTGGCAAGGCTAGGGGCGCGGCCTTCACGCTTAGCGCAGGCGGCTAGGTATCTATCAAGCGTTTCTGCACCGTGGGGATTATCCTTAACCTCACGTGCTAGGGCACCGTGCAAGACTTCTAGGAACTCGTCCGCTGTCGGTGTTCGGTCAGCATTTGGTCCAAACAAATCAGCCGCCTCAACGCTCACACCGAACCGTTCGGCCATATCGCGATAGCGCGGCTTGCGGAATTCCATCAGCTCTGGAAACAGCGGGCGTGCGAAGTCGATCATATCGACACCAGCACCATCATTCGGCTGATTTTCAAGTTTAGGTTCAATGAACAATGGATTATAAAACAAGGGTTTTGGGTGGACTCGCGCCCGTTCTTTCAGCGCTTCCTCCGTATCCGCATCGCCCCGTATATACAGCAAGAGCGAGGTATCTATCAGCGGACGGATCACCGAATCATTCGGGTCCTTTGGTTCCGCAATCTCACACAGCGAACCGCTCGCATCATTGATGAAATTACGGCAAGCATAGATCGACCACGACTTGGCAATGAAGTGGGGCACGTCCTGCATAGAAAGCACTTCGGCCTGGCGATAAAGTTCCTGCCGCTCCAAAAAATCATCCTTATTCAACCCGCCTGTCGCCGGGTCGCCATACATTCCGAGAAAGGTCGACACCGGCTCTAGGTTATCGACGGAAATATTATGAGCGATGAAGATTGAGTCAGACCGCAGCAGGTCCGCTACGAACTGGTCGCCCATGTTCATTATCTTGAACTTGATATTGTCCAGGATCGGCTCGGCCAGATACCGGGTGCCAATCCGATAGTCGGCGGAATAATGGTACCAATTAGCCTCTTCTCGGAGCGCCTTAGAGAGCGTCGTCTTGCCAACACCAGACATTCCCAGCAGTGAAATAGCATGTGGCTGTGCGCGGAACGCTTCGAAATTGATCATGAGCTAGGGCCTTTCACCGAGGATACAACCCGGCCAAATTCCAACAAGGCCGCGGATGATAGGGCCGCAGCGCCTCAATGCAAGCGTTAGGACAGCGCCATGCGGCAAGGCTTGCTGTTGGCTTTCCGGGTCCATGCCGCTAATTTCCGGCGCGTGCCTCAAATAACCTGCCGGATAACCATGCCAGATCCTGCTCCTTTAATCAGTTCCATCTGCCAATCGGAGGCTACTACAGCCACCGTGGCCACCCATTTGGCCCGCATTGCCAAACCGGGCGATCTGTTAGTGCTAGAGGGCGCTTTGGCGGCTGGAAAAACGCACTTCATTAAACATATGTGCTGCGAGCTTCAGATCGGAGATACAGTAACTAGCCCGACATTCACTTTGGCGCATTTCTACGCTGGCCCCATCATGCCGGTCCTGCACATTGACACTTACCGCATTGAAACAGCAAATGAATTCTTGGACTTGACGCTTCATGACTACTTCGACGACCACCTGACAGCGATTGAATGGGGTGCAAAGTTTCAGGATATCCTGCCGCCTGCCCTGCACATTCAGATTGATTTGATAGATGGCGATGACAATGCGCGCCTTTTAACACTTGCCAGCAATGCGCCATCCTGGGTCGCGCGGGCTGATGCATTGCGCGCTGCTGCTGAAAGCTTCACCCCATGCGACTAACGCTTTGCATTCACACATCCACCAAGTCGCCGTGGCTGTATCTGCTGAAGAATGGCGCGCCTGTCGCCGAATCCATGGATGATAACCGCGACCCAACGACTGGCCCCACACTCGGCCAAATGGCTGAAGGCATGCTGCAAGATGCTGGTAACAGTGTCAGCCAGCTAACCGACATCCTTGTAGATATCGGTCCAGGGCGTCTCAGCGCCGTGCGGGCTGGTGTGTCCTTTGCAAACGCACTGAGCTTCGGGCTAAAAATTCCGCTAGCGCCAATTAACGCGAGTGAAACATTGGGCATGCAGGCATCATTGGCGACCGGCCTGCCCGCGCTAGTGATTCACAAATCTGCAGCAGGCACGGCCTATGTCGGGCGCTACCAGGATGGCAGCTTGCAGTCCCTCCGCTACGGCCCGCTGGTTGAGGTTCTGACCAAAGCAGCTGAAGGTCTAGCAGCGGCCGCCTTGATAGGCCCAGAAGCCGACCTACCCGGCATAACCTTCAGCGACGGCGGGCCTGATAGTATCACGGCCACAACGTTCAGCACCGTGCTGGCCGCCAATCCTGGGTTCACGTCCGCTCCCGTTCAACCAATCACCGAGCAATCGGAGGCTATCGATGGCTGAGAACGATCCCAAAACCGCGGCCAGCGCCCTCCTTGCCGGTGGCGTCGCGTTACTGCCGACTGACACCGTCTACGGCCTCGTAGCGCACCCAGAGCAGCCGCTCGCTGCCAGCCGCATATTCAAGCTAAAGCGACGGCCGAAGGCGCTCCGCCTGCAAATCCTTGCCGGATCACAGGCCGACCTGGACCATATCGGTGCCGTCATGCCACCCGCCGCAGAAGCCCTTCTCGGGAATGACGCGATCAAGGGGGGCATCACCTTCATCATGGCACTAGATCCCGCCCGCCGTCCCGAGTGGCTGCTAGACCGCAATGAGATCGGCGTGCGATTTCCAGCAAACATCTTCATGCAACGCATAATCGGCGAAACTGGCCCACTCTACGCCACTAGCGCCAATGCCCATGGCAAGCCGCCCGGCGAGACTGTCAGCGCCATTCTAGCGGACTTAGATGGCGTGCCGGATCATGTCGTGGATGGTGGTAGGTTGATTGGCGTGAATTCCACCGTTGTCAATTTTAACGCAGACCCACCGCACATTGAGCGCTGGGGTGCTATTGATGATCTCACCGCATATGGGCTGGGCCATGCATGAACAAAATTCACTTATTATTGGCATCGAGTCATCGTGCGACGATACCGCCGTTGCCTTGGTCGCAGAGGACGGGGCCGTCGCGGCGGCGCTGACCCAAAGCCAGGCCGAAATCCACGCACAATACGGCGGCGTATATCCTGAACTCGCCAGCCGGGCGCATGCCGCCGAAATCATTCCGACGATCCGCCAAACGTTAACACAGATCAATGCGGGGCCAGAGCATGTCCGCGCCATCGCCGTGACCCGTGGTCCCGGTCTGATTGGGCCACTGCTGGTTGGCCTGAATGCGGCAGAGGGACTGGGTCTTGGGTGGTCAAAGCCTGTGATCGGTATCAATCACTTGCGCGGCCATCTCCGCAGCGCGGAGCTAGACGGCGGCATCATCACCTATCCCGCCATTGTCCTGCTGGCTTCGGGTGGTCATACGCTGATGGCTTACATGAAAGATGCGAAGTCCGTAGAGGTTCTTGGCGGCACCCGGGACGATTCCGTTGGTGAGGCCTATGACAAGGTTGCTCGCATGCTGGGCCTTGGATACCCGGGCGGCCCCGCCGTCGATAAGCTGGCAAAGACTGGCGCGCCAGATATCACTTTCCCACGTCCCATGATCCGGGAGGGCCTGGAGTTCTCATTCTCCGGCCTGAAATCCGCCGTTGCTCGGCTGGTGGAGCGCGAACCAGATGTGGACAAACCGACAGTCGCTGCATCGTTCGTCGCAGCGGCTGTGGACGTGCTCGCCGCAAAATGCGCCCGCGCCTTGACAGAACGGGAGGCTGCGTCACTGGTGGTCGTCGGCGGTGTTTCCGCTAGCCCGCAACTGCGTGAGCGGACGGCGGAAGTCTGTGCCGAGGCTGGCGTTGACTTGGCACTTCCATCCCTCAAGTGGTCCACCGACAATGGGGCGATGATTGCATTGGCGGGATGGGATTATCTCAATATGGGCCTTCCTCCACATTTGAAACCAGCAACACGCCTTTCCATCGAACAGTTTTGAGCGCTATCGTTCTAACCGTCACATGCTGGAGAAATGGTATGAACGATCAACGACGCAATACCGAAATCACATTAAAGCCGCTTGGATATGCGCTTGGCGCAGAGGTATTAGGCGTCGATACATCCACTCCACCAGCGCCCGATACGCTCGACACCGTCAATGCGCTTTGGCATGAATATCATGTAATCGCCTTTCGGGGCGAGCGGCTTGAACCGCAGGACCTTACCGCGTTCGCTGGCGCATTCGGCCCGCTGGATGATCACGCGTCTACGCCCTTCTATCGGCATCAGGACTTTCCAGAACTGCTCCAGGTGACAAATCGCGAAATCGGCGGTAAGCCCTCTGAAACCCGCACTACGGGGCGGAACTGGCATTCTGACTATGCCTATACTAGCCATCCTGCCGCGGCCTCAATGCTCTATTGCGACACCCGACCATCTATCGGCGGCGACACGATGTTTGCCAATATGGTCCGCGCATACGATACGCTGTCGCCAAAAATGCGGGAGATCGTTGACGGCCTGGATGCTGTCTACGATATTTCACTGACCGCAGGCTTTGGCCAACGCGACCCGAAGCAGACGGCAGAAACCCGCCGCCTGAACCCGCCAATTGCCCACCCAGCTGTTCGCACCCATCCCGATAGCGGCAAGCATGCACTTTATGTCAGCGAGCGCGTATCCCATTTTCACGGCATGACCATTGCGGAGAGCAAGCCGCTCATTGACTTCCTGTGCGCCCATGCGACCCAGCCAGACAATGTGTACCGGCATCAATGGGCAGAGGGCGATCTGGTCTGCTGGGACAATCGCACTACGATGCACTTAGCCCTCGCCGATTTTGACCAAAACCAGCCCCGCCACATGCTGCGTGCGACGCTGCTTGGCGGGCAATCTGGGTTCATCGTCGAATAGCCCTGCTCCTTAGGAAACAGGTGCTCCCCTTCCCCACTGAGATGTGCTTGTTGCCAAGTTCGATAAGGCTAGAGAAACGCCCGCGGTATCAAGCGTCGATTGGAGGAGGCTTTAGGCAGCTTGCATCATTTTACGCAGTACGTAGTGCAGGATGCCGCCGTTCTTGTAGTAGGCGACTTCATCTTCGGTATCGATACGGCAAAGCAGAGTTGTCTCTTCCGAAGACCCATCCGCACGATGCACTGTGCAAGGCACATCCATACGCGGCGTGATGCCACCAGCAATACCGGTGATGTCAAAGGTTTCAGTGCCATCCAGATTCAACGTCTCGCGATTTTCGCTATCCTTGAACTCCAGCGGCAGGACGCCCATGCCGACGAGGTTGGAGCGGTGAATACGCTCAAAGCTCTCAACAATCACAGCAGACACACCGAGCAGGTTCGTGCCTTTAGCTGCCCAGTCACGACTGGATCCAGTGCCGTATTCCTTACCGCCAATGATGATCAGTGACGTACCTTCTTCGCGATAACGTTTCGCAGCATCAAAGATCGGCATAATTTCACCGCTTGGCTGATGCTTGGTCACACCGCCTTCAATGCCTGGCACCAACTCATTCTTAATACGAGTATTGCCAAACGTGCCGCGTATCATCACCTGGTGATTGCCGCGCCGCGAGCCATAGGAGTTGAAATCGACCGGGCGTACCTGACGTTCCAGCAGGTATTCGCCAGCCGGGCTGTCACGCTTGATCGAACTGGCCGGGCTGATGTGATCCGTTGTGATGCTGTCCCCAAGTTTCGCCAATGAACGGGCACCATGGATATCAGCAATATCTGCGACCTCCATCTTCATGCCTTCGAAGTAAGGCGGGTTCTGGACATAGGTCGAACCATCGGACCAATCATAGGTTTCGCCGCCGGAGACGTGGATTTTCTGCCACTGCTCTGGGCCAAGGAACACGTTGGAATAGCGATCCTTGAACATCTGCGGCGTGAGGGAGCTTTCCAGTACATCAGCGACTTCAGCCGGTGTCGGCCAAATGTCCTTCATGTAGATATTATTTCCATCTGCATCGCGGCCCAGCGGATCATTCAACAGGTCCGCTTTCATAGAGCCCGCAAGCGCGTAGGCGATAACCAGTGGCGGGGAAGCCAAATAGTTGGCCCGAACCTGTGGGTGGACACGGCCTTCGAAGTTCCGGTTGGAGGAGACAACCGCGCCGACTAAAATGTCGCCTTGGTCAATCGCAAGCGCAATGCCTGGTTCAAACGGCCCAGAGTTGCCGATGCAAGTTGTGCAGCCGAACGCGATGATGTTGAAGCCAAGATTATCCAGATGATCCTGCAAGCCCGCGACCTCTAGGTAATCTTGAACGACTTGTGAGCCCGGCGCAAAAGAGGTCTTGACCCAAGGCTTCGGCCTGAGGCCAAGCGCATTTGCCTTCTGGGCCAGAAGTCCCGCTGTAATCAGCAACGGTGGGTTTGAGGTATTGGTGCAGCTGGTGATTGCCGCCAAGGTCACATGGCCCGGCTCAATTGAATAATCCGCGCCTGCAACCGCAGTTGGTGTGCCGCCGCCAAGATCAGCCTCAGTTTTGATGAAAGCAGTCGCTGCATCCGACAAAAGGACTCGGTCTTGCGGGCGCTTCGGCCCGGCGAGTGCTGGCTGGACGGAGCCCATGTCGAGTTCAAGCGTATCGGTGAAAATCGGGTGTGCAGCGCCCTTTTCGCGCCACATGCCTTGGGCTTTTGCATAAGCTTCAACCAGCGCAATGCGGTCTTCGTCACGGCCTGTGAAGTTCAAGTAACGGATCGTCTCGGCATCAATTGGGAAGAAGCCGCAGGTCGCACCAAATTCTGGGGTCATGTTGGCGATCGTCGCACGATCAGGCAAAGGCAGCGCATCCAAGCCATCACCGTAGAATTCTACGAATTTGCCGACAACGCCCCTCTGGCGCAGCATTTCAACAACGCGCAGCACAAGGTCTGTCGAGGTGGAGCCTTCTTTCAGCTTGCCGGTCAGCTTGAAGCCGACGACCTCCGGGATCAGCATGGAAACGGGCTGGCCAAGCATGGCTGCCTCAGCCTCAATGCCGCCAACGCCCCAGCCCAGAACCGCCAAGCCATTGATCATCGTCGTGTGACTATCAGTACCGACGAGCGTATCTGGGTACGCGACGGTCTTGCCGTCTACCTCATCCGTCCAAACGACCTGGGCCAGATATTCCGTATTCACCTGGTGGCAAATACCGGTGCCCGGCGGCACAACGCGGAAATTGCGGAATGCAGTGGCCCCCCAGCGGAGAAATTCATACCGTTCCTTATTACGCTCGAACTCAAGCTCAACGTTTTTGTCGAATGAAGCTTCGGTGCCAGCGGAATCCGCCATGACTGAGTGGTCAATTACCAGATCCACCGTGGAGAGTGGGTTGATCTTCTGTGGATCGCCCCCAAGCTTCACGATGGCATCACGCATGGCAGCCAGATCAACAACAGCGGGAACGCCAGAGAAATCCTGCATCAGCACGCGGCCTGGTCGATACGCAATTTCGTGGGGGGCACGGCGATTATCGAGCCAGATCTTGAATTGCTTGACGTCCTCGACCTTCACACTGCTGCCATCTTGGTAGCGCAGCATGTTTTCCAGCAACACTTTCAAGCAATACGGCAAACGCGCAACATCACCGATGGCGCTAGCCGCTGCGGGAATGCTGAAATAGTCGTATGACTTGCCAGCTACGTTCAGGCTACGGCGCGTTTCAAGCATGTTTTGCCCTAAGGTCGGCATGGCGGACTTTCTCCCACTGCGCGATTATGGCCAGCGTCCACACACCAGCCGAAGGGCCGGGCATTTCCTACAACGATTCCTTCAACCTTAGAAGTATGATGCCTTGGAACTATGGCCGAGAGCGCTATCTTATACCCCATGACGTCTGATGGAGAATGAGCAATGGCTGAAAATCCTGCACCCGGTTTCCAGAAAAAGCCAGATCACGAAGTGACGCTCACGCCCTTCACCGGAAATGTTCAGGTAGTGCTGGGTGGCACCATAATTGCGGAGAGCGCTAAGGCGATCAAAGTGACGGAATCCAACCACGGTGACTGCTTCTACATTCCTCGCACCGACGTTGCGATGGGTCAGGCGACTAAGACGGAAACCTCCTCCTACTGCCCATTCAAAGGCCTTGCGACCTATTACAGCTTTGGGGCCGCGACGGATGCTGCATGGTCCTACGAAGCGCCCTATGACGAATTCGCGGGTCTCAAATACTATCTGGCATTCTATCCCAACCGCGTGAGCGATATCCGGGCAGGCTGAGCAGGGCTTTTGGTAGAAGCTATACGTTACGCTCAAACACGCGTTTGGCTTGCTAGATCGCACGCCAGAACGCCCTATATGATTTAATACTGAGACTCACGCGGACGTGGCGTCGGCGCACCGAATTGCCGAGGATACTGCTAACAGGCACGGGCGGCTGGCGCCTTATATCAGCGGGCCAAAAGCGCCCGCGCCGCTTATGATGCAGTCACAACCCATCCGGTTAAAGCTTGCGTTTAAACTGGCGCTATCGCAGCTGAGGTGCCGGGCCGTCGTGCTCCCCGCGAGGCCATCAAGTTCAGCATCGTGCTTACGGCAGCGGCCAAGCGCCTACCCATTCTAGTTCTACCGCAAAAAATATATATTTCGGCATATTAACAGTAAATTACCGAACATTCTTTGATCAAACCCTCGCAACGAAACAGTGCATCCTTGGTCTGAAGCTATCACCAAAGGGATCAACCCGCCGATTACATCCTTGGATGCATTGCAGACGGCCCTTAACAGCCCAAAGACCATCCTCTGCTTAAGCAGCGGCTCCTCCTCGAACAAGGATGTTGTCGTCGCTGCCACAGAAACAGCTGACGTGATTTTCCGCATCAAACATCAATGGTTGAAGGAAGGCCGCATTTGCCGTGCAGGTATCGTCTTTAGCGGCACGGTTGAGAGCGTGTGGCATGTGCCGAACGCCATCCTGCTGTCACAGAATGCTACCACCTCATATCGCGTCGCGTGGTCCGCATTGCTGCATGGGCGGCGCATCCGCTATGACATTGTTGAGACGCTGGCACCCAGCTTCCATACCCGCGGTAAATCCGGTGCGGGCATGACCAACGGTGCCGCAATGCTTGCCCTCGCCGTTACGATAAAACCTCAGCAGCTGCTCATCGCTGGCATCGATCTCTAAAGCCACCCATCCGGGGCCTATCCGAGTACGCCGGAAACGTCCAACGCCTGCGCGCCCGCCCATGACCGGGAGCTTGAGCGCACGCACGCGCTGGCGATGCTGCAGCGGCAGGTCGCGCAATCCGGTCCGCAATCCCTAACCGTCATAGGGCCGCTGCATGATATTGCGGTCCAGCCCAACATCGCCCTTAATGCTGGCGGAAATGGCAATTTGGAGACCGCCCTATGAGCATCGTGACCTTTGGCAGTGTCACCTGGGATGTCGCAGCCTTCGCTAGCCGCTTGCCCAAGCCCGGCGAGACCCTGCTTGGCAGCGGCTACGCCCAGGGCCTTGGCGGCAAAGGAGCCAACCAAGCGGCAGCAGCAGCGCGGCTTGGGGCGGATTCACACTTTTTTGGTCGGATCGGCCAAGACCCATTCGGCAAAAGCGTGAAAGCCGCTTGCGGCGAATTCGGCCTTGATCCATCAGGCCTTGCTGAGGACATTGAGGCCGTGACCGCGCTCGGCGTGATCCTGATCGGCCAGAATGGTGAGAACGCGATCATCCAAGCGCCCGGCGCCAATCGTACCGTCAGCGCTGCCGATGTTACCCGCGCCCTCCCCGCCATAGCCAAGGCCAAGGCCGTGTTGCTGCAGCTAGAAGTGCCGCTGGAGGCAACATTGGCGGTAGCCCGTGCTGCGCGTGCAGCGGGTGCGTGGGTCATCATGGACCCGGCCCCCGCCCCGCAAGACGGCCTGCCCGGCTCCATCTTCATGGCCATGGATATCCTGACACCAAATGAGATCGAGGCCGAAACCTATGCCGGGTTCCGCCCAATGGACGCAGAAAGCGGCCAGGCCGCCGCCCAACGGCTGGTAGACTTAGGTGCGCGCGCCGCCATTGTCACCATGGGTGCCGCCGGATGCGCCTGGGCATCAGAAACTGGCCCCTCCGGCTACACCCCCGCCTTCCTCGTAGACGCCTTAGACACCGTAGCCGCCGGCGACTGCTTCAACGCCGCCCTCGCCGTAGCCTTAGCAGAAGGCAAGCCTTTGCAACCCGCCATCCACTTCGCCTCCGCCGCTGGCGCGCTAGCGACCACGGTAGTCGGAGCGGCGGCGGCGGCACCTAGCCGAGGTGCGGTTGAGGCGTTGTTTGGAAATGTCGGGCGATGACCTTGCTGCGAAGCGGCTCGGCTTTCGGAGCATCAACAGGCGGTATCTGATAAAGATAGCATTAGCTCTTACTGAAATTTCAGCCCAACGGTCAATGATAGAAACGGCCCACAACTGACATTCGTAGTGCGCGCGGCGAATGACAGATTTGAGCCCATTTCGATCAATGCGGCGAGATGGCTGAATGGCCGCGAAACAGCCTATAAAGGGCGAAGTATTGGAACGGCCGCCCACTATCGCCAAAAATGAATGCCTTCTGATCTAAATTACGGCTCAGCTAGCGATAGAGATCATTCCTTATTAGATCCGCTGAGCAAAATCTAAGTTTTCAGGTTTGATCCGCGGCTCCAAAAATAGAACTAGACGACCAGTCTATTTTATCACATCAAACCATATGCACTAACGCATAGATTCCACCAAAGAACATATTCTCGCGTCCGATCGTGGCCTTGTCGCACAACGCGAATTCACGGGTACGGGGCTAAATGAGCTGTTGAAAACAGCGTCGGTTCCTAAAGGATCATTCAATCACTATTTTTCTTCAAAAGAAGAGTTGGCTGCAAATTGCTTGAGCAGTACTTATCCCAGTACGTAGAGCGCCTCGACGAAATTCTAACTACTGGTGGCCCCGACGCGCGAATTCGACTGATACAATATTGGTCCCTTTGGACCAGCTCTCAGTCGTCAGGCGATGCTTGTGTGCAATGCTTGATCGTAAAGATTGGGGCCGAAATATCGGATGTTTCCGATGAGATACGTGATATTCTCGAAGGTGGAACACGACAGATCACTGCGCACCTTTGCCAGGCAATTTCCGAGGGCCAAGCAGATCATTCAATTTTCCTAGATGTCCGGCCGGATTTGCTCGGCACGACGCTATACGAAATGTGGTTGGGCGCTAGCCTGATGGCGAAACTGTCTCGCACGCCTGACCCATTTCTGAATCCTCTGGGGGCAACCAACATGATGCTGGCCCAACCTCCCCAACGCTCACCGGAAAAGAGTCCCCGATGACACAGAGTACTGATACAAACCGCCAGATCGTATTCGCACAGCGCCCTGTTGGCGCTCCGAGCGCAGATACTCTTCGTCTTGAAAACTCAGATGTGCCCGCCGCTGGCGCAGGGGAGATGCTGCTCTGGACGGAGGATCTGTTGCTTGATCCCTAAATGCGCGGCCGAATGGACGATTCAAAGTCCTATGCCGAGCCAGTGGCGATCGGCGCGCCTATGGTCGGTGGAACCGTCGCACGTGTCGTGACCTCAGACATCGACGAGTTTGCTTTTGGGAATTGGGTGCTTAGTTCTAATGGCTGGCAGGAGTCCGCGATCTCCGATGGCGTTGGGGTCACCAACATGGGAACCGACCCTGTGCGTCCGTCTTGGGCGCTCGGCATCATGGGTATGCCGGGCTTCACGGCCTATTGCGGCTTGCTTTATATCGGCGAGCCAAAAGCCGGTGAAACCGTTGTCACCGCTGCGGCGACTGGCCCTGTTGGGACAACTGTCGGGCAGATCGCCAAGATCAAGGGGTGTCGGGCTATCGGCATCGCCGGCGGCGCTGAAAAATGCGCCCATGCGGTAACCGAGCTTGGATTTGATGTCTGTATCGACCGCAATGCGCCTGATTTCGAGGCGCAACTAGAGGCGGCCTGAACGGTCGGGCGCGATGTTGGGCGACCTTTTGGTAATGAAGATCAAAGTGCAGGGCTTTATCATCTCCACTAATTTTCCTCACCGTTATCCGGAGTTCGCCAAAAAAATGACCGGCTGGATTCAGGATGGTAAAATCAAATATCGCGAACAAATCGTTGAGGGTCTAGAAAATGCGCCAGACGCGTTCAATGGTCTTCTTGAGGGGCGCAATTTTGGCAAAGTCGTTGTCAAATTAGGCCTGACATGATCGCACTATTGGCCGGCGCTAACTGCGATTACGGCTTCGTCGTTACGCTGAACTAAAAGGATATTTAGAATGCAGGCATGGGAAATAATTTCTGGTGATGGGGTTGATGCACTTCATCTGGTCGATCGTGAAACACCTGTCCCCGGTCCAGGAACGGTGAGGGTTCAGATGCATACAAACTCTATTAATTACCGTGACCTGCTTACCATCGAGGGAGCAGCTGCACGCAAACTGCCTTATCCAACTGTGCCAAACTCTGATGGGGCGGGCGTGATAACCGCTGTTGGCGAAGGCGTAAAGTTGAAGGAAGGTGACAGGGTCACTTCTTGCTTTTTTGAGGACTGGGTAGCTGGCGAAATTAGCGCTACCGTCATGGCCTCGGCCTTGGGAGGGACGCGCCAGGGCGTACTGGCAGAGGAAGTCATATTGCCCGAGCGTGGTGTTATTCCCACACCTGCCCACCTCACAAACGAGGAAGCCGCAACCCTTCCCTGTGCGGCGCTAACTGCTTGGCATGCGCTAACTCTTCCCCACCCGGTGAAAGCGGGCGAAACCGTACTGTTGCTTGGAACAGGCGGCGTTTCGGTTTTCGCTCAGCAATTTTGCACAATGATGGGGGCGCGGACAATCGCCACATCATCTTCGAACGAAAAATTGGAAAAGATGAACGCGCTAGGGGCCGATGATGTCATCAACTACAGATCGACCCCGGAATGGGACGCGGCTGTTTTGGATATGACCGGTGGATTGGGCGTTGATCGTGTGGTGGAAGTCGGCGGTCCTGGGACATTTGACCGGTCGGTGAACGCGGTGAGGGTTGGTGGCAACATCGGGTTGATCGGTGTTTTGACTGGCCTTTCAGGCGCAATTAATCCCACTCCAATCATGGCGAAATCCCTAACCGTTCGGGGAATTTATGTTGGCTCGAGGGAAATGTTCGCCGATATGAACCGGGCAATAGAGGCCCATGATCTGAAGCCGGTGATTGATCAGACTTTTGACTTCAAGGATGCTCGGTCAGCTTATCAAGCCATGAAAAATGCCGGGCATTTTGGAAAGCTGGTTATCAAGATGTGATCGTTCGCCGCGCGGTATTGCGCGACGGAATGAGCGAGCGCGAAGCGGCGCGTCTATTTGGGTAGGACCGGCGCACGGGCTCGAAGATGGTTCGGTTTTCAACCTTGACCGCTGCGACGGCGGAAGCGTCCGCATTGCGGACCTTTGTGCCGATGGCTGCTTCCCGCCCTAACTGTCGTATGCATCAAGCCGACAGCTATAGCCCAGGCCTCCCATCCTGCCATGCAGGATCCGTGCGCCCGATTGTGTCCATTAGCGCCCAGGCCAGGCAGTAGTTTGATGACAGGACTGGGATCAAGAGGGTTTCAGTGCCCTGTTTGATCGCGCCGAGGGTTGGCATGCCTGTGCCGCTTAGAAGCAGGGCGTCGGCGCCGTTTAGGTCCATTCCGTCTAGGCCTGCTAGTACATCGCCGCCCGTTAGGCCGTAGATATTGCGGGTGTCGGCGGAACCGATGTCCAGGCATTTTACATCGGCTACTGTCAGGCCGGCGGCTTCCCAATAGGCCACGCTCGCGTCCGTCAGTTGCTGTGGATAGGGGGCGAGGATCGCGATGCGGCTGGCACCAATGCTGGCGAGGGACCACAGGACCGCATGGGCGGATGTCACAATAGGGTAACCGAATTTGGCAGCGGCGGCCTCAATAATCCGCGCTTCTTCTGCAGCACCTACGATGTAGGAGGAGCCGGTGCAGGCGAAACCAAAGGCGTCCAGCTCCAGCACATCAAACGCGGTCAGGTAGTCTTCCATGCGTTTGATATATTGGGTCCACCGGGTTTGGGAATCGTCCGAGGCGGATGTGAGGCGTGTTGTCAGCGGTTCGATGTCTGCCGGTAGCAGGCGCCGCATTTCGGCCTCTACCGTTGGGTTCGCCTGCGGCGTGCCAATGCCGACCCAGCCGCCACGGCCATATTCCCGTTCCACCATCATGCATCTCCCTGCCTAATTGAACCATTGTGAGCCAGCAGGTGTCTATGCGACAGTCCCCTCCAGCAATAATAATCCAGCGGAGCGGATCGGCATGTCCAAAGCAGAAACCTTCGCCCTTGGCGACTTCACCCTGCAATCTGGCCGTGTCCTGCCGGATGCAAAGCTGGTCTACGCTACCTATGGCGCGATGCGGGCGGACCGATCCAACGTCGTGCTCTACCCGACTTCCTTCGGCGCGCAACACACGGATATCGACTGGCTGATTGGCCCGGATGGCATTTTGGACCCCAAGCAGTGGTTCGTTATTATCGTGAACAAGTTCGGCAATGGCCTGTCCACATCCCCATCAAACATCGCAAGCCCCGTTGACAAAGGCCGCTGGCCACGGGTTAGCCATGTAGACAATGTGCGGGCGCAAGCGCGGTTGCTGGATGAAGTGTTTAGCGTCGACAAGTTGGCAATGGTGTACGGCTGGTCCATGGGCGCGCAACAGGCATTCCATTGGGGCGCATTAATGCCGGACCGGGTGGACCGCATCTGCGCACTCTGTGGTTCCGCAAAAACGTCCGTCCATAACAAAGTATTCCTGGAAAGCGTGCGCGCAACGCTGACGGCGGACGAACACTGGACCGGAACGCACTTCCGCGCCCACCCCGAAACGGGCCTCCGTGCCATGGGGCGGCTTTATGCCGGATGGGCAATGAGCCAGGCCTTCTATCGCCAAGGCCTGCACATCACCGAAACCCACCCAACGCTAGAAGATTATCTGGTCCGCCAATGGGAAGGCAATTTCCTCCGCCGGGATGGTGATGACCTGCTAGCCATGCTGGATACCTGGATGCATTCAGATATCTCAACCAATGAGGTCTTTGGCGGCGACCTGACCAAGGCGCTGAACGCCATCAAAGCAAAAACGCTGGTAATGCCCTCAACAACAGACCTCTATTTCACAGTTGAGGATGGTGAGGCAGAAGCTAAGCTGATGCCGAACGCAGAATTCCGGCCGATCAAGTCCGTATGGGGTCACCGCGCTGGCAACCCAACGTCCAACCCGGAAGACGAAGTTTTCATCCGCAATGCCGTGCAAGATCTGATAAAGAGCTGAAATTGACTGAAAACCGCGTTATCCGCCTGAAATCCCGCCCGGTTGAACTGCCGAGGCCAGAGCATTTTGAGATCACCGCAGATCCGCGCCCAGAACCCGGCCCGGGCGAGGCATTGATCCAGATCGAAGCGGCCGCCCTCAGCCCCTGGCAAGGACAGCGCCTGAAGGATTTCCGGAACTACACGAAGCCCTTCGAAATCGGCGAGGTCATTGACGGCGATATACTTGGCCGTGTCATGCAATCCAATTCGCCAGAGCTGCCAGTCGGCACCACGGTCACTGGGCGGCTTGGATGGCGGGAATGGGCGGTCACAACGCCGGGCGCCGTTGAAATAGTGCCAGAAGGCCAGACGGCGGAAACAATGCTCGTCACCCTCTCCTCCCCCGGCCTCACCGCCTATGCGGGCCTGAATGCCGCCAAACGCGGGATGCCAGGTGAAACGCTTGTCGTCACATCCGCTGCGGGCGGCGTCGGCAGTCATGTGGTGCAGCTTGGGTTGATGGCGGGCATGCGCGTCATCGGCCTTGCTGGCGGTGAAGCAAAGCGGCGGATTGTTGAGAAAAAGCTCGGCGCCCATGTCGCGATCGATTACCGCGCGACTGATCTGGAGCAGCAGCTCGCCGAGGCTCTGCCGGACGGGTTCGATCTGTTCTACGACACCGTTGGTAGCGCACTTGCTGACCAGATATTCGAACACACCGCCAAATTCGCCACCATCGTACTTGTTGGCCGGACTGCCGCCAATAACAGCAGCAAGCCCGGCGCAGACATGGCCAATGTCCGTGTGCCTTGGGGCCAGAATGCCAATATCATCAGCTTCAATCGCTATGACCGTCCGCTAGAATGGGCTGAGGCCCGGACCCGCATGGAGCGGTTGGCAGCCGATGGCAGAATCAACAGCCTCGTCTCGTGGGCGGAAGGCTTTGAAGCGGCACCGCAGGCCCTTCAAGATATGCTGGCTGGCCGTAATGTCGGCAAAACGCTCATTCGTTTCCATTCCTAACTGCTGGGTTCTGCTCCCATGAAAATCACCGTAAACGGCAACGCACTCTATTACCGATTTGACGGGCCGAAAGATGCGCCAGTTGTCATGATGGCCCACGCCATGGGCACCAGCCACCGGATATGGGACTGGCAAATGGCGGCGTTGACGGACCGCTGGCGGGTTCTGCGCTACGACTGGCTCGGCCATGGCGACAGTGCAGCCCCACCTGGCCCCTATAGCTTGGATGGCTTTGTGGCGGACGCCGTCGGCCTCATGGATGCGCTTGCCATCCCCAAAGTCCACTGGGTCGGTATTTCGACAGGCGGCATGATCGGCCAGGGCATGGGCATTGCCCATGGCGATAGACTCCAGTCACTAAGCCTCTGCAATACAACGCCGCAAGCAACGCCGTGGTATCGGGAATGGGTGGCAGAACGACAAGCGGTGGTTCGGAAAGACGGCATGCCGCCCGTATGGGACATGACCAAGCGTCTTTGGTTCACCGACGCGTTCGTTGATGCTGAAAGCCCCGCCTATTGCGTTATCCGCGATGTCTTTAACGCAACGCCGATTGAAGGTTATCTGGGCGGTACATCCGCCGTTGCGGATTTGGCCTACCGTGACAGCCTAGATCAAATTACGACGCCAACGCTGGTGCTCGCTGCCGGCGCAGACCCTGTCACGCCTCTCGATCATTCCGAAACCATTCGGGATCGCATTCCAGGGGCCAAGCTGGAAAGCCTGCTAGGCCAACGGCATTTCTCTAATGTCGAACAGCCAGACGCCTTCAACACAATCCTGGCACCCTTCTTGGAGAGCCAGCATTAAGCTTGCGCATCCGCCAGTATCAGATCCGCGCCTTTTTCGCCGATAATGATTGAGGGCGCATTTGTGTTGGATGTCGGCATGTTTGGCATGATTGAACTATCGATCACGCGGAGATTTTCTGTGCCGCGAACTTTTAATTCGAAATCGACCACATCCATCTCACCACGCCCCATGCGGCAGCTGCTGATCGGGTGCCAGGATGTCTGGCCGCTCCGCCGGGCATAGTCCATCAATGCCTCATCGCTTTCGGCCTCGGTCCCCGGGCGGACTTCGCGCACGATGAGTGGGTGGATAGCAGGTTGCGATGCGACTTTACGCACCAGCTTTAAGCCAGCCAGCATCTTTTCTCTGTCCTGCGGGTGACTGAGATAATTGGCGTGGATGAGCGGGTCAGCCGCTGGGTCCGGGCTATTGATATGGGTAGATCCACGGGATTCCGGATAAAGCGGAAACACACCAATATTGAACCCAGGGAATTGATCAACGCCAAGTTTCCGGTTCCTGGCATAACGATCCTTGCCGGATACAAGCATGATCTGCAGCTTCAGATCAGGATGCACCAAATCCGGCGTACTTCGCATAATCGCGTGAACGGTTGCGGATGAGATTGATAGCAGGCCATCGCCTTTGGCCAACCACCGTGCAAGTGCGGCAGCTCCCCGCCAGCGATTATTGATGATGTCGTTAATGGTGACTTTCAGCGTCGCTTCAAAGGTCACGCGGGTCTGCAAATGGTCTTGTAGGTTTTCCCCCACCCCAGGCAAATCTTCCAGAACCGGAATGCCATGGGATTGCAGCAAGGCACCGCCACCAATGCCGGAAAGCTCTAGCAATTTTGGAGAATTCATTGGGCCAGCAGATAGGACAACTTCACCACGGGCTTGGGCTTCGTGGACAACACCGTTCAAGTAGTAGCGAACACCGGTCGCCCGACGGCCCTCAAACACCACTTTTTCTGTCAGCGCGCCGGTTTCAATTTTTAGATTAGCGCGGCCTTTGGCTGGCTTCAAATAGCCGACATGGGTTGAGTTCCGCCATCCGCGCTTGGTCGAATATTGCAGCCATCCCACACCATCGAAATCGCCAGAATTGTAGTCATCATTCGGCTTGGCACCGGCCTGAATGCAGGCTTCGCGAAAAGCCGCTGAGAGTGGGTCCTGCACATTGCCGCTGGAAACACGGATTGGCCCGCCCTGTCCGCGCTCCTCAGATTGGCTTTCGGCCCGATCTTCGATTTTGCGGAAATAGGGCAACAATTCGTCATAGCCCCAGCCTGGCTCATTCCCGTCCCGCCATTCGTCGTAGCGATAGGGTGCGCCGCGGGCAAAGATCATGCCGTTGATAGAACTTGATCCGCCGAGCATGCGCCCGCGTGGCCAGAACACTGTCTGGTTATGCAGTTCTGGCTCAGGTGCTGTATTGAACGGCCAGACGAAACGCGGGTCCGTTAGCATCCGACCAATACCGAGCGGCATGTTCACCCAGGGATGCCGTGCCTTACCGCCGGCCTCCAGCAGCAAGACAGAATATTTCCCGCTTTCAGAAAGTCTTGCAGCGCACGGCGCGCCAGATGATCCTGCGCCAACAACTATAAAGTCAAAACTTTCCGGCATAGTCTCTATGCTCTCTTTTCTGCGGCGGCCCTATCACTGAACAGAAAACCTGTGTAGCCGTCTGCAACGATCTCCCGGCATTTGGCGGCGTAGTTCGCCATGCCGCCGATATACGGCATGAACACGCGCGGTTTGCCTTCGATGTTCGCCCCCATGTACCAACTCGCGGCCTTCGGATACAGCGTTTTGTAGGCGACCTCGATGCCATGCTCGACCCATGCGGCTTCAGCCTTGGGGCCCGCTTCAATCAAATCTGCACCGCGTGCCTGCATATCGCCCAAGCTATCGGCGACGAATTCCACATGCTGCTCAATCGCAACCATCATGTTGCAAAGAACCGATGGGCTGCCAGGGCCGGTGATCGTGTACATATTCGGGAATCCGGCGACCATTATGCCGAGATAAGAGACAGGACCAGCCTCCCATTTTTCTCGCAAAGTCAGCCCATCACGGCCTTGAATATCGATTTTCAGCAGCGTGCCCGTCATGGCATCGAACCCGGTCGCGTAGACGATTGCATCAAATTCGAAATCTTCGCCGCCAGCACGCACGCCAGTCTCTATGATCTGGTCAATTCCACATTTGCTGATATCAACCAGCCGCACATTATCCTGATTAAAGGTCTCAAAATAGCGAGTGTCGACACAGATGCGCTTGGTGCCGATTGGATAGCTATCCGGTGCGAGCAATTCCGCAGTTTCAGCGTTATCAACAATCTCGCAGATGCGTTCACGCACGAACTCAGCAGCGGTTTCATTAGCGGCCTGATTTAACGACAAATCCTTGAAGGCCGCCATGAACTGCGTACCGCCAGCCTCCCAGTTTTCTTCATAGATACGTCGGCGTTCAGCGTCGGACACATCCATCGCGCCCACTTTGGAGCGTTCGTAATAGTTCCCATTGGGCGTTGTCCGCTGAATTTCGCGGCGCGTCTGGTATTCGGATTTCCACGCATCAGCATATTCTGGCGACATCGCACCGTTGCGCGATGGGATGGAATAGTTAGGTGTGCGTTGGAAGACCGTTACATGGCCCGCCTGCTCCGCAATAACTGGGATCGCTTGGATAGCGGAAGAGCCAGTGCCAATAACTCCAACACGAAGGCCAGCTAAATTTACGTCCTCATGCGGCCATTCACCCGTGTGGTAGACGGCACCTTTAAAGCTCTCCATGCCTTTGAAATCTGGCGCGCGGGGAGATGACAGGCAGCCTGTCGCCATGATGCAATATTGCGCATGCACGATTTCGCCTGATTCGAGTGTTACCGCCCAGCGGTTCGTCACCTCATTAAAATGGGCTGAGACAACAGTCGTGTTGAATTCGATATCATCCCGCAGTGCGAACCGGTCCGCCACGTGATTGGCGTATTTCATAATCTCTGGCTGGCCTGCGAAAACCTCAGACCATTCCCATTCCTGCTGCAAATCTTGATCGAAGGAATAGGAATATTGCATGCTCTCAACATCGCAGCGTGCGCCCGGATATCGGTTCCAGTACCAAGTACCGCCGACGCCGCTCCCAGCCTCAAAAACGCGGAAGGACAGGCCAAGCTCCCGTAATTTCAGGATCAGATACAGACCAGAGAACCCTGCCCCAACAACGACCGCATCAACCTGCTTATCATTTTGGTTATTCGCCACGGCCCGATTCCCCTTAAAGCCCGAGCACGTGCTTGGCGATAATGTCGCGCTGCACTTCATTCGTGCCGCCGTAGATAGTGGATGCCCGACGTAATAGATGCTCCGTCATCACACCGCGTCCGTATTCTGGCTCCACCGGGTCCAAATTAGCGTCAATATTCAGACCTTCAGGCTCATATGGGGCGGCAAAATTGCCAAGCGCTTCAACGAATATCTCGTTCAGCGACTGCTCAATCTCGGTGCCATTGATCTTCAGGATTGATGCTTCCGGCCCCACTCTCTTGCCAGCCGCTTCTGCTGCCAGCATACGGAGATTTGTGTTCTCCAGCGCACTCAGCTTTGAGGACACCTCTGAGATTTTACTGCGAAATTCCGGGTCATCCCAAAGCGTGCCCTCGCCAATGCCGCGCTCTTGCTGGGCTGCGGCGATGATCTTCTCAATCTTCTTCTTAGATTTGCCCACACCTGCGATGCCGGACCGTTCATTACCCAACAGGAACTTGGCATAGGTCCAGCCTTTGTTTTCATCGCCAATTCGATTGGTGACAGGCACGCGCACGTCAGTGAAGAACACTTCGTTCAGGTAGTGGCCGCCATCCAAAGAGATGATCGGGCGGCGCTCAATGCCTGGCGAGTTCAGGTCAATCAGAAGAAAACTGATACCCTCCTGCTTCTTCACATCCGTATTGGTGCGCACCAGTGCGAAAATCCAATCGGCATGATGGGCATGGCTCGTCCAGATTTTCTGGCCGTTGACGACATACTCATCACCATCAAGAACGGCGCGTGTTTTCAGGCTGGCAAGGTCTGAACCAGAGCCCGGTTCGGAATAACCTTGGCACCAGAACCGGTCACAATTCAAGATTTTGGGCAGATGCTCCTGCTTTTGTGCATCGGTGCCGAAGGTGTAAATCACGGGGCCGACCATCATCAGGCCAAATGGGCTGAGGCGCGGCGCGCTGGCAGCTTGTGTCTCTTCCTCAAAAATATGCTTCTGCATGGGCGTCCACCCAGTGCCGCCGTGCTCGGCTGGCCAGTTCGGCGCAATCCAGCCCTTCTCGTACAGAATTTTGTGCCAGGTCCGCGTGTCTTCTTTGGAGACATATGATGGGGTCAACTCGGATTGTCGCTGGATCTTTTCCGGCAAGTTCTCGGCGATAAACGTCCGTACTTCCTCGCGAAACGCTGCGTCTTCCGGTGAAAATTGCGCGTCCATGTCTCTCTCCCTTAGTAGGCCTAAACGAAAACGGGCGCGGCCCCGTGAGAGGCCGCGCCCGCTAGTCTAGCGAAAGATTACTGCTTCTTATAGTCAATCGCGACCAGCATGTCCGCGATCGCTGCAGTCGAACTGGTGACCAAGGCACTCGCGTCCTTAGCGTTCAGGTAAACAATCGGCATTTTGATCGCATCGCTGATTTTCTTCATTGCAGGGTCCATAGAAGCTGCCTTCAGAGCTGCCTCCATCTTGGCGATAATCGCTGCATCCGTGCCCTTGGGGAATGCGACAACGGTTGGCGCATCCATTGCGACGCCTTTGTAGCCAAGCTCATCTAGCGTTGGCGTATTGGGATAGTTGCCAAGGCGCTTGGAGGACACGGCTGCCAGCGTTTTGATCTTGCCCGGATATCGCGACTGGATGCCGCCAGAATAGGCGAAGTCAACCTGTTTGGACAGCACCAGCTGTACCATGCCACGACCACCTTTGGTTGGGATGTAATCGACGTTGATGCCTTCCTGCTTGGCAATGGCCTGCATAATGATTTTTGCGCCGGGGCTGAGCGACGCATACTTGATGCCGCCCTTTTCCTTCGCGAACTTCACAAGCCCAGCCATGTCGTCATACGGGCGATCTTGCGGCGCGACCATGGAGACCTGGAACTCTGTCAGAGCACCTGCATAGACATAGTCTTGGTTGGTGAATTTCAGCGCAGAATTGATCTGCGGGTTCAGCGTGATGCCAGTGACAGCGCCAAAGAAGAACGTGTTACCATCAGTTCCGCTGCTCTTGAAGCTCTCCAGCGCGACGGCCTGACCGCCGCCTGGGCGATTGATCACGTTGACCTGTTGGCCAAGTTCACGGGCAAGAATTTTGGAAAGCACACGGCCTTTCGTGTCCGTGCCGCCGCCTGCCTTGTAGCCGATCAACATAGTGATTGGCTTAGTTGGCCAACTCGTGTCAGCCATGGCTGAACTGGCAGCGATAGCGCCCGCCGCCGTCATTGCGACAGCAGCCGCAAAGCCTTTGAAAACATGTTTCATTTTTAAACTTCTCCTTTGGTCGGTTTATTGTTGTCTTAGTTGGTTTCTGCCTTGGCCATTTCGGCCATTTGCTTGCGCTGCAGCACTGACAGGCGCCATACGCCAACGACAGCGAGTACAGCGAATACAATAGCGACAGGATGGTCGAGCAATTCTGGCAGGTCTGTCACCAAACCTAGTGACTGGCGCAGCGATAGCTCAAACGACGGCCCGATCACAAAGCCGATCAGGAATGTTACGAACGAGAAATCATACTTCTTGGAAAAGAAGCCGATGATTCCGAAAACGATCATCACGCCGATGCCAAACGTACCACCGCCTTGCAGATAGGCACCAATGCAGCACAGGAATACCACGATCGGCATTATCAGCGCGGGCGATATCCGCACGATCCGCGCGAATACATTTTGCCCAAAGTAGCCTATAAATAGAAGCATGACGCTCGCGGCCAGCATGGAAACATAAACGCCAAGGATCAGGTCCTTGTTCTCCAGGAACAACAATGGCCCAGGTGTGATGCCCTGAATGGTGAATGCGCCGATCAGAATAGCCGCGATCACACTCCCTGGAATGCCAATCGCAAACAACGGCACAAGGCTGGCCGGAACGACAGCATTATCAGCGCTTTCAGCCGCCGCCACGCCTTCAATAGCACCGGATTCCTCAAAATCCGCTCCTCGCCCAGAAGCACGCCGTTCTGCGCCATATGACAGGAAGGAGCCGACACTCGCCCCGAGACCGGGCAAAATACCAACGACAGTGCCAATCAGTGAGCCGCGAACAATGGGGCGGATACAGTTTTTCCACTCCGCCAGTGTGACGATCTGGTCTTCCCGGTTGGCTGAGCCTTTCAGCAAGTCTGCTTCATCCGACAGACGCTGCCTTTGGCCGATCTGGATCATCATCTCAGACATTGCCAGCATGCCAATGGCGACAGGGATAAGTGGCAGGCCATCGTAAAGCTCTAGCAATCCGAATGTCAGCCGTGGCGATCCGGTCTCAATCTCCAGCCCCATACAGGAAATCAGGATACCGAAAAGCCCGGCGATCAGACCCTTGATCATGGACCGCCCGGAAAGTCCCGCAATGAACACCATGGAGAAAGCCAGGATAGCCGTTAGTTCAACCGGGCCAATGCCAAGCGCATACTCGGCTAGTTCTTGCGCTACCAGAATAAGCACAACTGTTGAGAACAGATCACCCAATACGGACGCGAACAGGCCCATTTTCAGCGCCTTCTGCGCCTTACCTGCACGCGCCAGCGGGTACCCCGCCATTGCCGTCGGCGTCGATGAAGGTTCGCCCGGCGTATTTAACAGGATCGCGGATACCGCACTCCCCGCCGTGGAGCCTTTAGAGATGCCCACCAGGAATGCGATTGCCGACAAGGGTTCTAGGTAGAATGTTAGCGGGATAGCAACAGCCGTCGCCGTGCCTTTGCCTAGCCCAGGCAATGCACCAACGAGATATCCAAGCGTCACCCCAAACAATATCCATGCAAGATTGCCGACAGCGAAGGCCGACCCAGCGACCGAATACAGTTCATCAAGCATGTCTGATCATCCAATAGCCGTGCCGAGTACTTCATAGAAAAGTAGCCATGAACCAATCAGCAGAAAGGCCGGAATGCCAATCAGGAAATAAATGCGCCGTTCGCCCATATAGAGCATGAGGCCCAAAATCAGCAGCCCAGCCGCCACTGCCGGGTTCACATATTTGAATAGCAGCACTCCGACACCGACAGCCACAATAACGGCGACCGATGATATCCACTCCGCCTTCGGCACCGCCTGGCCTGCCGCTTTGCCGCGCTTGAGCTTACCCGCAGCTTGCAACGTCAATAGGACCGCTAGGCCCGTTATGCACACGGCACAAATCTGCGGCAGCAAAGCCGGCGAAATTGAGGCGTCGCCACCATCGCTCGTTTGCGTAGGGATCAACACAAAAAGGGTGATGAGCCCAAACGCCATCAAGCCGATACCGGCATATAGGTCTGACTTTGGCATTCCCTGATATGTCCGCTGTTCTGGTTGTTGACCGGACTAGCGCACAGCGTATCGTGCAAGGTTGAAGAATGTCCACAGCGGATGAGAACCCCTAATGAACCCAATCTATGAATATTGCCGCTTCAAGACGGCACCCCGTGCACTGCAATCGGTGCCCGAGGCTGCTCGTGAGCGATTTGCCGAACGGGCAAAAGCAAATGGCGGCAAGCTCTTTGGATGCTGGCGCAGCGTTGTGGGGCTTGGCTTAGCGAGAGACGAAGGTGTTGCCGTTACAAGCTGGGCCAGTGTGGCTGCAGCTAAAGCTGCAACACCTGTAGCGGACGCAGAGTGCAGTCTGCTTCAGGCTACAGTGCGTCCACTCACTGATGCCGCACCAACCAATGAAGGCATATATGTATTCCGTTGGTTCGATGTGGCGGAGGCCGAATGGCAAGACTTCTGCGACCTCTCCAACGCCGCGTGGCCGAACATGGAATCCGTTTTCGACGTCAACATCTGCGGCTTCTGGAAAAGCCTCGATACCCAACCTCCCGCGTCAAAAACCCTGCTACTAACCCGTTATGCTGACCTCTCGGTCTGGGAAGCTTCGCGTTGGTGGAATAAGCCAGTTGCAGCGGCCAACGCCTCTATGAATCGCTTTAAGGCGCGCAATGAAATGATTGATTCAACAGTCGCTTACCCAGCCCTTCCAATTTTCTAGCTCAACAACAAGAAGCAGCACACCCAGTTCGCGATGGCCAGAAAGATCACGCCGAAGCAATGGCTGACGCTGCTTACAGTGCAGCTCTGCACAGTGCTATTCGGCGCGACGGTCACCAGCGTCACGGTGATCCTGCCGCAGATGAAGGGTGCCCTTTCTGCCACAACAGACCAGATCGCCTGGATCCTCACGCTGAACCTCGTCGCCACCGCTGCAGCCACGCCGCTGACAGGTTGGCTGGCATCCAAGCTTGGCTGGCGCAAGCTAATGCTGGGCTCGGTTATCGGCTTCACTTTCGCTTCCGCTGCATGTGGGTTCGCGGATACGCTGGAAACACTGCTGGTTTTCCGGGTGATCCAAGGCGCATTTGGCGCACCAATTTTCCCGCTCGGTCAATCCATCATCCTGGCGCGATTCCACCAGGAACAGCATCCGATGGCATTGATGATGTGGGGTGTCGGTGGCGTTATGGGGCCAATCTTAGGCCCGACCTTCGGTGGCATGGTCGCGGATGCATTCGATTGGCGCTGGGCGTTTTTCATGATGGTTCCGCTTGGCTTGGCGGCCTGCGTTCCAATCATTCTGTCTCTGAAAAATGAAGAGCAAGGCATTGGTAGGCGGTTCGATTTTATTGGGTTCATACTCATCGCCGTAGCCGTCGGCTCGATGCAATTGGTGTTCGATCGGGGGCAGCGGCTGGATTGGTTCGACTCGACCGAAATCATCATTGAGGCGTCACTCGCCGCCGCGTGCATCTACTTCTTCCTGGTCCACGCCAATTTCGCGCGCGCACCCTTATTCGAGGCAGCGACCTTCAAAGATCGGAATCTTGTGCTCGGCGTTTGTTTCGCCCTGATTATGGGCATGTTGCAATACACGCCGATGGTCCTGTTCCCTTCCCTGCTGCAGGACTTGCGCGGATATCCGGATTCTATCGTAGGCTATCTGATCGCTACCCGTGGCGTCGGCAATTTCTTGAGCTTTTTCGTCGTCGCACAATGCACCCGCCTCAATCCACGTGCAACGCTAGCGGCGGGGCTTCTGATCCAAGCTGGGGCTGGTGTGTGGATGGGCCAGTTGGATATGAACATGACATCAGCAGATGTCATTTGGACCAATATCATCCACGGATTCGGATTCGGGCTGGCCTACACACCCATGGCCGTATTAGCGTTTTCGACGCTTGAACCACGGCTTTTAACCCAGGGTAATGCAATTTTTAGCCTGCTCCGAATGCTTGGCAGCAGCATCTTTATTTCAATAACGCTGGTCATTTTCGTGCAGTCGAGCGCTGGCGCATATGCCAGTCTCTCCAGCTTGGTGACACCCTTCGACAGCGGACGGCTGGCACCCTGGATCGCGCAATTTGGTGAGATAACAAGCCGGACATTTCAAAAGCTTGCGGGCGAACAGGTCCGCCGGGAAGCCGCAATGATCGGCTATCTGAATACCTTCCATCTGCTAACGATCATGCCGGCTTTGGCTGCTCCATTGGCATTCTGCTTCAAAGTCCGCCCCCGCGACGGATAGTGACCGATGCACCCTTTCGATGGAAAACGTGGGGATAATTTGTGCACAGATGATAAATAATCCAGGAGCGTTTCAATCACCCTTGCGCTTACCCTTTCGTTGAACTCACGGAGCAGGAATGATGCATGGCGAGACCAAAACCAAAGCCCGAAAATCAAATTCTTTGCGGCTTGGCTTGGCGCTGTCTGTGATTGTGTTCCTGGCGGCTGCAGCCAGTATCGCCAACCTGCCTTAACGGCTGATCGCGCGCAAATCCTCTCTCTATTTTTAGCTTCTACACTGACGTTGGCTAGACAGAAGCGCTTATTCTGCTGGCTTGAACCAGCGGTGCGTTACACGGTCGCCAAGCTCAATCGCGAGTCGGCTGGCTATGCCGGCGCGGAGTTCCAAAATACCAGTTGTTGGCAAATCTGTGCCGCGTGCTGTCGTCGAATAAGGCGTTGCGTGCTCAATGATGTGAATGACACGGCCTTCCGCATCAATGAAAATCATATCAAGCGGCGCCGGGGTATTCTTCATCCAGAAGTATGCTGGGCCCGGCGGGACTTGCCGAAAGAGCATGCCTTCAAAAGCGGAAAGCCGTGGTCGTTTCATTAGACCGCAGGCCTTTTCCTCCGCAGTCGCGGCAAGTTCGACGGTGAATTCCGTAACACCGCGTAAGGTTTCCAACGTTAACTGCTCTATCTCGAGCTGTGGCTGCGGAGGGTTCTTACAAGCATAGGCAGGCACCGCGCTGAGCATCAGGGCCAGGTAGATACCAGAAGGGCTTAGAGATCGAAGTACTTTCATAACCGTCATTATAGCAAAGCATGTGTAAAGAATCTTGCTGATCGATAACGTCTATTGCAGGGTTGTGCATCGGAGAATCCCCCATGACGACACTGCTCGCCATCGACGCTGGCACAACATCAACCCGCGCCCTCGCTTTTGACCTGACCGGCACCATTATCGGTGAGAGCCAGCGTGAGTTTACGCAGATCTACCCGCAACCGGGTTGGGTCGAACATGACGCTGAGGAAATCTGGCTGGAAACGCAGCATTGTATCCGTGCTGTGCTCACCAGCCTGGGGCAGCAGCCAGTCGTGATTGGCCTGACCAATCAACGGGAAACCGTGGTGATTTGGGAGCGTACATCGGGCCGCCCCATCGCTAACGCAATCGTCTGGCAGGACAGGCGAACTGCAAGCCAATGCCGCAGCCTTGCCGAAGCAGGGCATGAGACGGAGGTGACTGAGAAAACCGGCCTGGTGCTGGACCCCTATTTTTCCGCGACAAAGATTGCCTGGATTCTGGACAGTACACCGGGTGCCCGCGCCAAAGCCGATGCTGGCGATCTGGCGTTCGGCACAATTGACAGCTGGTTGCTTTGGCGGCTGACGGCAGGCGGCGTGCATGCAACAGATGCAACGAATGCAGCCCGCACATCCCTCTACAACATCCGCGAAGGTCGCTGGGATGAGGCGCTTTGCAGGATATTCAACGTGCCGATGGGCATGCTGCCAGAGGTACGCGACAGCGCTGGCGATTTTGGCCGGACGGATAAGGCTACGATTGGTGCCGAGTTACCGATTCTGGGCATCGCCGGCGACCAGCAGGCCGCAATCGTCGGCCAGGCCTGCTTCGCTCCCGGCGACGTCAAAAGCACCTATGGCACGGGCTGCTTTGCGTTGGTCAACACTGGAACAACGCTTCAAGCGAGCCGAAACCGGCTACTTGGCACAATCGCCTACAGGATCAACGGTGAGACGACTTATGCGCTGGAGGGCTCAATATTTGCCGCGGGCGCTGCCGTCCAGTGGCTGCGTGATGGCCTGAAGGTTGTCCGGTCAACACTGGCAGCCGAAGCCATGACAAAATCACTGGCGAGCAATCAAGGCGTTTATATGGTTCCAGCCTTTGCTGGCCTCGGCGCGCCATGGTGGGACGCAGAAGCCCGTGGAGCCATTTTTGGCCTGACACGCGATACAGGCCCGGAGCAGCTCGCCCGCGCCACATTGGAAGCCGTTGGCTACCAAACAGCGGACCTGATCAATGCCATTGACGCTGATGGCGCTAAAGTCACGGCGCTTCGTGTAGATGGTGGGGTGACCCGCAATGACTGGGCGATGCAGTTTCTGAGCGACATCCTGGCGATCCCTGTAGAGCGCCCGAAAGTGACCGAAACCACCGCTTGGGGTGCAGCCATGCTTTCAGGCCTTGCCGCCGGCGTATTTGAAAGCCTTGAAGATGCAGGCCAACGCTGGCGCGCCGACCACCGTTTCGAGCCAAACATGGATGAAGCGGACCGTATTCGCCTCCTCGCTGGATGGCGCGATGCCTTGGAACGCACGCTGACTGATGCAGCGGCCCGCAGGCCTAATTAGTCGTCAATGATCACCTTCTCTTCAACAACGAATGTTTTGATTGCGCCAATGAACTCAGCACCATCTGCGAACAAGCGTTTTGCCTGACCAGACTGGATCGCTTGTTCCATTGTCTCCGCATTGTCGTACCAAAGTTCAGCAATGCCATCGATAGCGATATCGGATCCCACGATATCAGCACGGCTCGCTTCCCCCACAATATGACTTTGTACATATCGGCGAAGCCCTGGGATGCCTCGAGCCAACGGCCCGTGGATTTCGAACCAATGACGGACGAATTCCTCGTGCGTTGTGCCATCCTTGCGGGTCAAAAATGAAATACGCTTGATCAAAGGGCTATCCTTTCGGCCATGGTTTCGGCGATCATAGGGGACTGTTCCGAAATACGCCCCGATTATGTGAGTGCAGAAGATGCCCAATCCAACCGAAGTGCTTGCCGCGACTGGCGATGGCCTGATCGCTATTGTTAAGCGTGATTGCCCGACCTGTGAATTGGCTGGCCCCGTTTTAGCTACGCTGCAACAAGCAGGTCGGCTTGATGTGTATAGCCAGGATGATCCGTCTTTTCCGGAACAAGTTTCCAAGGTCATCGACGACCGGGAACTAGCCGCCTCCTTTAATTTGGATGTGGAGATCGTACCGACGCTGATCCGCGTGCAAAGCGGCAAGGAAACAGACCGGACATACGGTTGGGATAGTGCGGAATGGAGCCGGGTCTCAGGCCAGCCCGTTGGCGAGGGCCTGCCGCCGATCCGCCCGGGCTGTGGTGCTGCCAATGTTGAGCCTGCGGCCCTCCGCATGCTGAAAATCCGTTATGGTGAAACCGGCCTGACAGCCAGGTCCGTTGCACTTGGCGGCGAGGAAGACGATATAGAAGCCGCCTTCGCCCGCGATTGGTCGGACGGCCTGCCCGTCGTACCGCCAACAGAAGCCCGCGTGCTAGCGATGCTTGAAGGGACCAGCCGGGATTCGCAGGAAATCCTTGGTATCGTACCGCCGAACCTGGACCCGTGCACCGTGGAGAAAGCCGCTATCAATGCCGTAATGGCCGGATGCAAACCAGAATATTTCCCTGTGGTGCTGGCGGCGCTCGATGCGACGCTCGACCCTGCGTTCAATATGCATGGAGTATTGGCGACAACGATGTATGTGGGGCCAGTATTCGTGGTCAACGGCCCGATCGCTCAGCGGATCGGCATGAACGGGAAGCACAATGCGCTGGGCCAAGGCAATCGCGCCAACCTAACGATTGGCAGGGCTGTGCAACTCATCATCCGCAATGTTGGTGGCGGAAAACCGGGCGGGATAGACCGCGCCGCTCTCGGCAATCCCGGCAAGCTTAGCTACTGCTTCGCGGAGGATGAGGCCGGATCATTCTGGCGGCCACTCTCAACGGACTTTGGCTTCAATGAAGGCGACAACACTGTCACAGTCTTTGCAGGATATGGCCTTCAGGGCATCGTCGACCAAAAATCCCGCGATCCAGAAAGCCTCGCACGATCAATCGCGGAATGCTTGAAGGCTATGAACCACCCGAAGCTTTGGCCAGCGGCAGACGCGATTCTCGTTGTTTGCCCCGAACATGAGCGCACCTTCAAGGGCGCCGGATGGAGCAAGGCTGACCTGATGCAACGGCTGATGGAGCTTATGACCGGCCCAGCAGACGCTTTGGTTCAGGGCGAAGGCGGCATTACTGAAGGCCTGCCAGAAAGCCGACGTGGCACAAGCGCATCCAAGTTCCGCGAAGGCGGCCTATTGATCGCTCGTGCGGGCGGCGGTGCGGGCATGTTCTCCGGTATTATCACCGGCTGGTCAGCATCTGGTGACCGGGGCAGCTTGCCTGTCACGAAGGCGATTGGAAACTAACTATTCCACCGGTGCCATGTGGGCTTCATTCTCTGGCTTGACCCGTTGGGGACCATGCGGTCATGCAAGTTCGTGACAATCCCACTGCCTGTCTTCAGGCAAATAAACGGGAAAAACGCATGAACCAAGCACGCGCACGCGCCGATGAACAGTGGTATAGCAAACGACATCGCTTGGCCCATATGCTCAAAATAGCCTTCACCTACGTCGAAAGGGTGATCGGTGAAGAGGTTCGCCGTAGCACGTCTCTATTGCTTTACAAATTCCAGTGAATCATAGCCAGGTATCGCGGAAGAACATTTCAAATGTTTCTGCTAAAATGCTAATATAGTAGAATATTTTTCTTTTTATTGGACGTTCAATAGATCATGGACAGCATCGATAAACGCATTCTGAGATTGATTCAGCAGGATTCGACGCTTTCTGTCGCTGCAATCGCAGAGCAGGTCGGCCTATCACAGTGTTCGTATCTGTGCGCACCAACCGCCATGAACCGGAATGGCTGGAAAAGTTCGCCGAAGGTGTCAGCCGACTGCCGGAAATCGTGAAAGTTTACCGGATGAGCGGAGATATTGATTATCTGCTCAAGATCGTCGCCTCAGACATTGCTGGATATGACCGCATCTACAAGCGCTTAATCAGCATCGTCGAAATCTATGACGTATCATCTGCCTTCGCGATGGAACGGATGAAAGTCACGACCGCCCTACCGCTCGATTACGTGGCAACAGTGGATTAACGCTGGCCATCATTCTGTGCCAGGATACCTCTTCCAACACCAACTCAGCGGGCAATTCCATGGCGCATGACTACACAATCTTTGACGGTCTCATCATTTCTAACTGGGGTCGCCCTGTTTTCGAGGAAATGTATGCTGGCGGCCTCGCCGGTGCCAATTGCACCTGCGCCGTATGGGAAGGCTTCGAAGCGACCATGGGCAATATCGCCCGCTGGAAGCGCATGTTCAAAGATAACGCGGACCTGATTGTGCAAGCCCGGTCCGCCCAGGACATCCGAGACGCCAAAGCTGCTGGCAAGACAGGTATCGCCCTAGGCTTCCAGAACAGTTGGCCAATTGAAGACGACCTGGACCGTGTATGGCTGTTCTATGATGTGGGCGTGCGAACAATACAAATGACCTACAACACGCAGAACCTGGCTGGTGCCGGGTGTTGGGAATCAACGGACCCTGGAATATCGGATTTTGGCAAGCGGCTGGTGGCGTTGCTGAATGAAGCCGGCATCCTAATCGACCTTTCCCATGTTGGTCCGCAAACCTCCAAAGACGCGGCTGAGGTCTCCAAGCGGCCTGTTGCGTATACCCATGTGGCACCAGCAGGCATGAAAGACCACCCGCGCAACAAGCCGGACGACTTGCTAAAGCGCATCAATGGCACAGGCGGGTTTGTTGGTGTCGCCCTTTACGCGCCGTTCCTGCCCAAAGGCGATGATTCGGACCTGGATGATTGTCTAGACACGTTAGAATACGTGCTGAACCTTCTAGGCCCTGAAAGGGTTGGCCTCGGCACTGATTTCACCCAAGGCTATGGAGCTGATTTCTTCGAGTGGCTGCGGCGTGACAAAGGCATAGGTGCTGGCGTTGCTGGCCCCATGACGGGGTCTCGCCCCGCCAACCCCAAGGGCCTGGATGGCATGTCTGAATATCCAAACTTGATCCAAGCCATGCAGCAGCGCGGATGGGGTGACAGCCTGATCCGCAATGTTATGGGCGAAAACTGGCTGACCTTCCTGGATGACGCCTGGACACCCGCATAACCCGCATCCTAACCACCCACGCTGGTAGCCTGCCACGCCTATCGCCCATGAGCACCCAGAGGCCTGCGAAGAAGAGTGTGCAGATTTCGCCTCAGCGCTGAAGACCGGCAGCCATCAATTTGCGGGGACATTCCTAACTGCCCCCTCCCCTGGTATCGTCGCAGCCGCACTCAAGAATGAGCATTATGACAGCGAGGAAGCGTATCTGGACGCGCTCGCGGCCGCGCTCCGGGTTGAATATGAAACCATCCTGCGCAATGGCCACATGCTGCAGCTCGACTGTCCGGAGCTTGGGATAGAAGGCCATATGACATATGCAGGCCAACCGCAAGCGCATTTGAAATTCGTGGAGCGTGCGATTACCGCTACTGTCAAAGGCATTGATGACCTACCGAAAGAGCGTATTCGCCTACATCTATGCTGGGGCAATTACGAAGCACCCCATGACCAAGATACAGCGCTCGCAGACCTATGGCCGGTTGTGAAGCATGCGCCAGTTGGCGGCTTTGTGCTGCCGTTCGCTTATCCGCGCCATGCCCATGAGTGGCGCGTTCTGAAAGCCTCCCCACCAGCGCCCGATCAAACCATTACGGCGGGGGTCATCGATACGCTCACGAACTTTGTCGAGCATGAGGAAGTGGTTGCGGACAGGTTAGAACTTATCGCCCGCGCCATTGATGGCCCTACCCGCATCACGGCCCGCACGGATTGCGGCTTCGATACATCCGCTGGAATGGGCCGCGTTGCACCAAGCGTTGTCTGGGCAAAACTTCGAGCGATGTCGGCAGGGGCCAAATTGGCGAGCGGACGCTTAGGGCTGGACGCCTAAGCACCCTTTTTCCAGCAGCCCACCATGTGATCGTCCACAAGACCCATAGACTGCATGAAGGCATAGCAGATCGTAGGGCCGACAAAACGGAACCCCGCCTTCTTTAGCCGCTTTGAAAGCGCTTCAGCGGCGGGCGTTTTACCCGGTATATCCGCCATAGACTGCGGCTGGTTGATCAGCGTTTTGCCATCCACCGAGTCCCATACGAACTTGGAGAACCCGCCCGGTTTCTCATCCATCATCTTTAGCCAAGCTTGGGCATTGGAGATGGTCGATTCGATCTTCAGGCGATTACGGACAATGCCGCTATCCGCCATCAAGCGATCAATGTCAGCCTGGTCAAATTGAGCGATCTTCGCAGGATCAAAATTGGCGAAGGCCGCGCGGAAGTTATCGCGTTTTCGCAGAATTGTGATCCAGGACAGCCCTGCCTGAAAGCCTTCCAGGCAGAGTTTCTCGAACAGCAGGCGATCATCCCGCTGGACGACGCCCCATTCCTCATCGTGATAGCGCTGATATTCGGGATCGTCGCCACACCAGCGGCAACGGTCCCGGCCATCAGGGCCTGTCAGCAATCCACTCATGCTGAACTACATCGAGCGCAGTTTCGGATCGAGCGCATCACGCAATGCATCGCCGAAGAGGTTAAACGCAAACACAGCAAGCGTAATGGCGAGGCCTGGGAAGATAGCAACCCACGGTGCTGACTCGAAGAACTGCTCAGCGCCGCCACGAAGCATCAAACCCCACGCCGCTGTAGGTTCCTGAACGCCGAGGCCCAGATATGAGAGGGACGCTTCCAACAAGATCGCCTGGCCAACAAAGCTTGTGACCATGATCAGATATGGTGCCATCACGTTCGGCACCATATGCACCAACACGATCCGGGTATGGCTAAAGCCAGAAGCACGCGCGGCGTCCACATAAGGAATGTCACGCAGTGCCAGCGCACTGGAGCGCACAACACGGGCGCATTTGGGAATGAATGGAATGGTGATTGCGATGATCACGTTCCAGGTGCCAGAACCGAACACGGACACAATAGCAAGCGCCATAATAATCAGCGGGAATGCCATGAATACGTCCATGATCCGCTGAAAGATAAGGTCAAACCATCCGCCGAGATAGGCGCTGGTCACACCAAGCACCAGCCCAAGCGTTGCTCCGACGAATGCTGAAACAAAGCCAATCTGCAGCGCCGTACGAGAACCGTAGATGATGCGGGAGAAGATATCCCGGCCAAGTTCATCAGTGCCCAAAAGGTAGGTCAGGTTGGGGCCAATCAGCTGATCTGCGAAGTTCATATCCAACGGATCTTGCGGTGCGACGACATTTGCGAACAAAGCGATGAACAGCATGACCAAGATAAAAACGGCCGACCCAGCGCCAAGTGGTTGACGCCGCGCCATGCGGAGCACCTTTTGCAGGAATGTGCGCTGCTTTGGTGCATCGGCAGTCGTGGTTGCGGTGTTCATTTGCAGGCCCTTAACTGTACCGAATGCGCGGATCAAGCCACGCATATATGAGATCAATGACGATGTTCATCATCACAAAGATGAACGCCACCAGCATCACCAGCGCTTGTGTCAATGCATAATCATGGTTGGTAACGCTATCAACAAACAGCTTGCCAAGCCCGTTCAGATTGAAAACCTGCTCCGTCACCACCAGGCCCCCCATCAAGAACGCAAACTCAATACCGATAACGGTTACCACGGGAAGCATGGAGTTCTTGAGAGCATGACGGTTGACCACAAGCTTCTCGATAACGCCCTTCGCGCGGGCGGTGCGGATGTAATCCTCCCGCAGCACTTCAAGCAGCGCCGAGCGCGTCATACGAGTTGCGACTGCCGAATATCGATAGCCAGTTGCGAGCGCCGGCCAGATCAACTGCGTTAGATTGCCAATCGGGTCCTGAAGCGGAGAGACGTATTGGATTGGCGGGATCCAGGCTTGCCCGAACCAGTGCTGCGTTGTCCACAACAGGCCCAACATGATAAGAATACCAAGCCAGAATGACGGCATTGCGATGCCTGCGATGGAGAAGCACCGGACTACGTAGTCGATCCAGGTGTTCTGGCGAATAGCAGAAATCGTACCGAGTGGGATCGCGATAATGACGCTTACAATCGTCGCCATGATTGCGACTTGTAGTGACAGTACGGCCCGGACGCCAATTTCTTCTGAGATGGCGCGGCCGGTCCACATAGACTCGCCAAAGTCACCTACGAAGAACCCTCCAAGCCAACTAAAAAACTGAATATAGAGCGGCCGATTAAGGCCCAACTCATCGCGGCAAATTTCAATCAGGCCGGCGTCAAACGAACCGCCTGTACCTGCATACCGTAGCGCACAAATGTCGCCTGGAATCAAATGCATCAGCGTGAAGACAAGAATAGCGGCACCGACCAGCGTCGGCACCATCATTAACATGCGTTTGACCAGATACTTATGCATCGGATTCTCTAATAAGCTGGGCCCTTCGCGACATGCCGGGCCACATTCTTTTTAGTGTTTAGAAAGATGGAACGCCCGCGGATCGCAAATACGATCCGCGGGCGCATCATAGTCGTTAGACCTTCGGCGAATTACTTGTCCGCGTCAGGATCGAGCCATACCGTGTCGAGCGCTTGGCCTAAGTAATGGCTCGGGCTGACTTTCCAGCCCTTGAAGTGGGAGCGGTGGACAGTCGTCCGGCGCCACCAAAGCGTAATCATCTGCGTAACCTGATCGTGGAGAATATATTTCTCATAGGCGCGCATTTTGGTCCGCTGTTTAGCTGGATCAGATTCGAGCAGCATGTCCTCGTACATCGCGTCCAGCTTACGATCGACCACGCGGGAATAGTTAGCGGGGTTTACGTCGGACGAGAGATACTTAGACGTATCGATTGGTGGGTTGACGATGGACTGGCAGTTGAAGTCAATCGAAACGTCAAAGTCACCGGATTCACGCAACGTTGCGTAGAATGGCCCGGTTGGCTGAACCTTCTGTTCAAACTTCAGGCCAATCTGGCGCCACTGATCAATCAACCAAACGCCAACAACTTTATAAGGCTGATCAACGCCGCGATTGTTGAAGACATAGGTCTTGGAGAGATCCATGCCAGATTCTTCAAGCAGCTTGCGTGCTTCTACACGGGAGGCTTCAAGGTCTGCCTTGTAGCCATCCATCTGCATCAGCTCTTCCTTGGTAGCGGCAAGGCTGTGATTCGGGTAAACGATGCCGCCAACTGTCTTAACAATAGCGATCTTGGACAAATACTGAGACCCACCCCAACGATCAACCGCAAGGGTCAGCGCACGGCGAACGCGCACATCATCAAACGGCTTACGGGTGTGGTTCGGCGTAGCCAGCAGCACGCAGTTCCAATCTGTTTCCTGCACATTGGCTTTGTCGCCTAGAGCGCGGACCAGATCGTCACGAGTTTTAGGTGGGAAGCCGCGGAACTGAGCGCTGGCGCGGTTGCCACGAAGCGCTTGAACCTGAATGGATTCCTTATTGGCGAAGATCGCGGTGATCTTGTCCAGATATGGACGGCCTTTCAGATAGTAATCGGGGTTCTTTTCACCGGTCATGAATGCGCCCGGCTGATACTCCTTAAAGACGAACGGCCCGGAACCCAGGATGTTCTTCTCGTACCAACGCTGGTCTATGTCTAGCTTAGCTTTGGAATAGATGAAGTTATACGGAGCTGCGAGTGCTGGAATGAAAGACGTCGAGGCATATTTCAGCTGAAATACAACCGTTGATGCGTCTGGCGCATCAACCGAATCCACCATCTTGTAGAAGCTTTTGCGGGCACTGGAAACGCCTTTTGGTGGGAAGATAATCCGGTCGAAGCTGGCTTTTACGTCCGCAGATGTCAGCGGTGAGCCATCATGGAACTTAACACCTTCGTGTATTTTGAAAGTGAAAGTCTTTCCGTCATTCGTGCCCTCTGGAACATCGCCAACACAGAGATCGCAGACAAAGTCTGCTGGATCAGCTGGGTTCTTCGGGTTAACCCGAAGCAGCGTGGAATAATATGGGCGCACAGGGTGGATGACCGCATAGGTCGTCTCACGGTGAGCATCGAAGCTTGGTGGGCCTTTGGCCGGCACCACATAGGTGAAGTGGCCGCCATATTTCGGCGTTTCGGCGATAGCTGCGCCAGTCGTGAGCATCATGCCCACACCGATCGCCGCCGCCGCATAGGCGCGAATTCCCTGCATCCTAAAATTCCTTCCTTGGATAAAAACAACGGCTTACCAGACTTAACTGCCTAAACCGTAGGCAACTCACCGTAGCAACGCGTTATGCTAAGTCAAACTTATTCCGATAATTCACCCAAGAAACCTGCTATTTCGACTTCGGGTACCAGTAGGCCAAAAATTCGGCGTATGCAGCAGGCTCATCAGAGCCCTCGATCTCAATCAGATGGGCCGTGGAGCAGAGCTTTTTCCCCTCGCCTTTATCTTCAACGCTTTTCAAGGTGATCCGGCTGCGCAAGCGAATGCCATCGCCGATCATAACTGGCCGCAGAACACGGACTTTGTCGAGGCCATAGTTCAGGAAGTAGTCACCATCGGGTGGGTTGAGGCCCTTCTGTTCATTGAAATAAGTCAACAAACTTACATAAAAAAAACCGTGCATTATGGTATCGCCATAGGGGCTTTCAGCACGAGAGCGCTCTTGGTCGCAATGCATCCAGGTCCGCCAACGGGTGACTTCGCCAAAGACATTCACCTGTAACTGGTCAATGCCCGTCCAATCCGTGACGCCTAGTTCTTGACCCACAAATTGTTCTGCATCCGCCAGCAGAATTTCAGATTGTGACATAGTCAAAGGTCTCCGTTCCCAGGTGTCATAGCGTTGCTTCTTTGGCCGCGCCAGAGGCCAATAGCACCGCAGCCTCATCTGCAGAGAAACCGTTTTCGGCCAGTATTGCTACTGTATCTGACCCAATCACCGGCGCTTTCGCACGGTCCATGCCTGGCTCAAGCCCTGGCAGGCCCGGGATGTTCAACAGAATCGGCGGCTCCGGGTATCCGGGTTGTGGAAGCTTGGCAAATAGGCCAGTCGTATTTGGGTGCGGGTGATCGGCAAACTCAAGGTAATCATAAATTACCTGGTTCATGAGGCCTTTTTCGCTGAAAAGCGCGTTCCATTCTGCAGTCGTTTTACTTTTAAAAATGGGGATGATACGAGCGTTGATATCATCGATATCCGCAACGCGGCTCGCATTCGATCGGTATTTCTCTTCCGCCTTCCAATCATCAAAGCCGAAAGCGTCACAGAAGGTTAGCCAATCACGCTCTTGCAATATCAGAACTTGCAAATATCCATCGGAGCACTGGTAAACGCCGCCCGGGGTCGAGCCTGGTGGTGGTTCTTGGCGTTCCTGAAGGGTGCTGGTCATCCGAACACCCTGAAGATGTGCGGCCCCCTGCATCAGCGATATATCGAGGAAGCGCGGGGTTGGATCATCACCTTTCGCATACAGCGCTGCCGCGACCGCCTGATGCGCGAACATTGAGGTTGTCATGTCGACCACAATCGGCTGCGTGCGGAGCGGCACTCCGTCAGCACCGCGGTTTGCATGCATGAACCCAGTAAATGCTTGCAATACAGGGTCCATGGCCGGTTGGCGGCTAAGCGGGCCTGTTTGGCCATATCCAGAAATGGAAACATACACCACCCCTGGCGCAATCTCTTTCACCACCTCATAGCCGAAGCCCAACTTATCAATCACACCCGGCCGGAACCCTTCCAGAAAAACATCCGCATCTTTCAGGACCCGCCGCAGTGCAGCCTTGGCTTCGTCTTGCTTGAGGTCCAGACACAGTGAACGCTTGCCGATATTACCAATGAGAGAAAACGCCGTATGTTCGCCATAGCGTGGCCCGAGAATACGCGCCCAATCCCCAACTGGCGGCTCGACCTTGATGACATCCGCACCCCACTGCGCCAGAAGCATTGCACAGTATGGCCCTGCAATCCCTTGTGAGAGATCAACAACTTTTATGCCCTCATAAGGCCGTTCGAAGCTCATGGATCATCCTTTTGTCAGGCCGTAGGTCTCAACAGGGATACGGTCAAATATCTCCCGCTTGAGAACAGCCGCAGCACTCGGCGCGTCGCGGGCTTTGCTGAGCAATACCGCGAATTTGTCGTAGAGCAGTAAGAACCGATCAAGGAACAGCGTTGCATCACGCACAGCAAACCTTTCGCCGGCAGTTTCTGCCACCAGCTTATTATCGGTAGCAATTGCAGCCATGATCGCTTCATCTAACTGCGGTGTAGCGACATCGATCTGCAGCCCTCTCGCGGCGGCTGCACGCAAAGCAGCGTCCGCCATGTTCCGGTATCCCCAGACCACGCCGACAATGCCATCCGCTGTCGCCGTCAGCACCGCCCGCCGCTCATTGGGCGTAAGGGATTGCCAATATGCACCAGAGCCCATGAATGCGGCACCGCCACGATAAGCCCCGAACGGCGCCTTCAATGCAAAGCGCGCATGGCGCAAGACATCTGGGTCAGACAATTCCATCGGTGTTGCGATCGCAGCTGTAATGACACCTTTAGCTAGAAGATCACCCGGACCCCCATCTTCTTCATGCGCGCGACCGCCTAAGCGCTGGATCAACCGGTCCCAGGCACTTCCCGGCGTTAAAGCGGAGAGGCTTCGGAACGCAATGACTGTATTTGCCGAGGCCTGCGAAAGCATCACGTAACGGGCAGCACCATAAGCACCCAAAAACACAACGCGTCGGCTTAAGAATGACTGCCTGCAGGCGATGCAATCCAGCGCCAGAAATTCCGTAGCAGCGGCTGCAGCGGCGAGTTCATCTTCACCACCAGCAAGGCCTAGCTCGGCCAGCAGCGCTGCGTAGGGAAACGCCGTTGGGAACGCAGAAAGAGCTGCCGCGCCGAACGCGTAATCGTTGCGGCCAAGGGATTCTATCGCGGCAGGATCCGACGGCGGCGGTCCGTTCAGAAACAGGCTAAGCTTGGGCGCGCCTTTGGTCTTCGCCAACCGCTCCCCAAATGCTCGCCACCCGCTTTGGGCCAATGGGTGATTTGGCCCGACCCCAATGTGTGCGCGCGCCGGTTCAGCTGCTTGCGTCGGGGAAGTGAGGATGAGTGCGGCTGATAGTAGGGTTGCTAGGATGGCCAAAAAGTACTGTGATCGCAGGCCTTCCTCCTCACCCTGCCTCTCCGCCCGTTGGGGGGAGAGGCAGGGTGAGGTGGGCGGGGTGACGCATTCACCTCGACCGCCAACCGGGGGAGAGAGACAGGGTGAGGGGGGTGCCTGCATCAGAACCAAGCGGTATACTCCTTAAACCGGATCCCAAACGAAATAGTCCGCCGAGCGGTCATTCGCCAAAAAATGCGGTTTGAAGGCGTGCATCGCATGTTCATGGATTTTCTGCGGTGTCCAACCGTCGCTGCGGTGAACAGTACGGACAGGCCGGTTCTTGCTCATCAGCATGATCTCGTTGGAGCGGACATAGAAAATCTGCCCCGTCACTTCATTCGCGAGATCAGACAGAAGATACACCGTCGGTGCCGCGATCTTCTGCGGCGTCATAGCTTCCTGGCGTTTCCGGCGGGCCTCGCCTTCTGGGCCTTTGATCGGGATCGTCTCAATCATGCGTGTGAACGCTGAAGGCGACACGATGTTTGAGCGAACGCCAAAGCGCTGCATATCAAGCGCAATCGACTGTGAGAGTCCCACAATGCCGAGCTTGGCCGCCGCGTAATTCGCCTGGCCCACATTACCAACCAAGCCGGAGGTGGAGGTGAAATGCACCATCGCACCAGATTCTTGTTTGCGGAAATGTTCAGCTGCCGCCCGCGCTACGTTGTAATAGCCGTTCAGGTGAACGTTGATGACGGAATCCCAGTCATCCTCGGTCATCTTGTGGAAGATGACATCGCGCAGGATGCCGGCGACGTTCACAACGCCGTCGATCTGGCCAAATGTATCAACCGCTTGGCTCACCATCTCCTGGGCGTCATCCCATTTGGAGATATCGCCGCCGTTGACAACAGCCTCCCCGCCCTCGGCTTCAATATCTGCCACGACCTGCTGGGCTGGGCCGATGTCGGCGTCGCTTTTGCCGTCCACAGCGGCACCCAGATCGTTCACAACGACCTTCGCGCCTTCGCGGGCCGCCAGCTTGGCAATTTCAGCGCCGATACCGCGGCCAGCGCCGTTGACCAACACCACTTTGTCTTGAAGAACCCCGTCTGCCATGGGTCCAAATCCTCTTCTTAATACTTGAATTTCTGCATTATCTGATGGGAGGCCTGATCCTTAGATCGGATCCCAGCAGAAGATGTCAGCGGAGCGATCATTGGGAACGAAGCTCGGCACAAGGGCGGGCATCCCTTCCTCATGGATCGAGCGGGGCGTCCAGCCTTCCTCACGATGAATGGAACGGATGGGACGGTTTTGGCCGAACAATACCTGCTCATTCATGCGGCTGCCGAAGATTTGCGCCGTAACGCCCATCTCATTCGCCGCATCAGACACCAGATAAACGCACATAGGCGCAATCTGCGCTGGCGTCATCTGCTTGATCTTGGCGAGGCGTTCCTGCTGTTCTGGCGTGTTTGACGGGATTGTCCCAATCATCCGGCTCCAAGCGAACGGCGACATGCAGTTCGAGCGTACGCCGAACCGCGCCATATCCAATGCGATGGACTTCGACAGGCCGATAATGCCCAGCTTCGCTGCGGCGTAGTTAGCCTGCCCGAAGTTTCCGATCAACCCCGACGTCGAGGTGAAATGCACCATCGAGCCAGATTCCTGTGCGCGGAAGTGGTCCGCAGCAGCCCGGCTAACATTGAATGTGCCTTTGAGATGCACCTGGATAACTGCGTTCCAGTCATCCTGGGTCATTTTGTGGAAAATCACATCGCGCAAGATGCCAGCAACATTGATTACGGCGTCAATCTGGCCGAACTCATCAACGGCCTGCTGGACCATGCGCTTTGCGGCTTGGAAATCAGCAACGCTATCGCCGTTAACAACGGCTTCGCCGCCATTCTTCTCGATGTCTGCGACCACCTCTTGCGCAGGTGTGGAATCAGCGCCACCGCCGTCCACGTTACCGCCAAGGTCATTCACGACGACCTTTGCACCTTCAGCTGCCGCCAGTTTGGCGACTTCAGCGCCAATACCGCGTCCTGCGCCGGTTACGAGGACAACTTTGCCCTCCAACATGCCATCAGCCATTTAAGACCCTTCCTCCGTAAATCTGATTCGATTCGTGGGCGAAAGCGTAAACCGTCATGAACGCGAATAGCAATCAGGCCGCCCAGCCCGACCGGGCCTGGATTGCCCAGCGCCCATCTTTGAGGGTCACGATATACAAAGACTTGTAGCTGCCAATTGCAGATCCATCTGCGCGGAAGCGGGTAAATTGGACACGGAAATGGGCCTTACCAGGCCCATCGTCGATCAGTTCAACACAATCCCATGCCGTGCTCGCCCAGTCTCTAGATTGGCCTTTGCGGTCCTAAACCAAGGCATGGAAATCTTCCGCACGCTCCATCACTGTCACTTTGCCGCTATGAAAGCGGACGTTGGAAAATGATACCAGCGAGTGCGGAAGGCTTCAGCGTCTTCAGGATTGAACGCTTCCATGAAGCCATCTAGCGCAGCCTTAGCTGCGCGTTGTTCAGCCGCCGAAAGCGCGCTCAATCGCCAGCCTCTGCAAGCTCCGTCTCAACGGCCAGGATCGGACGGCCTTTGATGGACTTCGATGGTTGACCATCAACACCAACAGGCGTCTCGCCAACCAGCGTAATCCGGTAGAGCTGGCGGTCGAAATCACTCTGGAAGATGTCGGATGGTGCGAGGTGCGATGTCGACCGATTATCCCAAATCGCCATATCCCCAGCATTCCATTTAAAACGCACCGTGTATTCCGGGCGAACCGCGTGCTCCCAAAGCATTTCCAGAATCTGCTGGCTCTCACGCGGGTGCATGCCGACGATGGATTTCAGGAATGATGGGCTGACAAAAAGCTGGCGTTGTCCTGTTTCGGGATGAACGGTGACGAGCGGATGCTCTGTCTCCAGCTCGCGGCGCTTCACGCTCTCATCATATGCATTGTCCTTGGCTGCACCGGCGGGCGGCTGGAACCGGTGAACGCCACGCAGGCCATCGACGATGCCGCGCATCGTCTCAGAGAGGCCTTCATAGGCCGCATTCAGATTAGTCCAGAATGTGTCACCGCCATAGGGCGGGATCGTAACGCCGCGCAGGATCGAGGCTTTCGGCGGGTTAATCGCTGCCGTGATATCGGTATGCCAGCCGGTCCATGCGCGCTGCATACGGGCCGAGCTATGGGTCTGTGCCGTTCGGTGCTTCGCGACCGAATAGACTTCCGGATAATCCTCGACATGGCCAAACACGGCATGGCCAATTGTAGGATCGCCAAGCGAACGCGCAAATGCCACATGCTGGGCATGATCCAATGGCTGACCGCGGAAGAAGATCACCTTCCAATCCAGAAACGCCTGATAAATGGCTTTGGCGTCTGCAGATGACAACGGTTTGCGCAGATCGACTCCGCTGACTTCAGCCCCAATATGCAGCGTTGACGGCGTAATTGTGATACGTGACATAGTCGCTCTCCTTCAACATTCCAACGGCTTTCGGCCTTTCCTACTCAACGCTATGCTCGCAGCTTAAAGCAATGCCTGACAAGGAGCTCATTATGCGGGGTCGCGACGTATTTCTGGAAAGCCTAAGGCTGCACGACGCAAAACGAATTTTCGGCAATCCCGGCACTACAGAAAGCCCGCTGCTTGATCACTTGGCAGACTACCCGGACATTGAATATGTGGTCGCCTTGTATGAGGCTGTCGCAGTTGGTGCTGCCAGCTTCTATGCGCAGTCCAGCGGCAAAACTGCTGTTGCGAACTTGCATGTTGCACCTGGCCTCGGCAATGCTGCTGGCATGATGTACAGCGCCATGCGGGCGAATGCGCCAGTGATTATCACTGCTGGCCAGCAGGACACGCGGATGCGCCTGCAAGGCCCGGTCCTTGGCCATGACCTCGTTTCCATCGCTGCACCGGTCACAAAGTGGGCCGTGCAAGTTGAGACGGCTGACGAGATGGCGGACGTCATGCGCCGTGCCTTCAAGGTCGCCAATGAAGCGCCGAAAGGACCCGTCTTTGTCGCCCTACCTATCAACGTGATGGAGCAGGAGACAGAAAACGCTGCTGTTACGTCTGGTCCATTGCACCAAGCGCCCACGGGCGACATGGCTGTGCTCGCTGATATCGCTGCGGCCCTCTCCGCCGCCAAGTCTCCTGCCATCGTCGCTGGTGATGATGTTGCGCGCGCTGGGGCGAATTGCGAACTGCTGGAACTGGCTGAAAAGCTTGGCGCCAGTGTGTGGACCGAGGGCATGCATGCCCAAGCCATCGCCGACACCCGTCACCCGCTGATGCGCGGCGGTTTGCCGTTTGAAGCCGGACCGATCAAAGTCACGTTGGGGAACGCCGATTGCGTGCTGCTGATCGGCGGCCCCTTCTTTGAACCCGTATGGTATGAGCCCGGCAGCCCCTTCCCTGATGGCGCGGATGTCTTCCAGATAGAGCAATCGCCACAGATGCTGGCTCGCAACTACACTCTGAATTCCGGCGTGATCTCTGCGCCCAGGCAGGCGCTCATCGCCCTTCTGGAATTGGCACAGCCGGATACATCCGCAGCGAAGGCCCGTGTCGATGCATTGACCACCGCCCAAGCCGATCGCCGCGGAGCCCAGAAAGCCCGCACGGCCCGGGCCGCAGGACGCCGACCAATGCCGATGTCAGTCGCTATGGCAGCGCTGGCTGAAGCATTGCCAGACAATGTTGTGATGGTCGAAGAAGCAATCACAGCCAGCACCGATTTCTCCCGCTCCATCGATTTTACTGGTCCTGGTGATTATTACGCCGGTCGCGGCGGCGCTATTGGCCAGGGCTTGGCAGGTGCCATTGGCGTTTCTGTAGCAAACCCGGATCGGCCAGTTGTGTGCGTATCTGGAGACGGATCAGCCATGTATAGCATTCAGGCACTTTGGACAGCGGCGAACCACAATCTGAACCTTGTGTTCGTGATCCTGTCGAACCGCGAATATCGCATTCTGAAACATAATATCGATGTCTATCGCGGGCGCTTCGATGCGGAAAGCAATCGTGGATACGCCCACATGGACCTAACTGGCCCTAGCTTCGGCTTTGTTCAGATGGCGGCAGGCCTGGGCGTTCCGGGGAAGCAAGTTTCAGAACCCGAAGAATTTACTGCCGCCCTCGCCCGTGCAATCGCCACGGACGGCCCCGCGCTGATCGACGTGGTCATTGAAGGTAAAGCGAAATAGCAGCAATCAAGCGGCCGGCGTAACGGTTCCGCTCAGGGCGATATAGACGCCCGACGGCGAGAGGCGGGCAGCGGCAATCGCCATGCCAAGATTGAAATCTGCGTCAGAATCTCGGAACTTTTCGGGCAACATGGCACCTGTCAACACGATGGTTTTGTCGGAAATCCCAGCGAGCGCCGCCGCCGTCTCGCCAATCGTGTCTGTCCCATGGGTAATTATAATCCGCGACTGGCTCGCTGCCGCAACAGCCGCCCGCACTTTGGCCCGGTCAGGATCTTTCATATCCTGGCTATCCAGACGCATCAGCGCCTGCTCAGCCCACCCATCAGGAAATTTCACACGCGCCAGCACAGATTGATATGCCGGCTCACAAATTACAAATGGATACCCGTGATCATCGTCTCCGGGTGGATAATCCTTGTCGATAGTGCCGCCGACTTGAATGAACAGCAGATCACCTGAGCTTCGCGCGGCATCTGTCATGGCAACAGGTTCGCAATCTCAATCAAATTTTCATCTGGGTCATAGACGTAAACGGAGAGCAGCGTTCCGGTGGCCCCACTTCGCTCACCAGGACCGGTGATGATGGGAACACTTTCAGCGGCCAAATGCGCAATCACATCATTCATCGGCGTTTCGGTGATAAAGCAAAGGTCCGATGATCCGGGTGTGGCATGGCGGACGTTTGGGTCTAAAGGTTTGGCCGCGTCATGCAGATTGAGCTTCTGGCGACCAAAATAGAGCGCCGTCCGGTTTTCCCCGAATGTACGCCGCTCCATGCCAAGGACGCGGCTATAAAAGCTGCATGTAACGTCCATATCCCGAACGGTTAGCACCAGATGGTCAAGCCAATCGATTGCTATGGTCATTGTCTGCTCCCTTACAGGGGCGGAAGCCTAAGATAGGAATCGGTCTGGGGCTACAGCGCAGGCTTCAACCCCAGCGCTTGCAATATCAGCGGGCAAGGAGGCTTCGATGGCCGCAGCAGCGGCAGCGCGGCCCAGGGCTTCGGAGGTCATCATGCCAAAGCCACCCAGGCCTGCGAGCCATATGAAGCCTTCCGCGCGAGGATCGGCCCCAACGACTGGCAAGCGGTCCTGCATGAAACAGCGCAGGCCTGCCCAGCTATGCGTGATGCGGGAGACCTTCAGGTAAGTGGCGCGTTCAACCCTATCGACGCCGTGGGCGATATCGATTTCTTCAGGCTGAGCGTCCGTCGGCTCACTTTGATGCTCGTCGCATGGGCTGGCGAGAATGCGGCCCGCTTCTGGCTTGAAGTAAAACTCTTCTTCCGCGTCCATCGCCATTGGCCAGGGTGCAGGGTCCAGACCTGCAGGTGGATCAAAGGTGAGGCAGGTTCTGCGCAAAGGTTCGATGCCAAGGCCATCCAAACCCGCTGCTTCGGCGACAGTGTCAGCCCATGCCCCAGCAGCATTCACGACAACACGCGCTGATATCTGGCCGCGCGGCGTCTCCGCGGTCCACTTATCGCCTTTGTGGCTGAGCTTCGTGATGGATGCGTCTATTATCAGCTTGACCCCGGCCCTGCTGGACGCGGCAAGGAAACCGCGATGCAGGCCATTCACGTCTATGTCTGACGCGGCCGGGACAAGCATCGCGGCGCCTAGATAATCCCGGTTCAGAAATGGCACAAGCTTCAAAGCTTCATCGACAGTCAAAGTTTCTGCAACACCGTCCCGAATTTGGTCTGGCGTGAATTGGTCCGTAACTGCGTCCGTCTGATCCTCGCGCCCGATGATCAAGAGCCCGCGCGGCGTCAGCAGCGGGGCAGATGCAAACCCTTCGGGTGGGTTTTCTAGGAACGCGCCGCTCGCCGCAGCAAAGCCACGGATAGCTGGGTTCTTGTAGCGTTTCGAGTAAAGAGCCGCTGATCGGCCAGAGGTATGATAGCCCGGCTCGCTTTCCATCTCCGCCATGATAACGGATCCATGCTCCGCCAACCGATACGCGACAGAGGCGCCCGCGACGCCAGCGCCGACAACCAGGAAATCCGCTTCTTGCATGCTCAACCCTATTCTGCCGCTACACGAACATCTGGTGCGGGATCATCATCATTATCCGCCGCTGCCCGGCTCATCCGTCGGCGCTCTATCGGTGCCAGGGTGATGCCCATCAATGGCGGCACAATCGCTAATGTCATTACGGACGACATAGCCAATCCACCGATCACAACTGCACCCAGCCCACGATATAACTCGGACCCAGCACCAGGGAATAACACAAGTGGCGCCATGCCGATCACACTGGTCAACGTCGACATAAATATAGGTCGGATACGGTTACTGGTCGCCTCCGCAATAGCGTCCCCAGGCTGCATCCCGTCATCGCGAATATGCTGGAGCGTTTGGTCAACCAGCAGGATAGCGTTGTTCACCACGACGCCGATCAAGATTACGAATCCGAGAACTGTGAGCATGTCCAAATTCTGGATAGCGCCGTAGCCCATGCCCGCAAAAATATTGATGGCCGCAAGCGCCATAACGGCACCCGCTGTTGCCAAAGGCACGGAGAATAAGATTACCAGCGGGTAGATGAAGCTTTCAAATTGGATTGCCATCACCAGGAATACGATCACCAAAGCGACGAGCAAATCGTAGGATAGCGCCTGCTTCGCCTTGCCTAATTCATCCGCCGTACCTGAAACGCGGAATACCACCCCGGGCGGCAAGCCCTCCGCTTCAAGCGGCGCCAAAACTTCATTCTCAACCTTCGCAATCGCCTCTTCCAAGGGCATGGCGTCCGCTGGGGTCAAAGCGATAGTAATGGTGCGATTGCGCTCTTTGTGCCGGATTTGCACTGGCCCCGTTGTCACCTGAACATCCGCCAGATTGGAGACTGGCACAATGACGCCATTCCGCGCGACTACAGGCAGTGCGCCAATATCCTGGGTGGAGGTCACAGACCCGTCCCGGCCCATGAGCTTCAGATCAAGCCGCTCCGAGCCGACAGTGGTCTGCAGGATACGAAGGCCGTCATTCGATGCATCAATAGTGAGCCCCAGCTCTCGCGCTGTGACCCCATTATCCGCAAGCCGAACCCGATCTGGATAAACCCGAACTTCAGGTGCTCCAAGCTCAAGGCTTGGCAACGGCCGCGCCTGGTGGCCTTCGGAACGCGGGAATACTTGCGAGACGCGCCGGAAAACGCCGTTCGCAGTCGCGACCGCATCCTTTAACTCGATGCCAACAACATCCACTTCAATGGAGCGCGCGCCCCCAATTCCGCGCCCGAACACACTGGCCGGACGGAAAAAGCCAATGATATCTGGATGCTTCGCCACTTCACTGAAAAGCGGGGCTTGCAGTTCCTTTAGGCGCTTAGGTTCTGCCGAGCGGGCCAACACAATCACGCGTTCGCCAAACGCCACAAAATAAAAATCTTCCATTTTTGGCAGGCCATCAGGCCCGGCTTCTGGCCCGGTTTCAGAGACCCACCGGTGGCGGGTCGCGTCCTCAAATGTTTTCGCAATGCCGGTATTGGTTTCAAGATTGTATCCGGCAGGCGGCAGCAGGAACCCAAACATAAGGTTCCGGTTGCCCTCTGGCAGGTAGTCCAAACGTGGCAGGAACAATACAGTTCCCACAATAGCGACCACCGTAATTGCGCCAACCCACAGAAGCGCTAATGCCTGATTGGCGACGGTCCGTCTGGCCAACCCAACAAACATGCCAAGAAACATCCCTCCAAACCCATCCAGTGGAGGAATCCTGAGGCGCTTACTCTTAGATAATTCACCTGAGAACAGCCGCTTGCTGAGGGCTGGGATGACCGTGATGGCGACCAACAGCGATAAGATGACGGACACTGAAATTGCTACAGCGATGTCGCGGAACAACTGACCTACTTCTAAATCTGTCGTCAAAATTGGCACGAAAACCAGTACAGTCGTCAGCGCCGAAACCAAAATGGCACCCCAAACCTGCTTGGCACCTTCATATGCTGCGCGTGTTGGGGAATACCCCTTCTCTCGCAACCGATAAATATTCTCCAGCACCACAATCGCAGCATCCACGACCATGCCAACTGCGAATGCGATGCCAGCCAAGGAGATCACATTGAGCGAGCGACCAAGCATCGCCATGGCGACGAATGAGCCGATAACCGACACAGGAATAGTGATTGCAATGATCAGCGTGGGTCGCCATGACCGCAGGAAAAGCAGCAATACAATCGCCGCCAGGATGCCGCCGACTAAGATGTTCGTTTGCACCAGATCAATCGCAGATTCGATGTAAACCGTCTCGTCGTAAACCTGATGGAGATGCAGCCCTCGCGGATGCAGTGTCTCCTCATTCAGCTCGACTACCGCCGTACGCAGCTCCTTCATCACTTCAATGACGTTGGCACCGGTCTCCCGTACAGCGTTCACCGCTAATCCGGGCGCACCGTTCCGGCGGATTGTAGCGCGCGGCTTGCCATAGCCGTAACGCACCTCCCCAATATCAGCGACAGATACGCGGGAAACAAGGCCAGTTACCGGATCAAGCTCTGACCGCAGAACAACGCCTTCGATGGATTTAACGCTGTCCAATTCCCCCTCTGAGCGGACAACGTATGAGCGCTTGCCTTCGTCTAACTCACCTGCGGAGAACGAGGCATGCTCGGCCCGAAGGCGTGCCGCGACTTCGCCGATTGTAAGCCGATACTGTGCCAGCTGTGCCGGGTCGACGATGATCTGCAGTTCACGCGCACCACCGCCATATAAGTTTGTCAGTGCCACACCGGACACGCGTTCGAAGCGATCCTGAACGGTGTCTTCAATGAAATCCCGGTATGTATGGATCGGCGTGACATTGCCTTCCATATGCTGGATTGAAAACCAGGCGATGGGATTATCATCCGCACCAGCCGTTTTCAGCGTTGGTTCGTCTGCTTCCTCAGGGTAGCCATTCACACGGTCCAGCCGGTTGGAAACCAAAAGAAGCGACTTGTCCATGTTGGTGCTGACAGCGAATGTCAGCGTCACACGGCCAGACCCGGTGCTAGATTGGCTCTCCATCTTTTCTAGGCCGTCGACGCCTTTCAGCACCTCCTCCTGGCGATTAACAATCTCGCGTTCGATTTCAGCTGGTGCCGCGCCTGGCCAAGTCGTGTTAACCGTAACTTGGGGCTTGTTGACCTCAGGAATGAGCTGGATTGGGATTGTCGTGAGCGCGAGTGCCCCAAACATTACAATCACCAGCACCGCTGAAATTGTAGCGACAGGCCTCTCAATAGCCCCAAGAATTAAATTCAAGGCTTCCTGCCTTCGGGCGGACCAGCCGCTTCATCTCCCGCCAGCTTAAACGGCTGGCCAGGACGCAACCCTTCATTCCCGCGTACAACGACAATATCGCCCGGCCCAACGCCGGACAGCACGACAAACCGGCCGCCAATAGCAGGACCTAGTCGCAGCGTTCGTGATTCAGCCTGATAGAGACCCGCTTCGTCAGACGCACGGGCAACCATGACAGACGGGTTTTTGCCGCGGCGGATCACAGCGTCCTTATGCACGGTCAGAACTGATTGCGCTTCAGCAACTGGCACATCAACGGTGACAGATGCGTTGGCAACAGCCACAGCAGCAAGCGCCGGTGGCAGCGGGCCAAACCTGATCGGCCGGGTGCGCGATACCCCCGTCTCACGTGGGATTACCGCGCGCACGGGAACCGCAGCGACAACGCCGCTGTAGCGCACGGTCGCAATGGCACCGGGCGTGGCACCGCCCATGCGTTCAGTGGGTGCTGCAGCCTCAACCTCCATCGCCTTCACGCCAAGCAGCGATACGACCGGGCCACCAAGCGGGACAAAGCCGCCGACATCCACATGCCGCTCCATAACAACGCCCGCGTAGGGTGCGCGCACATCTGAATAGGCTAGATCAACGTCAGCAAGCGTCAGTTCAACCTTGGAGCGGGCGTAGTCTGCCTGGGCTTCTTTGACCTGAGCGGCCGCGCGCTCCGCCTCACGCTGCTTATCAGCCAGCAGCGCCTCACTGAAAGCGGCAGACTTTCTAAGCCGAGTAAGCCGATTGGCAGACTGCTGTGCTAGCCGCAGGCTTGCCTTAGCACTGGAAATTCTGGCCGAAGCCAAATTCAACAAAGCGCGACGGCGCGCGCGCTCCGCTTTGAGCCTGTCCTGCGCGATGTGGATCAGCAACTGGTCCTTCTCGACTCGGTCGCCCACGTCAACCAACACTTCGTTCACAGCGCCGCCAATACGGGCCGCTATGGCACCACCACGCAGGGCAACAAACCGACCAACGACGGCGGCAGTTTCGCTCGCAGTTTCCTGGCGCACTGCGTCGCCCACAAGCGTAGGCGGTGGGCGATTGCGGCCCTGGGCATCCGCCAAACCTGAAAAACCAACAGCCAGCGGCAAAACCAAGGCAATTCTAGGAATGGACCACACGTAAGTTCGCCTTCATGCAATACCGGAGCCATCGTCTACAACTAAGGCGGATTTGGATCTTCGTCTATCGGCAGAAAACACTATGTCCTGGGCCTAATCCAGATCACCGGCAAGCTCTGCGCGGGCGGTCTCAGGGATAACGGCCATATGCGAATAGTTTTCATGGTCAATACCCAGAATGGCGCGCGTATCAGCCTGCTTCATACTATCCGCCTGGACGTCAGTCAATTTAAAGTGAACGAACTGAACACTAGAGGCTTTTCCATCTGCTGATGTGCGGTCAACATCAACCTCAGCCATACTGGATATACGTTGGCCGTCCAATTCTAGGTACATATGCTCCTCAAAGCCGCCCATTCGGTTAAGCACAGTCTTGCGGCGGATTGGATCATCAATCTCGATCATCACAGTCGCGATCAGCTCGCGGCCTTGCGGAATGAGCGGATTATACGCCTCCAGTTCGTCTGGGATTTGCTCCTCGCCACCCTTCTCGATCGCCAACATCTCATGTACTTGGTGCCACATGGTCGCGTAGTTTTCAAAATAGAATGTTGCGAACGGGCCAACTGCAATACGGCGGTTCGCCTTCATCTGCATCATGTCCCGGCGGCGTTCTTTACGTCCCGGCGTATAGTCTGCCAGATCCATTATATCGGCGCGGGTAATCTCACGCTTGTGCATTACTGCCTGCCTCCTCAAGTTCAGAAAATTGCGTCGGTTAATGACGTTAAATGTCGTAGCCATAGGCCTTAGCAAATAGCTTAATTGGGTGCGGGGCGTGGTTGATCTCTAATGATCCATCCTCCCGCTCGACACCTTGCATAATGTGTTCGCCAGCAAGCGGGCACTCAGAAGCAATATACCGCCTCCGGCCTTTGTTAGCAGATTGCTGCATCGCTTTAGCAGTTTGTTTCGCCACCGGCTTACCAACCTTCAGCGCCACATCAAAATTCTCTTTCATGGCACCCCAAGAGCCACCATGGCCGGAACACCGCTCTATGATTGTAACTTTGGTTTCAGGAATCATTCGGAGCATTTCTGCTGCCTTCGGCCCCATATTCTGCGCCCGCGCATGACAGGCAAGGTGCATCGTCACGTCGCCGTCCAGAGGAACCATACCGTCCGCCAGACCTTCCTTCTTCGCGATTTCTACGACGTATTCCGAGATGTCCTTAGTCGCTTCAGCCAAGCGAAGCACATTCTCATCATCCGGCACGATTAGTGGCCATTCAAACTTGAACATCAAAGCGCAGGATGGCACCAGCGGCACCACGTCATAGTCGTAATCTACCCACTGGGCGACAAGAGCGGCTGCCACCGTCTTCGCCTGTTCCATCACTCGCGCCAGATCACCCTGCTCCAGCTGCGGCATGCCACAGCACCCTTCGTAAGTGACTTCCGCTTTAACGCCATTCTTCGCAAGCACATGACGTGCAGCAAGACCAATATCCGGGTCATTATAATTGCCAAAGCAGGTCGCGTAGAGTACGGCTTTGCGACCATAGCCAGGTGCAGTCGCATCTACCTGAGCCGGATTTTCCTTGGCCGCATTTACCAGCGTCTTGGCTGCAAATTTCGGCAGTGCGGCGTCGCGGTGCAGGCCAAGCGTCTTTTCCAATGCGGGACGGGTCAATTTATTATTGGTCTTGCTTGCCCAATTCGCAATTGAAGGTGCCAGACCAGCCATTTTGGAATTGCGGTCCGTCTCCGTCAGCTGCTTGACCCGCGTATCAGCATCGCCGCGCTTCAGTTCGGCATGGCGGTACCGGAGCATCAAATGCGGAAAGTCCAAGTCAAACTCATGCGGAGGGACATAGGGACACTTCGTCATGAAGCACAGGTCGCAAAGAGTACAGGCGTCAACAACGCTCTTGAAGCCGTCACTATCGACAGTGTCAAGCTCTTCGGACGGTGCGCCATCGATCAGATCAAATAATCGCGGAAAACTGTCGCAGAGATTAAAACACCGGCGGCACCCGTGACAGATATCAAAGACGCGGCGCATCTCTTCATCCAGCACAGCCGGATCGGTAAAATCGGGATTGTTCCAGTCAATGACGTGACGGGTTGGCGCTTCCAAGCTGCCTTCGCTCATCTCAAAAACCTTGCGCGACAATAAGCTCCAGCAGTCAGTTGAACGACTTTGGGCTGGGCAAAATTAAACCGAAGTAGAAAAACAAGAGGGCGCGGACGCATGCGTCAACGCGCCCTCCAAACTCACACGCTTAATCGCTTATGCGATTTCGTCGAGCGCTTTTTGGAAGCGACCGGCATGGCTGCGCTCAGCCTTTGCCAGAGTCTCAAACCAATCGGCGATCTCGTCGAACCCTTCATCACGGGCTGTACGGGCCATGCCCGGATACATATCCGTATATTCATGGGTTTCGCCAGCAACAGCAGCTTTCAGGTTGTCTTCAGTCGGACCAATTGCCAAGCCGGTAGCCGGATCGCCAGTCTCTTCGAGATACTCGAGATGACCGTGAGCGTGGCCAGTTTCGCCTTCCGCAGTTGAACGGAATACCGCGGCAACATCATTGTGGCCTTCGATATCAGCCTTCTGTGCGAAGTACAGATAACGGCGGTTTGCCTGGCTTTCACCAGCAAATGCTTCTTTTAGATTGTCTTCTGTTTTGCTGCCCTTGAGCGCCATAAGATTGATCCCTCTTCGTTCATCAGAAACTGCGGACCGTCAATTTGACGGCACCACGTTGATATGGGTTATCTCAACGAAGAGTCAATACTTTAGACACATTCTAAGATGAATTTCCGCCGCACTGCATGCACAAAAAACAAATTCCCTTACGCTTTGTTCAGCCGGATAATCACATCAACCCGTTCAACACTGGCACCCGCTGGGGCTTCCGGCAGCTTCGCGATGCTAACGGCGTCCGCCGGGACATCTTCAAGCCGACCTTCGGCTACATGGAAAAAATGATGATGATCAGAAATATTGGTATCAAAATAAGCACGTCCTCGCTCCGCTAACACTTCACGGAGCAGGCCTGCATCAACGAATTGGCGCAGCGTATTATAAACGGTCGCCAGTGAAACGCTCAGTGCGGCGGCATTCGCTTCTGCAAACAGATCTTCCGCAGTCACATGGCGGCAGTCACCAGCAAACAGCAGGTGCGCCAAACCAATACGCTGTCGCGTGGGCCGTAGGCCTGCGTCACGCAGAAGGACTTGCGTATCTGTTTTCTCAAGCGCTTCGCTATACGTCTGCATTGGCGTCGCACCTCCTACTTCACTCAGGTTCACACATCAGAATACGATACATTCAGAGGATAATGCAGTTAACGGGAAATTCCAGGGTTTTAAAGGAAGTATTTGACTTAACGCGAAACGCTGCCTACTGACCGGTTAGAATTCGATCTATGAGTTGCTTCACTGTCGGTACAAATCCATTTGCGTACCAAGGGTCTTCAGAAAATCGATAGGCGTTATGCCCAGCAAACATCAGATTGTCTTCTGGGCGCTCACCATGGGCAATCGCTTGAAGCGTTTTCTGAATGCAGAAGGATCGCGGATCAGGCTTCCGCCCTGTCGTACCCTTTTCGCCTTCGGACCAATTTGAGAACCGGCATTGCGATAAGCAGCCCATACAAGCGACTTGGTCGGTATGGATTTCTCGAGCCGCCGTTGGCGTAACAAATACCATAGTCGAATCCGGCGTTCGCATGCCCTCTGAGAACCCGTCAGCTATCCAGCCTTCCGCCAGCTCTTTCTCGTGTGCTGTCAGAAATACCTTTCGGCCACGCGCGCCAACTGCCAACTCAACCACATGGTCGCCAACAGGCTCCACGGAATAAGCCACTTGGCGTGCCGAACGCGCAGCAAGACTATCTAGAAAATCATTACAAACGGCAGACGAATAAAACCCAGTTGGACTGAACTTATTCAGAATAATCTCGCCTGGCTTCAAATTCGGCAGGCGGGATTTCCAAGTTTCAGGTATCGGGCTTTCTTCAGTCAACAATGGGCGGGTGCCGAACTGAAAGGCTACTGGCGATATTTCTGGATCATCGATCCAATCCGCCCATTCATCCAAGCGCCAAACACCGCCAGCCATGATGATAGGAACTTCATTCAAGCCTGCAGCGTTCATAACATTGCGCAAGTCTGCAACGCGCGCGCGCGGCGGCTCCGGCTTTAGTGGATCTTCACTGTTCGACAGCCCGTTGTGACCCCCAGCAAGCCAGGGGTCTTCATAAACAACGCCGCCAAGCCAGCCCTCGAACTTATGATACGACCGCTTCCATAATGCACGGAATGCACGAGCGGACGAAATAATCGGGTAATAGTGCACGCCATATGAAGCCGCGATCTGCGCGATCTTGTAGGGCATCCCGGCACCACACGTGACACCATTGATCAGGCCTTTAGCGCCAGCAAGCGCACCATGCAGCACTTCTTCAGCGCCACCCATTTCCCATAGTACGTTGATATGGATACGGCCGTTTCCGTCCGCACTTTCATAGGCTGTCCGTGCTTGGTGGATTGCGCCACGTACACCGTGCGCCACCAGCTCCTGGTGCCGTTCCTTACGGGTGCGACCGAAATACAGCTGCGGGATAAGCTCGCCATTTTCCGTAAAGCTATCAGCATTCACGGCGGAAACCGTACCAACACCGCCAGCGCGCGCCCAAGCGCCTGCGCTAATGCCGTTTGTCGCCGAAACGCCTTTGCCGCCCTCAACAAGAGGCAGTGTCTCGGCACCGGACATCATTCTCGGCTGTACGATCATCTGCTGACGTCACCCATCAGGTATTGGTATTCAACGTTGAGGTAGGACATTCGGAGCGGCACGTCCAGTGCGCCGCTCCGAGTTCCTGCTTCAAACTCAGCCTTCTTCAGCCGCTGGCTCAACTTCTTCGCCAGTTTCCTGATCGATGTTCTTCATCGTAAGGCGTACTTTGCCGCGATCATCGAAGCCAAGGCACTTTACTTTGACCTTGTCACCTTCGTTGACAACATCTGTCACGGAACGAACACGACCCGGGCGCATCTCAGAGATGTGCACGAGACCGTCTTTCGGACCAAGGAAGTTAACGAAAGCGCCGAAATCCATGATCTTCACGACTTTACCGTCGTAGATCATGCCTGCTTCTGGCTCAGCAACGATCGCGTGAATACGGCGCTGCGCATCCTCTGCCGCTGCTGGGTCAGTCGCCGCGATCTTGATGGTGCCGTCGTCTTCGATGTCGATCTTCGCACCGGTCAGCTCGACCAGTTCGCGGATGACTTTACCGCCGGAACCGATCACGTCACGAATCTTCTCTCTTGGCACTTTCATCGTCGTGATGCGCGGTGCATTGGAGCTGACTTCGGTCCGTGCGTGGCCAAGACCCTTGGACATTTCCCCCAGAATGTGGAGCCGGCCGTCTTTGGCCTGATCCAGAGCAATCTGCATGATTTCTGCCGTGATGGACGTGATCTTGATGTCCATCTGCAAAGACGTGATGCCGTTCTCAGAACCAGCAACCTTGAAGTCCATGTCACCGAGATGATCTTCATCACCAAGGATATCGGACAACACCGCGTAGCGGTCGCCTTCTTTGATCAAGCCCATGGCGATACCAGCGACAGGAGCCTTCAAAGGCACGCCCGCATCCATCATTGCAAGGGAGCCGCCGCACACAGTTGCCATGGAGGAGGAACCATTGGACTCGGTGATCTCCGAAACGCAGCGGATGGTATATGGGAAATCTTCATGGGCAGGCAACATCGGACGCAACGCGCGCCATGCAAGCTTACCATGGCCGATTTCACGGCGACCAGGAGGGCCCATACGACCAGCTTCGCCGACTGAGTATGGCGGGAAGTTGTAATGCAGCAGGAAGCGTTCCCGCATCTCGCCTTCCAACCGGTCCATAATCTGTTCGTCAGACCCAGTGCCCAGCGTGCAGACGATCAGACCTTGCGTTTCACCACGCGTGAACAGCGCAGACCCGTGTGAAAGCGGCAGTACACCGACCTCAGAAACAATCGGACGGACAGTCTTCGTGTCACGCTCATCAATGCGCTTGCCCGTATCGAGAATTGAGTTGCGAACAATGTCCTTCTCGAGGTCTTTCAGCACGCCTTTAGCGAGTCCAATGTCGCCGTCCTCAGCTTCGATGGCTTCGATGGCTTTCGCCTTGACGGCACCGACAGCGGTCTGGCGAGCCAGTTTCTCCGTGATGCCATATGCGGCTTTGATGTCGGCAGACACCATACCTTCAAGTTTAGCGCGCATCTCATCTTGGCCAGCAGGCGCTTCCGGCGCGGGCCAAGGCTCTTTGGCACTGTCTTCAGCAAGATCGATAATCAGATCGATAACTGCCTGGAAGGACGTATGGCCTTTCACTACAGCTTCAAGCATCCGCTCTTCCGAAAGCTCATGGGCTTCGGACTCGACCATCATGACGCCTTCATTGGTACCAGCGACAACAAGATCGAGCGTGCTGTTAGCCATCTGCTCCAGGGGTGGGTTGACGACAAGCTCACCGTCGATTTCACCGACGCGGCAGTTAGCGATCGGGCCAAGAAATGGCACTCCAGAGATTGTCAATGCAGCAGACGCAGCAATCATCGCCAGCATATCCGGATCATTCTCCATATCGTGAGAGAGCACGGTCGCGATCACCTGAGTTTCGCACTTAAATCCGGGTGCAAACAGCGGACGGATCGGGCGATCAATCAGGCGGGACGTCAGCGTTTCTTTCTCGCTCGGGCGGGCTTCACGTTTAAAGAAACCGCCTGGGATGCGGCCTGCCGCATAAGCTTTTTCTTGGTAGTGAACTGTCAGCGGGAAGAAATCGAGGCCGGGGCGCGGCGTGCGCTCTGCGGTTACGGCGCATAACACTACGGTGTCGCCATAGGTAGCGAGCACGGAACCATGCGCTTGACGGGCAATACGACCCGTTTCGAGCGTCAGGGTACGACCCTCCCACTGCATTTCCTTACGGATAATATTAAACATTTAGGTATTTTCCTTCCTTCGGGACGGGCTCGCCGCTGGTCCTAATGCCGCGCACGACGCAATCCCCGGCCTCCGTTGAGGCCTTGTGTTCGGCACCTGCCTTTGCCGGCACCCGTTTGCCAGCTTCAGGCGAAACTGGTCACATAGAAACGGGCGACCCTTTGGGTCACCAGTTTCCGTCGCTGTCGCCTTAGCGGCGCAGTTCAAGCGCTTTCAGAATAGCCTGATAGCGATCGTTATTTTTGCGTTTCAGATAGTCCAGCAGGCGGCGGCGCTGGCCGACCATGGCGATCAAACCACGGCGGGAATGCAGATCCTTCTTGTGGGTCAGCATATGCTCCGTCAAATTGCGGACGCGTTCTGTCAGGATAGCGATCTGGACCTCGGGGGAACCCGTGTCATTGTCGCCACGACCAAATTCTTTGACCAATTCTTCGGTACGTTCTTGGGTAATCGACATCGGTTTCTCCTATTTTAAAGGTTTAGCACGCGGGATGATTTGACCTCGCCGGCCTCAAAGCGTGCCAAGCCGACAAGCTTGCCAGATACTTCAACCCGAAACTCCTTGCCGTCATCGACGTCAGAGAGCCTTTCAAGATCGCCTTTTCGCAGAAGGCGGAGCGTGCGTCCATTACGCAGATCCGCCGCTTCACTATCGGAAATGGCCAACGCCGGGATGTCGTCCAGCGCGGTCTTAACCGGTAGCAACACAGAGCACGCATCATTGATGCAACTTAGAGTCCTGACATATTCGAGTTCTTGAGCGTGGTCGAGCGTAAATGGCCCAACCCGTGTGCGGCGCAGCGCCGCTATGTGACCCAAGCAGCCAAGCGCCTGCCCTAAATCACGAGCGAGGCTGCGCATATAGCCGCCCTTCCCGCAGTCGACCAGGAAATCGGCTGTGTCATCATCAATCATCTCCACTAATTCAAAACGGAAAATCTGAATATCGCGCGCCGCCAGCTCAAATTCTTCGTCCTCGCGGGCAAGGTCATAGGCGCGCGCACCTTTAACCTTAATAGCGGAATACTTAGGCGGCACCTGGGAAATGAGCCCACGGAAAGCGGGCAATGCCGCTTCAATTTCGTCACGGGTCGGGCGCTTATCCGACGTCTCAATCACCGAACCATCGGAATCATCCGTATCCCGCGCTTCGCCCCACCGGAGCCGGAAGCGATAGGCTTTGCGGCCATCCATGGCATAGGGAACAGTTTTCGTCGCAGCGCCAAGCGCTATTGGCAAAAGGCCAGTGGCCAGCGGATCAAGAGTTCCGCCATGGCCGCATTTAGCTCCTAGCGCCATGCGTTTGATAATGTTCGATACATCCGTGGACGTCATGCCGGACGGCTTATCGATGATCAGCCAACCATTGGGCGCATCGGGAGCGGGTTTGCGACGCCTACGCCCCATCACTGGTTCCTTCATCGCCCTGTTCATGGGCGACCGCGTCCAGAAGCGCGTTCAATCGCGCACCCCTATCAAATGCATCGTCTGCGACGAATCTCAAATCTGGCGTGAATTTAGACGTCATCGCTTGTCCAAGCTCAGATCGAAAATATCCTTTTGCCCGCTTCAGCGCTTTCAGGATAGCTTTGATATCCCCTTGCCCGCCAAGCGGCGTCACGAAGACGGTAGCAACTTTAAGATCTGGGCTGGGCCGCACTTCGGTGATTGTGATGGCCACGCCAGACAGGTCAGGATCACGCAGATCACAACGCGCCAGCGTTTCCGCCAGCGCATGACGCACGACTTCCCCCATGCGCCGCTGCCTTTGGCTGGGCGCGCCTGCTCTACGAACGCTCACGTTCAGTCAATCCTTAAACGCTTGCCATTACAGCATGCGGGCCACTTCTTCGATCTCGAAACATTCGATAACGTCACCGGTCTGAATATCATGATAGTTCTCGAAGGCCATACCGCACTCGAAGCCATCGCGCACTTCACGCACTTCTTCCTTGAAGCGCTTGAGGGTTGCAAGCTTGCCCTGATGGATCACCACATTATCGCGCAATAGCCGGACACCAGCGCCACGACGGACAATACCGTCTGTGATGCGGCAACCGGCGATCTTGCCAACCTTGGTGATGTTAAAGACTTCGCGGACTTCCGCATTACCGATAAACTTTTCGCGCTGTTCCGGTGCCAGCAAGCCTTCGACAGCCAATTTCAAATCATCCAGCAGTTCGTAGATGATTGAATAGTAACGGATATCGACGCCGTCGCGTTGAGATTGCGACCTGGCCTGCCCACTAGCGCGCACATTAAAGCCAACGATAAAGCCGCCTGCAGACGCTGCCAATGTGACGTCGGATTCGTTGATAGCACCAACGCCAGCGTGAATGACCTTGGCGGACACTTCCTCATTCGCCAGTTTTTCGATAGCGGCCACAATGGCTTCCAAGCTGCCTTGCACGTCACACTTAACGATAATCGGCAGTTCTTGGGAAACGCCAGCAGCGATTTTACCGAACATGTCTTCAATAGTGCCGCGTGGTGCCACAGCCGTCCTCTTATCGCGATCCACCCGCTGGCGGTATTCGCTAACTTCACGCGCCCTGCTTTCGTCTGGCACGACGACGACTTCATCACCCGCTAGAGGAACGCCGGACAGACCCAGCACGGATACTGGCATTGAAGGACCAGCTTCCTGAACCTGATCGCCATGCTCATCAATCATCGCACGGACACGGCCCCACTCAGCGCCAGCAACCAGCACATCACCGCGCTTAAGAGTACCGGACTGCACCAAAATCGTAGCGACCGGGCCGCGGCCACGGTCTAGCTGCGCTTCAACAACACCCCCACGTGCTTCACGGTCAGGATTGGCTTTCAGCTCAAGCAGCTCTGCTTGCAGGGAAATCGCTTCAACCAGCTCATCCAAGCCAGTGCCCTGCGTTGCAGAAACATTGATCATCTGAATGTCGCCACCGAAATCTTCGGACACGACTTCCTGGCTCAACAGCTCTTGCTTAATACGATCGGGATCTGATTCAGGCCGGTCACATTTATTCAGTGCGACAATCATTGGTGCGTTAGCGGCACGGGCGTGATTGATCGCCTCAACCGTTTGTGGCTGAACGGTATCATCCGCAGCGACCACAAGAATAACCAAGTCAGTCAACTTCGCACCGCGCTGACGCATTGCGGAGAAGGCTGCGTGACCTGGGGTGTCCAGGAACGTCACCTTTTCGCCAGCCTCAGTCTGCACCTGATAAGCACCTATATGCTGGGTAATACCGCCAGCCTCACCAGATACGACATTCGCTTTGCGCAGCGCATCCAACAGGGACGTTTTGCCGTGATCGACATGGCCCATGACAGTAACAACAGGCGGACGTGGGAGGAGATCCTCTTCTGCGTCGCTCTCGACCTTAACATCCATGCCTATTTCGACATCGGATTCTGAAACGCGGCGGATTTTGTGGCCGAATTCTTCGATCACAAGCTCAGCCGTATCGGAATCAATGCTCTGGCTCGGCGTAGCCATAATGCCGAGCGCCATGAGTTTTTTGACGACATCGACTGTGCGGACAGCCATACGGTTCGCCAGTTCGCTAACAACGATGACTTCCGGCACCCGCACTTCACGCACAACGAATGTCGCTTCGCCCTTACCGCTATCGCGGCGGCGTTGCTTTTCTTTCTCCCGAACACGACGGATGGATGCGAGACTGCGCGTCCGCTCCTGTTGCACCTCACCATCGACCACCTGGGTAATCGTCAGCTTGCCGGTACGACGACCGCCACGTTCGCCGCCACGCTTTGGTTGCGCCCGGCGTTCTTCGTCAACATTACGGGCCTTCCGTCGATCATCATCACGGCCACGAGACGGTGCCGCAGCTGGATCAGGCATGTCAGGCGCATCAGCCGGACCAGGGCGACGACCAGCGCCGCCGCCAGGAGCGGGTCTGCCAGCAGGCGCGTCACGAGCGGCTCCTGGGCGAGCACGATCCCTTTCAGGCCGACGACGTGGTGCGGCGGCTTCGGCGCGCGCTTCTGCTTCACGGCGCGCAGCATCAATCTTTTCACGCTCAACGGCTTCAGCCAGTTTCAGGGCCAGCATCTCTCGCTCTTCTTGCGAGAGTTCGGGCTCTGGTTCCGGCTCGGGCTCTGGTTCCGGCTCTGGCGCAGGCGGCAGCGCTTCCGCTACCGGCGCAGTCTCAACTTCAGTCGCTTCAACTGCTTCGACAGGCGGCACCTCAACTTTGGCTTCCGCAGCCATGGCTTCGGCCGCTGGCGTCTCTTCGACGACAGGCGCAGCCACAACAGGCTTGACCACGGGAGCCGGGCGCACGGGACGCGGCGGTACAGGCGGTGGTGCCGCGACTGCGCCCTCACCCGTTTTCAGCGCCTGGATAGCGCGGAGACGCTTTTCGCGCTCAATATCGCTTTGAGCGCCAGCTTGGCCGCCTCCGCCACTGCGCTCACTGGAGCCCGCGCGCGGGCGCTTCACTTCGACGGTTACCGTTTTGCTGCGTCCGCGTGAGAAGCTCTGCTGCACCTTGCCGACGCTGACAGTCTTCTTCGCCTCAGTCTTACTGCCAAGCTTTCCGCCTAAGCGGAGCTTACCAGGTTTGCGTTCTGTCGTTTCGTTGCTCATCTGTCCTCAACCCTCCCTGTCGGAGGCATCGAATGCGGCCTTGCGCGCACGCTGCCCATTCGGACCCTTTGGCTCATCGAGCCCCTCACGACGCGCGGCTTCACGCGCCAGCATTTCTGCAAACTTACCTTTTTGAATTAAAGAGTTCACAACTCTATCACGGCCCATAGCTGAGCCCAGTGCATACGCATCCATCCGGTCGAACACCGGTGCGCCATTGCCCATGCGTTCCAGTCGACGCCGAGATGCCTCAGCTGCGTCGGAAGCAACAACAACCAATCCAACCGGATGCTTCCGCGCGAACTCCCGCGCCTGCTCCCAGCCAACCGCCAGTTGCCCAGCTGCACGCGCCAGGCCTAACAGTTCGCCAATACGGCGATCCATAAGGCCTATCGTCATGTCAACAAGGTTTTGAGGGGTCGTAACATCAGCTTTAAAAGCGCTTTTGAACCGGTTTGTTTCAACCGCCTTGGCCAAAGCATCACGCTTTGCCAACACCCACACACCCTTGCCCGGAAGGCGCATGGCGACATCCGAGGTCACACGGCCATCAGGATCAACAACGAACCGCAGCATGTTCTCACGCTGTTTCTTCGTCCGCGTGACAATGCAGCGCCGCATTCCAGGATCGCTGGGCGCACCACTCCTGTCTCTCGCCATACCCTTCCGGGCCTGGCGCGCACCGTTCGTCTCAGTAGTGGCGGCGGTCATATTCATGTGGTTCGGTTTGGCCCTAATCCTAATGTGTGTCGTGAGGGGTTACATCTTATCACGCTGGCGCGTCAGCGGGTGCTTCAGCCGCCTCGTCGCCTTCAGCAGTTTCTTCGTCCTCATACCACTCCGCTCGGAGCGCCATGATCAAGCCATCGGCTTCTTCAGCGGAGAAGTCACTGCCTGCGATGCCAGCTGCCAAGGCCTCAGCATCAAACTCAGCGATATCATCCACTGTTGCGATCGGGACGGCAGGGTTGGTGATATAGCGGAATTCATCGCTCGCCAGATCAGCCAGGTCGTCCAGGTTCAGCACACCGCATTCGCCAAGCCGCACAATCTGCGCGAGCGTCAGGCCCTCAATACGGTCGATATCCTCAGACACACCCAGTTCAGCCCGGCGTGCCTCAAGGCGTGCCTGTTCGGCTGTGACATAATCAAAGGCGCGGCGCTTCAGCTCTTCTGCGATATCATCGTCGAAGCCCTCAATGCTCCCAAGTTCCGCAGCATCAACATAAGCAACTTCCTCAACCGTCGAGAAGCCTTCAGCTACCAGCAGATGCGCAATGACTTCGTCAACATCAAGCGTGTCGATGAACGCCTGGGAACGAACCTTTGATTCTTCCTGGCGGCGTTCCGATTCTTCCTGTTCGGTCAGAATATCGATTGACCAACCGCTCAGTTGGCTTGCGAGGCGCACATTCTGTCCGCGACGGCCAATTGCCAAAGACAACTGATCATCAGGAACAACGACATCGATCCGGCCATCATCTTCGTCAATTACGATCTTGGACACTTCAGCTGGTGCCAAAGCGTTGACAACAAACACTGCCGGGTCCTCGGACCATGGAATAATATCAACTCGCTCGCCCTGTAGCTCTGCAACGACAGCCTGTACGCGACTACCGCGCATGCCCACGCAAGCGCCTACTGGGTCAATTGAAGTATCGTGGCTGATCACGCCAATTTTAGCGCGGCTCCCCGGATCACGGGCCGCAGCCTTGATCTCAATTATACCATCATAAATTTCTGGAACTTCCTGCGCAAACAGCGACACCAGGAATTCTGGACGTGTACGAGATAGGAAAATCTGTGGGCCGCGCGTTTCTTCGCGAACATCATAAATCTGTGCGCGGACCCTATCATTGCGGCGGAAATGCTCACGGGGGAGCAATTCATCACGGCGGATGATAGCTTCGGCGCGACCGAGATCAATGATGACATTGCCGAACTCAAGCCGTTTGACGGCGCCGTTCACGACCTCGCCAATCCTGCCAGAGAATTCAGCGTATTGGCGGCTGCGTTCGGCTTCACGAACCTTCTGCACGATGACCTGCTTCGCGGTCTGTGCGGAAACCCGGCCAAAATCAACTGGCGGCAGATCATCAACGAGTTCGTCGCCAACAACCACGCCCGGCTTAAAACGTTGTGCTGCCGTAACGGGCAGTTCTGCTGATTCGTTTTCGATCTCAGCGTCGTCCTCAACAACAGTGCGATACCGCGCGAGCGTCACTTCACCGGTGCGGCGGTCAATTTCCGCACGGATATCATGCTCAAGGCCATACTTTGAGCGACCTGCTCGTTGAATAGCCTCTTCCATCGCCAGGAAAACTTCTTCCCGGCTGATGCCTTTATCCCGTGCAGCAGCGTCTGCGACCTGCAGCAATTCGCCGCCAAAGATGTGCGCCATCTTGTGTCAGCCCTCTCCGTTCTGGCCTGGCTGGTCTTCCGCGAATGCGGCCAGCAAAGCGTCCGTCATAATCAGCTTGGCCCGGCGGATTTCAGCGAGTAGAACCCGAACTTCGGCCTCCCCTTCGCCCACAACCACTTGGCCCTGATTGTCCACGCCGCCGAGGCGGCCCGAAAAGCGTCTCTGCCCATCAACGGGCGCAATCAGCTCCACCTTGGCGTCAAAGCCAGCGAAGCGATCAAAATCCTTGGGCCGCGTTAACGGCCTGTCGACGCCGGGGGACGAAACTTCCAGCGTATACGCACTGGTGATCGGGTCCTCGACGTCCATAACGGCTGAAATCGCTCGGCTTATGCTGGCACAACCTTCAACAGTCATTGGCGATCCGTCTGCCGGTTCCGCCATGACTTCAAGTACGGGTCGCACAGTCCCAGACACACGTACGCGCACGACCTCGAAGCCCAAATCTTCGATGGTCGGCTCAATCAATGCCTGAACCCACGTCTCTCGTTCCATCCAGTCCCCAACAGCCTGTTTACCAATACCACGTAAAGAAAAACGGCGGGCTCAAGAGCCCACCGTCACCTACCGGCATGACGATTTCGTACCGCAACAAAGCAGAGGATTCAATGTATAAGTGAAACTCTGTCCGCTGGCAAGCCGAGCAACGCCAAATCGATCCCCACATTCAGCAGATATTGACGATCACGACACTGATACCTACCTCACAGTGTGTAACAAATAACTACAATGGTCTTATCCGCAAATCCAAGGACATTAGACGCGAATAGCAATGGCCGTATCGAAACCGATCAGCATCCAGGAATTGAACGAGCGCTCGCGGGATATCTTTCGCGTCATCGTCGATGCTTATATGGATCAAGGCGACCCGATCGGCTCCCGCACCATATCCCAACGTTTAACGCAGCAGCTTTCGCCCGCGACGATCCGCAACGTAATGGCGGATTTGCAGGATTTGGGCCTGCTGCACGCCCCCCACAATTCCGCAGGTCGCCTACCCACGGACGCAGGCTTGCGACTATTCGTCGACGGCCTGCTTCAAGTTGGCGATCTTGGTGCCGAAGACCGTATTGAAATCGAAGGTCTGGTTGGCAATGCAGGCATATCTATGGACAGGGCGCTCGATCGGGCCACAACAGCACTGGCGGGCCTATCCACTCATGCCGGGCTTGTCGTCGCACCGAAGGCAGCCAACGCTGTCACGCATATTGAATTTGTGCCGCTCGGCGATGGGCGCGGGCTTGTCATTCTGGTCGATAGCACCGGGCAGGTTGAGAATCGCGTCATCGACTTGCCAGTCGGCATGCCCGCCTCCTCATTGCAGGAAGCCACTAATTATCTTTCAGCCCGCCTACGCAATCGCACATTGGACGAAGCCCGCGCAGAAATCAGGGATGATCTCGCCCGCCATCAGGCACAGCTCGATACACTGACCCAACAAGTCGTCGAGGATGGGCTGGCTGTATGGTCTGACGCTGGCGGCGGCGCGCTTATTGTAAAAGGCCAAGCGCGCTTGTTGGATGATGTTGCTGCGGTCACGGACTTGGAGCGCATCCGCAGCCTATTCGATGCGCTGGAAACCAAAGAGACGATGCTGCGGCTGGTTGAAGCAGCAGAGACCGGTGATGGCGTTCGTATATATATTGGTGCAAATACGGTTTTCAATCACACGGGATGGTCTATGGTGCTCGCACCTTATGGCGGCACCAACGCGAAAGTGCTGGGTGCTATTGGCGTGATCGGCCCGACGCGGCTGAACTACGCTCGCATAATTCCTATGGTCGACTACACCGCCCGGGTGATCGGCCGAATGTTATCTAGAGATTCGGAGAAATAGCCCGTGACCCAAGGCGAAGATACGCCAATAGCGCCCGAAGATGCGCCAGCAGATTATTTAAATGCTGCAAATGATGCAGCGGCAGATTTCGCAGCTGATATCGCCGCGGACGAACCAGGCCTAGACGCAGCAAAATCCGCAGCTACCGCTTTGGCAGACCGCGTTGTGGAGCTTGAGGCTGAGGCGATAACCCTGAAGGAGGGTCGCCTGCGCGCACTGGCGGAGGCTGAAAATGCGCGCCGCCGCGCACAAAAGGACCGCGAAGAAGCCAGCCGCTATGGCGCAGCAGGTCTTGCTCGGGATATTCTTTCCGTCGCGGATAATCTTTCACGCGCGCTCGCAGCAATGCCGGCCGACGCTAAGGCCGAATCTGAAGCACTCGGCAAGCTAGCTGAGGGTGTCGAGATGGTCGAACGCGAGCTCGCTCAGTCTTTGGCTAAACATAATGTTGCAGTGTTCGGCGCACCGGGTGACGTCTTCGACCACAATTCCTTCCAAGCAGTGTTCGAAGTCGAAACGGCTGATGTGCCACCAGGCGCTGTCTCTCAAGTTTTGCAGCGCGGCTACATGTTGCACGATCGCCTCCTCCGCCCAGCCATGGTAGGTGTCGCTAAACCTCCGGATGGCGGTGAGTCCACTGGTGATCGTGGCGCTGCTGTAAACGAAACGGCTTAACGCGCAGTCAGTATCCCCGCCCGCGCTCGACGACGTTCAGCAACGGTTCGTTATCGAGCGCGCGGCGGATATTTTCAGCAACTTGGTCTGCGGCCGTATTCGCATTGGTGTTGCCGGAATTATGCGGGGTAATGCGAACATTTGGCATCCGCCAGAGCGGATGATCTTCTGGTAATGGTTCCGGCTCCGTGACATCCAGAAACGCACCTTTGATTTGCCTGGAATCAAGCGCCGTGACAAGGTCATCGGTATCAACGATCCGACCACGAGCCATATTGACCAGATAAGCCTCTTCCGGCAGATGGCTAAATGCAGCGGCGTTAAGCAATCCCGTCGTTTCCTCCGTTAGCGGCAGTAGGCAAATTAAGAAATTGCTACGGGCAAGGAATCGCGCGAAGCCATTGTCACCATGGAAGTTCTCAATTTCGCCAAGATCACGTGCGCTGCGCGTCCATCCAGCAACATCAAAGCCGATGCCGGCAAACCTACGCCCAATCTCTTGGCCAATTTCACCACAACCTAGCATGCCGACCCTAGCGGGTGCTGCCCGCGATGGATCAAGCTCATTCCAATCACCTTCTGATTGCTGGGCCTGATAATCGCCGAAATGGCGGTAGAAATGCAGGACAGCATAGAGCGCCCACTGGGCCATCTGCTCCGTCATCCATGGGTCAATGATGCGCGCGATCGCAACGTCCGGCACGTCATCCGCTAAGAATATCCCATCCACCCCAGCGCCCGTCGCCAGCACAGCCTTCAAATTGGTCATACCAGCGAAGTCGCCCGTAGTAGCCTTGAAGCCTAGAAAGAAATGGATATCCGCCGGGTCACCAACATCAGGCCATACCCGAAACGGCACATGCGGCAAGCGCTTCGCCAACTGCTCACGCCACGTATCAGCGCCGCCAACAACAGGATCGGGTTTAAATAGAATGGTCATGAGGGCTCATTTCAGCACAAGACGGCTCAGTCATTAACAGCTTCTGTATCAACCGCTTTCATATCGAAAGCAGCCGCCAGCAACGCCTGGGTATATTTTTCTTGGGGTGCCTCGAAAATAGCTTTGGCGGGGCCTTGCTCTACGACTTTGCCGTCTTTCAGCACGATCAGGTCATGGGCCAGCGCTTTTACCACCTTCAAATCGTGGCTGATGAACATGTAGGCTAGGTTATGATGATGTTGGAGATCACGCAGCAGATCTACGATCTGGGCCTGCACGGACATATCCAGCGCAGAGGTCGGCTCATCCAGGACTAGAAACCTTGGTTCCAGTACGATAGCCCTGGCGATAGCGATCCGTTGGCGTTGGCCGCCTGAAAACTCATGCGGATAGCGACGGGACATGATGGGCTCCAGGCCCACCTCCTCCAAGCCAGAGGCGACGCGCTTCTCCACCTCCGCACCTTCGCGAATGCCGTGTGTATTCAGGCCTTCCGCAATAATCTCCCCGATTGTCATGCGTGGGCTTAGGCTGCCGTATGGGTCTTGAAACACAATCTGCATTTCCCGGCGGAGCGGGCGCATAGCTGCCCAGCTGGCACCATGGATGTCCTTGCCATCAAACCGGATCGCTCCTTCGCTGGCCTGTAGCCGCAGCAGCGCCAACCCAAGCGTCGTCTTACCGGATCCAGATTCACCGACGACGCCAACTGTCTGCCCAGCCCGGAGCTTCACGGTTACACCATCAACGGCTTTGACATGGCCGACGGTGCGTTTGAGCAGGCCGCGTTTGATCGGAAACCAGACCTTCAGGTTATCCGCAGCCAGAATTTCGTCCGCACTCGCATCTGCCGCCACGGGGTCGCCTTTGGGTTCTGCCGCCAGCAGCATTTGGGTATAGGCATGCGCCGGATTATCGAAGACCTGGGCAACAGGCCCCTGTTCAACGATTTCGCCGTCAGTCATCACAGCGACGCGGTCTGCCGTTTTCCGCACGATGCCAAGATCATGGGTGATCAGCAGCACGGCCATGCCAAGCTTCTGTTGCAAATCCCGCAGCAATTCCAGAATTTGTGCCTGAATAGTCACATCAAGCGCCGTTGTCGGCTCATCGGCGATCAGCAGGTCCGGCTCATTCGAAAGTGCCATGGCGATCATTACGCGCTGGCGCTGACCGCCAGACAGTTGGTGCGGATAGCTATCCAGCCGCTGTTCCGGGTCTTTCAAAGCGACCAGCTTCAAGAGTTCCAGCGCCCGCGCCCTGGCCGCACTTTTAGATAGGCCACGATGTACGACCAGGCTCTCGCCGATCTGCTTGGCAACGGTGTGCAGTGGGTTCAGGCTGGTCATCGGCTCCTGGAAAATCATGCCGACGCGTGCACCGCGCACCTTCATGAGCGTTTGCTTCGACGCCCCAATCATTTCCTCGCCGTCGAATTGGATTGATCCAGTTGGATGGGACGCAAGCGGATATGGCAGCAACTGCAGGATCGACAGCGCCGTCACGGATTTGCCCGACCCAGATTCGCCAACGAGCGCTAAGGTTTCACCCTTGGCCAAAGTCAGCGAGACGCCCTTAACGGCATCCTTCGCGTGCGGATCATCTCCGCCGCCGAAGCGAACGTCTAAGTCATTGATTTTGAGGAACGGATCACCGGTCGCCATCAGGCCGCTCCTGGAATAGTTTTGCGCGGGTCAAATGCGTCTCGTACTGCTTCACCGGCAAAAACCAACAGTGTCAGCAGAACAGCAATCGATAGGAATCCAGTGAAGCCAAGCCATGGTGCCTGCAGATTGTTTTTGCCCTGCTGCAGCATCTCTCCGAGGGAGGCAGACCCAGGCGGTAAACCAAAGCCGATAAAGTCCAGCGCCGTCAAAGTCGTGACAGAACCAGCCAGTATGAATGGCAAGAACGTTATGGTCGCCACCATGGCGTTTGGCAGCACATGCCGGACCATAATCTTACGGTTGGAGACTCCGAGCGCCCGCGCCGCCCGAACGAAATCCAGGTTCCTGGCGCGCAGGGTTTCCGCGCGCACGACACCGACGAGGCCCGTCCAGCTAAATAGCAACAGAAGTCCTAGTAGCCACCAGAAAGTCGGTTCAACCACGCTAGCCAGGATGATCAAAATATAAAGCTGCGGCAGCCCGCCCCAAACCTCTATGACGCGCTGCATAATGAGATCAAGCCAGCCGCCATAGAAGCCCTGCACTAGACCTGCCAGCACGCCGATCACGCTGGATACGACCACTAAGGTAAACCCAAACAGCACGGATATACGAAAGCCATAGATTAACCTTGCCGCCACATCTCGCGCCTGATCGTCTGTGCCGAGAATATGTTGCGTGTCTGGGCCAGTCGGCGCTGGTGACGGCAAGTCCCACGCGACAGTGCGGTGGTGATAGCGAATAAGCGGCCAGAGCATCCAGCCTTTCTCCGCAATCTTTTCCGCAACGAATGGGTCCCGGTAGTCAGCTTCTGTCGGGAATTCACCGCCAAAGGCTGTTTCAGGGTATCCGTTGAAAACCGGCAGATGGATTTCGCCGTCATACATCACAACAAACGGCTTATCGTTGGCGATGAATTCCGCGAACAAGCTCAACATGAACAGGATCGCGAAAATGATGGCGGACCAATAACCACGCTTGTTCGCTTTGAATTGCTGAATGCGCCGCTGATTGATGGGAGAAAGGCTCATGCGCGGCGGGCCTCGAAATCAATACGGGGATCAATAAGCATGTAAGTCAAATCGCCAATCAGGCTCATGATGAGGCCAAGTAGTGAGAAGAACCAAACGCTCGCAAACATGATGGGATAGTCGCGTTTGATGGCTGCCTCGTAGCCCAATAGGCCAAGGCCATCGAGCGAGAAAATAACCTCCACCAGCAGCGCCCCCGTGAACAGGATGCCTATGAAAGCAGCAGGAAACCCTGCGATCACGATCAGCATAGCGTTCCGAAAAACATGGCCGTACAGCACCCGGCGTTCTGAAATGCCTTTAGCACGCGCCGTTAGCACATATTGCTGATTGATCTGCTCCATAAAGGAATTCTTGGTTAGCATGGTAAGGCCAGCAAACCCGCCGATCACCATTGCTGCAACGGGCAGCGCCAGATGCCAGAAATAGTCTGCGACCTGGCCTAAAGTGCTGAGTTTATCAAAACTTTCAGACGTCAGCCCACGTAACGGGAACCATTGCCAGTAACTCCCGCCGGCAAATACCACCAGCAGTAACACCGCGAACAGAAATCCAGGGATGGCATAGCCGACGATGACAACCGCACTCGTCCATAAATCAAACGCCTCCCCATCCCGTGTCGCCTTGGCGATCCCCAGCGGAATGGAGATTAGGTAGACCAGCAGCGTCGTCCAAAGGCCGAGCGATATCGACACAGGCAGCTTGTCGATCACTAAATCCACCACACGCTCGGAGCGGAAAAAGCTCTCGCCGAAATCGAAGCGGACAAAATCGTAGAGCATGCCGAAATAGCGCTCATACATCGGCTTATCGAAACCGAAGCGTTGTTCCAGGTCTTTGATGAAGTCTGGATCAAGCCCCTGGGCACCGCGATATGAGGGTTCCCCTACCCCACTGCTTCCCTGGTCCGTTTGCTGCGCACCGCCCTGTCCGCCAGCGAAATCACCGCCCGACCGTGTGATCCGTTCGGTAGCAGCACCAGTGCCAGTCAATTCTGCGATTACCTGCTCCACCGGTCCGCCGGGTGCGGCCTGAACGATAAAGAAGTTGATGGTCATAATCCCAAGCAGAGTCGGGATGATCAGCAGTAAACGGCGGAGGATATAGGCAGCCATCAGGATTTATTCCTCTTCGCCCCTGCCTTCGCCGGGTCCAGCCACCAGGTCATGATGTTGACCCCTTTGTATGGCGACTTTTTGGGTCGCCCGAATATATCCCAATACACAATCCGCTGCGCTGCAATATGCCAATTTGGCACGACCCAATGGCCTGCCAGCAACACCCTATCCAGCGCACGGGTGCGGGCGACAAGGCTGTCACGGTCCGGCGCTTCGATCAGAAGCTCAATCAGCGCGTCGATTTCTGGTTTGGCGATACCAATCAGATTGCGACTACCGGGCCTATCAGCTGCAGCAGAGCCCCAGTAATCCCGTTGCTCGTTTCCGGGTGATTCAGACTGGCCCCAGCGGGAAAGCACGCTGTCGAAATCGTACTGACGGAGCCGGTTTATATATTGGGACTGATCAACAAGACGCACCCGCGCATCAATGCCCAGCCGCGCTAGATTACGCTTGAACGGCAGAACAATCCGCTGGAATGCTGGGCTGACTAACAGGATTTCAAAACGGAACGGCTCGCCCGTCTCAATATTCACAAGCTTAAGATCGCGAACTTCATACCCAGCCTCCTTCAAGAGCGCGAAGGACTGCCTGAGGTTTTTGCGTGGCCACCCAGTTCCATCTGTCTCAGGCGGCTTGATAGGCGGCCAGAAAACAGTGCGGGGCACACGTTTCCGCAAACATTCGAGGATAGCCAATTCCTCGCCAGAAGGTGCCCCGGTCGCCGCTAATTCTGAATTAGCGAAGAAGCTGTCTGTGCGTTTGTACTGACCATAGAATAGGTTTTGGTTAGTCCATTCAAAATCAAATGCCAACGTAATTGCTTGCCGAACGCTTGGGTCCTGGAAGCGACCGCGCCTTGTGTTCAATACAAAAGCTTGCATGCCCTGGGGTGTCCGCTGCTCCACAAGCGTCTTGATTAGCCGCTCTTCGCGGACTGCCGGCGTATCCCAATCAACCGCCCAGGCTTTCGCTTGGTTCTCCGCGAAGAAATCGACCGCACCTGCTTTTACGGCTTCCCGAATCGCGATCCTGTCGCGGTAATAGTCGGTGCGAATGCGCTCAAAGTTATTCTTGCCGCGATTGACGGGTAAATCCTTGCCCCAATAGTCTTCCACGCGCACGCGTTCCATAAAGCGACCTGGCTCAAAATTGCCAACCTTGTAGGGGCCGGAGCCAAGCGGTGGATCGAGCAGGGTCTTGGCGAAGTCGCGGCCTTCCCACCAATGTTTCGGCAGAATTGCCAGCTGGCCAATAATAAGCGGCAGTTCTAGGTTGGCTGCATCACTGAAACTAAATTTGACGGCACGTTCGCCGATTTTCTCTGTCGTTTTTACGCTGCCATAATAGTAGCGATAGAACGGCTGACCTTCCTTACGCAGTGTCTCCAGGGAAAAGATCACATCCTCTGGTGTGATTGGCTTTCCGTCGTGCCAACGCGCTTCGGGTCGGAGATGGAAAATCACCCAGGACCGGTCTTCGGGATATTCAATCGATTCAGCAATCAGGCCGTATTCTGTGAACGCTTCATCCTCACTGCTGGCCAGCAGCGTCTCAAAGACACCAGGATTTGCGGCGTCGCCCTTGGGAATAAATGGATTGAAGCTGTCGAATGATCCCTCAGTTGCCAACCGTAATGTGCCGCCAACGGGCGCGTCCGGATTCACATAATCAAAATGCTTGAAGTCCGGACCGTATTTCGCTTTCCCATGCATCGCTATCGCGTGGGAGCGAACCACACGGTCATTCATCACCTCTGCCGGTTTCAGCTTCGCCAGGCAGGCGCGTTCTTTTTCCGAAAGCGATGGCTGCGGCGCATCATCTCGCGCCAGAGCCACAGCGCCAGTCAGGAGCGCAGTTAAGCCAAAGAGTGCAGCGGCGGAGCGCGTTGCCATATGAAATCCTGTTTCAGGCCATAAGCCAGTTACTGGAATTCTTTATGGCGCAGGCTTAAGCCGCTATGCAAGCCTTTGGCGGATTACGATTTCGTAATCGCGCTGAGAGCAGCGTCATGCAATCGCGGATCGCCAGAAGCCAATACATCGCCATTGCTGGAAAGCGTGAGCGGTTCGCCTGCCCAATCGGTCATAACGCCACCGGCACCAGCAATAACCGGCGCGATGGCTGCGAAGTCATAGGGCTGCAATGTAGATTCCATCACGATATCAAGCCAACCCGACGCGAGCAGGCCGTAACCATAACAATCCCCGCCATAATTGCAGTCGAGCACCTCGCGCCGCAGACCGCTGAATGCTTCGATCCTTTGAGAGTCGGAAAAGATTTCAGGGCTGGTCGTCCCGATCCGCGCCTGCCTTAGGCTGGCGCAGGCGCGCGTGTATGCAGGGGTCCCATTGAGCACCGTCGGCAAACCAAGGCCGCCGACCCAGCGCTCATTCAGAATCGGCATATCGATCACGCCCATCACAGGCACGCCATTATGCGCGAGGCCAACCAAAGTGCCGAACGTTGGCTTGCCGGATATGAAAGCCCGTGTGCCGTCTAATGGGTCAAGCACCCATACGAATTCCGCATCCGCGTTCTCCGAGCCAAATTCCTCACCGACAATGCCGTGCTTAGGGGCCCAACGCTTCAGAACATCCCTCATAGCCGCTTCTGCTTCCCGGTCCGCCTGGGTTACCGGAGATGCATCGGACTTTGCATCAATAGGAATAGACCTACGATAATAGCTCTTCAGTATCGGCCGTGCAACATCAGCCAAGCGTTGCGCTAGTTCAGCGCTGCCCGCTGGAACGTGCACATCAGCCATCAAAGCGCCATTTCCCGCCTTACTGGCCAGCTGGAAGCGCTTCAGGGGCATCATCCTGCGCACGAAGATATGCGATGACAGCAGCGCGATCTTTCGCCCGCTTCAGGCCTGGGAACGCCATTTTCGTGCCTTTGACGTATGCCTTTGGCTTGAACAGGAACTGGTTCAGGTCGGCATAGGTCCAATTACCAGGCAAATCTGACATTGGGCTTGAGTATGAGAAACTACCTACGCTGGCGATGTCATTACCAACAATACCGAAAAGCGCTGGGCCAACCTTATTGGGAGCACCTTTATCAGCAGAATGGCAAGATACACACTTTTTAAAAACCTTTTTCCCGGCTCCAAGGTCAGCGCTTGCCAGCATCCCGGCAATGGGCTCAGGGCCAACCGGTGCTTTGGGACCACTGTCAGCGCCTTGATCGTCCTTAATGTATGAAGCGTAAAGCGGATCGACTTCGCCATGATGCGCGCCGTGGTGGCCGCCGCCAGCCGCCGGATGGATCAAACGCGTGACAAAGCCAGTTGTCATCGCAACGACGCCCGCGAGCAATACCGCCGCAAGAATCTTATTGATCTTCATGGAATCCATGGTCGAAAGCCCCTAAAAAAAGACCGAGTTTGCGCCGGATGTAGCGCATTTCCGCACAAGAACGTACGGGAGCAAATCTGTAATCGAGATAATAGCGCCCGGAGCCGTTGCAAACTCTGCGTCTTTCCGTCGCGCGGTTTTGAGGTTGCTGACAAAGGACAATGAGCGCCTTGGCGGTTGGTCCAGCGCACTATAATTTGGTTTATAGCCAGTTTCGCTGCTCAACGTGATCCAGCCAAATTGTAATCGTCCTATCACGCGAGAAGGTTCATGCATCGGCTATGGCCAACGAAACACCCATAATTCTGATCCCGGCGCGCATGGCCGCCACCCGCCTGCCGGGCAAGCCCTTGGCGGATATCAATGGTCGGCCAATGATCGCCCACGTCATAGACCGTGCGCTGGAGGCCGACATTGGCCCCGTCGCCGTTGCCGCCGCCGAGCAAGAGGTTGCCGATGCCGCAAAAGCGGCCGGTGCCATCGGAATTCTGACGGATCCTGAACTGCCTTCAGGCTCAGACCGGATTATGGCGGCACTTAGCAAGATTGATCCTGGCCGCACCCATTCCGTGATTGTTAATGTCCAGGGTGACCTGCCGACGATTGCACCACAATCTATCAAGGCGTCCTTGAAGCCGCTTGAAGACCCGGGTGTGGATATAGCAACCCTGGTGGCTGAGATAACCCGTGATGAAGAGCAGGACAATCCGAACATTGTGAAAGCCATCCTCGCCGCGAACGGTCGGGCGCTGTACTTCACCCGCGCGACAGCGCCCACAGGCCCGGGACCACTTTGGCACCATATCGGCCTCTATGCCTATCGCCGGAACGCTTTGGAGCGCTTTGTTGCCTTGCCCCCCAGCCCATTGGAATTACGGGAACGACTGGAACAGTTGCGCGCATTGGAATCAGGCATGATTATCGCAGCTGCAGAAGTCGATGACCCGCCCCTTGGCGTCGACGGATCGGATGACCTTGAACGCGCGCGCATTATGATCGCGCAGAACCAGTAGAAGTTTAATTATGGCTGATCCTGAGAAAATTATCGCTTTCCAAGGCGCGCCTGGTGCCTATTCGAATTTGGCGTGCAAAGCAGCTTTCCCGGATATGGCACCGCTCCCCTGCTCGTCCTTCGAGGGCGCTTTTGGTGCGGTGGAAAACGGCGACGCCCGCCTTGCAATGATACCAATTGAGAACTCGATTGCTGGCCGCGTTGCGGACATTCACCACTTACTGCCAGCAACAGGGCTTCACATCATTGGCGAGCATTTCGAACCGGTCCGCCACTTCCTAATGGCCCCCAAAGGCGCAACGCTGGATACCATCAAGACAGTGCGCAGCCACGTGCATGCCCTCGGCCAATGCCGCCAAGCGATCAAGGAACTTGGCCTGAACGCAATTGTCCACGTGGATACCGCCGGCGCTGCCGCGGACCTTGAGCATTCCACCGACTTCACCGAAGCAGCCATTGCCTCCTCCCTCGCAGCAGAAACCTATAGGCTGCAAGTCCTAAGGTCTGAAATGGAGGACCACGCCTACAATACGACCCGCTTCATCGTTCTTGCCCGCCAGCCTGAAACGCCACCGATGACAGAGGCACTAACCGTCACTACCTTTATTTTCCGCGTGCGGAACGTGCCAGCCGCGCTCTTCAAAGCCATGGGTGGATTTGCCACCAATGGCGTCAACATGACCAAGCTTGAGAGCTACATGATTGAAGGCGAATTCTTCGCAACCCAATTCTTCGCCGACATTGAAGGCCATCCAGATGACGCGAGCGTAAAGATGGCGCTTGAGGAACTCGGTTTCTTTAGCCGCGAATTCCGCCTGCTTGGTGTTTATCCGGCGAGCCCTTTCCGTGAGCACGGCTTCCAGAGCATTCAGGAAGGCCGCAATGGCTGACGTCCGCACCCAGATGCTCGCGTCTGTCCGAAAGGCGCTTGGCCGGACAACGTCGCCTGATCCGGCAAAAGTCGCAGCGGAAGCAGCGGCCCTCAGCGTTGATGCTGCGGCAACACAACCGGCGTTGAAGCATCAAGACCCATTGCCTGAATTCATAGCGCGCGTGCAAGGCGAACGGCTCGCGGCAACCGTAGAACGTATTCCAGACGATGCCGCCATTCCCGCTGCCATCGCGCGTTATTTGCAAGCCGAAGGCGCACCGCTCTCCCTCGCCTTACCGCCCGATCCGGCAATGGAAAGCTTGGATTGGACAGGCATCAAGACACACCGCACTCTGGACCCAAATGAAGGTACAGCCATCAGCCGGGCGCATTGGGGCATCGCCGAAACCGGATCACTGATCCTACTGTCCAGCCCAGAACAGCCCACACTGTATGCCTTCTTGCCACTCCGACACATCATCGTTACCCCCGCAGCCAGTCTAGTTCCACACATGGAGGATTTCTGGGCAGCGTTCCGCGCATCCGACAAAGCGCATCCCCGTAATATCAACTTTGTGACGGGTGTCAGCGGAACCGCAGATATTGAATCCAAGCTGGTGCGCGGCGCCCATGGCCCGAAGGCTCTGCATATTCTGCTGACTGGAGACGCCTGATGAATCCAGAGGGCCGCACCCCCGCCCCCAGCGACGCCCGCGACCGGTGTCGTACAGAGCCGGTGTTGGTCTGCCCAACAGGAACGTTGCCGCCCCACGACGCAGGATTGTTGGATCACGCCCGCACGACGTTTACAAAAGTCTCAGAGACGGTTGTACCGCCGCGCGATGCCCGAGCAGTTGCTATAAAGGCCGGACAGTTCTTACGTATTCTCAGTCTTGAGGGCGCACAAGTCGGCGATCTTAATCTCTGGAACGCTCATGATCTGTCGGAGCGCTTCTATTCCGGCAAGACCCGTGCCCTTCACGGCACGCATTTGGGCCTCGGCGACCGGATGTCGAGTAGATTCCCGCACCTCCGCCCGACGGCGACGATCACTTGGGATACCCTGGATTGGTTCGGCTGGGACGCCGATGGTGGCGGCGTTCACGATGTTATCGGAACGCGCAGTGACCCACACACCAATGGCATGATTGGCCATAATTCCTATAACTATTGCTACCACTTCAACTTAACCCGTGGGCTTGATGCTGCGACGGGGATGTCACTCACTGAATTTGAACCGCTTGTGCATGACGTGCTGAATGTTTTTATGTGCACGGGCTTCAGCCTGGATACGCGCGAATATTTCATAAAGGCCAACCCCGTTCGCCCTGGCGACTACCTGGAATTCCTAGCAGAGATTGATCTGTTGGCAGCCCTATCCACCTGCCCCGGCGGCGACTGCGGTACGAAATATTCAAGCGATACAGCTGCTTGCCACCCACTCGTCATCGAAGTGTTTGATGCAGCACCGGATGCGCTCCGGGGCTGGAAACAGCCTGAACCCGCACCATATGACCGTAGCCACGGCGCATAATCCGGAGCTTGCTGATGACGGCCCATATTTGCCAAACCTGCGGCGTCTCATATCCAGATGCGCATGCGCCGCCTGCCGAATGTCCGATCTGCGAAGATGAGCGCCAGTTCCTGCCGGCATCTGGGCAAGCATGGACCACACATTCGACACTACTGGACAGCCACACCATCGAATGGACGGAGGTTTCAACGGACCTTCACGCCCTAAAAGTCAAGCCGACCCTAGCGATTGCGCAGCGGGCATTCCTGCTGAAAACGAGTGCCGGCCTTATCCTTTGGGATTGCCTGCCTATCCTAGATGACACGACGGCGAAACGGATTGAAGCCATGGGTGGCCTGTCCGTCATCGCGCTTTCACACCCGCATTATTATGGCAACATGGACGCCTGGGCCGAGCGGTTCTCTGCACCAATCTATGTAAATGCAGCGGATGCAACTTGGGTCCAGGTACCATCGCCATGGCTTAAATTTTGGCATGGGGACCTGGAGCGCCTGGCAGATGATGCACTGCTCATTCGGTGCGGCGGTCATTTCGCTGGCGGGACTGTGCTGCATTGGGATAACGGAAAAGGCGTGCTTCTAACCGGAGACATTATTCAAGTAGTGCCGGACGCCAAACATGTCAGCTTTATGCGCAGCTACCCAAACCTCATTCCATTGGATGAAAGCTCCGTCACCGCAATTTCGGCCGCTGTGGCACCCTTTAAATTTGACACTATTCACGGTGCCTTCGTTGGCCGGACAATAGAAATTGATGGCAAGGCAGCGCTAGAACGCTCAGCCGCCCGTTATATACGAGCGATCAGTACACCGCCTGATCATTAACCGGTGGCTGATTAACTGACGGAAGATTAACGCTGCGGACACCCCAAGCGACCTCGCCATCATTGCCTAAATAGTGGTCAATCCGGGTGGTGGAGCAATTATCCACACTGAACGCGAGTGCCTGAGCTGGCGAGAGATTTAACGCCTGCGCCAGCGCGCCACGAATGGTCCCGCCATGGGCCGCGATCACCAAATGCTTACCCGCATATTCCGCTGCGATTTCTGGCACGATACCTGAGACACGCTTGCACAACTGAGCAAAGCTTTCCCCGTTTGGCGGTAAGTTATCCGCTGGGGTCATCCAAAACCCCGGCCACGGACCGCCCTTAGAAAATATTTCTGCAATCGGCTGTCCTTGCCAGTCACCAAGATCTTGCTCATTCAACTCAACATAGCTTCGTAATTGCGTGGGGATGTCCGTACGGCCCGCAGCTTGAACAGCAGCAAGCGTTTGATGCGTGCGGCGCAGCCCAGACGCCAGAAATACGGCCTTCTTCGGCAGCCGCGCGGCTAAGCCTTTAAACAAGGCGATGTCGGATACATCTGCATCAATTTCACCGCCGCCGTAGACCAAGCCGCCATTGTTAACGACGGGCGCATGGCGCACCCACCAGAAATATGTTGTTTTCGTCATATGAAAGCCGCCAAAGTAAGAAGAAGTGCGATTTCTGCGAATTGTTCCGCAGCGCCCAGAACGTCCCCGGTGTAGCCGCCAAACCACCGCTTTGCGAGCATTGCCCATATCCCCAGGGTCAGCCCGGCAAACACGAAAGCTGCAATACCGCCCCACCCAGCGCCAACCATAAATAACGCTGCCAATGCTAACGCCAGGACAGTCCGCGCCCAACTTGGTTGGCCAACAGACACCGCTAGCCCATCCGCCCGGGCCAGTGGCAGCAAACGCATAAGCGGAACCGGTGCTGCTCGCGCAGCTGCAAGCGCAAACCCAGCCGCCCACCACATTTCTGCTGCACCTAATGCCGCCAATCCGGATGCTCTAAGGCCGACTGTTACGATAAGCGCCAGGCCGCCATGGGCGCCGATTCGACTGTCCCGCATGATTTCAAGGCGACGCGCCCGGTCGCCCGGAGCAGCAAAAGCATCGCCGCAGTCCGCCAAGCCATCCTCGTGCAGAGCACCTGTGACAACAGCAGCCGCAGCCAGCGCTAAAAGCCCCACGGCAAGGGATGGCAGGCCTAGCGCCATTCCGGTCCATAGGCTCAACGCACAGGCGACTCCGGGCACTAGGCCCGCTAACGGAAACGCCCACGCGGCGTCTGCCAGGGACGGCGGCACGGAAATCGGAACCGGCAGTCTGGTCAGCAACCCCAACGCCGCCTTAGATTCTGCAAACGCGCGCTGCACGGGCGCTCCTTCATCAGGCTTGCTTGGCGAGACAGAGGCACGTACCCCTTAGCGTTCAAGCGATTCTATTTGTTATTAGGACCATAGCTTATGTCTGCGGAAAATGGATACGGTACGCGCGAGCCGGAAGTAACACTTACGGAAATTGCGCTTCTGGTCGCGGATTTTCCCGGTCCCAGTATCGAATCCGCCACAACTGCCGTCGCCCACGAACGCGACCTCGCAAAGCCCCGCAAATCACTAGGCCGCTTAGAAGAACTGGCGGAATGGCTTGCCACCTGGCAAGGCAGGCACCCGCCCCGTATAGAGCGACCCTGCATTAGCGTGTTCGCCGGTAACCACGGCGTCGTCGCGCAAGGCGTTGCGGCTTTCCCACCTGAAGTCACGGCTGCCATGGTGCAAACCTTTGCCGATGGCGGCGGCGCTATCAATCAGATGTCAGCAGCACTCGATGCTGATTTCCGGGTATTTGAACTCGCCCTTGAAATTCCCACCAAGGACTTAACCCAAGCAGCAGCCATGACAGACAAAGACTGCGCCCGCGCCATGGCCTACGGCATGATGGCCGTGGAGCAAGGTGTGGATGTTATCGCGCTTGGGGAGATGGGAATTGGAAACACCACGGTTGCCGCAGCTTTATCAGCCGCGCTTTTCGGTGGCGATGCCGCAGAATGGGTTGGCCCAGGTGCTGGCGGGGATACAGATCAGATGGACCGCAAGCGGGCTGCAGTCGATGCAGGCCTAGCGTTACATCGCGGCGAAATTACCAGCCCCCTTGATGCGCTCCGACGCTTGGGCGGATATGAGCTGGCGGGCATTTGCGGTGCTATTATCGCAGCCCGGATGGGGCGCGTGCCTGTGGTACTGGATGGTTTCGTTGCAACGGCAGCCGCCGCGGTTATTGCCAAACTAGCACCGGGCGGACTGGATCATTGCATCATCGGCCATCTCAGCCGGGAACCAGGCCACAAGCAGCTGTGCGACCTGCTCGGCAAGAAGCCGGTGCTAGACCTCGACATGGCGCTTGGCGAGGCAACGGGTGCTGCCCTGGCCATCCACATCCTCCGCGCTGCAGCACTCTGTCATAGCGACATGGCGAATCTCAGCGATGTCCTAAAAAAAGCCGGACCGCAGGCCTGACCTTCCGAAACTAAACGAAGGCGAAATCTGTTGCGTCCAGGCAGGTATGGTCGAAGCCAACAATCGTGATGCTGTGCGTCGCGCACGCCTACGATGCTTACAACAGCGTTACCTCCATTATCCAAGATATGCAGTTCGCCAAAGTGGAGCGCGCCGCCTGATCCATCTGAGACGCCAGCGAAGCGGATCAGCTCCGAGCCGTTGTTGGCGAACCAGCCTTCAAACAGGTCACGCCCCCAAGCCGAGTTGAATTCGAAGATGTCGCCAGGACCGCCGCCGCGCAGAATATCGGATGCGTTACTGCCAGCTAGCGCATCGTTCCCGACCCGGCCCTAGAACACGAAGGTTTTGTCACCGCCGACCGCGCTTAACACGTCGCCAACGCTGGAAGAATTGGAGCCGAACACGCGCTCTACACTGCCAACCGCCGCGTTTAAAGTGATGCCGTTGCCGCTTTGAACGCGCAGGATATCCAGCCCATCGCCGCCGCTGATGAAGGTGTTAAAGGCGTCTGCAAACAGAAGATCATCGCCATCGCCGCCGGATAGAGAATCCGCCCCGCCCTCACCAAAGATGCGATCCCGGCTGGCAACGCCAACGATAACGTCATTCCAAACGCCTCCTTGCAGAACGTCAATGAAGAAGCCGCCGGTGATTTCATCCGCGCCACCGAACCCGCGAATGATAACGAAACTGTCATTCACGCCGCTGGCGTCGAACACATCATCGCCCGCGTTGCCGTCTGCGCGCTCATACACGCCGGCACCAGCCACCGTGCCGATGATTTCATCGTTGCCGCGCCCGCCAATGAAGATGTTCTGGCCGTCAGCACCGACCAGAATATCAGCGCCCCTTAAAAGCAGGCTTACGCTTTTCGAAGAACGCAGTGCGGCCTTCTTGGAGGTCGTCTGTGGAGAAGAGGATGCCTTGGAGCTGGCCTTCCCATGCAAGTTCCTGCACGAGAGTCATCGGCCAACGCATGGTCATTGCTTTGGTAAAGCCAACGGCGAGCGGCGACATGGCTGCAAACTCTGCCGCGACTTCCTTGGCCCGCGTGAGCGCTTGGCCGGGGGCGGTTAGCTCATCAACCATACCGTCCGCCAATGCATCTGCCGCAGGCACATCTTCGGCCAGCATGCAAATTTCCTTCGCGCGGCCGATGCCGACGCGGGCGGTTAGTGTGGCAAGCAAACCAACATCAGGCATCAGGCCAATTTTCGCGAAAGAGGCACAAAAGCGCGCATTATCCGCCGATATCACTTGATCCGCCAACAAAGCCATAGACAACCCACCGCCAAAAGCACCACCCTCGATGGCGGACACCACAGGCTTTTCCGAGTGCGCAATCTTAGCCGCAAGCCCCTGCAGGCGCGGCATGCGACGACGTAGCGGCATGTCCATATCGTCAAAACCGGAAATATCACCACCGGCACTGAAGGTCCCATTGGCACCAGTCAGCACAATGGCACGAATGGCATCATCCTCCATAATCTCCGCTACATGGCGTTCCATGTCGGACACGACAGCTTCAGACAGTGCATTCCGCTTCTTCATGTGATCCATGATAAGGATAGCGATGGAGCCGTCTTTCTCTAGCGTAGCGCCTGGATTGTAATCACCCATGGTTCAGGCCCCCTTGAAAACTGGCTTTTGCTTAGCGAAGAAGGCGCGCCTGGCCTCAGTCGCGTCCGCAGTGCCCATAAGCGCCTGTTGTGCGTCGATCTCCATTGCGAATACGCTTTCGAGATCAAACGGCCAGCGGGCGAATGCGCCCTTAATCGCGCCAATAGCAAGTGGTGCAGCGGCAGCAAACTTCTCTGCCTTGGCTACCGCCACATCGAGCGCGCCGCCCGGCGGTGCCAGCACATCCACCATACCGAGACGTTTGGCCTCAACACCATCTGTGACGCTGGCGAGCATCAGCATTTCCTTAGCCCGGCCCATGCCGACGCGCTGCGGCAGCGTATAAAGCAGGCCGCCATCAGGCATCAGGCCAATCTTGTTGAATGCGGCGCAGAACTTCGAGTCTTCTGCCGCCACAACGTGATCTGCCGCCATAGCGACGCCGAACCCGGCACCATACGCGAAGCCCTCTACGGCAGCGATGATCGTCGTTTCGCCACGGATCATCGTGTGCAGGAATTCACGCTGACGATAGACCACATGACGGCCCTTGGCGGGCGTCATATCCCCAAAAAGCGAGATATCTCCTCCGGCGGAGAATGTGCCCCCTGCCCCGGTGATGACGATTGCGCGCACATTCGGGTCACGCTCTGCCTCAGCCAGCGCTGGCCCAAACACGGCCTTCACATCCATGGTCAATGCATTGCGCTGTTTGACATTATTGATTGTAAGGATGCGGACCGAACCACGGTCCTCAACAAGCGTTTTGGGTGCGGCGTCACTCATCGCCTAATTCCCCTGGAATACGGGCTTGCGCTTCTCAAAGAATGCATTCAAGCCTTCTTTCGTATCAGCGCTGGTGAAAAGAATGCCCTGGCCCTGGGATTCATAGGCCAGCATGTCGTCCAGACCGGCTGGGAAATGAGCGAGTGCTTCCCGTGTGAGCCGGTTCGGCAATGGAGCGGCTTCTGCAAACGCCTGCGCCTTCTTGAGCGCTGCCGAAAGAGCCTGGCCTTTAGGGGCAACAGCTTCAACTAGGCCAATTTTCAGCGCTTCATCAGCGCTGATGATATCCGCCAGCATCAACATGCGCTTGGCTTTACCGGCCTTAACACGCTGTGGAAGCGTCCAGAACAGGCCCATATCGCCCATCAGGCCAACCTTGCCGAAGGATGCGCAGAACTTTGCGTCATCCGCCGCCACAATCCAGTCCGCCAGCAGCGCTAAGCTAAGGCCCGCTCCGAATGCGAACCCTTCGACGGCTGCAATAACCGGCTTCTCACCGCGCGTTATGATCTCAACAGTTTGACGGCCTGCACGGATGCGATTCCGCCCTTCGAACGCTGTCATATCCTGCATGGTGGAGAGGTCGCCACCAGCCGAGAATGTACCACCTGCACCCGTGATCACGATGGCGCGGGTAGCGCCATCGGTCTCGATGTCATTCAGGTGGCCTACAAGCTCTGCCTGTATCTCAGGCGAGAAAGCGTTGCGGCGCTTCACGTTATTCACGGTGAGAACGGAGACCGCTCCCTCCTGGGTGCGGTCCACGCGGGACACCGTGTCCGTTTCACTCATGGTCGGAGCCTTTCAGAATTACAGCGTCAGGCAAGGCCTGACTGTTTGGAGCCAAGCTTGCCAAGCGCCATCCCGACGCCAGCGCAAACGACGCCAACTAGCGTCAGTTCAGCAAGCTGGAACCCGGCAAACCCATCCGGAGCAGCAATGCAGATACCGCCGAAGAACAATATTGCCCGTCCTAAGAGGCCGACTGCACCATTGCCAAAATCACCGAGATACATAATGGCACCCTGAATCGCACTGGCGATAAACACGATGCCAACAATCGCCATAACGAAGGAAATTATAATCTCAGCCATCGGACCTTGCCCGATCAGCGCCGGGTTATAGACGAAGAAGAACGGCACGAAGTAGATGACAACGCCGATTTTCATTGCTTCAACACCGGTCTGCATCGGCGGTGAACCAGAAAGCTTAGAGGCTGCGAAAGCGCCAATCGCAACTGGCGGCGTGATGAAGGAAATCATCGCCCAGTACAACATGAACAGATGGACAGCCATTGGGTTCATCCCGGTTTCCACCAGCGCCGGTGCCAAAATGATGGCCAGGAACATGTAGGCAGCGGTCACTGTTAGGCCGATGCCCAGAATGAAGCTGGTCAAAGCACCCATCATCAACAACACAAGCGTATTGCTGCCTGCAATATGGACCAGCTCATTTGTAAAACCACCCGCCATGCCGGTGAAGGACAACGCGCCGATAACGAGCCCAATTGACGCCAGCAGGCCGCCTAGTTCTGCCAGCAAGAGCCCCATTGAAAGAACAAATTGCTTCAGCTTCGCCAGGTCCCAGCGATGCTTCTTCGACAAGGCTTGGTTGATGATGAGTAGAACAACCGTCGCATAGAACGGTGCCTCTTGCTCACGATGCAGTGCTATCAGCATGTAGACCAACAGCGCGAAGGAAAAGACATAATACCAGCCTTCTTTAATGGTATCCAAAACCTTCGGCAGTTCCTCCCGCGGGATGCCTTTCATATTGTGCTTCTGCGCGTTCGCGTCGATCTGCATGAAAAGGCCAAAGTAATACAAGATCGATGGCACGGCAGCGGCAAGCGCGATCTCAATATATGGCAGGTTAAGGAACTCAGCCATGATGAAGGCGGTCGCCCCCATAATAGGCGGCATGAGTGTGCCGCCGGTCGATGCGCAGGCTTCCACACCGCCAGCATAGGCCGGCTTGAAGCCAACGCGCTTCATGGCGGGGATAGAAAGCGTACCGGTGGTCAACACGTTGGTGACAACACTGCCGCTCATGGAACCCATCAGCCCGGATGCGAAAATCGCAACTTTCGCTGGGCCGCCGCGCACATGGCCAAGCAGTGCGAAGGCGAAGTTGATAAAGAACGCACCGGCGCCCGTGAATTGCAGTGCCACGCCGAAGATCAGGAAGCCAAAAACGAGGTAAGCAAAGGCGCGCATCGGAATGCCGAGCAAGCCTTCCTCGCTCAAGATCAATAGTGCTGCTGATTCCAGAAGCGTAAAGGAAGCACCAGAAAGCGCAGCCGGCAGCCAGGAGGCATCCGCCCAGAGGAGATACGAGGAGGCAATTGATGTAACGAAAAAGATTGACCAACCACCAGTGCGTCGACCAATTTCAATGGCGAAGGCCCAAGCGATCAAGCAAATGATTTGTGTATCTTTAGGCGCGTCGTATTCCCAGGCTTCATCCAGAATCTTCTGCGCCATGAAAACAAAGTAGAGCATCAACGCAACAACGCCGACGCCCAATATAACATCATACAAAGGAACTTTTGACCTATCTTGCGATGCGTATGTCGGGAACAGGATGAAAACCATCGGCCCGAGCGCCGCTAGCAAAATATAATAATACCGCGTATCGATGATTATAAACTTTTTCCATTCCTGGTCGATCAAGCCAATGGCTTTCAGACCTGCCGAAATGTCATCAAGGAAAAACCCTGTATTGAAAATCTGGTTCGTAGCGAGCACGACGATAAAGATGATCGAACATGTGAATACAAATGACCAAAACGGCGTTAGCGTTCGGTAACGGGCGAGTTCTTGCTCCTGCTCGACCTGTTCAAGGCGACGGTGCACGTCATCCGAAAAACCTTGGCTTTCGTTCATATCAGCCATGAAAACATTCCTTGTCTTACGCACAGAAAGCGCGATCGTTCTAGCTATTGCTGTTGGGAAAAACGGGGGACCCCAAACACGTTTCCGCGTCCAGGGTCCTTAGTCGTATCAAGTCATCAGACTACGCCAACCGCCGCCTTACTGCATATACCGCAAGGCGACGGTGCAGCGTTTATCGTCAGATCACTTCGGGTCTGGCCATTCGGTCCAAACCGGAGCAAAGCCAGCAGCTTTCAGAGCTTCAGCACGGTTGGTCTTCCATGCAGCGTAGAAAGTCGCATCGTCATCGCCTTTGTGGGCGTCGCTCGTGGCGTCCCAAGCAGCGCCGACAATGTCCTGGCGACGCAGCATGTTATCGGTATTTTCTTGGTCAGCAGCCGTCCACTTGCCGATTTCCTTGTAGTAACGAATCGCACCATTGTGGATCGGAACAACCCAAGAGAGCTTCTGGTTATCGATGTTCCAGCCCTTCATGCCCGGTGCCGCATCCTTCATGGAATCGAAGTTCTCAAACAGAGTTTTTGTCATTTCATAAGCGACACCATCTGAGATGTTCGGATAGGACATGAAGACTGGATAAGGGTACAAAGCGCCTTCAAGCGGCTTATCCTTGGAAAGGCCAACGCCATCTGTGCAAAGCTTTTTGATGTAGTAAGGGCCAGCTTCGAAGAAACGAGCCCAACCTGCTTCATCATTATGCGGCGTTGCGGGCCAAGAAAGGCCGCGTGGCGTCGCTTCCTGCTTCCGAGGATAGTTGGAAATGGTGGACGTGAAAGCAATATCGGCTTTGCCGTTTGCAATGGCTTCCTGAGCAGCACGGCTGCCACCGAATTCTACCCGCTCAACATCGTCCCAGGTCAAACCAGCGAACCGGAGATATGTGTAAACGTTGTAGTTCAACGCAGGTGCTGCCTTAATAACAGCAACGCGCTTGCCTTTGAGATCGTATGCGGTTTTCACGCCAATATCGCCAGCAACGTAAGGGATCAGGCAGTTGTCGCCGAAGTTAAAGGCGAGAACGCGGGTCTTTTGCGGGCCCCAAGAGCGCTTGGCGAACACAAAGGCCGCTTCCTGGCTCATAAAAGTGCCCAGACCATTGAACGAGAAATCCGCCTTGCCGGAGCGCACTGGTGCCAAACGGGACAGATCGTTCTTGCCAGGCAGGACGCGCATCGTCACGCCTGCGTTGTTTTTCAGGGCAGCGCCCAAGGCGACTGCCTGGCTGTAACCGGATGTGCCGACGCCATAAGCTGTCAACATGACCTTTTTCGGCAATTCCGCCATGCTTGGCACCGCGAGGGCGGCAGCCATAGCGCCTGCGGTAGCCGCAACTGCTAATCTCATAAAGTTTTCTCCCAGGGTTTGTTCGCCGAGACAATGCTTGCTGCCTCGATCTAGTGAGAGTGTCGCAACGCGGGACGCAGTAAGTCAATCCCGCAAAAAATGTCACATCTGCGCCGTTACAATGCGGCATCAGCCTCCGAAGCGACCTTCGGCTCACCGAATAAGTAGCCCTGGCCGGATGCAACATCGAACTCTAGCAGCTCAATAAGTTCGCGTTCGGTTTATACTTTTTCAACAATGATTTCGGTCCCGTCGAGTGCAAGTCTGCGCTTCATACGATGGGCATCTGGTCCATTCTCTGCAAGAAACGCCCCGGCAGCACCCTTAACAAATCGAAATCCCCGTCGACGCAGCAACGCGCCATCGATTTCGAAGTCTTCCACGCGAACCCTGCTAAACCGAACACGAATTGCAGTCAGGCTTTTTCATATAGCGTTGAAGTTCGGCGTCACCTGGGTCCCAATCATCCTGCGAAATTTCAAAGATCAAACTTGATGTCAGTTCAGCATTCTCTTCTAGAAATTCGATAAAGTCCGCTAGAAAGTCGCTGTCTTTCAGCGTGTGACTGGAGACATTGCAGAAAAAGCCGACATGGGCATTTCGAGCACGCGCCCGCTGAACCAATTGCACAGCATGAAATAGCAGCAGATTATCAATCGGCGCTATCAGACCTGCTCCCTCGGCTGCAGCCACATGTGAAACTGCGGATAGCTGTCCATTGGCACTATCAAGCACACGACTAAAGCATTCACAATAACGGCGCTGGCGTTGCGGAAGTGTCACGATCGTTTGCAGGAACAAATCTATCCGGCCCTCCAAAGCATCACGCACTTTATCCAGAACCTCTGCGGGCGACATATCCAGCGTTGCTCGGCGCTTGCGGAACGGTGTCACGCGCTGTCCATATACATTGGCTGCCTGCATTGCCCAAATTGGCGCTGCATAACCGCCATCCGGAAACGCTTGATGCACAGCCACCATGCAATCACTAGCGAGCGCTCAGTCCGTGTCGGCTTGATCTAACGTTCGGCGAACATCGGTGAGTTCACCCCTGAGACCAGCAATACCCTTACGACGAAGAGCCCTTCCAGCGCGACTGCAGCGAGTGCGGCCACGTTTACGCCCGCATTGCCTGTGAGGCCAATCTCGCCCTCAAGCGTCCATATACTTGCGCCTTCACCAGCGGTCGCCAACACCGTTCCGCCTAAAATTGGCCATCGCAAATCTATGAACGCACCATACCCTTCGGCTCAGTTTCAGCCTTAAGGATATAGCCAGCGCTCTTGCGGTATGATTAACGGAATAAGGTGATAAACTTGTGATTCATTGATTAATCCTCCACCTCCGCCTATTTCGCCCGCCTGATAGCGACCGGTGCAGCGTATTCCCTATCATTGAAGAGTGAGGGAACTTTGGCACGGGCTTCGGCCACTTTGGATACGTCGATCTTGGCTGTAACGATGCCAACTTCTTCGCCGCCATCAGCTAAAACTTCGCCCCACGGATCAACGATCAGAGAATGGCCATAGGACTTGCGCCCCTCTGCATGTTCACCAACCTGCGCCGGTGCGAACATAAAGCAACCGTTTTCAATCGCCCGCGCCCGCAGCAGAACATGCCAGTGCGCACGCCCCGTTGGTACGGTGAATGCCGAAGGTGCGGCCAAGAAATCCGCTCCCGCTTTCGCTAACTCTCTGTAAAGGTAAGGAAAACGCATGTCGTAGCAAACGGTCATGCCAAGCGCGCCCCAGGGGGTCGTCGCCAATGCTGCATGATCGCCGGGCCGGTAACCTCTGGATTCGCGGTAACTCTCACCTTCCGCCACATCAACATCGAACATATGGATCTTGTCGTATTTAGCCGTGACTTCCCCCTCTGGCGTTACCAGAAATGAGCGATTAGCGAACCGGTCCCCATCGCTTAGCTTGACGGCCATCGAGCCAACGAGAATCCACGCACCAGTTTCCTTGGCCAAATCCTTGAACATGGCCAGCGCCGCATTGCTTTCTTCCAGCTCAACCTTTGTCGCAGCCAGTGTGCGGCGCGGTTCCAGCATGGCGCAGACTTCCGGCGTCATGATGAGATCGCCACCAGCGTCGCGAGCCCGTCGGATCAAGTCGCTGAGCGTCGCCATTGTTGGTGCAACGTCGCGTTCAGCTGTGTTCTGAACGCAAGCAGCCTTGAAAATATCGCTCATGCGGACGCGCCCAAAAGCATCCCGTCCAGCTTGCCTGATCGATCAAGCGCCGCCAGCTCGTCAGACCCGCCAACACCGACATCATCAATAAATATCTGCGGCACGGTGTGCCTGCCATCTGACCGGTCGCGCATTGCATCCCGAACTGCGGGCGTGCCATCTACGTCAATTTCGGTGAATTCAACGCCTTTGTCTTTCAGCAGCATCTTCGCGCGGAAGCAAAATGGGCACCACATGCTAGAATATACTTCGACCTTGGCTGCCATTGTTTGGCTCCTCATCCATGCTTCATAATGGGACAATATGGGGCTAACGGGGCGCGGTGCCAATGCAAGGATTGTATCATGGATAACGTTAAGGCCTACGAGAACCTGCGCGGGCTGGTCTACACACCTTTCTATGTGGGCATTGCCGAGGGTTTGTTTGAGGCTGCGGGCATTAAATTAGAAGCCACACTGTCCCCATCTGGCGAGGAAACCGCTGCTGGTGCCGCCTCTGGCCGGGTTGACCTAGCATGGGGCGGGCCAATGCGCGTTATGGCAGCCTATGACAAGGACCCCGAGGGCGCAGACTTGGTCTGTTTTGGCCTCGCCGTTGCCCGTGATCCGTTTCTAGTGATCGCGCCTACACCCAATCCCAGTTTCACGCTGGCGGAACTTCTTGGCCGCCGCCTCCTTGTCGCAACACATGCGCCAACACCCTGGATGCTATTGCAAGAAGATGTGCGCCGATTGGGTTTAGATCCAGCAGCAATCAGCCGCCAAGACGGTGTCGAGCCATCAAATGCCTTCCGCCGCCTTCAATCCGGCGACGCAGACTACGTCCTGGCGTTTGAGCCGTGGGGGTCATTGGCAGAACTGGATAGCCTCGGTGCTGTCGTATCCTCAGGTGCTAGGCGCGGACCATTGGCGTTCACAAGCTTTTACGCCAATCGCACATTTATAGAGACACGCTCCGAAAGCGTCACACGCCTAACCGATGGCCTTGGTCGCGCCCTAGACTTGGTCCGTGAAACTGATCCAGCCAAGCTGGCCGCGATCATCAAGCCCTGGTTTCCAGATTTTGGCGAACCACTACTCGCAACAGCCATCGCACGCTACCAACGCCTTAATCTATGGCCCAGTGATCCGGCAATGACCGCAGACGGATATACCCGCCTGAAATCATCCTTGCTGTCATCCGGCTATATTAGCAGCGATCCTGCATTCGAGAAGGTTTGCCTCTAAATCGCCAAGTCTTGCTGGCGGCGATCTTCATTTTCGAGGACTTCAATCGCTGTGCCGTCGAAAGCAACTGCACCCGTGTGCAGGATAATCGGGCGATCTGCCAAACGCAGAGCGGCAATAGCGTGCTGCTCATTGATGATTGTAGTCATGCCAACCGATTTGATCTGGACAAGGATTTTTTTTCGATTTCCTGCACGATCACCGGTGCCTAGCCTTCGTAAGGATCATCCAACAATAGTAACTTGGCGTGCCGTGCCAGAGCGCGAGAGACCGCCAACATTTGCTTTTCGCCACCAGACATCGTGGCGGCATTCTGCTTACGGCGCTCAGCCAGCGTGGAAAGTGCTCATACAGGCGCTCAGTGGACCAGCCCTTAGGTGGCGCAAGTGGGCGAGCTGCAGGTTTTCTTCGACCGTCAGGCCCTGGATAATGCGACGATCTTAAGGCGCAAGGCCGATGCCAGCCTGTGTGGCCTGACGTGTCTTCATGTAGTGCAAGGGCTCGCGACCCGGCCAAATTTTACCCGTGGGCAATTCAGGTGATTAAGCACGCGCAATATTGCGGCGCGTTGAGGCTTTGCCAGCGCCACTCCGGCCAAGCAGCGCCACTTTCTCACCTTCTCGAATGTCGAAACTAACACCTTGCACGATGGAGGTCTCGCCAGAATAGGCGTGCATATTCCGGCAGAAAAAATGCCAGAGCAGAGCCATGACCTTGTGTTGGCTTGACCTGCTGTGCCTCGAGCTTGCTCATATTTTCGCCCCTTCAAGATAGGTTTCCTGGACGCGGAGACCGCCTTTAGTGTCATTCGGCGCGCCTTCAGCAACCAAATGGCCCTGCGCTAGCACATTATTTTTGTTGGCCAGCGAGAACACCACATGCATGTCATGATCAATTACAACCATTGTGATGCCACGGGATGCAATGGTCTTCAACAGGTCAATTGTGTTGTTGGTATCCGCCCGTACTATGATTTCGCAGATCGCGTAGGTGAAAGCATTAGTCTGGCTGAACTGACCAAGGTGGAGGATGAGACCGCGCAAGCCATCGAGTATAGCTAACAAGTTGAATAGAAATCTTTGCAACTTGAGCCGACCGCACGAGAACTTCGTGAAGCCAACCGACTACTGAAAGAATTGGACGCTAGCAAGGATGACTTTCTGAACTACGTATTCCACGAACTCCGAGCGCCGATGACATCCATCCGATCATTCTCCGAAATATAGCTTGAAAGGAGAGAGATTGACGGCCGACGCTCCGACCGGTTTCTGTCCATCATCCATACCGAAAGCATCAGGCTGATTCGCCTGCTTGATCAAATCCTCGAACTCAGCCAAATGGAAAAAGGTCGCTTAGAATAGCCCCTCGCGACGGTCAACATTAATGTCGCCCTTATTAGCGCTGCTGCCGTGTCAGAAGGCACCGCGGCTGAGGCAGGCGTTCGCCTGCGCCTCATCTTGAATGCAACTCGCGTGGTTGCAGAGGCAGAGGCTGACCGGATGGTTCAAGTATTCGTCAATCTGATCACCAATGCCACTAAGTATGGTGCAGCCAGAGGCGATACCATCGAAATAAATAGCGCTTTTACAGATGGTCGTTATCGAATGACTTTGGCAGACAGCAGCCCCTACATTCCTGAGCGCTACCGTTAACGGGTCTTTGAGAAATTCATGCGTGGTGCCCAACCGGAAACCAGTGGTGCTGGCCTTGGCCCGCCGATCAGCCGTGAAATTATACGCGAATTCAAAAGCGATCTGGTTTTGCTTGATGAGCCAGAAGATGCTGGCGCGGTCTTCCAAGACACTCTGCCAGCATCTCTTCGCGCAGCTGCAGCAGAATAAAGGCGCAGCCCTATCCGTCCAGCGGACGCCTGAGCCTGAGCGCCGTCGATAACGTGCCATCATCCAAATAATCAAGCTCACCGCCAACGGGCATGCCGTGGGCTAACCGGGTGACCTTTACCCCAGTATCCGACAGGCGTTCAGCTAAATAATGCGCCGTTGTCTGCCCATCCAACGTGGCGTTTGTAGCGACAACAACCTCTTTAACCTCTTCCGCGCGCACGCGCGCGACGAGCGGGTCGATGCTGAGGTCTTCTGGCCTTACTCCATCCAGGGCTGAAAGAACGCCGCCGAGTACATGATACCGCCCCCGAAAGGTCCCTGCCCGCTCAAATGCCCATAGATCACCAACACGCTCCACCACGCAGATGATAGAGCCATCGCGTTCTGAATCGCGGCAAATGTCACAAGGGTCCCTGGCATCAATATTGCCGCAATGGCCGCAGGTACGCACCGTCTGCTCTACATCCGCCAGCGAACGTAACAGCGGAGTCAATGCGGCTTCCGGGCGTTGAATGAGGTGCAAAGCAGCACGCCGCGCTGACCGAGGGCCAAGCCCAGGCAAGCGCGAAAGATACTGAATTAGCCGCTCAACAGCGGGGGCGGGCATGGGATTTTGCTGACGTCATGAAAGGGTCAGAACGGCAGCTTGATGCCATCGGGCAGCGACAGGCCGCCAGTCAGCTTCTGCATTTCCGCCTGGGAATACTCTTCTGCCTTGGCTTTAGCATCGTTCACTGCAGCGATAACCAAGTCTTCCAACAGAGTTGGGTCCGCGGGGTCCATGGCTTCTGGAGAAATGGACAGGCTTTTCAGCACGCCCTTGCCAGTGACTGTCGCTTTCACCAAGCCAGCGCCAGATTCACCTGCCGCTTCATAGTCTGCCAAGCCTTCCTGGAGATCGGCCATTTTGACCTGCATCTCCTGGGCCTGCTTCATCAAATTACCAAGGCCTCTCAATCGTCCAGCTCCCAATCACCGAAATTATTATCATCGTCATAGACAACGTCGGAGTTGTCGTATCCTATTTCGCCATCATCCGATATGGGGGGGTCGGGGAGGTCGGCGCTAGACTCAAACTCTGGCACTTCAAGTTGCGGTCCGCCAACTGTCAATTGCGCCCCGGGAAACGCTTCCAACGCTGCAACAACAAGTGGATGCGCTCTCAATGCTGCATCGGCATTCGCTTCGGAATCAATCTGGCTTGGCTGGCCTGCCTCTCTGCTAGGTTCGACAGCCCATACCCTGTCCGTCACTTTGCCTAATTCTTCCCGCAAGCGCCGTGCGTAATTCTCAGGCAGGTCGACTTGATGCTCATAGGCAATCCGTCCAGCGGCATATTCGACTAGCCTAAGCCGTCGGAGCAGCGAGAGGCCCCGCGCAGCACCGACTTGGCTCAAATGGGCCAGAAGGCTCTCAAAATCTGGGAATGCGCCAGGGGATTCCGCGCCCTTAAGCGGTTCTGGCGCTGCTTCATGAGATGGTTCTAAGTTCGGTGCTGGAGATGCTTGTTCTTCAGACGGCAACGCCTCAACCACAGGCGCTGGGTTAGTCGAAGCCATTGAACGAAAAGTCCGTCCATCGCCAATATCAACAGGCTGCAAAGCCTCAACGGCAACTGGCGCAGCAGCGCCAGCACCTGATGCGCCGCCGGTCCTACTGGCATTTGGGGCCGCTGTAGCAGGCACAGCGTGGAACGGTGCCCCGCTGTCCAGATTATTCCGCTGGGCCTCATTATCAATCCGGCGAATAAGATCGTCCGGCGTTGGCATATTTGCAGCATAGGCCAAGCGGATCAGTGTCATTTCCGCTGACAGCCTTGGGTTTGGCGCATTCAACGCCTCCCCTTGCCCTTTAGAAAGCAGCTGCCAAGCCCGCGACAATGCTGGAAGATTGAGCCGCTTCGCCAATCCAGCCGCGCGCTCACGCTCCGCTGCTGAAGAGGCTGCAAAATCAGCACCCGCAGGATCAACACCAAGCCGCGTCGTCCAATATGCCGCTTCCATCAGGTCCTGTAGAGCGGCAGCCGGGTCTGCACCGATAGCCAGCATTTCACTAAACTGATCAAGCGCCGCCTTCGCATCCCCAGCCATCGCGGCTTCGAACAGGTCATATGCAGCGAGGCGATCTGACAGTCCCAGCATGCCCCGCACCTGGTCCGCCGTGACGTGACCATCGGCCTCGGCAAGTGCAATCCCCTGATCCAGCAACGAGAGGCCATCGCGCACAGACCCATCAGCTGCCCGTGCGATCATCGACAGCGCCTCTTTCTCGACCTGCGCGCCCTCTTTCTCAGCAATTGAACCAAAGTGCGCCGCCAGTCTATCAGGCGTTACCCGGCGCAGGTCAAAGCGCTGGCACCGGGAAAGTACGGTCACCGGAAGCTTTCGGGGTTCCGTCGTGGCGAAGATAAATTTAAGGTGCGGCGGCGGCTCTTCCAGCGTTTTCAGCAGCGCATTGAAGGCGGCGTTTGAAAGCATATGAGCTTCATCAAGGATATAGACCTTAAAGCGCGCAGATGCCGGGCGATACCGCGATGCTTCCGTAATCTCACGGATATTGTCGACACTATTGTTGGAGGCTGCATCCATCTCGACCACGTCGACATGGCGATCCTCAATGATGTCGCGGCATTGGCGGCACACGCCACACGGCTGGATCGTTGGCCCGCCCTCACCATCCGGCCCTTCACAATTCAAAGCGCGCGCTATGATCCGAGCCGTCGTTGTTTTGCCGATACCGCGCACACCGGAAAGCAGATAGGCCTGGGCGATCCTGTCCCGCTCGAACGCATTCGTCAGCGTGCGGACCATCGCTTCCTGGCCAATCAGGTCGTCGAAGGTCTGCGGGCGATATTTCCGCGCCAAAACGCGGTATGGCTGCGCGTCGACCGGTTTTTCTGCATCGGCCATGGCGTGAAGCAGCCCATCTCATGAGACATGATAGCGAACGGCTGGCGAGCGACCCGGGCCGAAACTCGTTACGGCTGCTTCCTTCCGGACCTGACCGAGTTGGCGAGGGACCCGCCCGCTGCCAACCGTTCATTTCCAAATATCGTCCCCCACCCCGGTTTTGTCTAGCCCTTTCGGCCCAAAATACCAAATGCCAAATCCTCCCGCTTGACTTACCCCCCGCCCCCCATTATCTGCACCCTTCTTTGTAAGCCTCGCACCCCAATGCGAGAGGATCCGCTTACGATTGTGGGGCTGTAGCTCAGTTGGGAGAGCGCTGCGTTCGCAATGCAGAGGTCAGGGGTTCGAATCCCCTCAGCTCCACCATTTTTCCCCAACCCCTTGTATTCTGAATAAATCTACTTAGATCAGTGACTTGTAGTGCCAACTGATACACATGAGTGATACACAAAGGCATCATGTCAGTGCCTAAACAGCAGCACCTCCAAAAGCGCGGATCAGTTTGGTATTTCCGCCGCCGCATACCCGTTGAATTGTCACCGGTGGTCGGTAAGCGGTGGATGTTTGAGTCTCTAAAAACGAAAAGACCTGAAGGTCGCCCAGAAGAGGCGGAACATTTGCCTCGTCAAACTCGATGGGGAATGGGCTGCGCTCAAGGAGCATCACATCAAGCACGGCAGCAGTTCTGAAGTGCCGAAGTTCGCCAAACTTAGCCCGCCCAAGGGTAGTGTCAGACCATTAATGAAGGGTCTCCTTAAATCGGCTCGGCCTTTAGTTCAAGCAGCAAGTTTCGGGCATTCCGAAAGTGCAGCAGAACGCTTCTGCTTGAATATGGATAGACTGACGAGATGGCGTTCGAGGTTGAAGTGATTATGGCCAGCTGGGTGGCTTGAGGCGAACCTTCTGTAAAGTCTTAATATCCGTGAATCGTACCATAGCCCATTCCCGTCTTCGGAAAGGTTTTTGTGAGTCTACTGCTCGGTTGTTCAGCCAGCGTCCGCATCATTGGCACAGCTTGATCTTCAACGTTCTGAGCTCCGCAACATTCGTGGTTAAATGATCAGTTACTATCATCTTTCAGCTCCCGTAGCGCTTCATCCCGCGGCGCAAAAACTTTTGCGCAGCCTTTCGGTTTCTGCGTTTGGAGGCAAAGAAGTCGATGACCACGTCCTCATGATCGACCGCGCGCCAAAGATAATGTTGGACCCGATTGATCCGCACAAAAACTTCCTCGACATGCCAACGCCAAAGTGAATATCAACGTTGGTGGACCCGCCGTCTGCGGATCCCAGAAGTAAATAACGGCCCGAAGCGATTCCAAAAGAAACGGACTGTCTGGTGGCTGATGTCTATGCCTCGAGCAATCAGGATGTACTCGACCTGGCGCAGCAACACAGGGTAGCGAACGTACATTATGACCGCAACGCGGATCACCTCGGGTGAACTATTGAAGCAGCGGAACGGGTTTCTTATTCGAGAAGGGTATGGATCGCCACTCACCGGCTCAAGTCAGATTGCTCCGACAATGCTTTCGGACGGGCCGGTGTGAGTTCTTTGCTCGATTGTTTACTCGAAGCCCCTGATCATAAGTGGTCGATAGGCGTTCCTGCCGAAAGGCTGCTCCATAGAAATGGAGCTTGTCAGTCATAATCCCCTTCGACTCTAAGCCTTGCTTCTTCAAGAGTTTCCGAAGGAGCCGCCAGGCGGCTTTGCCGGACTGGCTGGACTGTACGAGGAAATCAAGTACTTCTCCCTCGTCATCGACGGTACGCTAAAGCCAGTGACGCCGGCCACGGATCTTGATGACCATTTCGTCCAAATGCCATCGTGGACTATGCTGCGGTCGTGAATGGCGAAGGTTGCGCGCAATCAGGCGGCCAAACTTCAGAAACCACCGAGGGACCATCGCGTTCGAGACATCGATGCCGCGCACCGCAAGCATCTACTCGATGTCACGGAATGACAAGATAAAGCGGGCATAGAGCCAGACAGCGTGAATGATGACCGATGGCGGAAAGCGGTTGCTCTTGGAGGATATTGGCCGCATCGTCCAAGCCGACCGCCTGAGCTGTCCAGCTGCAGTTAATGTGTCAATGCCTCGACAACTCTATACGCCAGCCTTGTGTCCGGCAGCGTGTTCCGTCTGATGGCCGTTCGAATGCCGATACTAACGAAAACAGTTAAATTGGCGGTGCATCCAGGATGAAGAAACCATGCCTTTTTGAGAGACCCGGTACACAGGATTTTGAACTGGCTGCCGGCTACTTAGGTAGGCCGCAGTCTATGAACGCAAGCGCCTAACTCCTTGTTCGACCGTCGCCCATTCCCTGTTGCGGCGAGAAAAATTCCCTGTTTGGCGGTTTACAGAATATGGCTACAAGCCATTGTTCTTTCGTTTAAATTTCCCCAAATTCTGTCGTGATTAGCCGAAAAAACGGCAAATTCCCCCGGAAATTCTCTGTTATTCAGGCCCAAATCGCCAGAGCCGGGTTCGCAGAAGAATGCGTCGCCCACCAACGCTTTTTTCGCGCCAGCAAAACCGCGGGCGCGCGCGATGCGTACCAGTAGGTCGGCAGGAGTTTGCGTAGAAAAAGTCCGAGAGACCGGTCGAACAACCTCCCGCCCCTCCCCTAACGCGTATTCTGCAGCAAAAGGCGGAGATCAAACTGCTATCGTATTCGATTGGCAGGTGATTGCGTTCGCAAACGTTGATTATGCAAATGGGAGATTTCTAATTCACGCCTGCCCGAGAAATTAAGGGGCCAGATTGCCTCGATGATCTAGATGCGTGGACTATGTTCCCACAACAAGCGACAATAAAAGGCAGGGATATCCGTTTACCGGACAGACTAGAAAGAAATGCAAGATGCAGGTTTCAGTCGCGGACATTGAGCGCAAGAGCGTCGAGGCCCTCATAGCACATGGCGCTGCCGCATGGCAGGCACGGGCTGTCGCGCGGGCAGTTGCGCGGGCCGAACAGACCGGCAATGTCATCTGTGGACTCTATTATCTAGAGAGTTACTGCGTGCAACTCGCGTCTGGCAGGGTCAACGGGACCGTTGAACCGCTTGTCAAAACGTTACGCCCTGGAACAATTAATGTGGATGCGGGCCTTGGCTTTGCGCAACCGGCATTCGAGCGCGGACTGCCAACAACTATCGAAGCAGCGAAAAATTGCGGCGTTGCAACTTTGTCCATCGCCCATGCGCACACATGCACATCGCTTGGCTTCTTTACTGAGCAGATCGCTGCGGCGGGCCTGATTGGAATTGGATTCACGAACGCTTCCGCCATTGTGGCCGGACAGGGCGGCAAGAAGCGCGTATTGGGAACAAACCCGATTGCATTCACACTACCTGGGCCAGATGGTCCCGCAATGCATGCCGATTTCGCAACATCTGCTGTGGCACTTGGCAAAATCACAATGGCGAATGCTGCCGGTGACGACATCCCGATTGGGTGGGCGGTTGATGGCGATGGCGAACCGACGACTGATCCAAAAATAGCACTTCAAGGGTCCTTAGCGAGTGCGGCTGGCTATAAAGGCTGGGCGCTCGGTCTTCTGGTTGAATTCCTCGCGGCTGGACTGACCGGATCTGTCAATTCACTAGATGTGAAAGGGTTAAAGGCCGCAGAAGGCCCACCACATGATCTAGGCCAATTTTACATTCTGATCGACCCTGCTGCACATGCTGGAATGCTGGCCGAGCGAATCAACCGCGTCATGAATGAGATCATGGGTGACCAGCCTGTTCGAATACCAGGGGCCAGCAGCAAAGATAGAGATCCCGTCACCATTGATGATGCTCTTTGGGCTTCTATCGAAGGTCTTGCAACGGGCAGCTGATAGAGCGTTAGCCAAGCGCAAATGACTGTTCAGCTTGCTCGAGAATGAAGTTAGGTCGATGAAATTTCCAGGGCCGACCTTGTAAAAGCGCGGGTCGCGGACTACGCTATAAGTCTTAGAAAGAAAGACGTGAGCCTGGGTTTGGCAAGTAGCCAAAGCACCCTAGCGCGCGCTTTTGCAAAAGGGAGAAAAACATGCGGAAGAGCATTCTTGCCGGATTAGTCGGCGTTGCTTCAACTATTGCTTTAAGCTTTCCAGGCGCGGCTCACGCCGCTTGCGGTAAAGTTTCAATCACCGAAATGAACTGGGCATCGTCCCAGATTATTACTGAAGTTTCCAAGTTTTTGATGGAGCAAGGCTACGGCTGCTCTGTAGAGAAAGTTCCTTCAGCGACAACCACATCTGTGGCTTCACTGGCTGAAAATGGCGAACCAGACATCGTGACCGAACTGTGGCTGAATTCCACCGGCGCGGTATATGCCAAGCTCGAAGCCGAAGGTAAAGTCACCCGCCTTGCAGAGGTATTTGATCCAGGCGGCGTAGAAGGTTGGTGGATCCCTACCTACCTGGCAGACGCGCATCCAGAACTCGCCACTGTGAAAGGCATTCTGGCCAATCCAAAATTGGTCGGTGGTCGCTTTAACAACTGCCCCGACGGATGGGGCTGCCGAATCGTTAATGATAACCTGATCAAAGCGCTCGAAATGCGCGGCACGATTGATGTTTTTGATCATGGTTCAGGCGAAACGCTGTCTACTTCCATCGCTGCTGCGTATGAAAACAAAGAGCCATGGTTCGGTTACTACTGGGGGCCGACTGCGGTTCTCGGCAAGTACAAGATGACGAAAGTCGCAATCGGCGACATCGACATGGACGCTCATAAACGGAACTCGAATAAAGACAACGCGAAGCCTGCTGTTTCTGATTTCCCGCCGGCCCCTGTTCTCACGGTCGCAACCGCCGATCTCGCCAAGCGCGAGCCTGAAGTTGCTGCTTTGATGGGCAAAGTTAGCTTCGAAATCGGCTTGCTTAGCCGCCTCTTGGCATGGCAAGAAAAGAACAGCGCATCCGCAGAAGAAGCGGCTGTTTACTTCCTAACGACCGAGGCTGATGTGTGGTCGAAATGGGTCAATGACGACGCACGGGCGAAATTGTCCGCATTCATCAAATAACTTGAAAGCCGGGCAGGCCGCGTGCCTGCCCGGCTTGACCGCGTGTCCATCTATGCAGACGTGATGCCTGACGGCTTTATATCCGCATTGAATGGCGAACGGATATTCCATGGCGACCTATGATTTTCTATTCGACAGCCTAGGCTTGCGCGCCTGGTGCGGTGCTGGAAAGACCGGTGATGGCCCGCTGTCCATGGCCGATCTTCTCGCCAAGGCAAATGGTCCGAAAGAATCATCAATCTGGGATTTGCCGTTTCCTTCCCTAGATGCGCTTAACGATGCTTGCGGGCGCGTCGCACAATCGCGGGACCTGACAAAAGGTGTCGAAAACGCGTTTCTGGCGATCAAGAACCCGCTGCAATTTGTTCTTGACCCTATCACCCAGCCGCTCAGCTGGGTTTTGGAATTCGCGCTATACAGTTTTGAAGTAACGCCATGGTGGCTGATGTTTCCTATACTGATGTTGGTTGTATTTTTGGTATCCAGGTCATTGCAGATGGTTGGACTTGTGGTGGCATGCCTAGGCTTTTTGGCCCTGATTGATCACTACGACTATGCGATGCAAACGCTCGCGATCATCTTCGTTTGCGCCTTTTTATGTGTATTGATGGGCGTGCCGATAGGCATCGCCATGGCCCGTAGCAATACGCTGCAACGGCTCACAATACCGGTCCTAGACATGCTCCAGACGCTACCAGCATTCGTGTATTTGATCCCACTAATCTTCCTGTTTTCAGTCACAGAACCAAAGCTGTATGGCATCGCGATCATCCTCTATGCCATTGTCCCAGTGATCCGGCTGACTGACCTTGGAATCAGGCTTGTCGATGAGGAAGTCATTGAAGCATCTGATTCTTTCGGCATGACGGATCGTCAAAAGCTGTTCGGCGTGCAGATACCCTTAGCATTGCCTAATATTATGGCCGGGGTGAACCAAACAATCATGATGAGTTTGGCGATGGTCGTCATCGCATCACTTGTCTCAGCACCGGGCCTTGGGGTGCTGGTGTTACGCGGTATTCGGAACCTAGAGCTTGGGGTTGGGCTGGTGTCTGGGTTGGGCATTGTCCTGCTGGCAATTATTCTCGACCGGGTTACGAAGGCTGCGTTGAACCGTATCAACGCCGCGCAGAAAAATTAGGGCAGGCAGCGCGTTGATCAATCCAGTTAAAATTTCGATCCGCGACCTCTACAAGATCTTCGGGACAGACCCAGAAGCGGCGCTGAAGCATGTGCTAAATGGTGCCAGCAAAACTGAACTGCTTGACCAGCACAGCCACGTGCTTGGTTTGAGCAACATCAACGTTGGTATGCGCGAAAGCGAAATCACTGTCATTATGGGCCTGTCAGGCTCCGGCAAGTCCACGCTAATTCGACACCTTAACCGACTGATTGAGCCCACACATGGGCGGGTCGAGGTAGATGGCGAAAATGTGCTGGATTATGACGAGCAACAGCTTCGGACGATGCGCCGCGAAGTGATGTCCATGGTGTTCCAGAAATTCGCACTTTTGCCCCACCGCACAGTGGCTGAAAATGCTGGCACTACGTTGAAGGTTCGTGGCGTTGCCCAGCGCGAATATCTTATGAAAGCGCACAAGTGGTTGGACCGCGTGGGCCTAGAGGGCTTCGACAAACATTATCCGCATCAACTTTCCGGCGGTATGCAACAGCGGGTCGGCATCGCGCGGGCGCTAACGTCAAATGCGCCGATTATGCTGATGGATGAAGCATTCTCTGCGCTTGACCCGCTGATCCGCACGGATATGCAGGACCTGTTGCTCGAATTACAGACCGAGCTGCAGAAGACAATTGTCTTCATTACACATGATCTGGATGAGGCTTTGAAGCTGGCTGATCACTTGGTCATTCTCAAAGACGGCCAAATTGTGCAGCAGGGCGAGCCACAGCATATTCTGCTCAATCCGAATGATCCGTATATCGAAGACTTTGTCAGCGACATCAACCGGGCCAGAGTTCTGCGCGTTCGCTCAATTATGAATCCCCTGGATGGTGCTCCCACGCCCATTGACACCCATGGCGAGGTTGATTTTGATGATACTCTTGAAAGCCTGATCAGCACATCTGGCGGCGACACGTCACACACCTATCTCGTCACGCAAAACGGTGCCCAGGTCGGCACGTTAGATATGAAAAACCTGGTAAAAGCTTTGGTTCCGCGCGCTGCATCTGAAGCGGGTGCGCGAAAGTACTAAGCATCCAAATTGCTGCCGATGTAGCGCCGCGTATGCTGTCGTTAACGGGCCGAACTGTTAGGGCGGACGCTTACTTATGCGCCTATTACAGCTTAGCGCTATTCGTGGCCGCACCTTCATATAGAATATTGTTGACGGCCTCAGCGGCTTTGGCGTGGAAAGCGGAAATGGCAGGATCCAGGTCACGTGTTGGCCGCGGCGTATGTTCAAATGCACGGTGGGGGTCCTGGCCACGCACAAGGGCTGCAGAGTCCCAGTCTCCGACGACCTGCTCAGTCTCTACCGGCATGAAGTGCATAGACACGCCAATACGGCGGTCAGCGCCTGTGTTCGGGCCGCTTGCGTGGGCGGCGCGGTAGTTGTGGATCGACATCTGCCCCGGCTGGAGCGGCATATGAACAGCACGGGCGTCGTCTACGCCCTCAGTGATTTCTTGGCCACGAGTCAGCATATTATCATCGTCGTAGCGATCTTCGTGGTTGAGCAAACCGCCCCGGTGAGTCCCAGGCATGACGCGCATACAGCCATTTTCGACCTGGGCTGGTGAAAGGGCGAGCCAAGCCGTAATGACCTTATCGCTCGAAAGACCCCAATAGCGGTTATCCTGGTGCCAGGAAACGAAGCTTTCTGAGCCTGCGTCCTTAATCCAAAAGATGGTGTTCCAGCATAAAATATTCGGCCCGATCAATTGCTCTATCGGATCAAGCACACGCGGATCGCGAATAAGGTCATCCAGCCATTTAAACAGGAGGTGCGATTTTGGGCGCTGCTCTGGCAACAGTTTGCCGCCGTTTCTTGCTTCAACGGCTTCCAGGCTTCCACGGTGCTGCGCCACTTCATCGGCGTCAAATACGTTAATGGGAAAAAGATATCCCTCAGTTTCGTATTGCTGAATCTGGGCTTCAGTAAAGCGCATGGCGATTCCTCCGGATATCTATCTTCGACACAAATTTAGCGGGCAGTTACACGTTTGGGCAATTTAATATTCATTCAAAATTTTCGGCGAAACAATAGGGGGAGACCCGACCACTCCTGGCCCGCCCCCCCCCCGCCCGCAAACCACCCTATGAGGTGCCAGCTTTGAGCTTAGACAATTGATCCTTAGCGCCTGCGATCATGCAAGCGAGGTCAGACGTTAGCATCACCATATCAAACCCGCGTTTAATGGCGCCGGCGGCAAATTCAGCGCCTGCACAATGCATGACAGCCTTAATGCCGTGCTTGTGTGCGGTATCGCGGATTCTGTCACAGGTTTCCATATGCAGCGGGTTAGGATTATCCGCCTGCGGCGGAAGACCAAGCGCATATGAAAGGTCAGCCGGGCCGATATAGACAGCGTCCAGGCCTGGCGTTGCGCAGATAGCATCCAGGTTTTCAAGGCCTTCTTTGGTTTCAATCATCGCCATGACGATGATCTGGTCATTGGCTTCCTCGAAGTAGTTGGCACCGCTATAATGCACCGCCCGGATCGGGCCAGAAGAACGCATGCCGACAGGCGCATAGCGGCACGCAGCGACAGCCTTAGTGGCTTCTTCAGCATTGTTTACCAACGGCACAATGATGCCGTATGCGCCCACATCCAGCGCTTTCATGATCGCCGCTGGGTCATTCCAAGCAACGCGCACAAACGGCACGGTGTCTGTCTGTGAGATTGCCTGCAGCATTGGCAACACATCGTTCATTTCTGACATGCCGTGCTGTAGATCAACACAAAGCGCATCGAAGCCTTGGCGCGCCATCATCTCCGCCGTGAAGCTGTGGGAGATAGAGAGCCAGCCGAGGGATGCAGATTGGCCAGCAGCCCACATTTCTTTGATTTTATTCGGTCGCATATTTCTTCCTTTTTACGTGAGTGCGGCGCACTGGCCGGTTCTGGATTCCCAAGATAGCGTGGCCTTTAATTGCAGCCCGGTCGAGACCCTTGAAGGATCACCTTCTTGGTCAATCGCGGGCATCAGCCAGCATCATATCGGCACCTTTTTCGGCGACCATAATAACAGGCGCGTTAATATTGCCAGACGGCATAGTCGGCATGACGGAGGCGTCTATCACCCGCAGACCCTCAATGCCGCGCACGCGAAGCCTATCATCCGTGACAGCCATGGGATCATCCTTTGTGCCCATCTTGGCCGTTCCCATGACATGATAAGTGGTAGCGCCTGTGGCCCTGGCGTATTCGAGCAATTCTTCGTCCGATTGCAGCGCTGTACCTGGATAGAGTTCTTCCTCACGATATTTTCCAAGCGCGCTGGCTTCCCCGACCTGTCGGGCAACCCGCATGCCGCCAATCATCGACGCCTGATCAATTGGATCATCCAGGAAGTTCTGGCGGATGGCAGGTGCGGCTTCCGGGTTTGAAGATTCGATATGGATCGAGCCTTTGCTCTCTGGGCGGCACTGATAAACACCGATGGTCATTCCTGGGTCTTTGTGGAATTTCCGGGTGATGGCGTCGAAGCTGCCATGGGCGAAGAAAAATTGGCAGTCAGGCGTATCCAATTCAGGCCGGCTTTTGACAAAGCCGTGGCCGACGCCAGCAGTCCACGTCAAAATACCTTTACGGTTCAGCGCGTATTGCAGCACTCCTTTGACCAACCCAAACCCCCGCGTTTGATCATTCAACGTAATTCGCTGGTTGACGCGCCAAGCAAAGCGAGCGGCGTAATGGTCCCTGTAATTTTCGCCAACACCGGGAAGCTCGTGGGCTACATCTATGCCCTGGGCGCTCAGCACGTCCGGGCGACCAATGCCAGAAAGCTCCAGCAATTGTGGAGATTGAACGGCACCGGCGGAAAGAACGACCTCGCCCTCCGCCTTCGCTTCACGCATCTCGCCGTCCTGTTCGTAGATCAAACCAACAGCTCGCTTGCCTTCCAGTATGACCCGGTGAGCGCGCGCGCTCGAATGCACATCCAAGTTTGGACGGCTGCGGATGGGGTGGAGATAAGCCGCGGCGGCGCTGTACCGCCGACCATCCTTCATGGTGGTTTGGTAGTACCCAAACCCGGCTTGATCCTTGCCGTTATAGTCTGGGTTATCGGGATAACCCGCCTCAACGCCTGCTTGCACGAAGGCATCGACCATCTCATGCCGTTCAACCATATCCGCCACATGGAGCGGGCCTTCACCACCGCGAATATCATCGCCGCCGCGCTCAAACGTTTCCGCCTTCTTGAAATACTCCAACACGTCATCATAACCCCAGCCACGATTGCCAAGCTGCGCCCAGTTGTTGAAGTCAATCGGGTTACCGCGAACATAAAGCATACCGTTGATCGAAGATGACCCACCGATCACCTTTCCCCGTGGAATTGGGATGCGGCGGCCCTTCACGTTCTCGTCCGCCTCTGTCTCAAAATTCCAGTTGAACTTCGGGTGGTTCAGCAGCTGCTGAAACCCAACAGGCACCGTAAACCAAATGCTTTTGTCTTCGCCGCCAGCCTCCAGCAACAGAACCTTAGTGTTTGGGTTGACGGAGAGGCGGTTTGCCAGAACGCATCCAGCAGACCCAGCTCCGACGATGATGTAATCGTATGCCATTCCAGTAACCCCTGCCCTGATTCTTTTTCCTGTAGGCGGCTTCACTTTTGGGCCACTCTTTGGTGCGGTAGCGTAACGAAACTGACAAAAACGCCAAGGGGCATGAGCGATAGAAACGATCATTAAAAAGTGCGAAATCGCGGATCACATAGCGCGTCATAATCGGCAATCCGCCAGTGAACGCCGTGAGCCCAAAATTCCGGTAGGAAATGCTGCTGGTCTTTGCCCGGATCAGCGACATGGATGACGTCCGTGTTGTCGTGCTAACTTACCAAGGCAAAGTATTCGGTGCCGAGGCTGATATTAGGGCCTGCATGGGGCGTTTCGCTGAACCAGGCGACCACCGGCAGAACGGCCGCACGTCAAGAAAAAGCTCTCATTGCCTTATGAAGTGCAAGAAGCCCGTCATCTGCGCGTTGAACGGCCCTGCCCTTCGTGCTGGTCTGGCGGTGGTTGCGTCTTGCGACATTTTCATTGCATCGGAGAAAGGCTCGCTCGGCGTTCCAGAAATCAATGCGGGCCTGCTTGGCGGCGGGGGGCGTGCAATACGGCTTTTTGGGCATTCGCTCACGCGCCGAATGATGTTCACTGGGTATCGTGTTTCTGCATCCGAACTCTATCGCCTTGGCGTCATCGAAGCCGTCACCGCACCAGATGATTTGATGGATGCCGCAATGGATATGGCACGGGACATCGCCTCCAAAAGTCCGATCGCCATGAATCTGGCGAAGCATTCGCTTAACACCATTGAGAAAATTAGCTTGTGTGACGGCTATCGCTTTGAGCAGGGCATAACCAACGTGCTTGGCCAATATGAGGACTTAAAAGAGGCAATGCGCGCCTTCGCCGAAAAACGCCCACCCGTTTTTAAAGGCCGATAAGCTTTATGCGCCCTATCTACACCGGAACGATAAAGCCAAGCCCGCCAGAAGCTGACGGGCGCCTGAACACCCCCGCCGCTGCTAGGAACCTAGAGCCGATATTGGCTGTGCTCACAGATCACATGCCGCAAACTGGCCATGCTGTAGAGATCGCAAGTGGCACAGGGCAACATTGCGCTGCGTTCGAGGCAGCATTTCCAAACATCCAATGGCAGCCGACGGATGTTGTGCCCGAACGCCTCGCCAGCATTGATGCATGGGCGGAAGCCGCTGGGGCCCGCAATATGGCGCCTGCAGTCGCGTTGAATGTTGAGCAACCCGAATGGCCCTTCGCGGCAGGAAGCGCTAATGTGTTGATCTTAGTAAACCTGCTACATCTGATTTCAGACACGGCAGCGGAAGCAGTGTTCCTGGGTGCGAGCCGGCTACTAGCGCCGAATGGCCGGTTCTTTGTTTACGGCCCATTTCTCCGGGACGGCGGTTTCGCATCTAACGGCGACGCCAGTTTTCACGCCAGCCTGCGTCAGCAAGATCGAGAAATTGGCTACAAGGATGCAGAAGACATTGCCAAAATCGCCGCGCAATATAATATGAAGGTTTTAGAGCGACGCGACATGCCTGCAAATAACTTGATGTTTACGTTTGAGAAGCAATCGAATGGCTAAATCGGTACCGCAAAACAACTTCGCTTGAATGACATATAACGTCGAGCTCAGTGAAAGCCACAAATAAAAATTCTGGAGACACACTATGGCGATCAATGTGAACATCCGGCAGGCCAGCCCGAATGTGGGTGCGTTTGTTGAAGGCGTCGATCTCGCCAGTGATCTGGACGCAGGCACTGTCAGTCAGCTTAGAGAAGCGCTGGGTGCCCATGGCGTGTTGTTCTTCCGTGACCAGAACCTGACGCCCGAACAGCATATCGCTGCAGCGGAGCGCTTTGGACAGATCAATGTCAATCGCTTCTTCGCCCATGTAGATGGCTATGCGAAGATCGCCGAGGTTCGCAAAGAGCCGGAGCAGAAGGCCAATATTGGCGGCGGATGGCATACGGACCACACCTATGACCAGATTCCGGCAATGGGCTCCATGCTGCTGGCCCGTGAAACGCCAAAGCTTGGCGGCGATACGCTGTTCGCCTCTATGTTCGCGGCCTATGACACGCTCTCTGACGGGCTGAAGGCAATGATTGAAAACCTGAACGCAGTGCATTCAAGCCGCCACGTCTTCGGCGACAGAGCGCGCTATAAGGCAAGGGGTGAGGATTTAGGAGGGCGCTTATCGAACCCTGAGTTGGCGCAGCAAGATGCTGTGCATCCAGTCGTGATTCGCCATCCTATCAGCGGATACAAAGCGATCTATGTGAACCCTGGCTTCACGCTCCGCTTCGAAGGCATGACAGACGAAGAAAGCCAACCGCTATTGCAGACACTCTATACGCATTGCCAAAACCAGGCGTTCATTTACCGCTTCCAGTGGGCACCCGGTTCCATCGCATTCTGGGATAACCGAGCGACTTGGCATTATGCCGTGAATGATTACCAGGGCGAGCGCAGGTTGATGCATCGCATTACCGTAGAGGGTGAGACGATTGCGGCTTAAGCCGTCGCCGGCTCATCTCTGTTAATACCGCCTTAATGCTCCTGGCCGTTAATGTTTTTTGATTGCTCTAGCTGGGGCAATTAGATTCGCAACGGCATGAGCATTCACGTGGCCCAAATACTTGTCGCAGAAGACGGCCAACGCGTATTAGAAGTCTTGGCTAGCCACGACTTTGATCTGCTGCTTTCAGATATCGTGAAGCCTGAAGTAGATGGCGTTACGCTCGCACTTTAAGCCAAACAAATTTGGCTGGAAATGCGTATTTTGCTGATTTCAGGCTAAGCGCATGAGCGCCAGCGCGCCCACAACCTGGACGCCCTCGCCCACGTCGTGCATGCCAAGCCGCCTGATCTAGCGAGATTTCGGCTATCCGTGGAAGCCGCGCTCGCTGGCCGTGATGCTAAAGCAATGTTTGAAGTTTCTACCTTACAATAGCAAGGTCAAGCTTTCGCGCTGTCGCCTTTATGGATATTAGCAACGTTAATCGACTTCGCGAGCTCAAGTACACTCTGGGCCTCAATGAGCAATCGTTTGATCTGCGGGAACTCGGCCTTGATATTCCGTTCCAGGTCTGAAATCGGTGTTTCCACATCAATTAATGACGCAGTATCAGCGAAATCGACGCTGAGTGCGCATAAGATATCCTCTGGCCCGAAATGCATCGTCGAAACCTCATTGATGGCAATGATACTTTGATCTACTTCAACGATGCCCCGGGATGCCTTTATGAATACGCAGTCAGGCAGCCCCGCCTATAATAAGTGCCTTGGTCTCAATACCTAAAACCACAGCTGCAAGCGTCAGCAGAGTGCCGATGATGACAGATGCAATGCCATCCAACACAGGCATACCCAGCAAAAGGACGCCGGCGAGGGCAAGTGTTGCTATCATCAGGCCAAACATCGCGCCCGCATCCTCCAGTAACACGACGACCAGCGGCGCATCATTCGAGCGACGGATATAGAAGACAACGCTCTCATCAGGGCGGCGACGCTTGTTCATTTCCTTAATCGCGGCCCAGAACGCATAGCCCTCAAAGACCATAACCAGCCCTATAACGATGAAGTTGATATGCGGGCTCGCTGCGGCGAGCGGATGTTTAATCTTCTCAATGCTTTCATACAAAGATACGCCCTCAAGTGAGAATAGAAGGATCGCGACAACGAAGCTCCAGAAATAGATCTTCATCCCATATCCAAACGGATGGTGCTCATCCGCTGGTTTCACCGACCGCTTGATGCCGTATAGCAGCAGAAGCTGATTGCCTGAATCGACGATCGAGTGAACACCTTCCGCGAACATGGCGGACGAGCCTGAAATCGCTGCGGCTGTTAATTTCAAGATGGCAGTAAACGCATTGCCGACCAATACGATCATTACAACGCGTGTGGAACTGTCAGCAGGCATCTTTAGGAGCTTTCTTTAGGTGATGCTGACGGATCAATCCACACGGGAATTTCGCCAGACCGGAAATGCAGGTCACGCTTAGAGAATGGAGTTTCGATGCCGTATTTCGTCAGCGCTGTCTTCAACGCCCATGTATGATCTGCGTTCACCCGTCCAGGCCGCTTCACGGCCTCTGAGGCGGGCCATACGACGAGCTCAAAATCCAGGCTGTTGTCACCAAACCCGGTCAACCAAACTTCCAGGGGCGAGTGCGCCAGTGCCCATAAGCTGATGCGGCATATCCTCTGCCGCCTCTAACGCTGCTTTGCGCACAAGGTCCTTATCCGTGCCATAGGCGACGCCGAAGGAAAACCGCATGCGGCGGAAGCCTTCACGCAGCCGCCAGTTGGTCACGCGATTGTTAATGAACTCTGCGTTCGGGACCAGGATATCAACATTGTCATTCGTCGTGACTCGCGTCGCCCGAATGCCAATCTCCTTAACCTCACCCGTTAATCCTTGGTCTAGGTCCACGAAGTCGCCAACCATAATGCCGCCTTCAAACAGCATGATAATGCCTGCCACTCGATTGCTGAAGATCACCTGTGAACCAAACCGAAGCCAATGCCGATAGCGCCGGAAAATACCACCAGCGCCTGCGACGACCGCAAGCAAAATGAGACCATCGACCGAGAAATACGTCTCAGCGAGGCTTTCTCTCGTTTTTGTATATACGCGAGGACAGGCTGTATTCGCCCCCCAAGGCTTCAACAACCTGCTCAGCATTTTCTGGCGGCGGTGTGGCCACATCAGGTTTGGAATCAGCCATGAATATTCTCCTGCGTCGGGTCGGCGCTGGTCATATCGGCTAAATCCATTTCAAAACTCGAAGAGCACGATCTCAAATCCGAAGATTGCGCCAATGCAGAGCGCTGTCAGCAGAAATCCATTTGTATTCTCCGCCCAGGGAATGCCACAAACATTAAAACCGAGCAGGCCAGATACAAGACCAAGCGGCAGGAAGATCGCCGCGATGACCGACAGAACGTAAATGTTCTTATTCATTTTCTCTGATACTTGGTTGCCGATACTGTCATCAAGCACACCAGCTCGCTCACGCGCCGCGTCCAACTCCTTCCACATATTGTATCAATCGGTTCGCGGTCTCGCGAAGGCGCTACCGATTCCCCTCAGCGAACCATTTTGGCGGGTCGGCGTGGAGCATAGAGACTCCATCACGCTGCGGCGCCATGCACCGGCGCAGGATCAAGATATCCTGTCGGGTTTTGCGTATTTGTTTAAGCGCTGCAACCGGCTCTGTCGTTGTCCCAGCGGATTGAATTTGATCCAACGTATAGTCAAAACCGTTGATGGTGCCCGCCATCCGCTCCGTCAGCCTGGTGATGAGCCGCTCAAAGAGCGATGGGATCATTTCAGGGCCAGTTTGATCTTCCAGATAGTGGGACAGAATATCGCGCGGAGTATGCAGGAGTTAATTACGCAGCGTGACGATCCCTTGCCCATCTGACCAAATCCTGAGTGAAAACAAGTCCCCCGCATCGGCACTGGGGTTAGTGTTGACGCCGCGTAAGATCGCGACCCTGCCGCGCTTGGCGTAGAACATACAGGGCCGGGTTTCCGCCGCTTAAACGCGCTTCAACCGTAATCGGCGTCAGTCCCCTATCATCATTAAGCCAATTTTTTAAACGTGGCGAAGTACAGTCAAGATGCAGCCAAATAGGCGCATCACCCTCCCGCCATTTATCGACAACTGACCAATCGCCCAGCGCCGCGCCGCCACAGCCATCGGTCGTGACGGCGAAGATCAGCCCATCGTCCTTGGGTGATGTTCCAGGCTAGGCCTGTAAATTGCGCATCGTTCAAAATTAGGTCCCCGCTAGCTTCTCAACATCAGATCAGCGGCTTTTTCCGCGATCATGATTGTTGGAGCGTTCGTATTTCCAGATACCACTGTCGGCATCACAGACGCGTCGACCACGCGCAGATTTTGGATACCGCGTACGCGCAAGGCAGTGTCTACCACAGTGCAGGGGTCACCATCGACCCCCATTTTACAAGTGCTTGCCGGGTGCCAGTTTGATCCACCAATTTCGCGGGCATAGGCCATAAGTTCATCATCCGTCTGTGCATCAATTCCAGGGCCAATTTCATAACCGTAATGTGGGCGCATTGCCGCCGTCTCCATCAAGCTACGAGTAAAACGCATCGCGCGGATTGTGGTTTCACGATCTGCTTCTGTCCCCAGAATATTTGTGTGGATCGCTGGGTCTGCGTGAGGATCGGCAGACTTGGCATTGACGGACCCACGGCTCTCCAATCGCAGCAGCGTCGGGCCAAGTGTAACGCCAGGCTCCTTATCCAACGTGCGGTCCCGGATAGAGCGATAGCTGCCTGGAAAAAATTGCAGCTGGATATCTGGCGACGCCAGCTCTGGTCGGCTGCGGAAGAACGCATTCACGGGATTGGTTGGATTGGCCAGCACGCCGGTCCTATTGACGAGATATCGGGCACCCTCGGCAAGCGCTCGTAAGCCATGCACACGCTCATTAAACGTGCCGAGCTTGCCTTTCAGCCGCCAACGCATTCGGAAAATCTGGTGGTCCTGCATGGCCGCACCCACGGCAGGCAATGCGTGTTGCACATTGATACCAGCTGCCTTCAGCCGTTCAGGATCACCGACGCCAGATAGCTGCAACAGGTGTGGTGACCCATAAGCCCCTCCGCTCAAAATAACATCCCTACCTGCTTTAGCTTCCTTAATTAACCCTCTCACACCATAGGCAACACCGACAGCCTTTGTGCCTTCAAAAACCACTCGATGCGCATGAGCATTAGTTTCTACATGCAGGTTGGGGCGCGACCGGGCGGGCTTCAAGTACGCTTGCGCGACACTATTTCTCCTGCCTTTCGATATCGTCACCTGTGTGATCCCAATGCCCTCCTGATCAGGTCCGTTGAAATCTGGGTTCAGTGGCAAGCCGACTTCTTGCCCAGCCGCCAGAAACGCTCTGACAATCGGCGTCACGTCTGGCAGGTCAGAGACCTTAAGCGGCCCATCATCGCCGTGAAATTCATTCGCCCCGCGCGCATTGCTCTCAGCCTTGCGAAAGTAGGGCAGCACATCCTCGTAGGACCAACCGCGACACCCAAGCTGGCCCCAATGGTCATAGTCCTGGCGTTGGCCACGCATGTAGACCATGCCATTGATCGAGGATGATCCGCCGAGCACCTTACCGCGCGGCAGGTAGTCATTCTTACCGGCTGCTTGGGTCTCTGGCTCACTTTCAAAGCGCCAGTTCACATCGGAGTTGGTTAATGTTTTACCGAACCCCAAGGGCACATGGATCCAGAAGTTCTTATCCTCTGGGCCCGCTTCTAGCAGTAGAACTTTGTTCTTCGGGTCCGCACTTAACCGGTTCGCCAGAACGCATCCGGCAGACCCCGCGCCGACGATGATGAAATCATAATCCATGCCGCAATCCTCCCCGTTCGCAAACAGGAGACTGCGCTATCGCCGTCTATGCAAGGGCCAGAGCTAGAGTATGACGGGTTCTGGCGCTTCACGGGCCAAGATCATATCAGACGCCTTCTCCGCAATCATCAGCGTTGAAGCATTGGTATTGGCCGAAGGCATCGTCGGCATGATTGACGCATCCACGACCCGCAGCCCCTGAATGCCCCGCACACGCAATTGATCATCCACGACGGACATCGGGTCCGTCTCCGGCCCCATCCGGCATGTGCCCATTAGGTGGAAGGCTGTGGTGCCAATGCCACGCGCGAAATCCATCATCTCATCATCTGTCTGCACATCTGGGCCCGGCAGATGTTCCTGCCGGACATATTTACCAAGCTCCGGCGTGCTCAGCAGTCGACGCGCCAGCTTGGCACCGCCGAGCAGGCAAAGCTGGTCAATTTCATGGGCCAGGTAGTTCGGCTGAATTTCAGGCTTCTCGAACGGATCCGCCGACCTGGTGCGGATATAGCCCGTGCTTTCCGGCCGCTGCTGCCATACTGCGACGGTCACGCCCGGAAAATCGTCCAACTGCGCCTGCACGCCTTCTTTGTAGGACCCAGGCGTGAATGTTAGCTGCAGATCACCCTTATCCAGCGCTTCATCAGACTTCCAAAAGCAGTGAACCAGCGTTGGCGACAATGCCAGGATGCCCTTGCGGGTCGCGGCATATTTCAGCAGTTCGCCGACCAGATTAAATCCGCGCACCCGTTCATTCACCGTCCGAATGCCTTCGACCTTGCCGACCAGCCGGACCGGGTAATGATCCCGCAGATTCTCACCCACACCGCGCAGCGCATGGACAACGTCGATCCCCCGGGATTTCAGCATTTCTGGCTCTCCGATACCGGAAAGCTGCAGCAATTGTGGACTGTTTACCGTCCCACCGCAGAGGATCACTTCCTTCGACGCCTGCACCTCAACAACCGCGCCACCGCGACCGCCCTTTGCATACCGAACGCCCTTTGCCCGCCCGCCCTCAAGGATAAGGCCGCTTGCGTGAGCACTGGTCCGCACATCGATACGGCCTGTCGACTTCTTCGCCGGGTGCAGAAACGCCCTTGCGGCGGAAACGCGGCGACCTTTGTGGATAGCCCGCTGAAAATAGCCAACGCCTTCTTGGCTGGCGCCATTGTAATCCGGATTGCGGGGAATACCGAGGCCAACCGCCCCCTCCATGAACGCCTCACACAGCGGGTCCTGCCAATCGATATCAGACACGATCAGGCTGCCATCTCGCCCCCGGAACGTATCATCGCCATTGCCAATCCGGCGTTCCGTCCGGCGGAAATAGGGCAGGATATCCTGATAGCCCCACCCGCGATTACCCAACTGCGCCCAGCCGTCAAAATCCATCCGCTGGCCACGGTTATAAATGTGTCCGTTGATGGAGGATGATCCGCCCAACGTCTTGCCGCGCGGTGCATGGACCCGGCGACCATTGGTGCCTTTGCTCGGCTCCGAATCATAAAGCCAGTTCACCCGGGGGTTCGTCAGCGTTTTCATGAAGCCAGCAGGAATATGGATAAACGGATTCAAATCCGGCGGTCCCGCTTCCAGCAGACAAACCTTAGCCCCACTGCCCTCCACCAACCGCGCCGCCAGCGTAGACCCCGCGGAACCTGCCCCCACAATCACATAATCAAACCGATCTGGCATACGACTCACTCATTCACGCATTTGGAGGGCCAATGTAGGCGGATGGGGCCTCTGCAATCAATCTAAGTGCAAGCGATATTTAAGTGTGGTCTCGCTCATTGGGAATCACCAATGGTCGTTATGTACAAAGTCTAGGTTTTGTAGACAAAAGGGATTCACAACGACGGCAGGATATGATCCAAGATAGCTTTCGGGTAGAAATCTGTTTTGACACGGAAGCTGATACCGGACGCGGGGTGGGTGTTTTTCGAACCTTTCTTGGCAGCCGTGCTCCAGCTCAACGGGCGTAAGGCAGTTTAATCACCACCTCGTGTTGGATGGCGTTTTTTGGATTGCACGAACAGGCGCACCTTGGCCAAGGTGTGGGGACGGCCAGATCAGGCTAAGTTTCGCGCTGCGGTTTTCGAAAAATTTGATGCACTTTGTCTGATTTCTGGATGCGAGACCTGGGCCCTCTTAAGGTCTACCTGCGTAATCCCCGTATCATTCGGCGTCAATGATGAAGCTTCGAATGGCACCCCTCTCCGTGCAGACCTCCATCGACTCTTTGACTCAGGACTTATTCCTATTGATGCTCAACCCTGGACGATCAGCGTAGGAAAAACTGCACGCGAGGACCACGGTGCGTACCTCGGAAGTGTCCTATAAAATTGCCAATCAAAGACTACAGGAAATTCAAAATTTGCAATGGCGATGAAGAAGCGGATGGGCGTGGTATCTGAAGAGAAGTGAGCTGCAACTTTGGGAAGACCGCAGTGCAGCATCTCGAGCATCGGACAAGCTCCAGTTTGGGCCGAAAGTACCGGGACTCAATCAACCTTACAAAGATTGAGCTAGCCCAGAGCTGTGATTAAAATATCCGCCAACCAGCACGTTCACGCCTCAGCAACGCGAGCCAACCGTACCCTAATCCTCCCGCGCCGCTTGGCCGCGCTTGCTCCGGCATTCGGCCCGTGCAATTTAACGGGCATCAATTGTATGAAGCTGGAGCTTGCCCCCTATGAGTGATGATCTTCGCAACGATCCTGTGCGCCGGATGCTTGGAGGGCGGGCATTGGCGGAAATGTTGAAGCTGGCGGGCGGGTCGCCGATGTTTGGGATGGGCGGGTTCCAGCTGTTGCCGTTCTATGATGCCGTGCGCGAGCTTGGGCTGACCCACACGCTGATCAATGATGAGCGCTGCGGCACCTTCGCGGCGGATGCGTGGTCCCGCGTGACGCGCCGGGTTGGCGTTGTCGATGCGACGCTTGGGCCAGGGGCGACGAACCTGACGACAGCCTTGGTTGAAAGCTTGAACGCTGGCGTACCGCTGGTCGCCATCGTTGGCGACGCTAACCGCACCCACGCCTGGAAGAATATGACCCAGGAGGCCAGGCAGCTCGAAATCCTCGCACCCTGCGTCAAGGAAATCCTGCGCGTTGAAGTGGGTGAGCGTATCCCTGAATTGGTACGTCGCGCGTTTGCCGTCGCTACGTCCGGCCGGCCCGGCCCCGTCGTTCTGGATGTGCCAGAGGACATCGCCCACGGCGAATATGATTATGACGCAAGCGAATTCTGGTTCGATGACGCGACACTCTCCATTCCCTCCCGCCCTTCCCGCCCCGGTCGCTATGCAACCGCGAAAGCGGCAGAACACCTTCGAAACGCAAAACGCCCGATTATGATGGTCGGCGGCGGTATTCACCTCTCAAACGCCTATGAGCAGCTGCTGCGCTTAGCCGAACAAGAAGGCATTCCTGTCGCCCACACCATGAGCGGCAAAGGTGGCATCGCCTGCACCCACCCGCTTAACGCTGGCCTGTTCGGGCGCTATGACAGGATCGGAAATGACCTGATTTGTGAATCCGATTGTGTGCTTGTCATCGGCTGTAAGCTTGGCGAGATCGCGACGAAGCGCTTCTCCCTGCCGCTCGCTGGCAAGCCACTGATCCATTTGGAAGTGCTGCCAGAAGAAATCGGCCGCACAACGCCAGCAACAGTCGCGCTTATTGGCGACGCCGGCGAAGGCTTGAGCGATCTGGCAGATGCTCTGACTAAAGGTGCGCCAGCCCGCGCTGCTGCCCGCAAAGCCTATAATGAAGACGTTGTCGCAAAGATGGCCAAGTGGGTTGAAGGTGCTGAGCCGCGCTATGGCTCAGAAGAAACGCCAATTAACATGGGCCGCGTTATCCGTGAGCTGATGAACACGATGCCCGCAGACGGTGTTCTGGTTGCTGACGGCGGTTTTGCGGCTCACTGGACGGGCCTCCTCTATGACACGAAGCAGGCCGGGCGCAATTACGTGCCGGACCGGGGTTTCGCCTCCATCGGTTACGGCCTGCCGGGCGCGATTGGGGCGCAATTGGCTTGCGGCAATGACCGGCCCGTTGTGGCGCTCACCGGTGATGGCGGGTTCAACATGACTCTCGGAGAGCTTGAAACAGCCCGCCGCCTAAAACTTGGCCTGACCATGATTGTTGTGAACAACGCGGCGTCCGGCTATGTGAAAGCGCTTCAACACGCAATGTATGGCGGGCGCTATCAGTCTAGTGATTTGGAAGAAGTAAACTACGCCAATGCCGCCAATGCGCTTGGCTGCCAGGGCATTCGTGTTGAGGACCCAAGCCAACTCGCCGAAGCGCTCCGCACCGGCATGGCCAATAAAAACCAGCCGACGGTGCTGGATGTTGTCGTAACCCGTGACCCCGCAAAGATGCTGCCCGCCGTTGATAACCGCACGGCGCAGATCAAAAAAGGCGATAGGATCGCGTGACCCAATGAAAGCCATCATCCTGTCTGCTGGCCAAGGCTCACGCCTGTTGCCGCTCACCGAAGACCGCCCGAAATGCCTGTTAGCGATCGGCGACGATACGATCCTCGGAATTCAGTTAAACGCGCTGAAAGCGGGCGGCGTTAGCGACGTAGCGATCGTTACTGGCTTCCGCACGGCTGCCGTGGAGAAGGCCGCCGCTGAAGCCACTAGCCCTGGGTTCACTGTGCGGCCGATATTCAATCCGTTCTACAATGTTGCGGATAACCTCGCGTCCTGCTGGATGGCACGGGATGAAATGCAGGGTACATTCCTGCTGCTAAACGGTGACACGCTCTTCCGCCCGTCAATTCTAGAGACGCTGCTTGCTGCACCCCCTGCGGACATCACGCTCAGCATTGATAAGAAAGCTGAATATGATTCCGACGACATGAAGGTGACACTCGACGGCGATAATATCATCAATGTCGGCAAGGAGCTGACGCCAGACGAAACCCATGGCGAGAGCATTGGCTTCAGCCGCTATTCCGCCGAGGGTGCAGATACATTCCGGGAAACCCTGGAACAGATCATGCGCACACCCAATGGTTTGCGTTGGTGGTACCTGAAGGCTATCGCCGTGCTTGGCGAACGCGGCCTCGTTCGGGCTTGCTCCATTGAAGGCCAGACCTGGTGCGAAGTCGATTTCCATGTGGACCTTGAAGAGGCCGCAGAGAAATTCAGCTAACGCGCTAGCCGGGATGCTGGTAGGTTACTTGTACCACCGCCCTGAAGGAGGTTTCCATGCCTGATAGCACACGCCCGCAATCGATTGCTGATCTGCCAGCGCAGATACCTGCAGCACCTGCATCTGATGCGGAAAGTCGTGCCAGGTATTTTAACACCGGCAATGCGTTCAACGTTATTCTGCCACCCGTCCCAGATACCGCGTTCAACGAAGAGCCGCAGCGGGCACTTGATCCGTCTGCACAGACCGGCCTCGTCGCCTGCGATGCATCCGGTGTGATGGAGTGTGATTTCCCGGCGACATCGCCCTTCGTGCTTGCCCGGTATGCTCGCATCAACGCTGGTGAAACGTTGGATGTGAACTTCGTCGCCAGTGGCGTAGTGCATTACGTCATCCAAGGTACTGGCTCTACAACATCAGGGGCTGAAACAATCAATTGGGTGCCAGGCGATATCTTCGTGACGCCCGGTGACTGCGCCCAATCCCACAAGGCAAATGATTTAGACGCCGTGCTGTGGATCGTCACCAACGAGCCGCAGCTTGCGTTTGAGAACCTGCAAGCCCCCGCTCCCGGCGACGCACCTACAGGCGTTGTGCATTACCCGGCGGCCGAAATCGATAAGCAGGTTGCGCTGCTGTATGAAGTTGGCCGTGGCGAAGATATCGCTGGGTCCGCACTCATCCTGTCGTCCGACAAACAGGAAGCCAGCCGCAACATGCTGCCAACGCTAACGGTCGCGATGAATTCGCTACCCCCAGGGGTCACGCAGCGACCACATCGGCATAACTCTGTCGCCGTGTCGCTCGTGATACGGGGCGAGAATTGCTACTCGACGATTGATGGGCGGAAGAAGCACTGGTCTCCTTGGGCGACGACAATCACGCCGCCTGTTTCCGTCCACTCGCACACCAATGCGGGCGACGAACAGGCGCTGTTCCTGATCATCCAAGACGGCGGATTATTCTATCACGCCCGCGCTATGGGCTTTGAGTTTGTTGAAGAATGAGGAGGCCGAAACCATGGAACTGACTGTCAAACCGTTCGGCGGCGCTCTAGGTGCCAGCGTCTCCGGCCTGGATTGTCGCCAACCGATTACGTCAGAACTGAAGGCTGAACTCAACGCAGCCTGGATGGAACACCTCATTCTGGTCTTGCCAGACCAGCTACTGACAGATGAAGAGCACGTCAAAGCGACCCATGCCTTTGGCGAGCCAGAAGTGTTCCACCAGAACATCATCAAATCCAGCCGTGTGCCGGAAATATTTCGCGTCTCCAACGTGGATGAGAACGACCAAATTATGGAGCCGACGCATCCAACGATGCAGCAGCTTGGCAGCGCGCGGAAATGGCATACGGATTCAAGCTACCGCGAAAATCCCGCCATGGGCTCCATCTTACACGGGATTGAGATCAGCAAAACCGGTGGTCAAACCTGCTTCATCAATATGTACGCCGTTTATGACGCCCTGCCAGCGGCCCTGAAAGCCAAAGTCGAGGGCAAGCGCGCACGCCATGATTTCGAGATGCTGAGCCGGATCGCAGCCGCACGGAAACCCACTGATGAAGAACGCGCATCCATGCCCGCTGTATGGCAACCCATGGTGCGCGTGCATCCGGTAACGGGCCGGAAATCGCTCTACATCAGCCCGATTTACAATGACGCCATTGAGGGTATGCAAGACGATGCCGCGATGGCGCTATTCCAGGAATTGACGGACTTTGCTGAACAGGAGCAGTTCGTTTACCGCCACACATGGTCGCCATACGATATGCTTCTGTGGGACAACCGTTGCACCATGCACTTGGTGACTCCGCACGACCCAACAGAGCGACGCGTCATGCACCGGACAACGATTATCGGCGATGGCCCGCCCATTGCGGCATAGGGCAGCTTTTCCTAACCGCCATTCATCATAGCACGAAGCCGCTCATAGACCATGTCCGGCACATCAACCACGTCACGCGTGCGCGCCTGCCGCCGGACCTCGGCTGATCGGTCAAAGGGCATCCGCACGGGGTCGCCCCCTGAAACAGGACGGGCTGCACGGACAGCGTCTGCGTATTCCGTCGCGCGATCACGGTACTCTGCCTCTGGCATCATCAGGTCCGGACGGATGGCGACGATCAGGAAGCCAAATTCTGCTAGATCTGGCGGTTGTGCCGGTGATCCGGCCATCATGCCCAGCAATTGCACCACATGCGCTAAGCCAGATCCTTTGTGCCCACCCCAGGGTGTGAATGCACCACAAAGTGCAGCTTCGGGGTCTGTCGTTGGTTGACCGTCAGCGCCGAACGCCACGCCTTCCGGCAAAGCCTCGCCCATCCGCTTCGCCAGCACGACTTCCGCATGCATGATCGATGACGTGCCGATATCCCAAATCACCGGATCGCTGTTTGTCGGGAAGCCAAAGCAGATCGGGTTGGTGCCAAACCGTCCATCGACCGCGCCGTGGGGTGCGACCCAAGGCGAAGCGTTGGACCCGATCATCGTGACCATGCCTTCTGCCGCTACCATTTCTGCGAAGTAGGAAAGCATGCCAGTGTACCAGGTGTCATCCGCGCCAACCAGGGCGAGCCCAATTTCCTGGCATTTCTGAATGGCGATCTCGGTTGCTTTATGCGCAACGACATAACCCAGATTGTCATGCCCATTCAGCCGGGCTGAGACGGGCGTCTCATGGGCCAGTTCAACGGGTTTCCTAGGCGCACCAGTCCGCTTCAGGCGCTCCACGATGCTGACTAGGCGCGGCAGGCCGCCATATTGCAGGCCGCGCAATTCGCAGTCGATCAGATGATCGGCGATGAGGCCTGCATATTCAGCACTATGACTGTTCGCTTGCATGACCCGGACGGCCAAATCGTGCGCTTGGCTAACAGATATTTGCATCGCCGCTTCCTCCCCGTTTCCGCACGAATGATGGCGCGTTGGAGGACTACGGGCAACAAAGACCTATTTCCGCCCGTCCCGCCAACCTTCTACCCAAAGCGTCGTTGGGTATTGGTGTCCCGTCGGCTCAATCCCTGTCAGCCAAAGCGGAATGACGAAGGGCTGGGCACGGAAATAGAAAGGCAGGGCTGGCAGATCGCGCGCGTAGATTTGTTGCAGTCGTGCCCAAAGTGCGTAACGCCTGAATTGGTCAAGCTCAACTTCAATCTTGTCCAGCAGGCCATCAACTTCGGCATTTCTATAGCCAGGGTAATTCTGGCCAGACCAGCCATTGTCGGCCGTTGGGATCATGGACGAATGCAGGCCGGTGCGCGGGGGGGTCTCCGGCGACGAGAGCCAAGAATACATGGCAAGGCCATTAAACTTCCGCTTCGTCACAGTTTTGCCAAAGAACACGCGGGCTGGCTGATTGCGCAGGTTCACGCTTACGCCAAGCTTCGCCCAATCGCTTTGCAACGCCTGCTGCGCCAGTTCCCGCAGACGATTACCTGCTGTAGTCATGAAATCGAATGCCAATAGATCGCCTGCTGCATTCCACCGCTTGCCATCTTCATCCAGCACCCATCCAGCTTCATCAAGCAATTCTGCTGCGCGTTTCACATCATACGGATACCTTTGGATATCCTTCGCTGCGGCTGGATCATTCGGCGCGACAGACGCATCGGCCACCGGCTGGCGACCGCCAAATAGCGCCTGCGATACGGCTTCCCGATTAGCGCCATACAGCAACGCCTGGCGCACCCGCACGTCCTTGAGTGCGGGATGATCCAAGTTCACGTCGATATGCTCATAGATCAGGCCAGGCCGGTATAAAAACCGATAGCGACTACGCATGCGCCGCTCCAACGCAGTCGCTTGATCAATCGAGAGGCCAAGCTCACCAGCGATATAATCAATGCCGCCAGACCTCAGATTAGCCTCAAGAGCTGCAGTATTGGTGATCGCCCGGATGAGAATGCGCTCGAATGCAGGCGCTTCGCCCACCCAATGCGGATTACGTTCCAGCATTAGCGCGGCACCGGCGGTAACGCCTGTCACACGATAAGGACCGTTATAAAGCCCCGGCGTATCGGGCGCGGTGACATAGCGGGTTTCGTTCTTGTACCGCTTTGGGTCAGCCTCAAACGGCGCGCGCTCGACGTGGGCAGGCAGCGGCGTTAGCGCAAGCAGATTATAGCGGTACTCGACACGGTCATTGATGAGCGTGAAGGTGCGGTCATCAATCCGGCGGATTTCCAGAATACGTCTGTAGCTTTCCTGCTCTGTCACGCCGCTTTTGGGATGCTTGCCGACTTCCCAGGCCAGGATCACATCATCAACCGTAACCGGCACGCCGTCCGCCCAGGCCATGCCCTCACGGATGCGGAATGTAACTGCAACACCTTCGCCAGACCCTGTCCCCACGTCCTTCGGGACCGGTACTTTAACAGCACCACCATTCTCAAATGTCGGCAGCGCCTCGCAGAGAATGCAAGTCGCTTTCCAGTCTTTGTCGAATGCAACAAATGGCCTTTGCGAGAGGCCGAGCACATAACTCTTCGCCAACATCGCATCAATGGCAGGATGCAGAGTTGAGGGATACTGCGATATACCAATCGTCAGCGGCCTAGCCTGAAGCGTCCCTGAAACCAGAAGCGCAGCAGCAACGCCAAGGCTGGCAATAAAGCGCCGCATCAAGCGTGCCGCTCGGCCCAGCCATCCGGGTCTTTCAGGAATGAGCGGACTTCGTCAGCTACGTTTGGCGCAAAATAGCCTTCTGCCTCAGCGACGCGTAGCACATCAGCCCAGGTGGCGAGCTCTCTCAGGTCAACACCAAGCGACTTCAGGTTCGTGCGGCTTGCTGGGAAAATGCCGTAATGGAACACAACGAAGCAATGCTCAACGATGGCACCATCTTCCTTCAATGCATTAATGAAATTCAGCTTCGACCCGCCGTCTGTCGCCAGGTCTTCCACCAGAACCACGCGCTGGCCTTCATGCAATTCTCCCTCAATCTGCGCGCCCCGGCCAAAGCCTTTGGGCTGCTTGCGGACGTAGAGCATCGGCAGGCCCATGCGCTCCGCAATCCATGCAGCAAACGGGATACCTGCGGTCTCGCCGCCAGCAATTGCGTCAATCGATTCGTACCCAGCGGCGCGCTCAATCTTCTCTACCGCCATATCCATTAATTTAGCGCGGGCGCGGGGGAAGCTAATGAGCTTGCGGATATCCACATAAACGGGGCTTTTCCGGCCCGAAGTGAACACGAACGGCTCCTTGCCGTTATAGGCGTAGGCCGCCTTGATCTCAAGAAGGATACGCGCGGCGTCGTCTGCAGATACGGTCATGGGAAGCGAGCCTAGGTTTTGTGGGCGGGATTTCAGTATATCCTATCTGGATTAGCAGCAGCATTCCGCGTGCGCCAGTATTTGAGCTTGTTTAATCCATGGACGCCCTGATTCCAGACTTCACCACCGGCCAGTTTATCTATATCGCCGCATGCGCATTTCTGACTGCGTGCTTCCACAGCATTAGCGGCTATGCGGGCGGATTGATCTTGGCCATCTGCCTGACGCCGGTGCTTGGCGTGAAGGCGATTGTGCCAGTGCTGGCAATGTCCCTGCTAATTTCCCACACCAGCCGCGCGTGGGCATTCCGCAAAGGTTTTCAGTGGCCCATCTTTCGGGATGTGATGATTACGGCCCTGCCCGGTATCGCCGTCGGCGCTGGCATTTATTCCCTGCTTCCCGTGGCTTGGGTGGCAGTCGTACTGGGCATATTTCTGCTGATGTCAGCCCCGCTCAGGCGCTTGATGCAGCGGGCTGACATTGTGGTCGGTCGGAAGTCACTCATGGGCGCGGGTGTACCATTCGGCGTACTGTCAGGTGCGGCCATTGGCGCTGGGCTGATCTTAGCACCATTCTTTTTGGCAGCAGGCCTTGCTGGCGAAGCTTTGCTTGGCACCATGGCTGCAGTCGCCTTCACTGTGAATATCTTGAAAACATTGGTGTTCAGCGGGTTTTCCGTTCTGACGGCAGATTTGGCCGTGATCGGTGCCGCAATCGGCGCATGTACAGTTCCAGGTAATCTGGTTGGCCGTTGGGTCGTGCAGAACACGTCGATCCGCGTTCATATTGCGCTGATCGAGGTTGTCGTCGCTATTGGCGGCCTCTATTTCCTATGGATAGCAGCGGTAAATTTTGACTGGATCACAATGGCGTGAGCGATATATAATATTGCATCGGAATGACGCATTCAGCGCTGTTGTTGCTGAAACATCATTCGAACGCCGCACTTTCGTCTGGGCTGGCTTACGGCCTGCCAGAGACTCGTATTGGAGAGGCAAGATCATTGTCGCTCCACTGCTAAATAACAAAGGCCGGGACGTATTCTCCATAACACCAGACGCATCTGTCACCGATGCCGCCCTCTATCTGCGGGATAAAGGCATTGGCGCAGCTCTAGTGCTTGACCAAGGCGGCGCTGCACAGCCGGTGTGTTCTCTGGACGCGCTTTAGTCAACGCCGTCGCAGATAGACATCCGCATTAGCGTCGCGAACTGAGCGCTGATATGATTCTCTGACGTCACGGCAGTGTAGTCATGAAGCCCAACAGTCTT
>CBFIAF010000002.1:238881-244141 GCA_965660545.1 Alphaproteobacteria bacterium | reverse complement strand
TGCTTCTGCCAAACTCATTATATCTGCTCGGCCTATCGTATCACGCAGCTGCTTACCTCTTCTAATCCTGCCTTCAACGATGAAGCTGACGACCCCCGTCTTACCCTTCACCCTTAGACCAAAGCCTCGCAGACGATCACACCGATAGAATTGATCCTTGCCGTCGGTAGTCGCTCCTAGGCTGCTAATGAAAGACTGAGTGATCGAACGACGCATGGCTGTCTACTCACAAGACTTGCAGGTAGACAATAGATAGACATTTTTAGCGCCTTGAATGCAAGAGTTTAGTTGCTTGATAGAGAAGAAAGATCTAGGACTACAGCCAAAAAAGTTAGGAAATCTAACAAATTGCAGGTGTGTAGCTTGTTTATAGCAGGGTTGATGAACCTCAGGTTTTGATGACACTGTCTTATTGGTGGTCAGGCAGTAAAGCGCGGCGCGGCGTCTGCTAGCACCATGGGGCAGTTCGAGACAGCCACCCCGACCCAAGCTGATAACTTGGGCGCTCTGGCCGACCTGTTGGGTCATTGGATCAATGCTGTGCATAGGAGCGCCCGTCTAAGGTCATCGGCCTGGACATGGATAGTTCCGGAAACCCAGTAGACGGAGACCAGGAAAGCGCGATGTGGAACGGACATTTCCAGTCCAAATACCTGCACCCGCTGTTTGTGTTCAACCGGCATTGACACGATAAGTCCGTAAGTCGGAGCGAACTGCCGACGCCAGCGTGCTGAGGCGGGCACCGCGCAAAATTGCCAGATCTCAAACGCGTTGTTGCTGAACTGCTCGTAGATGCGACGTGGGAAGAGGTGGCGTTGGACGGCAAAGACATTTTGGACGGCAGCTTGAATTGAGAGGAAGCGCTGCGCGGATCCAGGCGATTTGAACTGCTGCATCTTGCTTTTTAGCCTTCATCGTTGGCGGCCCGCCAGAGCCAATGTGTGCGAACTCGGACCTTGATCAACCGCTCATGTCAATATGGACTGGGCTGCGGTTTGGATCGGCGCTAGTTGCCGGCAATTAACTGGCCGAACTTCAGGAACTAGCGTCGGTCCGTCTCGTTCGACGCATCAATACCACGCTCAGCCAGCATTTCCTCGATGTCGCGGAACAACAGGGTAAAGCTGGAGTAGAGCCAGACCGCGTGAACGATGACCGGCGGCGGAAAGCGATGGCGCTTGAAGGAGACTGGCAGCATTGGCCAAATTTGCCGCCCGAGCCTCCTCGCTTAAGTTAGCATGTCAATACCCGTATAAGAGGATTGTTAGTGATGAACCTCATTGAACTTCGACCGTAATGTGATTGGTTAGATAATCAGACCAACACGTGCGGTCGCACTTTTTATGTGTTCAGGCTGGCTTAGGGGGGTAGTCATGGGACCCCGCCCTTCACGGCTATGAATTCATAGAAGCTGAAAATTAAGAGTTGAAAAAAGCGCATAATTGTATCGGCAACTCAGGTTTTAACCGGCTATTGATTGTGCAGAAAAAAGATAATGGTGCCTATATTTTAAGCTCCATATGTCGCAGATGGTTTTGGAATATTTTTACTCCATCTCGATTTTATTTCATTTAGAAGTAAGTATTAACGCTAACATTAAATGGCATAGTTTTTGCAACGGCAGTTTACGTGCAAAAATCGTTGAGCAATAGTGCTCACGCCTGCATCTCTGATCAGGTTTAGAAGTCTGATCTTACCTCAACCTGAAATAACGATTGGAGTGTGAATAATGCTGTTTACATTAAGTTGGACTCATACGACGAATGCTCGGAACCAAACAATTACCCAGTTTTTAGCGACAGGCGGTTTGCCTCCCGAAGGTGTGGAGATGATTTCACGCTATCATAATATCGACGGATCAGGTGGCTTTGCCGTATGCAAATCTATTGACTCAGCAGCTCTTGCTAACTGGGCACTTGATTGGAATGGCTTAATCGATATGAAAATTACGCCAATTATGGATGATGAAACAGCCGGTGCAGTGATGGGACCGAGAGGCGAAGCTGGTGATTTCAATTAGGCCCTGAATACCTCCCTGAACTACGACCGCATGTTGTTGGTTGATACGCTGAAGAAACCTGCTCAGCAAACCGACCAACAAGCTTTTGTCCGTTTGAGAGAGCAGGGCTGTAACCCGCTGCCTTCATCTCTTAAACAGCAGAGCCACATTCGACGTAGCTCTCGATAAATGCTGGTTGTTAAGGGTTTAATGGCGTGAACGTACTTCTACAAAGGTTTTAAGAGGCCACAGATGCCCAGCCGCAATTCTGCAATGGGCAAAAAAACATTATGTCTTGATTAAGGCTCCTGCCCTTTATCTAGGCTGACGTGAGACAATAAAAGGGGCTTAGGTCTGGGCGTTGATTCTAGTTGCCGATCTGGATGCGTTCTGGCTGATCAGGACCGCACAATCTCAGAATAAAAAACTGAAGCATCTGAAACATTTTTCAACTCAGTGACTTCGGTTTCGTCCAACATAACGTTGGCGTAGGGTTCAACTACGGTCTTGCCCTTTATTCCGAGTGCATATCTCTCATTTTCCAGTACCATCATCATATCTACTGCGGTTAAACATTGTCGCTGATGTTGATCTCAGGCTTCGCATGGGTGTGATGGTCATCAAGGCCCCATCTTGCGGCTGTTTTAGCGCTGGTAGGAGCATTTCCAAAACTGGATACAGCAATGAATGGGAATGCATCGATAATGGCCGTTTAGCACTCGCACTGCAGCCATTCTTTCTCAGCGAGTTTTTCCAGAAATATTCAGATTGCGACAGCATGTGAGTTACGGAAAGAAATAGGCGAATGCGCAACAAACTGCCGGCTGAGGAATACCGGAAACTGATCATCCAAAAAACTTTGGAATTCTGCTCACTTCATACGCATGTTTTTAACAACTTCAGTGGTACTCAGAGTTCCAGTGGTACGGGCTCTTCATCTATCAATTTCACATCTCCTAATGATAAATTTTTCAATGTCTTATCTGCGTGAGACTGGTAGTTTATTTATATCAAAACCCATCCTCTGGTTCTACCGTTCGAGAGCGGTAGTATTTACACATACACAGTCTAATTATTTAAATATTTTAGATTTACCTGAGACTTACCTAAGTCGGTTAATACACCTGCTACAAATTTAACTTACTTCATAGGAGATGAGTTTTTATAATATCAAAAAAGATAAGTTATTATACACTAACAAACACAGCGTTACCACGCCGAGAGCTACTAAAATATATTTATATAAAATATTCATTTTGAATTCTTCACCTAAAATCCAGATGAAAGAACATCATATTTTGGAATAAATTTCAATAGTAATCACTAAAAACCATGAATTTAATTTTCAAACTGTGCACAACACACATATTGTTTATCTATGAATTGTACAACTTGCACATTTTTAAAATCCTAATCTGCTGCAGTGGTCATGTGTAGATACGCAGGAGTCCCCTTATGACCCCAGACGGGCACCTCACTGAGAAGCGAACCGCCGCTCCTACCATACCCGTTCTGATGGACTAAACTTATGCAATATCCTGCATTCCACGCAACGGTTTACATTGTCGCATTTATATAGGCTCTGTAAACTCCATAGAGCCCCTTGAGGTGTCTGTATTGTAACTTTATTGGCATCCTACATGCGCCCTTTACCGGCCCTGTGCAACGGTTAAATCAATTTACAAATCCTCAAAAAGCAAGGTCCTGTGCCCCACGGACAATACGGCTTAGTAAAGAGCATTTAGAGTGTACAAAGTAACTAATTATAAAATAGAACGCCCGATTGGCACTTTTTTAGTACACTTTTGGCTTAGGCGGTCTTGGAGCTTATGGCACGGGCACAGCTGCCCCTAGCGTCGTCGTGTCAACCATCTGCCGCGCGCTGAAACATGCGAAAGGCGGAGTAAATAAAAATTACAATCGCTTAGGCTATACGGAAAAGAAGGACCTTGCACTGGAAGCGTAGGCTGATCGCATACGTGATGTTTTCGGTTATCAAAGCTTGACCCCAAGGCTTTTCCAGCCATTTACAATCACCCTTCCCCTCGAGCAGAGGCCGCATATCCACTAAGGTTAAACCCGAACCACTTAGCGAGCGATGACCACCTCGCGGCGCATCCAGCCCGCCTAAATGACATCCCCGCTTACTTAAATGCATTCGTATGGCGTTTAGGGAAATTGATAGAATTCTTCCTGCAGCTTCGTTGCGCATCAGGAAATATAGCACCTTCCAAAAAATGGAATTCGTCTTCGACCTCGTGATCCTTGCCGGTCGCCTGTTCATAATCCCAGAGCGCCTCTCTTAAATTGATCAATAGGTCGACGCTCTCGGCCGTCGGCTTCTGCAGTTCAATCGAGGCGGCCAGTTCCGCCCTGATCATCGTTACCCGTGATTCTTCTGACAAATCCAACGCTCCCAAACTATGGTAGATAGATGTGATTCTTTATTTATTAACATAGGGCTGCTCGTTGTCGGGTAAACGCGCCGCAAGCTGATTTTATTAGGGATCAAATGGTCTGCCTGTTCATCACAAACTGTACCCACAGGCTCCAACAGCCCGGGGATAATCACATGTAACGGTGCGCCCTTTAGGCAAGCCATATTCTCCGCCAAAAAATCATGACGGGCTTGGGTTAGCCTTTCGGCACTGTCCATAACAAACGGACCAACGATTAGAATTGGGCGTACGGCAGTTTCCCCTCCAAGACTTTCGACCTGAGCTGACGCTTTATTCCTTGTGAGTTGTATCGACCTTTCCGACCAAAGGGTTGCCCGGGTGCCAGCCTCAATCTCCTCGTCGCCATCGTCGATCCGAATGCTTACCTCCTGCACATAGAGCCAAGCTCATCTGCTGGCTCTAGCGCCATCGCCGTGTCCGCATCGGCGTCAATACGTGCATGGATCAAAGTGGTTAGCGTCGCTATGCACATTGGTCCTTCAGCGCAGCCGCATCTCCCAGCAAGCACAACGCCGGCCCCGCCTTTCAGATCGCGCTGTGGCAGGTCGACTGCTCGACAGGAGCCATAGGCCGGCTCCGCGAACTTCTGATCAGGCGGCACGCTGGTCCATAGTTGAAGTCCGCGGCGCGGGCCAATTGGCTTCTCTGCATGGAGAATACCCAGCCCAGCCTTAGTCCATAGGCGTCTCCGGGCCCAATTTGATCACGTAAGCCCATGCTGTAGCGATGCCGAAGGAAAAAAGCGCATCGGCTAGATTTTTATTAGACGCAGTGTTGTTTTTGCCCCGCTGCGACGCATCTC